>JBBQWS010000029.1:0-39626 GCA_038210415.1 Actinomycetes bacterium
GACTCGACCCGGAACTCAAGCGGGTGCCCGGAGTCGGTCAGATAGAACCCGGGGAAGCGCTGGGTCTTGAAGCCGAGCAGGCCGATGTTGAGCGTCTCCATGCGTTCGAGGGTCGCCGCAACGTCGAGGATGGACTTGACACCTGCGCAGACGATCGTGACGGGAACGGTGCCGAGCGTGGTCAGGTCGGCCGACTCGTCCCAGGTGACCCGGGCCTCACGGTGCACCCCTCCGAGCCCGCCGGTCGCGAACACCGAGATGCCGACCTGGTGCGCGATGTGACTCGTGGCAGCCACGGTGGTCGCCCCCATGCCGCCTCGTGCGACGACCGTCGCGAGGTCGCGGACGCTGACCTTGACGACGTCCTCGCGTGTGGCGAGGGCGGCGAGCTGGTCGTCGTCGAGGCCCACGCAGACCCGGCCGTCGACCACGGCGATCGTCGCCGGCACTGCGCCCGCGTCGCGTACATGCTGCTCGATCTCGCGCGCCACGACCAGGTTGTCCGGACGAGGGAGGCCGTGGCTGATGATCGTCGACTCCAACGCCACCAAAGGTGCCGCCGTGACCAGCGCGGCAGCGACCTCCGGGTGGACGGACAGGCCGGGAAACGAGGTCGACGAGTGCACCAGTGCAGCCTACGGCTAGCGTGGCCACGTGTCCGAGGCCGCGTACCCGTCGCGCTGGGAGGCCGACGTCGTCCTGCGCGACGGCGGGGTGGCCCACCTGCGCCCGATCCGCACCGATGACCGCGAGCGGCTGAAGGAGTTCCACAGCCGGTTGTCCGAGGAGACGATCTACTACCGCTTCTTCGCGCCCTACCCCGTGCTCAGCGAGCGCGACCTCACCCGGTTCACCAAGGTCGACCACCGAGACCGGGTGGCTCTGGTCGTGCTGGCGCGAGGGGAGTTCGTCGGGGTCGGGCGCTACGACCAGGTGGCCGACGGCGAGGCCGAGGTCGCCTTCACGATCCGCGACGACTTCCAGGGCCGGGGACTCGGTTCTGTGCTGCTCGAGCACCTTGCCGCGGCGGCCCGGGAGAACGGCATCTCCCGCTTCGTCGCGGAGGTGCTGCCGGCCAACTCCCGGATGCTCGGGGTCTTCCGGGACGCCGGGTACGCACCCCGCTCGGCGATGGAGGAGGGCTACATCTCGCTCGAGTTCGCGATCGAACCCACCGCGACTAGCCGGGTCGTCCAGGAGACCCGGGAGCACCGGGCCGAGGCCCGTTCGATCGAGCGCCTGCTCCGGCCGCGCTCGGTCGCGGTGGTCGGGGCGTCCCTGTCCCCGGGGACGGTGGGCGCGAACCTCGTCCAGCATCTGGCCGACGGACGCTTCGCCGGCGACTCCTATGCGGTCAACTCCTCGCTGCCAGAAGGCGAGACCATCGGCGGCCTGCCCTCGTTCCGGTCGGTCCTCGACATCGCGGGCGACGTCGACCTGGTGGTCGTGGCGGTCCCGGCCGAGGCCGTCCTCGACGTGGTGGACGAGTGCGCGGCCAAGCACGTGCGCGGCCTCGTGGTGGTGTCGTCCGGCTTCGCCGAGGCCGGACCCGACGGGCGCGAGCTGCAGCGCGAGCTGGTCAGCCGGGCGAGGGCCGGCGGGATGCGGGTCATCGGCCCCAACTGCCTGGGGATCATCAACGGCGACCCGACGGTCCGGCTCAATGCCTCGCTGTCCCCGGTGATGCCCGGCCACGGCCGGATCGGCTTCTTCTCCCAGTCCGGCGCACTGGGGGTCGCTCTGCTCGAGACTGTCGTGGCCAGGGGCCTGGGGCTGTCGTCGTTCGTCTCGGCCGGCAATCGGGCCGACGTCAGCGGCAACGACCTGATCCAGTTCTGGGAGGACGACCCCAGCACCGACGTGCTCCTGCTGTACCTGGAGTCCATCGGCAATCCGCGCAAGTTCAGCCGGATCGCCCGACGCACCTCCCGGACGAAGCCGATCGTCGCGGTGAAGTCCGGCCGCAGCTCGCAAGGCATCCCGCTGGGCCACACGGTGCGCGGTACCTCGTTGCCGCCCGCCGCGGTCGACGCTCTGTTCGAGCAGTCCGGAGTGATCCAGGTGGGCAACCTGTCGGCGCTGTTCGACGCAGCCACCCTGCTGACCTTCCAGCCGCTGCCGACCGGGTCGCGCGTCGGTGTGGTCGGCAACTCGGACGCCCTCGCGGTACTTGCTGCGGACGCCTGCGAAGCGTACGGGCTGAGCACGGTCGACCCGGCGAGCACCTTCCGGCCCGATGCCACGGCGCAGGAGTTCGGGCTCGTGCTCGCTGCGCTCGTCGACGACCCGGCGGTCGACGCGGTCCTGGCCCTCTACCTTCCGCCGGTCGGTTCCACGGGGGAGCACGTGGCGCGCGAGCTGGCCCAGGTCGCCGCCCGCGCGACAAAACCGGTGCTGGCGACCTTCCTCGCGGTTGAGGGCGCATCCGCCCTCCTTCGCCGGGTCAGCCCCGACGGGGTGCCGGTGATCGGCTCGGTGCCGACGTTCGGATCGGTCGAGGACGCCGTGGGCGCGCTCGCGTCCGTCACCGCGTACGCGGGTTGGCGGGCTGCCGATCCGGGCGAGGTTCCCGAGCTCGAGGGCATCGACGCCGACGCCGCCGGGGTGATCGTCGAGCGGGCGATGCACACCGGTCGCGAGTCGGTCGTGCTGCCGGACGGCGAGCTCACCCAGCTTCTGCGCTGCTACGGGATCAACGTCTGGCCGTCGGTGACCGTGGCCACGGCCGATGCGGCCGCTGCCGCCGCCGAGCGGCTGGGGTACCCGGTCGCGCTCAAGGCCCGAGCTCCGCACCTCGCGCACCGGTCCGACCTGGGCGGGGTCCGCCTCGACCTCGCGAACGAGCTTGCACTGCGCCGGGCGTACCAGGCGATGGGGGAGGCGTTCGGAGCGGAGGTCGCCGGCGAGCTGATCGTCCAACGGATGGCCGGGCGAGGCGTTGCCTGCGTCGTCGGGAGCACCGAGGACGCGTTGTTCGGCCCCGTCGTGTCGTTCCGGCTCGGTGGGGTGGTCACCGAGCTGGTGCACGACGTCGGGTACGGGATCCCGCCGCTGACCGACGCGGACGCGGCCGCCCTCGTGCGCTCTCCGCAGGCCTCGGCGTTGCTGCTGGGCTACCGCGGCGCGGAACCGGCCGACACGGGAGCGATCGAAGACCTGCTGCTGCGGGTCAGTCGGCTCAGCGACGACTTTCCCGAGCTCGCGCGACTGGAGTTGAACCCCGTTATGGCCTTGCCGCAGGGCATCGCTGTGCTGACTGCGGCGGCCACCCTGGCTACCCCGATAACCAGGCGAGATTCGGTGGTCCGACGCCTAGGCTGAACCGATGTCTGTCGCCGCCGTCCCACGCGTGCCGCTGTCCCCCCTTGCTCGGCGGATGCTGCTCGGTACGGCCGTCTCCGCCCTCGGCAACGGGCTTGTGCTGCCGTTCCTGGTCGTCTACCTGCATCAGGTCCGCGGGATGCCGACGTCCGTCGCCGGCCTCGTCGTGGCGTTCCAGGCCGTGATGGGCTTTGTCGTCGCACCGCTCGGGGGTGCGCTGATCGACCGGATCGGGCCGCGTCCGGTGATGCTGGCCGCCCCGCTGATCATGGCCCTCGGCTCGCTCGCGTTCGCTGTCGTGCGCACCCCGCTCGAGGCATTGGGCGCGGCCCTGCTGATGTCGCTGGGCGGCGCGGCGTTGTGGCCGGCTGGCGCGACGATGATGGCGCGGCTGGTCGGCGAGGAGCAGCGGGCCAGGGCGTTCGGCATCCAGTTCATGCTGCTCAACCTCGGCATCGGGGTCGGCGGGCTGGTCTCGGGCCTGGTCGTCGACGTCGCCCGGCCCCGCTCGTTCGAGCTGCTGTACGTCGGCGACGCGGTCACCTTCGTCGCGTACGCCGTGATCGTCGCCACCATGGTCGGGGTCGGCGGAGCGCTGCCGAAGGATTCCTCCGGCGACGGCCCGACCGGCGGCTACCGCGACGTGCTCCGCGACGGCGCCATGGTGCGCCTGTCGGTGGTCTCCTTGCTCCTGCTGTCGAGCGGGTACGGCGCCCTCGAGGTCGGCTTCCCGGTGTTCGCGACGCAGGTCGTCGGCGTGAGCCCCCGGCTGGTCGCATTCGGGTACGTCGGCAACACGGTGGCCATCGTGCTCGGGCAGCTGTACGCGCTGCGCCTGGTCGAGGGCCGGTCGCGCAGCCACGTGATCGCGGTCGTCGGCGGCTTCTGGGCCGGGTCGTGGCTCCTGCTCGGCCTGGCGGCGCCGATCGACACCCATGTGCTCGTCGTCAGCCTGGTGCTGCTTTCGCCGGTCGTGTTCGCCATCGGCGAGACGCTGTGGCAGCCGGTCGCACCCGCCCTGGTGAACGAACTCGCCCCCGAGCACCTGCGTGGACGGTACAACGCTTTCGGCTCGCTGACCTGGAACGTCGCCGGGGTGGTCGGCCCTGCATGCGCCGGACTGCTGCTCGGGGCAGACCACCCGGTGTGGTGGATCGCGGTGGTCGTCGGCGGCTGCCTGGTGGCGTCGGTTGCCACCGTCGGACTGCGTCGACACCTCACTCCCGCGCAGGACGGCCGCGCGCCGGTCCTGGTCGGCTGACGGAAGGTCGCGGAGGTGGGAAGATGTTCGCCATGAGCGAGCGGGCCACCACCACGGCAAACGACCTGCGTACGGCGATCGAGCGGGCGGGGTACTACCCGCAGCTGGTCAACGAGACCCTCGACACCGCAGTGGCCGGTGAGCGGATCGAGTCCTGGCTGGTGCACCACGAGGCCACGTTCGACCGCGACGAGCTGCGCCGCCACGTCACGGTCCTCGTGCTCACCGGCACCCGGCTCGTCGTCGCGCACACCGACGACCACCCGGCTGACGCGACCTGCCCGGTGCCGTACGCCACGACGTCGACGGAGGCCGTCCCGGTGGGGCGGATCAGCTCCGTCGTGGTCAGCCGCACGCTTGCCGATCCGGCGACCCGGCGGGCCGGTGCTACCCCGCGCGACGCAGTCCTGACCTTCGGCTGGGGCGCGGTGAGCCGACTCGACCTCGAGCCGGCCGGCTGCGCCGACCCCGAGTGCGAGGCCGACCACGGCTACACCGGCTCGGCCACCGCGGACGACCTCTCGGTGCGGGTCTCGGCCGAGGGCGACGGCCCAGACGCCGTCCTGCAGGCGCTCGCGTTCGCGGCGGCCGTGTCCGCGGCCACGGCCCGGTGACGGCCGGCTTCGTCGGCCCCCTCCCGGAGTACGGCACCGGGTCGCTTGCCGACCTGCTGCCTTCCGTGGCGGCGGGTCAGGGAGTTCCCGGGTATGACAACCGGCTCGGGCTCACCCCCGCAGCGCAGGCGGTCGTCCTCCTCGTCGACGGGCTCGGGTGGGACCTGCTCCGCGGATCGCTGGACGATGCTCCGGGTCTGGCGTCGCTCGTCCCGGCCGGGCGTTCGCTGACCTGCGGGTTCCCGTCGACCACTGCGACCTCGATGGGGTCGTTCGGCACCGGGGAGGCGCCAGGCACTCACGGGCTGCTGGGGTACACCTTTCGGCTGCCCGTGGGCGACCACGTCATCAACGCGCTGACGTGGAACTCCGACGTCGACCCGAAGGTCGTCCAGCCGGTGCCGACCGTCTTCGAGCGCGCTGCGGCGGACGGCGTCCTCGTCAGTCATGTCGCGCTGCGCAAGTTCGACGGGTCGGGGCTGACCCGCGCGGCGCTGCGTGGCGCTTCGTCGCCGGGCGCCGACAGCATGGGGGAGGCCGTCGAGGCGACCGCTCGTGCGCTCGAGGCCGGGGTGGGCCGACGCTCGCTCACGTACGTCTACACCGGTGACCTCGACAACGTCGGCCACTTGCGCGGCTGTGGGTCGGACGGGTGGCGGGCCCAGCTCGCCCACGTCGATCTCTTCGTCGGCCAGCTCATCGAGACGCTGCCGCCGGGGGCGATGCTCTACGTGACCGCTGACCACGGCATGGTCGACGTCGACCCCGCCGCTCATGTCGACCTCGAGTCCGACGTGGTGCTGTCAGCAGGGGTCACCTCGTTCGGCGGCGAGGCTCGGGCCCGGCACGTCTACGCGCGACCCGGTGCGGCCGACGACGTGCTCTCAGCGTGGCAGGCCCGCCTGGCCGACGAGTTCTGGGTGCTGTCTCGCAACGAGGCGGTCGCCGCTGGGCTGTTCGGTCCGACGCGCGACCGCGTGCTGCCCTCGATCGGCGACGTCGTGGCCGTCGCACGTGGGGCGGCCGCGCTCGTCACTCCCAAGGCGTACCCGATGGAGTCGCGGCTGATCGGTCACCATGGCGCACTGACCTCGGCGGAGCTCAACGTCCCGTTGCTGTCGGTCGAGGGCTAGCCGTGCCAGAGCTGGTCTTCTTCAGCGGGACGATGGACTGCGGAAAGTCGACGCTCGCTCTGCAGGTCGACCACAACCACCGGGCGCGTGGCCGCGTGGGGATCATCTTCTCCTCCCGTGACCGGGCCGGGCGCGGTCGGTTGTCCAGCCGGCTGGGGCTCGATGTGGATGCCGTGGAGGTCGACCCCGATTTCCACTTCTGGCGCTACCTCACCGACCTCATGCAGTCGGGTGCGCGGGTCGACTACCTGGTCTGCGATGAGGCGCAGTTCTACTCGACCGGGCAGATCGACGGGCTGGCCCGCATCGTCGACGAGCTCGGGGTGGACGTGTTCGCTTTCGGCATCACCACGGACTTCCGCACCCGACTGTTTCCTGGCAGCGAACGACTCATCGAGCTGGCGGACCGGGTCGAGGTGCTGCAGGTCGAGGCGCTCTGCTGGTGCGGGCGCCGGGCGACGCACAACGCGCGCACGGTCGGCGGAGTCATGGTGACGGAGGGCGAGCAGGTCGCCATCGGTGACACGGAGAGCGGGGGAGCCGATGATGAGGCGGTCGGTTACGAGGTTCTCTGCCGTGACCACCATCGGCGGCAGATGACCGCGGCCACGGCGAAGGCGGCAACGCTATCTCCGGACACGCTTCCGTTCTAGGCGGACTTCGGGGGCACGGCCCGAGGTAGGGGGTACCCGGACCTGCGCCACGTAGTAGCCGACCCGACCCCCTACGCCCCCGCGGAAGGATCCGGCGCGGGGGGTTGCCGAGAACCCGAAAGCACAAGAGACCGCCGGCATTCGGTGCGGCCCTCTGGCAGGTTCCGGTGCCTCTAGCCGGGCCTGCGTCGTGCCGGGGCCAGGAGTTGTGTTTCAAGAGGACCGCCGCCCCCGCCGCCTCGGCGACCCCACGCACCTCCACCTCATGCACCGGGGCCAGGGCCAACCCGTCGAACCGGTCCAGCAGCGCCTGCACCCGTGTCAACAACCGCAGCAGCTCACCATCGGACAGCCCCACCAACGGCACCGAAGCGAACGCGTCCAACCCCAAGACGACCTGCCCCAACGCCGCATCAGCAGCAGACACGGCGGTCGAGGACATGACCCAAAACTACCCCACCCCACCGACAGAAACCGTTACCCCACAACAGGTTTCTGGCCTACGGAGGCGGCTGTCAAGATGAGGCGTTGCGAGCCCGTGCCCTTGCCGTCCTGCGGCGCAGCGAGGCGCGTTCGGTGTCGGACAATCCGCCCCAGACGCCGAAGTCCTGCCCCGACTCCATCGCCCAGGTCAGGCACTCAGCGCGGACTGGGCACCGGTGGCAGACTGCGCGCGCTTCCTCGATCTGCCGCAGTGCCGGACCCGTCGAGCCGATCGCGAAGAACAACTCGGGATCCACGTCGAGACACGCGGAAAGGTGGCGCCAGTCCATGAGCAACTCCTCAGCTGGAACCCACCCAGGCGGATGGGCGGAACGTTCAGTACCGTTCGGCGCCAATTCGGCGCAGGGTCTGAAGAATCAGGCGGGCCCGCATCGAGCGGGAGAGCAGGTCAAGTCAGACCCGGTCGCCTTGACCTGCTCACTGTGTCACGGAAAGGTAACGAAAGATACGGTCGGAGGGCACTTGCCGGGAAGGGCGCGGGGCTGCCACGCCGCTACGAGTCGTCACGCTTGCTGCTCGCGCCGAAGAGGATCTCGTCCCAGCTGGGTACGGCCGCGCGCCGTGAGCCCCGTCCCGTGACGCGGACGGGCGACTTGGCCGGCTCGGCCGGAGCCGCGACCGCGACGGCTCCCTCGTCGGGCGAGGCTTCGACCGGCGCCGGCTCGATCACCGGCACGGTGTCGAACTGGCCGACCTCGGGGTCCGGCTGCCGCGCGGGCACCGCCTGTAGTCGTGGCGCGGCCTCGCGGACCGGCTCCGGTGCGGCCTGCTCCTCGTCGGTCAGCCAACGGGCTTCCGGGTCAGCGGGGTCGATCGTGCGACGCAGGGGGTCGAATACCCAGCTTGCGGCTCGAGCCCGGCCCGCCGCGGGGTAGGTCAGGACGAGTTGCCAGCGACCATCCTCACGGCGCCAGGAGTCCCAGTCGAGGTCGGCAGCGGCCACGCCCAGGTCATCGAGCCGGGCCTGGACCAGGACGCCGAGGGGGGTCGTCATCGAGTCGGTGACCCGTCGTACGCCGACCGTCCGGGCCAGCTCCGCCACGTGCTGACGCTCCTGCAGGATCGGGCCTTCGTACCGACGGATCCTGTCCTCCGGGAGACCCGCGGCTGCCGCAATCTGCTCCGTGCTCTGTCCGGACCGGATGCGAGCCTGGATCTCGCGCGGGCGCAGCTGGCTCTCGAGGTTGATCTGCAACTGACCGAGGCGGGCCCGGTCGCCACGGAGCGCAGCGTGCACCCGCTCGTCCACGGGCAACGTGAACGGCTGTCCGGCGGGGTCCTCGAGCACCAGGCGCGAACCGTCCTCGCTCAGCCCGACGAGTCGCAGGTCTTCCATCGTGGTCCCTTCGAGGTCGGCCATCGCTGCACAGACCCTATGCGGCCGGCGCAGACAGCCCTGAGCCTAGGTCGTCGTCCGGGGCGGTGGGGTGCAGCCAGCGAACTCCGACCAGGGCGACTGCGGCCGTCGCAACGGAGAAGGCCGTGGCCACCCAGAACGCCCGAGGCGTGCCGACGGCATCGATGGCTTGTCCGGCGATCGCCGCGGCGATGCTCGCACCGAAGGTGATACCCGTGGTGGCCCAGGTCAGACCCTCGGTCAGCTGAGCGGCGGGGATGATCACCTCGACCAGCTGGAAGCAGGTGATCAGGGTCGGTGCCACGAGCAACCCCGCGAGCAGGGCGAGCCCGGCGAGGACCGGTGTGCTGTCGGCGAACGGAAACCCCACGATCGTCAGCGGGACGAGGCAGGAGAAGCCCAGCAGGAGCTGGTGCAGCGGTCGCCGGTGCTTGCGGCTGCCGTAGAAGAGTCCTGCGACCATGCTGCTCAGCGCGTAGAGGGAAAGCACGATCGCGGTCGCGGAGGGCTCGTGCCGTTGGGCGGCGAACGCGACGGCGATGACCTCGACCGCACCGAAGACTCCGCCCAGCATCACGAGCAACACCGTGATCGCACGCAGGCTGGGCAGCGAGATCGCCGAGGGACCGCCGGCCGGTGGCAGCCCGGACGGCACCGGCTCGGTGGCCCGCTGTCCGAGGAACAGGAGGGCGCCCACGACCAGCAGACCGGCGGCCGCAAGCATGGCCGGCCCCGGGCCGATGTGCACCGCGAGCAAGGTGATGAACGGCGGACCGAGGACGAAGATCAGCTCGTCGAGCACCGACTCCAACGAGTACGCGGTACGCAGCTCGGGCGTGCCGCCAAGCTGGGCGGACCAGCGGGCCCGCACCAGTGCACCGACGTTCGGGTAGGCACCCCCGGCGATGGTCGCGGCGACGAACAGGGTCCAGGAGGGCGCGTCGACGCTCGACAGCCAGACGAGCGCGACCGAGCCCACAGTCGCGACCACCACCTGCGGAGTCACCGCGCGCAGCTGGCCGTACCGGTCCGCCAGCCGCGACAGCGGCGGCTGGCACACCGCACCGGAGAGGGCGAAGACCGCGGCCACCGCGCCCGCGAGGCCGTAGCCTCCGCTGGTCGTGGAGACGAGCAGGACGATGACGATGCCCAGCATCGAGATCGGAAGCCGGGCCACGAATCCGGCAGACGAGAAGGCCGCGCTCCCGGGAACCCGGAAGACCGAGCGGTAGGTCTTCAGCACCCGGTCACGTTACCCGTCGCGCGAGAACGCGCCCGACGTCGTCGGTCCTGGGAGGATGGGCAGGTGACCCACTACGACGCGATCCTGCTCGTCTCGTTCGGCGGCCCGGAAGGCCCCGGCGACGTGGTCCCGTTCCTCGAAAACGTGACCAGGGGGCGCGGCATCCCGCGGGAGCGCCTCGTCGAGGTCGGCGCCCACTACGCCCTGTTCGGCGGCGCCAGCCCGATCAACGGTCAGAACCGCGAGCTGCTCGGCTCGTTGCGGGCCGCCTTGGCGGATGCGGGCATCGACCTGCCGGTTGCGTGGGGCAACCGCAACTGGGCGCCGTACCTCTCGGACGCCCTCGCGGAGCTCAAGGCGAGCGGCGCCGAGCGCGTGCTCGCCGTGGTCACGTCCGCGTACTCGTCGTACTCAGGCTGCCGGCAGTACCGCGAGAACCTCTTCGACGCGCTGCCGCCCGGCGGTGGCCTCGAGATCGACCGGATCCGCCAGTACTTCGACCACCCGGGCTTCGTCGAGCCCTTCGTCGACTCGACGGTGCGCGCCCTCGCGGAGCTGCCCGACCTGGCACGTGCCGCAGCTCGGCTGGCGTTCACGACCCACTCGATCCCGACTGCTTCGGCCGACGCGAGTGGCCTGCTCCGGCAGCCAGGCGGGGCGTACGTCGCGCAGCACCGGGCGGTGGCCACCCTGATCGCTGCTGGCGTCGCCGCCGAGACCGGGGTCGAGCACGCCTGGGACCTGGTCTACCAGTCGCGCTCCGGGCCACCGACCCAGCCGTGGCTCGAGCCGGACATCAGCGAGCACCTCGAGCAGCTGTCGGCGCAGGGAGTGCCGGGTGCGGTGATGGTGCCGATCGGCTTCGTCTCCGACCACATGGAGGTCATCTACGACCTCGACACGCTGGCCGCCGAGACGGCTCGCGAGCTCGGACTCCCGGTGACCCGCGCGGCGACACCAGGCACCGACCCGCGGTTCGTGGCCATGCTGGTCGACCTGGTCCAGGAACGCCTCACCGACCGGCCGCTGCGGGACCGGACGGCGCTGAGCGCGCTCGGACCGTGGCGGGAGGTCTGCGCTCCGGGTTGCTGCCCGAACCCGCGCGGCCCCCGGCCCGCGCTCTGCGGCTCGGACTGATCCCGATGTCCCACGCGGGCCTGCTCGACTCGTTGCTCGCTCTCGCCCTGACCGTGGCAGAGGAGACCGGCCGGATGCTGGTCGCCGACCGGGCCACGGACCTCGGGGTCGACACCAAGTCGACCCCCACCGACGTGGTGACCGTGATGGACACCCGCGCCGAGCGGCTGCTCGTCGACCGCATCGCGGCCGTGCGCCCGGCCGACGCCTTCCTGGGGGAGGAGGGCGCGGAGTCGAGCGGGACGACCGGCGTGCGCTGGGTCCTCGACCCGATCGACGGCACGGTCAACTACCTGTACGACCTGCCGGGCTGGGCGGTCAGTGTCGCCGCCGAGGTCGACGGCGTCATGTCGGTGGGCGTGGTGGTCGTGCCGTCGTCGGGTGAGACGTTCGCGGCCGTAAGGGGGAGAGGTGCCACGCGCGATGGCCGACAGATCCACGTCTCGAACCGGACCGAGCTGGGTCAGGCCCTGGTCGCCACCGGTTTCGGCTACGACAGCCGTCGGCGGACCCGGCAAGGCCAGATCCTGGCGGAGGTGCTGCCCCGGGTCCGCGACATCCGCCGTTACGGTGCCGCTTCGGTCGATCTGTGCTCGGTCGCCTGCGGGCGTGTGGACGCCTACTACGAACGCGGACTCGCACCTTGGGACCTCGCCGCGGGCGGGCTGATCGCCGCCGAGGCGGGCGGCGTCGTGCAGGGGCTCGGTGGCAGCCCGGCTTCGGCCGACCTCGTGGTGGCGGCCGGCCCGGGGGTGTTCGGTCAGCTGCACGACCTGCTCGCTCCGCTGCGACCCGACCGGGATTGAGCGGCAGAGTTGGCCGGTGTGGCCCGTAGACGCGGGCCGCACGACCTCGTACCCTGACTGTACGTTCAGACAGGAGCCCTGAGATGCCCGCACCCATCGACCCCGCCAAGCTCGACGACGTCCTCCGCCCGTTCGGCGAGAGCCGGCTGCTGCCTCGCGAGGCGTACGTCGACCCTGAGGTCTTCGCTTTCGAGCACGAGCACTTCATCCGCAACCAGTGGGTGTGCATCGCGCGCGGAGAGGAGATCCCGGCCCGGGGCGACCAACGGGCGATCAGCATCGGCAAGGACAGCGTGCTGCTCGTGCGTGGCGACGACCTCAAGGTCCGGGCCTTCGCGAACGCCTGCCGGCACCGGGGCCACCAGCTGCTGCCCTGCGACTCCACGGCCAACGGTCGCGCCATCGTCTGCCCGTATCACGCGTGGGGCTACGCGCTTGACGGCACGCTCAAGGCGGCCCCCAACTTCCGCCAGGTCGCGAGCTTCGACGCCGCCGACTATCCGTTGCTCACGATGGCCTGCGAGGAGTGGCACGGCTACATCTTCCTGAACGCGTCCGGGACGGCCGGTCCGCTGGCGGACTCGCTCGGCACCCTCGGGCAGATCGTGGCCAACTACGACCTGGCGTCCTTGGTGACCAAGGACAAGCACGAGTACGTCGTCGCGTCGAACTGGAAGGTGCTCTCGGAGAACTATGCCGAGTGCTACCACTGCCCGACGATCCACCCCGAGCTGTGCGCGGTCAGCCCGCCCGACAGCGGTGGCGACTACGACGGCGTGGGCAGCTGGGTCGGTGGCTGGATGGAGCTCATGCCCGGGGGCGAGACGATGTCGCTCGACGGCTCCAGCCGGGGCGAGCCGATCCCCGGGCTGAGCGTCGAGGAGGCCAAGACGGTCGGCTACATCCAGGTGTTCCCGAATCTGCTGATCAGTCTGCACCCCGACTACGTGATGACCCACAAGCTCACCCCGTTGGCGCCTGGGGAGACGCACATCGAGTGCACGTGGGCGTTCCCGCGGTCGGTCGCCGAGCAGCCGGGCTTCGACCCGTCGTACGCCGTCGACTTCTGGGACATCACCAATCGCCAGGACTGGACCGCGTGCGAGTCGGTGCAGCTGGGGCTGGAGTCGCCGCAATGGACACCGGGACCGATCGCGCCGATGGAGTCGACCGTCTATCGGTTCGAGACCATGGTGGCGCGCGGCTACCGCGATGAGCCGCTGGTGCCGATGTCGTCCGACCAGAGCCGGCAGGTCAGTGCTGATCTTCAGCGCTGACCTCATGCGTTGATCTTGAGCATTGCGTGGTCGACACGCCGTGGCGGCCCACGCAATGCTCAAGATCAACCCGCAGGGGGCTGGACGGTCGGGTCTACAGCAGGGCGCGTACGCCGCGTTTGTCGAGCTGCGCCGCGATGATCACGCGCTGGATCTCGGACGTGCCCTCCCAGATCCGCTCGACCCGTAGCTCGCGGTAGAACCGCTCGGCGACGTTCTCGCGCATGTAGCCCCGACCGCCGAAGATCTGCACGGCCCGGTCGGCGACGCGACCGGCCATCTCCGAGCAGTACAGCTTGATCATCGAGCACTGTGCGTGCTGGACCTTGACGTCGGTGTCGGCGTCGATGCCGCGGGCCGTCTCGTACGTCATCGCCCGCGCGGCGAACAGCTCGGTCGCGGAGTCGGCGAGCATCGCCTGGACGGCCTGGTACTCCATGATCGGCCGGCCCGACACCACGCGGGTCTGCGCGAACGCGGTGGCTTCCTCGATCAGTCGTTCGGCAGCGCCGAGGCAGCGGGCCGCGATCATCAACCGCTCGTACCTGAACCAGTCGTACGCGAAGGAGAGCCCGCCGCCTTCCTCACCGACTCGCTGGTCAGCGGGCACCCGAACGTCCTCGAAGGCGACGATCGGGTGGTGGTGCGAGAACGTGTGGGTGTACGCGGGCGTCCGCACGACCCGGATGCCCGGGTGCGGCAGGTCGACCACGAACATTGCGTGCTCGCCGGCGTGCGGGCCTTCGGTGAGCCTGGCCTGGAAGAACACGTACTGCGAGTCGTTGTAGCTCGTCACGTGCCACTTGACGCCGTTCAGGACGTACTCGTCGCCGTCGCGGCGAGCGGTCGCCTCGATGGCGTCGACGTCCGAGCCGGCCCCCTCCTCGGTGATCGCGTAGCACTCCCGGGTCTCGCCGCGCACGCTCGGCGCGAGCCAGCGCTCGAGCTGTTCGGGTGTGGCCACCTTGGTGAACCAGAGTGCCGGCGTGTGGACGACCCAGCCGAGCGCGTTCGTGGCGCGGCCGCACTGCTCCTGGACCAGCACCTGCTGGAGGAACGTGAATCCCTTGCCACCGAACCGCTCCGGGATGTTCGTGCCGCCGAGTCCGAGCTCCTCGACCCGTCGGCGCTGGGCCCCGACGAGCTCGAGCGGCAGCTCGCCGTGGTTCAGCTCGGCCTCGACCTCGTGGGGGATGACCTCGTCGACGAAGGAGCGGGCCCGGGCCTGGATCTCGAGGTCTTCCGCGGACAAGCCGTACATGGGCCGACTCCTTCGCCAGGCATTGACTGAACGTTCAGTCTATGCGACCGTCGGGCCCGAGAGCCAGCGCCCGCCCCGTCCGAGGAGTGTCATGACGTCGCCGATTCGTTCCGTCCTCGCCGACGTGCAGGAAGCGCGAGGGGCGGGCTTCCTCGAGGACGCCGGGTGGACCTGGGTCACCACGTTCGGCGACCCGGAGGCGGAGTACGAAGCGGTCCGCGCCGACGTGGCCATATGGGACGTCTACGCCCTGCAGAAGTGGGAGGTCCGCGGCCACGACGCCTGCGCAGCGGTGCAGCGGACCTTCGCCAACGACCTCGCGAACCTCGCCGTCGGGCAGGTGAAGTACGGCCCCTTCGTCGACGAGCACGCGATGATGTACGACGACGGCACCGTCTACAAGCACGGTGACGACCACTACTGGGTGATGACGAACGGCGGCGACTACGGCGACCGGCTGGCCGCGGCGGCACCGGGGCTCGCCGTCACTGCGGTCAACCGCACGTTCGAGATGCCGGTCATCTCGGTGCAGGGGCCGAGGTCGCGTGCGCTCGTGCAGAGCCTCACCACGACCGATCTGTCCGGGTTGCGCTACTTCAGGTTCTTGCCCGAGCGGATCGAGGTGGCCGGGGTCCCGGCCTGGGTGCTGCGGACCGGGTTCTCCGGTGAGCTCGGCTTCGAGCTGATCCCCGACGCCGGCGACGCCGTCCACCTGTGGACCACCTTGCGCGACAACGGCGCTCGGCAGATCGGGCTCGACGCGATCGAGATGGTGCGGATCGAGGCCGGCCTGATCATCGCGGCCGTCGACTACCAGCCGGGCGCGACGTCGCCGTTCGACCTGTCGCTCGACAAGACGGTCGCTACCGGCTCGGAAGCGAACTTCCTCGGCAAAGAGGCCCTCACGGCCGCGGCGGCGGCCCCGCCCAACCGCTTCAAGACCCTGCGGATCACCGGTGACGTCCTCCCCGAGTACGGTGCCGACGTGCGGCTGGGCGCCGAGGTGGTCGGGACGGTGACCAGCCCCGTGTCCACACCACGGTTCGGAGTCATCGGCCTTGCCGTGCTGCGCACCGACCTGGCATTCAACGGCGTCGAGCTGGAGGTCGTCGTCGGGGACGGCACCGTCCAGGCGACGGTGGACGACCTCTCGATCCACGACCCGGAGAAGCGGAAGCCGCGCAGCTAGAGCCGTTCGGTTGTGGCAGTCGCTCGGCTTCGCGATCCGGACGGGTCGGTCCGCATGTGATGTACCTGCAGCTCTAGCCGGGCACCGGCGGGCACGTGACGACGAGCGCATCGACGGCGACCGCACCGCCTGGTCCGCAGACCAGTGGGTTGACGTCGAGGGCGTCGACGAGATCGCCCAGCTCGACGGCCAGAGTCGACAGCGCGACGACCGCGTCGGTCACCGCGTCGATGTCTACGCCTGGTCGTCCGCGGACGCCGTCCAGGACTGCCCGGACCCGCAGTCTGGAGAGCATGGCTTCGGCTCTGGCGCGGTCGAGCGGCGGGAGCCCGAGACTGCGGTCGGACAGCACCTCGACCAGAACACCCCCCGCCGCCACCAGGACGAGGGGGCCGAGCTGCGGGTCGCGGACCACACCGAGTGCGAGCTCCACCCCGGTCCCCACCATGCTCGAGACGGAGACCGCAGGGCCGAGCCGCACCGCCAGGTCGAGGTACGCGTCGGCGAGCGCGCCCTCGTCGGTCAGCCCCAGCAAGACTCCGCCGGCGTCCGACTTGTGTGCCAGCCCCGGACCGTCGGCCTTGAGTGCCACGGGGTAGCCGATGCTCGTGGCCCCGGCGATAGCGCCAGAGAGCGTGTCGGCCGACTCGGTCCGAGCGACCCGGATGCCGTAGTCGGCAAGGAGCTGCATCGACTCGGACGCGCGGAGCGGCGCGCCGGCCAAGCGGGCGCGCCAGCGGTCGACCCGTTCCGCATCCGGGCGAGCCGGTTCGACAACCGGGCGCGACCGCTGGTCGCGCAGACGCAGCAGGTGCCGGAGCGCGCGAAGTCCGGTCATGGTGCCCTCGAGGACCGGGACGCCGGCCGCCCGCACGAGGTCGGCGGACGCCGCATCGAGCGAGCTGTGCGCGTTGCTGAGCAGCACGACGGGCTTCGTCGTGGCTGCGGCGGAGTCGATGACGGCCTGGACGTACGACAGGTCGCCGTCGTGCTCGCGCACCAGGTCGACCGACAACGCCACCGCTGACACGGAGTCGTCATCGGCCATGACCCGCAGCGCCTCGGTGAACAGGGTGCGGGTGTCAGAGCCGGTTCCCCAGATGTCGAGCGGATTGACGGGTTCGAGGCCGGGGTCGAGCAGTGCGCCCAGACGTGCGGCCGTCGAGTCGGAGATCGCCGCGAAGCGCACCCCGAGCTCGTCCGCCGCGTCGACGACGAGGGCGCGTTCCGCCCCGGAGTCGTGGATGCTCGCTATCCCGCCGGCTCCTGCCCGGCGCCCGGCGGACAGCAGCTCCACGGTGTCGCAGAGCTCGTCGAGGTCGTGGACCCGCAGGACGTCGCACGCGTCGAACAAGGCTTCGTACGCGCCGTCTTCGCCTGCCAGCGCACCGGAGTGGGCCGTGACCAGCTCGGCCGCCCGGGCCGACCGGCCCACCTTGAGCGCCACGACCGGGACGTCGAGGGTGGCTGCTCGTTCCAGGGCCGCCCGCAGGGCCGCGGGTTCGCGGGCTGCTTCCATCAAGATCGACACGACCCGTGTCGTGGGCTGGTCGAGGGCATACTCGATGTAGTCGGCCAGCCCGGTGACGAACTCCTGCCCGGTCGAGACGACCAGGTTGAAGCCGATCCGCCGGTTGTTGCGCAGCAGGGCCGAGAACGCGGACCCGGACGCACTGAGGAACGTCACCGGGCCGATCGGAGGCACCGCGTTCTCCTGGAACCCGAGGGCCCGGACCCCGTGGTCGAGGTTCCAGAAACCCATCCCGTTGCCACCGCACAGGGCCATGCCTGCGTCTGTGGCGATGGCGGCGAGCCGCTCGGTGAGCGGTGTGCGTCCCGGCGCAGCGGGCTCGTACCCGCTGGCGTAGATGACGGCGGACCGGGCGCCCGCTTCGGCGGCCGCGGTGAGCTGTTCCTCGAGGGCGCCGTTGGGGACACCCAGCAGCACCAGGTCGACCGGTGCGGGGAGTGCGCCGAGGGACGGCAGACAGCGCAGACCGTTGATGGAGTCGTAGCGAGGGTTGACCGGGGTGACGACGACTCCAGGGCCGCCGGCCCGGGCCTCACCGAGCAGCTGGCTGCCGAAGGACCCGGGCCGTGCGCTCGCTCCGACGACGGCGACCGTGCGCGCCTCGAGCATCACGCGCACGGCCGCTGTCACCGCTTGATCCGCAGCTTGCGGCGGACGGCATCCGACTTGGCGTCGGCCATCGCCGCCTTCGACGCCTGGTAGCCGGGGATCCCGCAGACACCGCCGCCAGCGTGCGTCGCCGAGCTGCCGTTGTACAGCCCGGTGATCGGGGTGCGGTAGTCGGCGTAGCCGGGTGCCGGACGCATGTGGAAGAGCTGCTCCAACGAGAGCTCGCCGTGGAAGATGTTGCCGCCGATGAGGCCGTACTCCTCCTCCATCTCGTGCGGCCCGACCACGTCGCGATGCAGGATCGAGGCCTTGAAGTTTGGGGCGACCTCGTCGTAGCAGTCGATCATGCGGTCGGCGTACGCCTCGAGCTCCTCAAGGTGCGGCTCGTTCGCCCAGTCGGCGGGCACCCACTGCGTGAACAGCGACATGATGTGCGTGCCCTCGGGGGAGAGGGTCTTGTCGAAGACGGTGGGGATGACCGAGTCGGAGAAGGGACGCAAGGCCGGACGACCTTCGCGAGCGTCCTGGAACGCTCGCTCGATGTACTCCATCGACGGCGCCATCTCGACCGAGCCGGTGTGGTGCGACTGCTGGTTGGTGCCGGGGTCGGCAGTGAAGCTCGGAAGCTCTGAAAGGGCGAGGTTGATCTTCACGACGCCGCTGCGGGTCTTCCAGGTCTCGATGTCGCGGACGAACGACGACGGCAGCTCGTGTGCGTCCAGCTGCTTGAGGAACGCCGTCTTGGGGTGCAGCGTGTTGATGACCAGCGGGGCGTGCAGCTCGTCGCCGTTCTCCAGGGCCACGCCCTCGACCGCACCTCCGCGGACGAGCATCTTGGCGACCTTGGCGTTGGTCCGGACCTCGGCGCCGAACTCGCGGGCTGAGCGCAGGATCGCGTCCGCAACAGCGCCCATGCCGCCCTCGGGGTAGCCCCAGCTACCGAGGTGCCCATCGCCGACGTCACCGATCGAGTGGTGGGCCATGACGTAGGCGGTGCCGGGCTCGTACGGGCCGGCCCAGGTCCCGATGACGCCGTTGACGGCGAGACTCGCCTTCACCGCCGGCGACTCGAACCAGTCGTCCAGCAGGTCACCGATGCTCATGGCCATCAGCCGGGTGATGTCGCCGACGGCGCGGACGTCGAGCCCGCGCTGGCCCCAGGCGATCTTCGCGAGGGTCCTGAGGTCGCCGGGCCGCTTCGAGCCGACGTTCGGGGGCACCTGCATGAGCAGCGGGCCGAGGACGTCAGCGAGGCCGCCGAGCCATGCGTCCCACTTCGGCATCATGTCCGCGTCCTTCTTGGACCACTTCGCGATCTCCGCGTGGTTGCGCTCGGCGTCGTCGGCGAACATCTGGATCGAGCCGCCCTCCGGGAACGCCTGGTAGTACGGCCCCATCGGGAAGACCTTGTAGCCGTGCCGGTTCAGGTTGAGGTCGTTGATGATCGTCGGCGGCATGAGGCTCATGACGTACGACAGACGGGTGACCTTGAACTCGGGTGCGTCCGGCCACGGGCTGTCGGTCGTGGCGGCGCCACCGGTCTTGTGTCGTCCTTCGAGGACGACCGTGCGGGCGCCGGACTTCGCCAGGTAGGCCGCGGCGACCAGGCCGTTGTGGCC
Source organism: Actinomycetes bacterium (assembly GCA_038210415.1). Lineage (GTDB taxonomy): Bacteria > Actinomycetota > Actinomycetes > Prado026 > Prado026 > JBBQWS01. The sequence goes on from JBBQWS010000029.1 coordinate 19,516, forward strand.
CCCGCCGACAATGATCGCGTCGTACGTCTGTGCCATGCAACACTTCCTCGCTGGCGGCCCGACGAGCGCGCGGCTTCGGGGCGGGGGCTGGTTTGACTGAACGTTCAGTCTAAGTACCTGGTAGCGTTGCTGGCAAGCACCTCAGCTGGATCGAACCGCAGGCCGAAGGGACGTGGGACGAGCGTGTCAGACCAGGCAACCGACCGAGAGAGCGCCCCGGACGACCGGCGCGAGCAGATGCTGCGAGCGGCCGTCGCGGTGATCGCCGAGCGAGGGTTCCCCGACACGCGCATCGCAGACGTCGGCAAGCGGGTGGGCGCCAGTTCAGCGCTGGTCATCTACTACTTCGGCACCAAGGACCGCCTGCTCACCGAGGCCCTTCGCTACTCCGAGGACCTGTTCTACAGCGAGGTGTCGACCCGACTGGCCCAGGTGCCCGGCGCGACGGACAAGCTCGAGACGCTGGTGCGGTTGTCCTGCATGACGGAGCAGATCGACGGGATGCCGGGCTCGTGGGTGCTCTGGCTCGACCTCTGGGCGCAGGCGGTACGACACCCCGAGGTCGCACGTGACCGCGAGGAGCTCGATGCCCGCTGGCGCGACCAGATCGTCAGCATCGTGCGGGCCGGCCAGGAGTCGGGGGAGTTCGACGCCATCGACCCCGACCGGTTCAGCCTGCTCTTCAGTGCGCTTCTCGACGGGCTGGTTGTCCAGGTGTCCCTCGGCGACGCGAAGGTGACGTCCGACGTGGCGATCGACATGTGCATGGGCCTGGCGGCCAGTGAGCTCGGCTTCGAGTGGGGCAAACCGGCGTCGGGCCGTCGCGTCAGGCGCGCAGCAGGCGCAGCGCCTCGGGGGGCAGCAGCACGCTGACCGGGGTGCCGTGCTGCCACGGCACCGTGTCGCCGGTGTTCGGCACCATCGCCTGCACCGACGTGCCTGCGGCGAGCCGCACGAGCACCTGCGTGGTCGACCCGAGGTAGACCAGCCGTTCGACCATGCCAGGCACCTGGTTCGGGCCGGAGCCGCCGTGGGGGAGCAGCTGCACGCGCTCCGGCCGCAGCACCGCTCGTGCGGGGCCGGGCGTCCGCACCGAGCCCTGCGCCGCGCGCAGCGTGATGTCGCCCAGACGCACGCTCATGCCGTCGCCGTCGGGACCGATCACGTCGACGTCGAGCAGGTTCGAAACCCCGAGGAAGTCCGCGACGTACGCCGTTGCGGGCTCCTGGTAGACCTCGGCGGGCGTACCCAGCTGCTCGACCAGCCCGTTGCTCATCACGGCCAGCCGGTCAGACATCGTGAGCGCTTCCTCCTGGTCGTGCGTCACGTAGATGAACGTGACCCCGATGCGCTCCTGCAGGGCCTTGAGCTCGATCTGCAGCGTCTTGCGCAACTTGGCGTCCAGCGCACCGAGCGGTTCGTCGAGCAGCAGCACCTTCGGCCCGAGCACCAGTGCCCGGGCGAGGGCGACCCGTTGCTGCTGACCTCCGGACAGGTTGAGCGGCTTGCTCTGGGACTTGTCCTGCATCTGGACCAGGGCCAGTGCGTCGTCGACCCGGGTCTTCGTCTCGGCCTTCGTCGCACTCGTGTACTTCAGCCCGAAAGCCACGTTGTCCCACACGGTGAGGAACGGGAAGAGCGCGTAGCTCTGGAAGACCGTGTTGACGGGTCGCTTGTGCGGTGAGAGGTGGGCGACGTCCTGACCGTCGAGCAGGATCTGCCCCTTCGTCGGCTCCTCGAAGCCGGCAATCATCCGCAAGGTGGTGGTCTTTCCGCAGCCGGACGGGCCGAGGAGCGAGAAGAACTCGCCGGCGTGGATGTCGAGGTCGAGCCCCTTGACGGCGCTGAAGCTGCCGAAGTCCTTCTGCAGACCGACCAGCTGAACCCTGCCACCCGCCATGTCCGCCTCCGGGGAGAGCTCAGGCGGGCAGTCGCCGCCACGTGTTCCGAACTTGACCAGATATCGCCCGGATCGACGTCCGAACTTGGTAGAACTTCATGGTGCGGCCCTGGTGCAAGTTCTCCGAAAGGGTTGACTGAACGTTCAGTCTATGCGACGTTCGAGCCGTTCGGCAAGAACGTGACCTCCCCCCCGGCCTACCGAGGAGCCGATTTTGTCCGTGCACCCGCGTCAGCCGAACCCCGGCCTGAGTCGTCGTTCCTTCATGCGGGGGACCGCGGGAGCCCTCGCCTTCCCCTCCCTCGGCGCGTTCCTCGCCGCGTGCTCCAAGACGCCCGCCGGCTCGTCCGGGGGTGCTTCGGCGGCGCCGACCTTCTCGGTCGCAAGCCCCGCGAATCCCGTGAAGTGGGACATCCCCGCCACCAACAAGGCGATCGCCTCGGGGCTCACGCCCGAGCAGGGCGGCACCGTCAACATCTACACGTACACCGACTACATCGACCCGGCTGCGCTCAAGTCGTTCGAGGCGAAGTACAAGAAGTACAACGTCAAGGCGTTGGTCACGACCTTCGAGGACACCACGGAGGCGATCACCAAGCTCCGCTCGGGCGGCGTCGACGTCGACATCTACAACCCCAGCTACGACCAGATGGGCAAGCTGGTCAAGGCCGAGCTGATCCAGCCCCTGAACCACGACTACCTCCCCAACATCGCCAACGTGTGGCCCGAGTTCACCAACCCGTTCTACGACCAGGAGTGGCGCTACACCACCCCGTACACCGTCTACACCACCGGGATCGCCTGGCGGGCCGACAAGGTCACGGCCGACATCGCCGGCATGAGCAACCCGTACGACGCCCTGTGGGACACGAAGTACGCCAAGAAGCTCTCGGTGCTCGACGACTACCGCACCTGCATGGGGATGGTGGCGTTCCGCAACAAGCTCAGCCCGAACACCACCAGCAGTGACGACCTGGCGCTGATCCACAAGCAGCTCACGCAGCTCAACCAGACCATCTCGCCCAAGGTCAACGTCACCGACTACCAGGACCTTCCGACCGGCGTCGTCGAGATCTGCCAGGCATGGTCAGGCGACGCGATCAACATGCAGTCGTACATGCCGAGCGGCCAGTCCCCGGACGTGCTCCGCTACTGGTTCCCGGCCGACGGCAAGGGCGCGATCGACAACGACCTGCTCGTGATCACCAAGCGCAGCAAGTCGCCGGTGCTGGCGCACCTCTTCCTGGACCACATGATGGAGTACGAGGTGGCGATCGGGAACTTCGGCGCGATCGGCTACCAACCGCCGCAGACCAAGATCACTCCCGAGACGCTCGTGGCCGACGCGTTCATCCCGAAGAACCTCTCCTCGGCAGTCGTGCTGCCCTCGTACTTCGACACCGGGCAGCGCAGCCTCGAGCTCGCCCCGGCCGACGACTCCGCGTGGCAGCAGATCTGGCAGCAGTTCAAGGCGGGAGCCTGACTTGGCGGCTCCCGCCCGCCGGGGGCGTTGGCTGTGGAAGCTGTTCGCCGCGCCGGGAATCCTCTGGTTGGCCCTGCTCTTCGTCTTCCCGTTGTACGTCGTGCTGGCTCTCGCGTTCGGGTCGCTCGACCCGATCTTCCGTTCGCCCGTACCCGAGTGGAACCCCCTGCAGTGGGATCCCACGCAGTTCCAGTACGTCCTGTCGCACCTGTTCGGCGATGACGGCTTCTTCGGCCCGGCGATCGTGCGCACGTTCGTCTTCGTGCTGATCGCCAGCATCGGCTGCCTGCTCATCGCGTACCCGGTGGCGTACTTCGTCTCCCGGTTCGGCGGCCGCCGCAAGGCTTTGCTCCTGGGCCTGCTGATCGCACCGTTCTGGATCAGCTACATGATGCGGATGCTGGCCTGGGTCAACCTGCTGCAGACCGACGGATGGGTCAACAAGGCCCTTGGCCTCGGCGGGCTCTTCCCGGTGCACGTGGCCTGGCTGGACGGTCGGCCGTCGACGGTGGTGCTCGGGCTGATCTACGGGTACGTGCCGTACATGATCCTGCCGCTCTACGCCGGTCTCGACCGGATCCAGCCCAGCCTGCTCGAGGCCGCGCGTGACCTCGGGGCCTCGCGGTGGGACACGTTCCGACGGGTGACGTTGCGGATGAGCAAGCCAGCGGTGCTCGCGGGGCTGCTGCTGGTGACCCTGCCCATGGTCGGCGACTACTTCACCAACGACCTCCTGTCGGGCTCGCCGAGCACCGCGATGTTCGGCAACCTCATCAACACCGCCATCGCGGTCCCGGCCCAGCAGGGTCAGGGTGCCGCCTTCCTGGCCCTGATGTTCGTGGTGCTTCTCGCGCCGATGGTCTACTACATCCGCGCGACCTCACGAGCCGAGGGCGAAACCGTATGAGTGCCGTCGCCCGCTGGTGGCGCAACCCCTGGCGCAAACCGCGGGTTCTCGAGGCCGTCGTCTGGGCCTACCTCGCCTGGTCACTGCTCCCGGTCGCGATCGCGATCCTCTTCTCATTCAACGACGGCAAGTCCCGCAGCGTCTGGCAGGGCTTCTCCATGCGGTGGTACTGGGGCGATCCCAACCTGTCGGTGCTCCACAACGAGAGCCTCCATACCGCGCTGACGCACACCCTGCTGCTCGGGCTGCTGACGACGCTGGTGACGGTTCCGCTCGGGGTCGCGTTCGCGCTGGGTCTGGACCGGTGGCGCGGCCGGCTGCCCTCGGTCTGGAACTTCACCATGCTCATGTCGTTCGTGATCCCCGAGATCGTCCTCGGCGTCGCGCTGTTCTTCGTCGCCAGCAACCTGCTGACGCCGTTGCAGGCGGGCACCTCCGGCCAGGTGCTCGGCCTGGTCACGTTCCAGCTGTCGTACCCCGTGGTGATCGTCCGAGCGCGGCTGATCACCATCGGCAAGGAGTTCGAGGAGGCCGCCACCGATCTCGGTGCCTCCCCGGTCGAGGCGCTGCGCCGCGTGCTGCTCCCGATGCTGGTGCCCGCCATCTTCGCGAGCACCGTGCTCGTCTTCGCGGACGTGATCGACGACTTCATCATCGTGCGGGCCTTGACCTCCGACGCCTCCACCGAACCGGTCGCCGTCAAGATCTACAACACCGCCCGAGGCGCGCCCACCCCGGCCCTGAACGCCCTGGCATCGTTGATGCTGCTGGCGTCGATCGGGGCGATCCTGCTGGGCTATCTCGGCTACCGGTTCTTCACCCGGGGCGAGGGCAGGACGTCGATCGGGGAGTTCGCCGCGCAGGTGTGACGACGTGCTGGCAGCCTGATCAGGACAGCCGGCGCAGCGCTCCCGCATAGAGCCGGCCGCGCTCGACGTAGATCCGGGCGGACTCCTCGAACGCTCCGGCCGCGACGGCTCCGGGCATGACCCGGGCCGGCACCCCTCGCACCATCGAGTACGGCGGAACCTGCAAACCGGGGGCGAGCACCGCGCCGGCCGCGACCAAGGACCCGGTCTGCACGCGGACGCCGGTCAGCACCACGGACCCGGACCCGATCAGCACCCCGTCCTCCACGACACAGCCTTCGAGATGGGCCAGGTGGCCGACCACGCACGAGGTGCCGATGACAGTCGGGGCGGTGCCGGTGACATGAACGACGGTGCCGTCCTGGACGGACGTGCGGGATCCCACGACGATGGGACCGGCGTCGCCACGCAGGACGGCTCCCGGCCAGATCGACGCCTCGTCGCCCACCGTGACATCGCCGATGAGCACTGCGTCAGGGTGCACGTAGGCGCCCGGATGGATCTTCGGCATCTTCTCGCCCAGAGCGTAAACAGGCACGTATCCTCCGCGGTTCGGGTCGGTCGTCGGCGTGTCCACCGCTGGTCAGCCGTCGATCTGACGTAGGACTGGCGTCCCGGAACGCCGCGGATGCGACAGACCGGGCCTCCGTCAGGCACAATCCGCCCTCGGGTGGGCACAAAATGGCCGTCCCGCACGTTGGCGTCACCGATACCAACAAAACAGCTCGACCACCATCCGATCACACAGACCCGAACGCCCACCTCATACTTCGGAAGGTTCACTCGTGGCCACCGACTACGACACTCCCCGCAAGACGGACGACGAGCTCGCCGAGGACAGCCTCGAAGAGCTCAAGGCTCGGCGGGTCGACGCATCCTCAGGGTCGGTCGACTCCGACGAGGCCGAGGCCGCAGAGAGCTTTGAGCTGCCAGGCGCCGACCTGTCCGGCGAAGAGCTCACGGTGCGCGTCCTGCCACGGCAGGCAGATGAGTTCACCTGCACCAGGTGCTTCCTCGTGCACCACCGCAGCCAGCTCGCCAAAGAGGTCGGCGGGCAGCCGGTCTGCCGGGAGTGCGCCGCGTAGCCGGCTGCATCTCGCCATGACCTCCCTCCCGGAGCGCTCCCCCGACGCCGGGGCCGACCTCGCCCGGCTGCTGGCGCAGACCACCGAGTCCCGGGTCACGGCGCGGTTGCTCAACCAGCTCGCCGTGGCCCTCGCCGGCTCGGCTCGTGCGGCGGGCGGGGCGGCGTTCGCCAGCGGCCGCTGGGTGGCCGGGGTCGTCGTCGACGCCGCCCCACACATCCCCGTACGCGACCTCACCACCTTGCGCGAGCACCACAGCGGCCTGAGCGGCGAAGAGCTCGCCGACTCCCTCGTCCGTCAGGCGATGCTCGCCACCTCGGGCGTGGGCCTGGCCGGGGGAGCCATGACCGCCGTCCAGTGGACCGTGCCGGTGACGATGGTGACCATCCCGTTCCAGCTCGTGGTCGAGGCCGCGGCCGTCGCCGCGATCGAGATCAAGCTGGTCGCCGAGCTGCACGAGGTCTACGGCGTGGCGGTAGACGGCACCCCTTCCCAGCGGGGGGCGGCCTACGCGATCTCGTGGGCCGGACGTCGGGGGATCAACCCGCTGGACCCGGCCAGCATGTCCGCGGCTCTCGGCGTCGTGGCCAGGTCGCGGGTCCAGCGCCGACTGGTCATCAGGGCCGGCCGAGGCATCGGCACCATGGCCCCACTGATGGCGGGTGCCGCCTACGGCGCGGTGACCAACCGGCGACAGACCCGCTCCCTCAGCGACGCTCTCCGGGCCGACCTGCGCCGCCGGCGTCCATTGTCCGGGGGCCTCGGCGGGCTGGCCGCGGGCCGGTTGATCAGCGCGCTGCCCTCCGGGGAGCCGTCGGTCAGGTCGCGACGGCGGCCGTGGGCGAGGTCCCGTGCCGCTTCATCGCATTGGCCCGACGACTGACCAGGGTGCGCCCGACTGCCACCGCGACACCGGTCAGCACCGCGTAGACGATCGCGTCGCGGGTCTGGACGTCCGGGTCGGAAGGATCGTCGACGGCCGGCTTGCCCGTCGCCGCGACCCAGATGATCGGGACCACCTTGCGAGCCACCGCGGCCGCCACGATCCCGCCGATCATCAGGACGGCCTGGCTGGCCAGGTTGCTTTCTCGTGCCGCCATCGGGCGCCCACCTCTCGTGTGTCCTGCTCGGTGGCCCCCACCCTGCCTCATCGCCTCTCGCCGCGTCAGTGCGGGGCCGAAATCGCCGCGGCAAGCTCGTCCGGGTGACGCGTAGAGAGGTACCAGTACGGCGTGGGGTCTTCAGGGTCGTCGACGTCGACACGGACCGCCAGCGGAGCCCAGGGGCGAAGGAACAGGTAGGCGCGGGCATCGGCTCCACGTCCGCGCAGCAGAGCAGCCGCTTCCCGGTCGAGGCACGTGACACGGCCGACTGCGCTGAGCGGCAAGCTGGCCCGACCAGCGGTGAGGAGGCCCTCGCCGACCGACACGCGTCCTGATGCGCGGAACAGCACCCACAGCACGAGCGCCTCGACGAGCACGAAGGTGCCGAGGCCGACCGGTAGGCCGAGCGGGTACCCGAAGGCCAGGCCCAGGGTTGCGGTCAGGGTGGTGGCGACGGCGAGCAGCGTCCAGGGGGCCCAGAGCCGTTCGTCGTACTTTGGCCCACCCGCGGGGCGTTCAGCGCTCATCAGCACACAGTAGGGTCAGCAGCCGTGACCACGAGCCTGCCCCCTCCGCCCCTCGACGTTCTGATCCGGCAGCTGGACGACGGCCTGCCGCTGCCTTCCTACGCGCACCCGGGCGACGCCGGCGCCGACCTGTACACGACGGTCGACGCGGTGCTCGAACCAGGCGAGCGAGCCCTGCTGCCCACGGGCGTGGCGATCGCCCTGCCCGACGGCTTTGCCGCGTTCGTCCATCCGCGCTCGGGGCTCGCGGCCAAGTTCGGGGTCAGCCTGCTGAATGCGCCCGGGACGGTCGACGCGGGTTACCGTGGCGAGGTCATGGTGAGCGTGGTCAACCTCGACCCGCGCAGCGCGGTGTCCTTCGCCAGGGGCGACCGGATCGCGCAGCTGGTGATCCAACGGGTCGAGCGAGCCCGCTTCCATGTCGTGCAGCAGCTGCCCGGCTCGGCACGTGCCGAGGGCGGGTTCGGTTCGACCGGCGGCGTTTCGCTCGCCGGCGGAGGGGAGTAGCCGTGTTCCGTCGCCGTAAGAGTGCCGAGGGGTCCGACGCCGAGGGAATCGACACCACCGAGGTCGAGAGCCCCGACGTCACCGAGGTGCCGGGGCCGCCCACCCGCCCGTCCGGCCCCTGGGACGTCGAGGACGCTCCCGACGACGCGACGACCCGGCTTGACCTGGGTGGCCTCCGGGTTCCGGGCCTCGACGGCATGGAGATCCAGGTCAACCTCGACGAAGCCACGGGCAACGTCATCGCGGTGACGGCTGTGCTCGGCGACTCGGCGCTTCAGCTGCAGCCGTTCGCAGCGCCTAGGGGCGAGGGCATCTGGGCCGAGGTCCGACGTGAGATCGCAGCCGAGATCACGCGGGACGGCGGGCTCGCGGACGTCGTGACGGAAGGGGAGCTGGACGCCTACCTGATGGCCCAGCTGCCGTTCCCGCAGCCCGACGGATCGTCGGCGCTGCGTCCGGTTCGGTTCATCGGGGTCGACGGCCCGCGGTGGTTCCTGCGAGGGGTGCTCACCGGTCCGGCCGCGGTCGAGCCGAGTGCAGCTGCTCCCTTCATGGCCGTGTTCCGCGGCAGTGTCGTGGTCCGAGGCGCTGACCCGCTCGCGCCGAGGGACCCGATCACGCTGCGCCTGCCCCAGGAGGCCACTCCGGTGACCACAGAGGCGCCGGCTCGTACGCTCGAGGACCTCGACCCGGGCCCCACGATCACCGAGATCAGATAGCACGGGGATCAGTGAGCACCGAGCGTCCCGGGCCGTGACTACCAGGGCATGTTGATGAACGGAGAGCTGTAGTCGGGCGCCTTCTCCAGTGCCGCCTTGATGTCGGCATCGCTCATGGCGTCGGCCTGCTCGGCAGCGGCGATCACGGCGCCGAGCAGGTGGATGTCGCCCGGGGTCGCGATGCCGGTGACTCCGGGCTCGCGCAGCGCGAACGCGACGCAGGCGTCGATTCGCTCCTTGGAGTCCCAGGGTTCGTACCACGTGGCGTAGGTCTGGTCGGCGCCTTCAGGCCAGTTCCGCCGCGAGACGGTCTTGATCGTCATCAGCGCGACGTCCTGGCGAGTGCACTCGGCCCGCAGGGCGTGGAACTCGGTTGCGAAGGCGGGGTCTGCTGCCAGCACGTAGTTCCACGGCGTGAGCACGGTGTCGAAGGGGAACCGGTGCAGCGCCTCGCGGTGGGTCGCGGGGGCGTCGTCGCCGTGCCCGGTGATCCCGATGGCGCCGACGAGCCCCTCGTCCCGGGCGCGCACGGCCGCCTCGAGGGCACCGCCTGGTCGCGTGACCTGGTCGAGCTCGTCGCGGTCGCCCACGGCGTGCAGCTGGATCAGGTCGACCCGGTCGACCCGTAGCCGCTCGAGCGAGGTGTTGATCTCCCGCCAAGCGGCGTCGACCTCGCGCTCGCCGGTCTTGGTGGCGAGGAAGGAGTCGGGGCCGAGCCGGCCCGCCCAGGGGCCGAGCCGCAGCTCGGCGTCGCCGTAGGACGCCGCGACGTCGAAGTGATTGATGCCCGCGGTGATGGCTTCCTGGACCGAGGCGTCGGCCTCGTCCTGGGTCACCGACCCCAGGGCAGCGGCGCCGTAGATGAGGACGGTGCTCAGGTGCTCGAGGCGGCCGAGCCGACGGGTCTGCATCCCCCCAGCCTGCCACCTTGTCGCCCCGGGGCGCGCGGCGCCGGTTCCGCAGGGATGGGATTATCCGCATGAAGTTACAGGCTCTGGTATATTTGTGCGTATGGGATTCACCGTCGCCGTCGCCGGCGCCAGCGGGTATGCGGGCGGAGAGCTGCTCCGGCTCGTGCTGGGCCACCCCGACCTCGAGCTGGGCGCGCTCTGTGCAGGCAGCAGCGCGGGGCAGGACGTCACCGGAGTGCACCCGGGCCTCGCACCGCTCGCCGGTCGCACCTTCGCGCCGACGTCCCCCGAGGCACTGAGCGAGGCGGACCTCGTCTTCCTCGCGCTGCCTCAGGGCGAGTCAGCCGCACTGGTCCCGCAGCTGGCACCGAGCCTCCGGATGATCGACCTCGGAGCCGACTTCAGGCTGTTGGACCCCGCCGCCTGGACGCGCTACTACGGTGGGCACCACGCCGGGACGTGGGCGTACGGGCTGCCCGAGCTCCCCGGCGCCCGAGCGGCCGTGGCCACCAGCACAAGGGTCGCGAACCCTGGCTGCTACGCGACCGCTGTGTCGCTGGGCCTGGCCCCGCTGCTCGGATCGGGTCTGGTCGAGACCACCGACGTGGTCGTCGTCGCCGCTTCGGGCACGTCGGGTGCCGGTCGAAAGACCTCCGACGCGCTGTTGGCCACGAACGTGATGGGAGCGATGTCGTCGTACAAGGTCGGCGGGACCCATCAGCACACGCCGGAGATGGAGCAGGCGCTGACGGCTGTCGTCGGGTCCCCGGTGACGCTGTCGTTCACCCCGCTGCTCGCGCCCATGCCCCGTGGCATCCTTGCCACCTGCACGGCCCGGCTGGCCCCGGGGGTGAGCACGGCCGACCTACGGCAGTGCCTGGCCGGCGCATACGACCTGGAGCCGTTCGTCCACCTCCTGGCCGACGGCGTGTGGCCCACGACGAAGGCGACGGCCGGCTCGAACGCTGCGGCGCTGCAGGCCGCAGCCGACCAGCACTCCGGTCGCGCGGTGGTCACCGTCGTCATCGACAACCTCGGCAAGGGCGCGGCGGGTCAGGCGGTCCAGAACGCCAACCTCGTGCTGGGGCTGCCCGAGACTTCAGGCCTGTCTTCGATCGGGGTCTGGCCGTGACCGTCACCGGCCCCGCCGGCTTCCGGGCCGCGGGGGTCCGAGCCGGGATCAAGGCGAGCGGCAACCTCGACGTCGCACTCGTCATCAACGACGGACCGCTGCGGGCAGCCGCCGGTGTCTTCACCTCGAACCGGGTCAGGGCGGCTCCCGTGCTGTGGAGCCAGCAGGTGCTCCAGGACGGACAGCTGCGTGCGGTCGTCCTGAACTCGGGCGGGGCCAACGCGTGCACCGGCCCGCAAGGGTTCGCCGACACCCACGCCACCGCTGAGCACCTCGCCGACGCGCTCGGCTGCGGCGCGGGTGAGGTCGCTGTCTGCTCGACGGGGCTGATCGGTGAGCTCCTGCCGATGCCGCGGCTGCTCGCCGGGGTCACCGCCGCGGTTGCGGCGGCCTCGGCCGACGGCGGTGCTGCTGCGGCCACCGCCATCATGACGACGGACACCGTCCCCAAGATGGTCGTCGTCGCGGGTGAGGGCTTCTCAGTGGGCGGCATGGCCAAGGGTGCGGGCATGCTGGCGCCCGGGCTCGCCACCATGCTCGTGGTGCTGACCACCGACGCCGTTGCTTCGCCCGCGACCCTCGACACGGCACTGCGTGCGGCCGTCTCGCGCACCTTCGACCGGGTCGACTCCGACGGCTGCATGTCCACGAACGACACGGTCCTGCTGCTGGCGAGCGGAGCCGCGGATGTCGAACCTTCCGGCGGCGCGCTCGCCGCCGCCGTCGAGCGCGCCTGCGCCACTCTGGCCCGCGTGCTGGTCGCCGATGCCGAGGGGGCGAGCAAGGAGATCGCGGTCGAGGTCGTCGGTGCCGTCACCGAGGCCGACGCTGTCGAGGTCGCGCGGGCCGTTGCCCGCAGCAACCTGCTCAAGTGCGCCATCCACGGTGAGGACGCCAACTGGGGCCGGGTTCTCGCTGCGGCTGGCACGACCGCCGCGGTGTTCGAGAGCGACCAGCTAGCCGTCGCCATCAACGGCGTTTGGGTTTGTCGACGGTCGGCCCCCGGCGACGACCGTGCGCTCGTCGACCTCACCGGACGGCAGGTTCGGATCACCGTCGACCTCGCCGCCGGCCAGTCGTGCGCGACTGTGTGGACCAACGACCTGACCGCCGAGTACGTCCACGAGAACTCCGTGTACTCCACATGAGCGGGACCCCGGCCGGTCACCAGGCCAGGCGCGCCGCCGCGCTCGCGAAGGCCGCCGTCCTGACGGAGACCTTGCCCTGGCTGGAGCGGTTCCGTGGAGCGACCGTCGTCGTGAAGTACGGCGGCAACGCGATGACCGACGACTCGCTCAAGCAGGCCTTCGCGGAGGATGTCGTGTTCCTTCGGCACGTGGGTCTGCGCCCGGTCGTCGTGCACGGCGGCGGCCCGCAGATCAGCGCGATGCTGGAGCGGCTGGGGGTGCCGACGGCGTTTCGCGGCGGGTACCGCGTCACGACGCCCGAGACGATGGACGTCGTCCGCATGGTCCTCACCGGCCAGGTGCAACGCGAGATCGTGGGCCTGATCAACGTCCACGGCGCTTTCGCCGTCGGCATGTCCGGCGAGGACGCACACCTGTTCACCGCGGAACGGCGCGACGTCCTGGTCGACGGTTCGTTGACCGACCTCGGTCTCGTCGGCGAGGTCGTGCAGGTCGAGCCGGCGTTCGTCCAGGGGCTGCTCGCGGACGGGCTGATCCCGGTGGTGTCGAGCGTGGCCAGGTCCGTGGACGGCAACGTGTACAACGTCAACGCGGACACGGCGGCGGCCGCCCTGGCGGTCGCGCTGGGCGCCGAGAAGCTCGTCGTCCTGACCGACGTCGAGGGCCTCTACGCCGACTGGCCGGCCAGTGACGAGGTCATCAGTGAGCTCACCACCGACGCCCTGCGCGTGCTGCTCCCGTCCCTGTCCAGCGGCATGATCCCGAAGATGGAGGCCTGCCTCCGGGCGGTCGACGGGGGAGTGCCCAAGGCCCACGTGCTCGACGGCCGCGTGGCCCACGCCCTCCTGCTCGAAGTGTTCACGTCCGAGGGCGTCGGCACCCAGGTGGTCCCGTGACGACCAACGAACAGTGGCGCGGGCGGTGGCGCTCGTCCCTGATGGACAACTACGGAACCCCTCCGCTCGCCCTGGTTCGCGGCAAGGGAGCCCACGTCTGGGACGCGGACGGTGCGGAGTACCTCGACCTCGTCGCCGGGATCGCCGTGAACGCTCTGGGCCATGCGCACCCGGCAGTGGTCGACGCCGTGTCCAGGCAGGTTGCCACGCTGGGCCATACGTCGAACCTGGCGATCAACCCTCCTTCGGTCGAGCTTGCGGAGCGGTTGCTGGCCCTTGACGGTCGTCCGGGTCGGGTCTTCTTCTGCAACAGCGGCGCCGAGGCCAACGAGGCCGCGCTCAAGCTGGCTCGGCTCACCGGACGGCCTGGCGTCGTCGCTGCCGAGCGCTCCTTCCACGGCCGCACCCTGGGTGCTCTGGGGGCCACCGGGCAGCCCGGCAAGCGCGAGCCCTTCCTGCCGCTCTTCGGCGACGTCGAGTTCGTCCCGTACGGCGACTCCGAAGCGCTGCGGTCTGCTGTGGGGGCGTCCACCGCTGCCGTCCTGCTCGAGCCGGTGCAGGGGGAGGCGGGGATCTACCCGGCACCGCCTGGCTACCTCGCCGATGCGCAGGGGTACGCGCGCGCGTCCGGGGCGTTGTTCGTCCTCGACGAGGTGCAGACAGGCATCGGTCGTACCGGGACCTGGTTCGCGCACCAGCACCTCGGTCTCGCGCCCGACGTGGTGACCCTGGCGAAAGGGCTCGGTGGCGGGCTCCCCATCGGCGCGTGCCTGGCCTTCGGCGCCGCAGCCGACCTGTTTCGTCCGGGCCACCACGGGTCCACCTTCGGCGGGAACCCGGTCTCGGCCGCGGCCGCGCTCGCAGTCCTCGACACGATCGAGGGCGAGGGCCTGCTCGAGCGTGCCTCCGCGCTGGGTGCGGCCATCGTCTCCGGGGTGCTCGGTCTCGGGCACCCGGCGGTCGGCCAGGTCCGCGGTTCAGGGCTGCTTCTCGGCCTGGTGCTCACCGAGCCGGTGGCCGCCGACCTCGAGGCGGCCCTGCGCAGCCGCGGGGTGCTGGTCAACGCGATCGGCCGGGACGTGATCCGGCTCGCGCCGCCCCTCGTCCTCACCGACGACGACGTCGCCGTCTTCGTCGCGAAGCTCGCCGAGGCACTCGACTCGCTCCCTGGAGCCACCCCATGAGCCTGGTCCACACGCGCGCCGCCCGGCACCAGCGCGTCGTCGCGCTCCTCGCGCAGCACCGGGTGCGCTCTCAGTCCCAGCTGCTGCGGCTCCTCGCCGACGACGGCTTCCACGTCACGCAGGCCACGTTGTCCCGCGACCTCGACGAGCTCGGAGCCGTCCGGGTGCGCGACCTCGGTGGCACGTTGTGCTACGCGGTGCCGGGGGAGGGCGGCGACGCCACCCCCCGTCCTGCGGACGACGAGAGCAGCTCAGTCGACCGGCTGCGTCGTCGGTGCGAGGACCTGCTCGTGTCCGTCGACAGCTCGGCGAACATCGTCATCCTCCGGACGCCGCCGGGCGGTGCGCAGTACCTCGCGTCGAGCATCGACCACAGCCTGCTGCCCGAGGTCATCGGAACGGTGGCCGGTGACGACACCATCCTGCTGGTCACCCGCGACCCGGCAGGGGGTGCGGCCGTGGCCGCCACCCTGCTCGCTCTGGCCGAACCGCACTGACCGTACGTATCCACGGCACGTCCCCGCCCGTAGTCGCACGAACCCGTCCGACGAACTCGAAGCGCAAGGAGAACTCCCGTGAAGGACCGCGTCGTACTCGCCTACTCCGGTGGCCTCGACACCTCGGTGGCCATCGGCTGGATCGCCGAGGTGACCGGTGCCGAGGTGATCGCCGTCGCGGCCGACGTGGGCCAGGGTGGCGAGGACATCGAGGTCATCCGCCAGCGGGCCTTGGACTGCGGCGCTGTCGAGGCCGAGGTCGCCGACGCGAAGGACGAGTTCGCCGACGAGTACGCCCTGCCGGCCCTCAAGGCCAATGCCCTCTACATGGACCGATACCCGCTGGTCTCCGCGCTGTCCCGCCCGGTCATCGTCAAGCACCTGGTCGCCGCCGCGCACAAGCACCACGCGACGATCGTCGGCCACGGCTGCACGGGCAAGGGCAACGACCAGGTCCGGTTCGAGGTCGGTATCGGCGCGCTGGCTCCGGACCTCACCTGCATCGCCCCCGTGCGTGACTACGGCATGACCCGGGACAAGGCGATCGAGTTCGCCGAGCGAGCGGGGCTGCCGATCGACGTCACCAAGAAGTCCCCGTACTCCGTCGACCAGAACGTCTGGGGCCGGGCCGTCGAGACCGGCTTCCTCGAGGACATCTGGAACGGTCCGATCGAGGACGTCTACGACTACACCCAGAACCCGGCGACGTCCCGCGAGCCCGACGAGGTGGTCATCACCTTCGCCGAGGGTGCCCCGGTCGCCATCGACGGGCGTCACGTCACGATGCTGCAGGCGATCCAGGAGCTCAACGCCCGGGCAGGTGCCCACGGCGTCGGTCGGCTCGACCTGGTCGAGGACCGACTGGTGGGCATCAAGAGCCGAGAGATCTACGAGGCGCCGGGGGCGATCGCACTGATCACCGCTCACCAGGAACTCATGAACGTCACGGTCGAGCGTGACCTCGCCCGCTTCACCCGAGGCGTGGAGCAGCGTTGGGCCGAGCTCGTCTACGACGGCCTGTGGTTCAGCCCCCTCAAGCGGGCCCTCGACGGTTTCGTGGACGAGGTCAATGAGTCCGTCTCCGGCGACATCCGGATGACGCTGCACGGCGGCCGGGCCGTGGTCACCGGCCGGCGCAGCCACGAGTCGCTGTACGACTTCGCTCTGGCGACGTACGACACCGGCGACACGTTCGACCAGTCGCTGGCCAAGGGATTCATCGACCTGTGGGGTCTGCCCAGCAAGATCGCCGCGCGGCGTGACGGCCGTAAGGTCGAGGGGTGACCGAGCCGACCACGCCCGACGAGCCGCTCCGGTTGTGGGGGGGTCGGTTCGCAGGCGGTCCCGCGGAGGCGCTCGCGGCGCTGTCCATGTCGGTGCACTTCGACTGGCGGTTGGCGCCGTACGACCTGGCGGCTTCGCGCGCCCACGCCCGGGTGCTGCACCGGGCGGGGCTCCTCGATGCGGACGAGCTCGCCGCCACGCTCGAGGCGCTGGACTCGCTCGCGGCGGACGTCGCCAGTGGGGCCTTCGCGCCGACGGTCGCCGACGAGGACGTCCACACCGCGCTGGAGCGCGGCCTGGTCGCGCGGCTCGGCACCTTGGGCGGGAAGCTCCGAGCCGGGCGCTCGCGCAACGACCAGGTGGCGACGGACTTCCGCCTTTACCTCCGTTCGGCCGCCCGAACGCTCGTACGGCAGATCACCGCGCTCCAGGACGCGATCCTGACCCAGGCAGCCGACCTGGTCGATGCGCCCGCACCGGGGTTCACCCATCTGCAGCACGCCCAGCCGGTCTCGTTCGGACACGAACTGGCGAAGCACGCCCACGCACTCGCCCGCGACGTCGACCGGCTCCGCGACTGGGACCGGCGCACGGCCTTCTCCCCGCTCGGCGCCGGGGCTCTGGCCGGTTCGTCGTTGCCGCTGGACCCACAGGCCGTGGCCGCCGAGCTGGGGTTCACGGGCGCGATCCCCAACTCCATCGACGCCGTCTCCGATCGCGACTTCGCAGCGGAGTTCCTCTTCGCCGCCTCGATGGTCTCCGTGCACCTGTCCCGGCTGGGGGAGGAGGTCTGCCTGTGGGCCTCCCGCGAGTTCGGCTGGGCGCGGCTGGACGACGCGTACTCGACCGGTTCGTCGATCATGCCGCAGAAGAAGAACCCCGACGTCGCCGAGCTGGCCCGGGGCAAGGCGGGGCGGGTGATCGGCCACCTGACCGGTCTGCTGGCGACGTTGAAGGGTCTGCCTTTCGCCTACAACCGCGACCTGCAGGAGGACAAGGAACCGGTCTTCGACACGATCGACACCCTCGACGTCCTGCTCCCGGCGATGACCGGGATGGTCGCCACGATGCGCTTCGACCGCCCACGGATGGCGGCCTCCGCGCCGGAAGGCTTCGCGCTGGCTACCGATGTCGCCGAGTGGCTGGTTCAGCAGGGGGTTCCGTTCCGTGAGGCGCACGAGCTGGCCGGCGCGTGTGTGCAGGAGTGCGAGGAGCACGGGATCGAGCTGCCCGACCTGACCGACGCCCAGCTCCTGGCGATCTCGCCGCATCTGCTCCCGGCCGTGCGTGACGTGCTGTCGGTCGCCGGGTCGTTGGCCGCGCGTTCGGCATTCGGCGGCACCGCCCCCGTGCGCGTGCGTGAGCAGCTCGCGGACCTGGGCGAGGTCGTGCGCCGCGATGCGGCCTGGGCTGCCGGGCACTGATGCCGAGGCCGTCGCGGGCTCACCTCGCCGGGCCGGTGCTGGAGGTCGCGCCCGCTCTGCTCGGCTGCATCGTCGAGACCGACCGGGTGGCCCTGCGGATCACCGAGGTCGAGGCCTACTCCGGTCAGGGGCTGGACCCCGCCTCCCACGCACACCGGGGCCCGACGCCTCGCACCGCGATCATGTTCGGTGCCCCCGGCCACTCGTACGTCTACTTCTCCTACGGCATGCACTGGTGCCTCAACGTCGTCACGGGCCCGGCCGGGCAGGCTTCCGCGGTCCTGCTGAGGGCCGGTGCGGTGGTGAGGGGGTCGGACGTCGCCCGAGAGCGCCGCCCGGCCGCCCGTCGTGACGTCGACCTCGCACGCGGTCCGGCGAACCTGTGTGCCGCGTTGGGACTCGACGGTTCGGCGAGTGGTCTCGACCTCCTCGACCCCGAGTCCTACGTGCGGTTGGTGGCCGGCAAGGGTCCGCGCGACCCGGATACGGTCCGAAGCGGCCCCCGGGTCGGCGTGAGCGCGGCGGCCGACCGCGCATGGCGGTTCTGGCTCGACGCAGAACCGACGGTCAGCCGGTACCGCGCCTCGGTCCGGCGTGCGCCACAATGGCCGCCGTGACCGATGCCGAGCCCGACTTCCCACCGACGGGGTCCTCCGACTTCCTCGACGACCTGTTGTGGCGCGGTCTGGTCGCGGTGAGCACCGACCTGGGTGCGCTGCGGGCCGCGCTCGACGAAGCCCCCGTCACGCTGTACTGCGGGTTCGACCCGACGGCGCCCAGCCTGCACCTGGGGAACCTCGTCCAGATCCTCACGCTGCGCAGGTTCCAGAACGCCGGACATCGTCCGTTGGCCCTGGTCGGTGGTGCGACCGGCCTGATCGGCGACCCGAAGCCGACCGCCGAACGCGCCCTGAACGAGCCTGACGTCGTCGCCGGCTGGGTCGAGCGGATCCGCGGGCAGGTCGAGCCGTTCCTGTCCTTCGAGGGCAGCAACGCCGCCGTGATGGTCAACAACCTCGACTGGACGGCCGAGCTGTCCGCGATCGACCTCCTGCGGGAGGTCGGGCGGCACTTCCGCGTCAACAAGATGATCACCAAGGAGGTGGTCAGCGCCCGGCTGAACTCCGAGGCCGGCATCTCCTACACGGAGTTCAGCTACCAGATCCTGCAGGGGATGGACTTCCTCGAGCTCTTCCGTCGGTACGGCTGCCGGATGCAGACCGGCGGCAGTGACCAGTGGGGCAACCTGACCGCGGGCCTCGACCTGATCCACAAGGTGGAGGGAGTGAGTCCGCACGCGCTCGCGACCCCGCTCATCACCAAGGCCGACGGGACCAAGTTCGGCAAGACCGAGTCCGGAACCGTCTGGCTCGACCCCGAGCTGACCTCGCCGTACGCCTTCTACCAGTTCTGGATCAACGCTGACGACCGAGACGTGCCCACGTACCTTCGGATCTTCAGCCTCCGCCCCCGCGCCGAGATCGAGGCGCTCGAGGAGGAGACGAGGACGAGTCCGCAGGCCCGGGCGGCCCAACGGCAGCTCGCCCTCGAGCTCACCGCCCTCGTGCACGGGTCAGCGCAGGCCGACGCCGCGCTTGCCGCCAGCCGGGCGCTGTTCGGCCAGGGCGAGCTCGCGGACCTGCCGCTGCAGACCCTCGAGCCGGCTCTGCTGGAGACCTCATGGGCCCCTGGCGAGACCGCCACCGCGTTCATCGACCACCTGGTGGCGGCCAACCTCGCTCCCAGCCGGGCGGCGGCCAGACGCACGGTGGCCGAGGGCGGCGCCTACGTGAACAACCGCAAGATCGTCGACCCGGACGCGCGCCCGGAACGCGACGACTGGCTGCACGGTCGCTGGCTGGTGCTGCGCAGAGGTCGAAGGTCGGTCGCGGGCGTCCGCAGAGTCGGCCCGCTGGAGCCGGCGGAATCGCCCGAGAAGTGATCAACAGGCCCCTGACCTGCGGAAACACAAGGACAGCGGACCCGATTTGACTCGGCGTGATCCGGCTACGTACTGTTCACCTCGTTGCCCGACAGGGAGGAACGAACACCGAAAGGTGGTCGGTCCCGGGGCGACCCCCAAGCTGAACCTGACGCCAGTGAAACCTGGTCGTCGGCTCCTGCGCGGGGTGGCTGTGCGGTCACTCGGGACGATTTGACCCAGATGGACGGAACGGCTAAGTTAGAAGGGTTGCCCCGAAGGTCGGCCGGAAGGCCTGCTGTCGGTGCGCGTCCGCTCCTTGAGAACTCAACAGCGTGCCAAAAGTCAATGCCAAAAAACCCTGTCCCTAGGGTTGGCGGCAGGCCATTCGGTCTGTGCGCGTCCTAGGACAGAATTCCTTTGGTGAAGACAGACGACAGTAACGTCTGAAATCGCCAGATCTTAAAGGTTGTCCAGTTGATTCCCAGCTGGCAACCGCTCACCGTGTCGGTCCTCGCAGGTTCGCCTGCGGAACCATATAGACATCAACGGAGAGTTTGATCCTGGCTCAGGACGAACGCTGGCGGCGTGCTTAACACATGCAAGTCGAGCGG
>JBBQWS010000030.1:0-39402 GCA_038210415.1 Actinomycetes bacterium
GACCTGCTCCGCCTGCGGGCCCTTCGGGCCCTGGGTGATCTCGAACTCGACGCGCTGGTTCTCGTCCAGCGAGCGGTAGCCATCGGCCACGATCGCGCTGAAGTGAACGAAGACGTCGGCGCCGCCGCCGTCCTGTGCGATGAATCCGAAGCCCTTTTCAGCGTTGAACCACTTGACGGTGCCCTGAGCCATGGTGCCTTCTCCTCTTGGGGGACTACCGGATCCGCACCTCGCGGATCCGTCGGCTGCTTGCTGCCTTCGTCCCACTCCCTGGAGAGCCACGGACAAGAAAACGCCCGCAGAGAGCCGCGGGCGTTCAAGAACGTACGAGGAACTGCAACTGCAACCAGTGGCAACCGTACCACGTCTGCGGTATTTGAGAAGAGGGTCGAACCGGGCGTTTTGCCCGCGACGTCAGTCGTGGAACCCCAGGTGCACGTGGTCCTGATGGGTGCGGTCGCTGAAGAAGCTGGAGCCGCCCCCGTCGAGGTCGGCGGGGCCGCCTGCTTGGTACGCCCCCGCGGCGACGCCGGCCCGCATCACGGCGAAAGCCAACCCGTGGTTCGCCGGGTCGACGAAGGGTCGGCCGTCGGCCGCCCAGATGTCGACCGCGTGCCCGCGTGGGTGGTCGCTGGGCCGGGCCGTCCCCAACACCAGGAGCGGGTGCCCGGACTTCACGACGCTGACATGGAGCACGTGGCTACGCGACAGGGTCAGCAGCGCGGTCAGGACGCCGGTCGAGATCGAGCCCGAGGCGACGTCGGCGCGCGCCGCGAACGGCAGCAGTACCCGGTGGTCGGCGAGCACCGAGCGGGCGAGCGGGGAAAGCGCCGGGGACGGACCTCCCGGCTTGGCCGGAAGAACAGCGGTGACCGCCCACCCGGACCCGCGACGGGAGAGCCGCACGTCCACGGTGGTGCCCGTGACCACGGTCGGGCCGTCGGCGCGCCGCAGCCACTGGTCGACCACCACGAGGACGCTGGCCGACGAGCTGAGGATCCCGCCGTACTGCGCGTCGACCACGCGTGAGGTCGCCTCGACGCCGGAGCCCAGCCGCGGTCCCGCGGACGTCCTTGTCCACCGGGTCATCGCCTCGACGGTCGCAACCGCGCGCTGCTTTGCGGCAGGGGTGACGTCCGCGGCAGCCGGGTGCCACACCGTGGAGGCCGGCAACGCGTCGACCGCCGGGGTCGGGCGGGCTGACGCCGTCGGGGGCAGCCCCGGGGCCTCGCTGGGGGACGGACCCGTAGACACCGCCGGAGCCGCGGCGTCGGAGGTGCAACCGCCGAGCCCACCCGCGGCCACCAGGACCCCGGCCCCGGTCAGGAATCCGCGACGCGTCAACGAGGTCCCAGGCACAACGGGACAACGGGACACCGGGCTCGGACGTTCCACGGCTGGGAACGTACGATCCTGGTCCGATGTCGATCGAAGGACTCAACCCGCACATTCGCAGCTTCCACGCGCGGCGCGGCCGGATGTCCGCCCAGGCCAGGTCGGAGGTCGCCCGGCTCTGGCCCCGGCTCGGGATCGACGTCAACGGGCTCCCGCTGGACCTCGAGTGCCGGTTCGGCAGCGGGGTCCCGGTCGTCCTGGAGATCGGGTTCGGTCTCGGCGAGGCGACGGCCAGCATGGCTGCCGCTGACCCAGGCACCGGGATCCTCGCGATCGATGTGCACACCCCCGGCGTCGCCCGGCTGCTGACCCGGATCGAGGCCACCGGGTTGACCAACGTCAGGGTCGCCCACGGCGACGCGATGGAGCTGGTGCGCGACCAGATCGCGCGCGGGTCGTTGGCCGGGGTGCGCGCGTTCTTCCCCGACCCGTGGCCCAAGGCTCGCCACCACAAGCGCAGGCTCGTTCGGCCGGACTTCGTGGCCTTGCTCGGGTCGCGGCTCCGTCCGGGCGGGTTCCTCCACGTGGCGACCGACTGGTGCGACTACGCCCGACAGATGGGCGAGGTGCTCGACGCCGAACCCCTGCTGGCCAACGCGTACGCAGGCCCCGCACCACGTCCGGAGAAACGCCCGGTCACGAAGTTCGAGCGGGCCGGCCTCGACCTGGGGCACCAGGTCACCGACCTGGTGTACCTGCGGCGCCAGCCGGCCTGAGGTTCAGGAGCTGGCGGGCTCCTGCTCGGCAAGCTGCCGGCGCACGTCGTCCATGTCGAGCCCCCGGACACCGCCGATCACCTGCTCCAGACCTGCGGCGGGGAGCGCCCCTGCCTGGGCGAACACGAGGATGCCGTCACGGAAAGCCATCAGGGTCGGGATCGACGTGATGCCGGCCGCCCCCGCCAACGACTGTTCGACCTCGGTGTCGACTTTGCCGAACACGATGTCGGGATGGGCGTCGGACGCCGACTCGAAGACCGGCCCGAACGCACGGCAGGGGCCGCACCAGGCGGCCCAGAAGTCGACCAGCACGATGTCGTGTTCATTGATGGTGGACTCGAACGCCGACTCGGTCATCTCGACGGTGGCCATGAGAACTCCTCGTTCTGCGCGGACGCGGCACTGCCTCCAACGTCGACCTCACGTGGCGCCATTCCCGGGGGCCGGGCAGCGCCTCACTCGCGCGTGCGGACGCCCTCCTGCACGGTCTGGAAGGCCATGTAGGCGGCCGCCAGCAGGAACAGGACGCCGAACCCGCCGCGCAGGTTGCCCACGACGAGGGACGCGATCGCCCAGACGACCAGCCCGGCGAAGGCCGCAAGGGCGACCCCGAGCAGCAGCGACAACAGCCGACGCCGCAGAGTGGCCTCGATCACGATCATCACGCCGCCGACGATCAGGAACGGCACCACGACACCGGTGTCCTTGACGAGCAGCACCGCGCCGAGGAACCCGAGCACCAAGCTGGCCGAGGCCGCCGACCACACGCGCAGCAGCCTGCCGCTGTCCGCCGCGCGCCCCAGCGGCAGGGCCCGGTGCTCCAGGTGCGCGTGCGGGGCATCGGTCGGCGGGACACCCTCGCCCGCGACCAGCTCCTCGGGCACGCGGTCGAGCAGCTCGAGCTGACCGAGCAGTCGCGCCTCGTCGCCGCGCAGCCCGTCCAGCTCGACCTGGAGCGCGCGCAGGCTCGCGCTCGGCCGACGCGGGGAACGTCCGAGCGAACGCTCGGCCAGTCGGACGCCACGCACGCTGGTGCGCAGGACCTCGAGCCGCGCGACCACCTCGGCCAGCTGGCCGTGTGCCCACGAACGCATCGCCGCGAAGTCGCGCAGCGCCTCGTCGTCGGTCGCAGCCTCCTTGTCGAGTCCGGCCCAGGACACGGGCTGACCCCAGGACGCCCGGATGGCCTGGCTGCGTTCGTAGCGGGGGCCGGCCGGGGCGCGTTCGCCGCCCAATGGGTCGCGGGTGTCCAGGCCCCACAGACCACGGAAGCCGTTCACCCAGGGCGTCGCGTCGTCGATGCGCACGGCCGTCCACTCCGCGTCTTCGCCCGCGCCGAGGCTCACACCGTCGCCCCTGCGGTAGTCGATGTACGGAATGCCGATCTCGGAGTCGGCGGGGTCGAACCACGGCAGCACCCGTAGCACCGACCGGCGAACCCGTTCGACGCGCGGCGGCAGCCGGATGCCCGCGGTGACGAGGTACTCGCCGCGCAGATAGGCACCCGAGTGCGATCCGCCGCCCGCGTAGACGACCGGGTGGCTCCCGACCCACTCGATGTCGGGGTCGTCCGCGTGCCGGCGCAGGTCGTCACCGACCTCGTCGTGCGAGCTGAACGCCACCCAGCGCAGGACGGGTTCGGGCTCGTCGGTGAGGAAGAGCGTCACCTGCTCCCAGTCGGCCTCGTGGTCGTTGACGCCGCCGAACGTCGAACGCCAGTCGTTCATCGCGTAGAAGTACCAGTACTGCAGGACGAGGTAGCCGCCATCGCGGGAGACGTGCCCGTAGTAGACCGGACGCGAGCGGCTCGGGCTCGACTCGTACGCGAGCTGGGCCGCTGCGGTGTAGCCGCCGGGCACCTTGCCGCGCAGCACCAGACTCAGCCGCATCAAGGTGTCGAGCATCCGCGAGGTCAGGCCGACCACCGCGAACCTGCTGCTCGGACGGAACGCCGGCCGGCCGGGGCGGCGTCGCCAGGCGCGGTACGCCGAACCGCCGAGTGGGACGTCGACCCGCTGGAGGTACAGCGCGCGGCCGACGTGCGAGCGCCCGATCTCGGCGAGCCGGTCCGCCGACAGCTCACCGGGCCCGGCGAGCTGGATCCTCTGGCCGCCGTCGCCCAGCCACAGCGACGCCTGAGCGAGGTAGTCGTCGACCGCCATCGGGAAGAAGAGCTCGCCCTGGTTGAAGCGCAGCGTCGGTTCGTACTGCCGGAGCAGGGCCAGCTCGCGTTCGGGGTTCAGGCGACGACTCGGATGACGGCGGGGACTGCTCGTCCGGAGACCACAGGGGCAGCGACCTCGAAGGTCACCAGGTCGACCCACCCGCCGCCGCAGACGGTGCACACCGACTCGTCGCCACCGGTCTGCTCGAAGACCTGGGTCGTACGGCAGTCGCCACACCAAGCCTTGGTCGTCACGCTCATCTGGTCCACCTTCCCACCGGGCCCCCGCACACCACAGGGCCTACACCGACCACCGTGGCACGGCCCTCCGACGACGTGGCGCAGGGCGCGCTGCGTGTCGCAAGGTGGCCTCGGACGGCATCTTGGCGCGATCATGGGCGGGACCGCACCGGTGCGGCTCACCGCGGACGAGGGGCAGGACCATGCAGACCGTCTGGAAGGGCTCGATCTCGTTCGGGCTGGTGTCCATCCCCGTACGCCTGGTGTCGGCCACCGAGGAGAAGGACATCGGTTTCCGGCAGGTGCACGCCAAGGACGGCGGGCGGGTGAAGTACAAGCGGATCTGCTCGATCGACGGTGACGAGGTGCCCTACGCGGACATCGCCAAGGGATACGAGCTGCCCGACGGGGCGATGGTCGTGCTCACCGACGGGGACTTCGCCGACCTGCCCGTGCCGACGCTCAAGGCGGTCGAGGTCCTGAGCTTCGTTCCGGCCGACCAGATCGACCCGCTGCTGCTCGACAAGGCGTACTTCGCCGACCCCACCAGCGACCCCAAGCCGTACGTGCTGCTGCGCGACACGCTGGCCAAGACCGACAAGGTCGCCGTGGTCAAGATCGCACTGCGCCAGCGCGAGCGACTCGCGACCCTGCGCGCCCAGGGCGAAGTCATGGTGCTGCAGACCCTGCTCTGGCCCGACGAGGTCCGGGTGCCCGACTTCGGCTTCCTGGACGGCGACGTCGAGGTGCGGCCGCAGGAGGCCGCCATGGCCACCTCGTACGTCGAGGCGTTGTCCGAGGACTTCGACCCGGGCCAGTTCCATGACGACTACCGCGCTGCGCTGACCGAGCTCGTCGACGCGAAGGTGGCCGGCCGCGAGGTCGTCGCGGCCGCGCCGGCCGAGGAGGGCGGCCAGGTCCTCGACCTCATGGAGGCTTTGCGCGCGAGTGTCGACGCCGCGAAGAAGGATCGCGTCGCCGGCGCTCAGTAGCCTCGGCCGAGCAGGCGCGGGTGACGACCGGCACGATGTGCCGCATGGCGGACACGAGCAAGGTCATTGACCCGGCTGCCCCCCACCGGTCCGGGTCGTGTCGCTCACTCCGTCGCTCCTGCCTCGACCGTGGCTGTTCGAGGGCATCATCGCCGGCTTCGGGGCGGCCATCGGGTACGGCCTCGGGACCGGCCTGGCCTTCAACGCGTTCATCGGCGCCGCTGACGGCATCTACTCGTCGTCCAACGCCACCACCACGCCCGGGGTCACCCAGCCGGTGAGCGCGTCGCGGTCCGGCGGCCCGGAGTCCCTGGTGAGCTGGGACTCCCTGGGCCGCGAGGGCCGCAACTTCGTCGGGCGCGAACCCACCACCGCCCAGCTGACATCGTTACCCGGGCAGCCGTCGAAGTTGCCCATCCGGGTCTACGTCGGGCTCGACTCGGCGTCGACGGCACGCGATCGGGCCGACCTGGCGGTCCGTGAGCTCGAGCGGACCGGCGCCTTCGACCGTTCGGTCCTCGTCGTCGCCGGCGCCACGGGCACCGGCTGGCTGGAGCCGCAGTCCGTCGACTCGCTGGAGTACATGTGGAACGGCGACACGGCGATCGCCACGATCCAGTACTCGTACCTGCTGAGCTGGATCTCGACCTGGTCGACGCGCAGCGGGCAGCCGACGCCGGCCGCGAGCTCTTCGACGCGGTGTCCGCTCGCTGGAGCGCGCTGCCGGCCAGGTCCCGGCCCAAGCTGATCTCGTACGGCCTGAGTCTGGGCTCGTTCGCGGCGCAGTCCGCGTTCGGCAGCGCCGGCGACCTAACGTCCCGCACCGACGGAGCGCTGTTCCTCGGTACCCCGAGCTTCGGCCAGCCGTGGGGCGACATCACGCGGACGCGCGACGCCGGGAGCCCGCAGTGGCAACCGGTCTACCGGGCCGGGCAGACCGTCCGATTCGGCGCCAGCGCAGACGACCTGGCCAAGCCGGGCGCCTCTTGGCCGTGGCCGCACGTGGTCTACCTGCAGCACGCCTCGGGCCCGGTGGTGTGGTGGAGCCCAGACCTGATGACCCGCAAGCCCGACTGGCTCACCGAGCCACGCGGGCCGGACGTGTCGAGCCAGACGCGGTGGTACCCGGTTGTCACCTTCCTGCCGGTGACGGTGGACCAGTTCTTCGGGGTGAGCGTCCCTCCCGAGCACGGGCACAACTACGGAAACTCGATCGTCGGTGCGTGGCAGAACGTCGTGCCACCGACGCTCTGGTCGCCGGACGCCGCGGTCCAGCTGCCGAAGCTGATCGACGCGTACCCGCTCGAGTAGAGAAGGGGTGAAAGGACCTTCGTACCTAGCGGCCCGACGCTCGAGCGCAGTTGGCTGGGGGGAACGCCGGACGCACCAGGAGGACGCCATGAAGGCTCAGGTCGGAGACACCCTCATCGTCGCTGCCGCGAAGGTCGACGGGTCGGCGCGCGACGGACGCATCGTGGAGGTCCGGCACACGGACGGCTCCCCGCCGTACCTCGTCGAATGGTCGAGCAACGGGCAGCGCTGCCTGGTCTTCCCCGGACCCGACGCCATCGTCCGGCCAGCGGGACACCACGCCGAAGCCGGCGACGCCGAGGCTCGCTTCGCCGGCGTCCACCACGTGAAGTCGTGGCACGTCAACGTCGACCTGTTCGAGTCCGGCGACCGCACGAGCGCCCACGCAGTGCTCGTCAGCGAGTCGCCCGAGCGGCTCGAGTCACGGGCCACGGCCCGCCGGCGCCCGGGCGACCCGGACGTTCCCGAGATCGGCGACGAGATCGCGGTCGCCCGCGCGCTGCGGCAGCTCGCCGACCACCTGCTCGAGGTCGCGGGCGACGACATCGGCTCGGTGGAGGGTCACCCGGTCTTCCTCTCCGGCTCGTAGTACCCCCCACTCGTAGTACCCCCAATCGACGTCCGGGGGTCGGGACTGCCGGTCACCCCATGTCCTTGCCGGCAGTGGCTCCGCCGTCGGCCACGAACTCAGAACCGGTGCTGAACGACGACTCGTCGGACGCGAGGAACAGGGCCAGCTGGGCGATCTCCTCCGGTCGCCCGATGCGCGGGATCGGCTGCCCGAGGTAAGGCGTCGGGTCGAGGTCACCGCCGCTCGGGTTCGCCATCGGGGTGTCCACCCCTCCCGGGTGCAACGAGTTGACCCGGACGCCCGACTTGCCGAACTCGATCGCCGCCGACTTCGTGAGTCCGCGCAACCCCCACTTGCTGGCCACGTAGGCGCCCAGCATCGAGTAGCCGATCAGGCCGCCGATGGAGGAGACGTTGACGATGGAACCCCTGCCGGCCGCGGTCATCGCCGCGCCGACCACCTTCATGCCGAGGAACGGCCCGACGAGGTTGACCTGCAGGACCGAGTCGAACTCAGTGCGATCCATCATCAGAATGGGCGCGAAGCGCAGGATCCCGGCGTTGTTCACGAGCACGTCAGGGGTGCCGAAAGTATGCTCCGCGGCGGCCAGGACCAGCTGCCAGTCGGTCTCGTTCGCGACGTCCAGATGGGCGAAGATCGCGTGGTCCCCCAACGCCTTCGCCACGAGTTCGCCCTCGTCATCGAGCACATCGCACACCACGACGCGGGCTCCCTCTGCGACGAACACCCGGGCTTCCGCCTCGCCCATGCCGCGCGCGGCGCCAGTGACGATCGCGACCTTGCCGTCGAGTCGACCCATCCTGCCCACCTCCACAGCTCGGGTCCCCCGCTGCGTCGACCCTAGGAACCCGGCCGGGAAAGCGGGAGAGCCGAAGGTCACCGCGGCCCGACCCGGGACCACAGCCGGCCCGGGACCGCAGAACGACTCGGGACCTCCGGCCCTGCCCCTCACGGCCATTTGGACGATGACATGGCAGAAGCGCCGAGCCGCCTTCCGGATCAGGAGGGGCCATGCCCAGACGGGTGATCGCCAAGGACCCGCACCTCACGCGGGACACGAACATGCCCGACTACGAGACGGCCTGCGAGTCGTTCTCCTGGGACCTCGCGCGCGGCCGGCTCGACGGGCTCCCCGGGGGTGGGACCAACATTGCGTACGAGGCAGTCGACCGTCATGTCGCTCACGGCCGAGGGGACGTGCCCGCCCTGCGGTTCCTCGGCGCCGAGGGTGTCGACCAGGAGCTGACCTACCGCCAGCTCGCCGAGCGCACCAACCGGTTCGCCGACGTGCTCACCCTGCTCGACGTCAAGCCCGGCGAGCTGGTCTTCGGGCTGGCCGGCCGGATGCCCGACCTCTACGTGGCGATCCTGGGCAGCCTCAAGGCCCGCTGCGCGTTCTCGCCGCTGTTCTCGGCCTTCGGCCCGGAGCCGATCCGGCAGCGGCTGGCGCTGGGCAGCGGACGCGTCCTGGTGACGACGGCCTCGCTGTACCGGCGCAAAGTGGCGCAGCTGCGGGCGGACCTGCCCTCGTTGGAGCACGTGCTGCTGATCGGTCCCGACGCCGACTCGATCGACGGTCCGGGCGTGCAGGCGCTGGACGGGCTGATGGCACTCGGCGACCCGGCCTTCGAGATCGAGCCCACCGACCCCGAGGACGTCGCGCTCGTCCACTTCACGAGCGGCACCACCGGCACGCCGAAGGGCGCGACCCACGTGCACGACGCCGTCGTCGCCCACCACATGACGGCGCGCTACGTGCTGGACCTGCACGACGACGACGTCTTCTGGTGCACGGCCGACCCCGGCTGGGTGACGGGAACGTCGTACGGCGTCATCGCGCCGCTCACGTGCGGCGTCACCTGTGTCGTGGACGAGCTCGAGTTCGACGCGGCGAGGTGGTACTCGATCCTCGAGGAGCAGCGCGTCACGGTCTGGTACACCGCACCGACCGCTCTGCGGATGCTCATGCGCGCCGGTCCTGAACCCGCACGGGCCCATGACCTCTCTGCACTGCGGCACGTGGCCAGCGTGGGTGAGCCGCTGAACCCCGAAGTGGTCGTCTGGGGAGTCGACACCCTCGACCGCCCGATCCATGACACCTGGTGGCAGACCGAGACCGGCGCCATCATGGTCGCCAACTTCGCCGGCTCGGAGATCAGGCCCGGGTCCATGGGGCGCCCGGTACCCGGGATCGAAGCGACGCTCGTCCGCCGCGACGGGTCCGGCCACGCGATCGCCGGCGCGGACGGTGAGCCCTTGCTGGTGACCGAGCCCGACGTCGAGGGCGAGCTGGCTCTGCGTGCTCCCTGGCCGTCGATGATGCGCAGCTACCTGGGTGACGAGCGCCGGTACCGCGAGACGTTCATGGGCTCGTGGTACCTCTCCGGCGACCTCGCGAGGCGAGACGCTGAGGGGTGGTTCTGGTTCGTCGGTCGCGGTGACGACGTGATCAAGTCCTCCGGCCACCTGATCGGGCCGTTCGAGGTCGAGAGCGTGCTGATGGAGCACCCTGCGGTCGCCGAGGCTGGGGTAATCGGTGTGCCCGACCCGGTAGCCGGTGAGGTGGTGAAGGCGTTCGTGTCGTTGCGAGCCGGGTACGAGCCGAGCGAGGAGCTGCGGCTGCAGATCTCCGGCTTCGCCCGCAAGCGGCTCGGGCCGGCTGTCGCGCCGCGCGAGATCGCGTTCGACGACCGGCTGCCGCACACCCGCAGCGGCAAGATCATGCGCCGGCTGCTCAAGGCGCGCGAGCTGGGTCTGCCCGAGGGTGACCTGTCGACCCTGGAGCAGTCGTCATGACCGTGGGCAGCGCCAGGCCGGACCCGGTCGAGCTCTACCGGCAGATGCTGCGCGTGCGCCGGTTCGAAGAGCGGTGCGTGCAGCTCTACAGCGCCACCGCGATCCGTGGCTTCGTCCATCTCTACATCGGCGAGGAGGCGGTGGCCGCCGGGGTGCTCCCCCACCTGCGGGCCGACGACGCCGTCGTC
This sequence comes from Actinomycetes bacterium, assembly GCA_038210415.1. Classification (GTDB taxonomy): domain Bacteria; phylum Actinomycetota; class Actinomycetes; order Prado026; family Prado026; genus JBBQWS01. The sequence goes on from JBBQWS010000030.1 coordinate 10,398, forward strand.
GCGACCTACCGGGACCACGGGCAGGCGCTCGTCCGCGGCGTGCCGATGAACGCGAGCATGGCCGAGATGTACGGCAAGCAGCAGGTGGTCTGCCGTGGGCGAGGTGGTACGAGGCACCTGTTCCACGCGCCGACCCGCTTCTACGGCGGCAACGCCATCGTCGGCGGTGGGCTGCCACTCGCAGTCGGGCTGGCGCTCGCCGACGCGATGCAGGGCAGCGACCGGGTCACTGTCTGCTTCTTCGGCGAGGGCGCGATGGCCGAGGGCGAGTTCCACGAGTCGATGAACCTTGCTGCGCTGTGGAAGCTGCCGGTGCTGTTCTTGTGCGAGAACAACCTGTACGCGATGGGCACGGCGCTGAGCCGGTCCGAGTCCGAGCCCAACCTCGCGGTGAAGGCCTCGTCGTACGAGGTCCCGGCCTGGAGCTGCGACGGCATGGACGTCCTGGCCGTCTGGGAGGCCGCGCACCGCGCAGTGGAGCTGGTGCGCGACGGCGGCGGGCCGGTCTTCCTCGAGGCCAAGACGTACCGGTTCCGCGCGCACTCGATGTACGACCCTGACCGGTACCGCGACAAGGCGGAGATCGAGCACTGGCGCGAACGTGACCCCTTGCTGCTGCTGGAGCGGACGATGCGCGCAGCCGGGTCGCTGGACGACGAGTCGCTCGCCACGATGGACACCGAGGCTCTCGCCGAGGTCGATGCGGCCGTGGCCTTCGCCGAGCAGGGCACCGACGAACCCGTCGCGGACCTCACCCGGTTCGTCACGAGCTCGGGGGCGATGCCATGACCCGAGCCACGAAGCCGACGACCTACCGCGAGGCGATCCGCGAAGCCCTCGCGGAGGCCATGCGCGAGGATCCACGGGTGTTCCTCATGGGCGAGGACGTCGGCCGCTACGGCGGCGGTTTCGGCGTCAGTCTCGGTTTGCTCGAGGAGTTCGGTGAGGAGCGGATCCGCGACACGCCGCTCTCGGAGTCGGCGTTCGTCGGTGCCGGCATCGGGGCGGCGCTGGGCGGGCTCCGGCCGGTCGTCGAGATCATGACCGTCAACTTCTCGCTGCTGGCCCTGGACCAGATCGTCAACACCGCGGCGGCGCTGTCGCACATGACCGGCGGGCAGCTGAACGTCCCTCTGGTCATCCGGATGACCACCGGCGCCGGCCGCCAGCTGGCCGCCCAGCACTCGCACTCCCTGGAGTGCTGGTACGCCCACGTGCCCGGTCTTCGGGTCGTGGCGCCCGCGACCGTCGAGGATGCACGCGGCATGCTCTGGTCGGCCCTGCAGGACCCCGACCCGGTGATCATCTTCGAGCACGGCTCGCTGTACGGCGTCACGGCCGAGCTGGCCTGCGACGCTGGTCCGGTCGACCTCGACCGGGCAGCCGTGCGCCGCCCCGGCGACGACATCACCCTGGTCACCTCCGGAGGCAGCCTGCCCACGGTTCTGGATGCAGCGCAGGCCCTGGCCGGACACGGAATCCGCGCCGAGGTGATCGACCTGCGTACCCTCCGGCCGCTCGACGACGCGACCGTGACGAGCTCGGTCCGCCGCACCCATCACGCGGTGGTCGTCGACGAGGGCTGGCGCAGTGTCGGCCTGTCCGCAGAGGTGTCGGCCCGGATCACTGAGCAGTGCTTCTACGAGCTGGACGCCCCCGTGGGGCGGGTGTGCACCGTCGAGGTGCCGATCCCGTACGCGGCCCACCTCGAGCGAGCCGCCTTGCCCAGCGTGGAGCGCATCGTCGCGGCCGCGGAGGAGGCGGTGGGCAGCCATGGGTGAGTTCCTCATGCCCTCACTGGGGGCGGACATGACCGAGGGCACTCTGGTCGAGTGGCTGGTGCGCCCGGGCGACGAGGTCAGGCACGGTGACGTCGTCGCCGTCGTCGACACGGTGAAGTCGGCGATCGAGGTCGAGGTCTTCGAGAGCGGCCGGGTCGACGAGCTGCTCGTCGAACCGGGTGCCTGCGTGCCGGTCGGCACGGCCCTCGCAGTCATCGCGGCCTCCGGCGAACCGACACCGGCGAAGGCACCCGCGAAGACCAAGCCGTCCAAGCCGCGGGTCTCCCCTGTGGTCCGGCACCTGGCGCACGAGCTCGGCGTGGACCTCGCCGAGGTGAGCGGAACCGGGGCCGAGGGCGCGATCACCCGGGCCGACCTGACGCGCACCCCCGGGCCGCAGCATGTGAGCGCCTCCCCGCTGGCGCGGCGACGGGCGGCCGACCTCGGGGTCGACCTGACCGGCGTCAACGGTTCAGGACCCAACGGTGCGATCACCGTGGCCGACGTCGAGGCGGCTGGGGGGAAGGCGGCCGGGGGGAAGGCGGCTGGGGGGAAGGCGGCTGGGGCGACCCCGGTTCCTGCACCGGTGGGCGGCCCCGTCGTCTCCCCTGCCCCCGCCAGCATGCGCACCGCCATCGGCGCCCTGATGGCGCGGTCCAAGCGCGAGATCCCGCACTACTACCTGCAGACCACGGTCGACGTCTCGGCCGCCATGACCTGGCTCGAGCAGCTCAACGCGGACCGTCCGGCCACCCGGCGGGTACTGCCCGCCGCGTTGCTGCTCAAGGCCGCGGCGACCGCCGTCCGCAGCGTGCCGGACGTGAACGGGTTCTTCGTCGACGGCGCCTTCCAACGGTCGGACCACGTGCATCTCGGCGTCGCGGTGTCGCTGCGAGGAGGTGGCCTGGTGGCGCCGGCGATCCACGACGCCGACCAGCTGACGGTCGAGGACCTGATGGCCGCGCTGAAGGACCTGGTCACGCGCGCCCGAGCCGGTCGGCTGCGGGGGTCGGAGATGGCTGACCCGACCATCACCGTGACCAACCTCGGGGACCAGGGGGCCGAATTGGTGCACGGAGTGATCTACCCGCCCCAGGTCGCCCTGGTGGGGCTTGGCCGCATCGTCGATCGGCCCTGGGCGGTCGACCGCATGCTCACCGTCCGGCCGGTGGTCACGGCGACGCTCGCCGCCGACCACCGGGTCACCGACGGCCACCTCGGTGGCCTGTACCTCGCGGCCGTCGCGGCCGCCCTGCAGAACCCGGAGGAGCTGTGAACAGCGACCAAGCACGCAGCGCGGTGCTCGCCCTGCTCGCCGAGATCGCGCCGGAGGCGGATCTCGACCTGATGGACCCCGGCGCGGACCTCCGAACCGAGATCGACCTCGACTCGATGGACTTCCTGAACCTCGTCGAGGGCCTGGCCCAGTCGACAGGGGTCGACATCCCCGAAGCGGACTATGGCCGCGCTCGCAGCCTCGACGGACTGGTTGCGTACCTCACCGACGGTGGGAAGTGACGACGGCGGACCCGCGAGTCCTCGCTGTGAACCCGACGACGGTGGCGAGCAGGACCAGTGCCGCGAGCGGCTGGTACGGCAGTACCCCGACCACAGTGCGGTAGGTCAGCAGGTCACCCATCCCGGAGTCGGCCACCAGCAGCAGCACCAACCCGCCCACCGCCAGGCCGGCACAAGGCACCACTGGGCCATGCACCCGCCGGACGACCCGCAGCGGCCAGGTCCTGGCGAGCAGCGCGGTGGTGCCGTCGGCGAGCCGGCCCAGCCCGGGCGACGCGCACCAGACTGCGCCGACCGCGACGACCGCGACCACGACGTGCGTCAACCACCACGCCAGGGTCAGCGCATCGGCTTCCAGCCCGATCCCGATCACTGCGCCGATACACAGGCTCACGAACAGCATGTGCCACAGGTAGACCTGCATCGCGCGGGTCGCGAACACCGCGACGGGGACCCACACCCCGTCCCGGCCCAGCAGCGCATCGAGCGCCGGCCACAACGCCAGCAGCAACCCGATCTGGGCCAGTCCCGCGCAGCACAGCACGAGGCTCGGCGGCGACAGGTTGCTGAGGCCGGGTGCTGCCTTCGTCGTGATCAGGGCCGCCGAGTACGGGCCGACCCGGACGAGGGTGACCGCCGCCGCCACGAAGCCCACCGCCGCCACTGTCGGCACCCATCGCGGGAGCCGCCGCAGCCGGTCGAGGTGCGTGCCGACCAGCATGAACTGACCCCACACCAGAAGAAGGTTGATCCAGCCGAAACGCTCGGACACGTGGATGCGCAACAGGTCGACGCCGACGACGGCCGCGAACCAGGGCAGAGGGGCCCACCACGCCCGCCAGGCGGCAAGCAGGGGCGCAGCCGCCGTCCAGACCGCGTACACCCCGAGGAACCACACCAGCTGGACGGGAAGCAGGCCGGCCGAACGCCCGATGTCCGGCTTGACGACGCCGAGCCCGAGGGCGAGCAAAGCGGTGATCGCGAGCAGCGGCACGGGTCCGGACAGCAGCCGCAGCACCCGGGCCGCGTACCAGTCGGCCCGGTCGGTGCTCCGGCCGAGCGACGCCACGAGGTTGGCACCGGCGAGAAGGAAGAACAGCGGCAGGATCTGGAGCCCCCAGGTCAAAGGCGCCAGCCAGCCGGCCTGCTCCAGGCTGTTGATGGTGCTGCCGCTCCTCGCCACGGTCCAGGCGAGCAGGTGACCGACGAGCACCATCGCGAGAGCCGCGGCCTTGACGGCGTCCTGGACCCGGTCGCGGCCAGCCGATCGCGAGAGAACCAGCTCCCGCACCGAGGGACGTCCTGGGGCCATGGCCGACTGTCTCAGAGTGCGGGGCGTTCGCGCAGGAAGGGCAACGGGACCGATGGGTCGGGGCTCTCGATCTCGCGGGCCAGGCGGTGACCGTCGAAGATCGACTCCGACGGCATCCGCGGCGCGACGGCGTCGCCGACCCGGTGCAGCGCGGTGATCCCGGCGGCCGCGAGCCCGTCCGGGTCGGCAAGCAGCTCGAGGTAGAGCGCGTCGTCGGAGCGTTGCTGGGTCACCAGCACGACCCCCTGCGCCGGCAGCGACCAGGGCTCGCCGAACTCTCCCTCCCCGTGCACCCGCTCCGGCGCGATCGACGTGACCGTGACCTGCGTGTGCAGGTGGACCCCGAGGCCGTGCAGGTGGCGACGCAGCATGTCGCCCTCCAACGAATCGTCGGAGACGGGGGAGATGCGCTGCCCCGTGGTCACGAGATGGGTCTCGTACCCCTCGAGCGCGAGCAGCTCGGCGATCCCGGGTGCGACGTAGTAGCCGTCGGTGTCGTAGACGACCACCGGCCCCGCAACCGGACGAGCGCCGGCCATGACCTGCTCGGGCGTCAGAGCCACCTCGAACCCTTCGATCGGTTCGAGGTGCCCAGGCTGCGAACCGTCGGTCACCCAGGCCGACCCCGTTGCGACGATCACGGTGTCGGCGCCGTAGTCCAGGACGTCCGACGCCGTCAGCCGCTTGCCCGTGACGACTTGGACGTTGTCGAGCTTGCCCAGGCCGACGATGCGGTGGTCGACGACTCGGCCCCAGTCCCCGAGAGTCGGCAGCTGACGGGTCCAGCGCAGCTTGCCGCCGAGCTCGGTCTCGGCCTCGACGAGGTGCACCGCGGCGAACCCACGTCGACCCAGCACCATCGCGCACTCGGCACCCGCCGGCCCACCACCGACGACGAGGATCGCGCGGTTCGGGTCGCGCGGCGGGTCGAAGCGTTCCGGGTGCCAGCCCCGGCGGTACTCCTCCCCCGCGGTCGGGTTCTGCAGGCAGGCGACGTGCCGGAACGTCTCCTCGCGCAAGATGCACAGGTTCGAGCCGGTGCACTCGCGCACCTCGTCGAGGCGGCCCTCGCGGATCTTCGTCGGCAGGAACGGGTCGGCTATCGCCGGCCGGGCGGCGCCGATCAGGTCGATCGCACCCGACCGGATCACCGCGGCCATGAGGTCCGGGTTGGTGTATCGGCCGACGCCGACGACCGGCTTCTCGGTGGCCTCGCGAACCCGGCTGGTCCACGGCCGCTGGTGGCCCTCGGCGTAGTAGCGCGAAGTGCCCGAGTCCTCCGGCCAGCCGCCGACGTTCACGTCGAACAGGTCGACGAGCGGGTCGAGGAGGCGGACCACCTCGAGCATCTCGTCGATGTGGATGCCGACGAGCTCGTCTCCGCCGTGCACGGCCATCCGGACAGCGACCGCGCAGTCCGCGCCCACCGCGTCACGCACGAGCTCGAGGGTCTCGCGCTGGAACCGGGCCCGGTTGGCGAGACTCCCGCCGTATCCGTCGGTTCGCCTGTTCGTGTGCAGCGACAGCCACTGCGTCATGAGGTAGCCGTGGGCGCCGTAGACGTACACGATGTCGAACCCGACGTCGCGGGCGCGACGGGCGGCCGTGACGAAGTCCTGCTGCACCCGGCGGATGTCGTCGAGCGTCATCTCCTTGGCCAGGCTCGCGTAGAACGTTGACGAGCCGATCTGGCTCGGAGCGATCCGGTTCAGGCGCGACTCCCCGTTCATCGAGGACGCGCCCCCGTGATAGAGCTCGATGCCGGCCAGCGAACCGTGCGAGTGGATCGCGTCGACGACGACACCGAGTGCGGCGAGGTCCGCCTCCTCCCAGCTGTCGGCGGCCACGGCCGGGGTGTCGTCCGAGTCGGCCGACACCGGCGCGTAGTCGATGTTGACCCCGCCCCAGCCGCCTTCGGCCTTGATCGCCCGGAACGCGGCCTGGCTGCGTGGCATCCGCGAGCCGAATCCGGAGGCATGCGGCACCTGGTAGAACCGGTTCGGCAGGGTCTTGGGGCCGATGACGACAGGCTCGAAGAGGATCGCGTGCCGCGGATCCATCACGACGACCTCGCCCCTCGACGCAATCCTGTTTGACCAATCAGTCAAGGCTGTTTCTAGCACACGGCGGAGGAGACTGAGGGTGTGACCATCGACGACGCCCCCAGCGGCGAAACGCGCGACCACTGGGAGAACCGCTATTCGGGATCCGCGGCCGGCGAGCTCAGCTGGTTCCAGGCCCACCCGAGCACCTCGCTCGAGCTGCTCGTCGAGTCGGGAGCGGACCGGTCGGCCGCTGTCCTCGACGTCGGGGGCGGCGACAGCTCGCTCGTCGACTCGATGGTGGCGGCGGGCTGGTCCGACGTGACCGTCCTCGACGTCTCGCAGGTCGCGCTCGACCGGTCCCGCGCCCGGCTGGGTCCCGCGGCGGGAGTCCGTTGGCTCCAGCAGGACCTGCTCGCGTGGGCACCGCCCAGACGCTTGGACGTGTGGCACGACCGGGCCGTGTTCCACTTCCTCGTCGACGAGGAGGACCGGCGCCGGTACCGGCGGGTGCTGGGCCAGGCGCTCGCTCCCGGCGGCGCCGTCATCGTCGGCACGTTCGCCGAGAACGGTCCCACGCACTGCTCGGGCCTGCCCGTCGTCCGTTACGGTCCCGAGCAGCTGGCGCAGGCCCTGGGCACGACGCTGGACGTCCTGGCCACCCGCCACGAGATCCACGAGACCCCGTCCGGCGCGGAGCAACCCTTCACCTGGCTGCTGCTCCGGGTCAGGTGAGCCTGGCCGTCTCGGCTCCGTCCGAGCGCCTCGCTGGTAGCGTCCGAGCCACGGGGAAGTTAGCGGGGAGCGCGCGATGGCCGACGAGATCAGCACGGTCGACACCACCTCGGACGACGCGCTGGGCTCCGACGACGTCACCGCCCTGCTCGGCCGGCTGGCCCGCCGCGAGGTGTCCGCAGCCGAGCTGCGCGCCGCAGCGGCCGCTAGGGCCAGGTCGGCGAACGAGCGACTGAACGCCGTCACCGCGTGGGTCGAGGAGCCGGTGGGACCAGAGGTCGCGGTGGCGGAGGACGCACCGTTCGCCGGGATACCCACCCTGATCAAGGACAACGAAGACCTGACCGGCTACGTCACGACACAGGGCTCGTGGGCCATGCCGCAGCACCCGGCCAGGGAGTGCTCTCCGTTCGTCGCCCAGCACCTCCAGCTCGGGCTCTCGCCGATCGCCAAGACGACGCTCCCGGAGTTCGGCCTCACCGCCAGCACCGAGACCGTCCGGTTCGGCGCCACCCGAAACCCCTGGGACACCGGACGTTCCGCGGGGGGGTCCAGCGGTGGCTCGGCAGCCTTGGTGGCCGCCGGCGTCGTCCCGATCGCGCACGCCAACGACGGGGGCGGTTCGATCCGGATCCCGGCGGCCTGCTGCGGTCTGGTCGGGCTGAAGCCGACGAGGGGTCGGCTCGTCGACCGACCCGAGCTCGCCCGGATGCCCGTCCAGCTCACCACCCAGGGAGTGCTCACTCGAACCGTCCGGGACACCGCGCTCTACTACGCCGAGACCGAGCGGCTGTCCCGGAACACCGAGCTGCCGACCGTCGGACTCGTCGAGCACGCGGACCCCCGTCGGCTGCGGATCGGCCTCGTCCTGGCGAGCATCCGCGGCCTGCCGGTCTCGACGGAGACGGTGGTGGCGGTGCGCGCGGTCGGTGCGCTCTGCGAGAGCCTGGGCCACACGGTCGACGAGGCACCCGCCCCGGTTGCCGACGAGTTCGGGCCCGACTTCCTGCGCTACTGGGCGTTCGTCGCGTTCACCCTCAAGAACGCCGGTGGCCAGCTCTTCGGACCGGGCTTCGACGGCTCTCGCACCGAGGACTTCACGAAGGGCATGAGCGCCTTCTTCGTCGACCGGGTTGCGCGGGTGCCGGGTTCCCTCCGGCGGCTGCGCCGGCTCGCCCGCGAGCACGAGTCCGGCTTCGACCGGTACGACACCGTGATCTCGCCGGTTCTCGGACACGAACCGCCCCCGATCGGCCACCTCGGCCCGCACGTCGACTTCCGCACGCACCTGTTGCGGCTGCTGCGCTACAGCTCGTTCACTCCGGTGCAGAACGTCTCCGGATCACCGGGCATCTCCCTGCCGCTCGGCCGAACCGCCACCGGCTTGCCCATCGGTGTCCATCTCGCTGCGCCCTTCGGCCACGAGGCGCGACTACTCTCGTTGGCGTTTGAGCTCGAGGAGGCCGCCCCCTGGCCGACTCGACCTGGCGTAGTCGAACCCTGATCCGGCTTCAGTGAAGTCCACGAGCAAGTGGGCGCGAGGGCCCGCGTGACAGCCTCGATGGACTCAAAGGCCGGCAGGGGTCCGGATCTAGGGTTGGAGTAGATAGTCGAAGCAGGCTGGGCGCAAGCCGTTAACGCGAGCAGTCCACCTGCCAGGAGCCCGATGAGCACGACGCGACCGTGGCGAGTTGTCGTCGATGGCTTGGCCTGGAGGCGTGTTCGAGTAACCATGAACGTCCTCCAACCGAGACTGGCCCGGGCCCGCCGCCCAGCCGCCACACCCATCTTCTCGAGCCGGCACCCGGCCCAGGTAGGGGCCAAAGTCGCCCTTCGGGTCGGCACGTTCATCCGTCATGCCGTCCGGTGACACGCTGCGGGTCAGCGGCCGGAACGCACGGCCTCGAGATATGCCACGCCCCGAGGCGAGAGGCGGTATCCCACCTCGAGGCTCAGCGTCAGGCCGAGGTTCTTCAGCTTTCGCACATCGACCTTGAAGGGCAGCCTCTCTCTGCCCACGGACGCCGCCAGGTCGCCGGCCCGAACACCGGGATGCTCAGCGATGAGCGCGAGCGTTGTCGACGTCCAAGGCCCGTGCGGTGAGGCCCGGTCCAGCCGCGCCAGCCGGGCCCCTGCGGCTGCAACACTCTCAGCATCTAGGGCATCGTCGGCGGCGAGCTTCGCCCGCTCGTCCGTTCCCTCGGCCATACGCACCCGCAAACGGTAGACCGGCAAGCCGGGTTCGCCCCGGAGCTCCGCCAGCAAGTGCGTCCGGTCGGTGTACCCGGCTCGGCGGGCGTCCGCGGTGCTCACGCGATCAGCGTCGACGACGTCCACCGCGGTGACCTCGAGCGGGCCGGCGGCGGTGCGGTACACATGCCCCGCGACGGCCTGACACCTGCGCCAGCGTCGGAAGATGACGGTCACCGAGCCGTCCAGGATCGACGGGCCGAGGCGGGCGGGGACGAGCATCCGGTCATCCTGCCCGAATGTCACGCCGCCGGCGACGTACGACCTTGTAGGCGGTGTCGGCCAACACCACGGCGGGGATGGCCGCCGCCGCGAGCAGCCAGCCGAGCGCTGACGGCGGGGCGCCGCCGAGCTGACGGGCCAATGAGCCGATCCACAGCAACCCGGCCAGCACCAGCAGCTCGAACACGACCGCCCCCAGCAGCAACCGGTTGCCCGCCAGCGGAAGCCTGAGCACAGAACGGGACTGACTGCGGCACGCGAAGGCATTGGCGAGCTGGCCCAGCACCACTGCGGCGAACGCAGTCCCCGAGGCGACGGCGAGCAACGTCGACCCGGGCGCGTGCGCCCAGGTCCAACCGCCGACCGTGAGTACGGCGAGGAAGGCGGCCATCTCCATGACTGCCTCGGTGGGCCCGAGGACACCGAACACCCGCCACAGCACAGCACGATCGAGCAGCCGTCCCGTCCGCATCGGGCCTTCGAGCACGTGCGGCGCCGGCGGCTCTGCGCCAAGCGCAAGTGCGGGCAGCAGGTCCGTGCCGATGTCGAGCGCCAGCACCTGGAGCACTCCGATCGCGAGCGGGACCGACCCGCCGGTGAGCGCCCAGACGACGAACGGCGTCAACTCGGCGACGTTGTCGGTGAGGTGGTAGGTCAGGAACCGGCGGATGTTGGCGTAGGTGGCCCGACCCAGCTCGACCGCCGCGACGATCGTCTCGAACCGGTCGTCGAGCAGGACGAGGTCGGAGGCGTCGCGTGCCACGTCGGTGCCGGACCGGCCCATGGCGATCCCGATATCCGCTGTGCGCAGGGCCGGGCCGTCGTTCACGCCGTCGCCGGTCATCGCGACGACGTGGCCTCGGCGTTGCAGCGCCACCGCGATCCGCAGCTTGTCCTCGGGCGTCACCCGAGCAACGACGACCCCATCCAGGTCGAGCAGCTCGCCGAGCGCAGCATCGTCCGCAGGCAGCTCGTCGCCGGACACGACGACTGCCGGCTGCCCCAACAGGCCGACCTCCTGGGCGATGGCTCGGGCGGTGCCCGGGTGGTCGCCGGTGATCATCGCCAGCTTGATCCCGGCCACCCGGCACGCGGCGATGGCGCTGGGTACCCCGTCTCGGGGCGGGTCCTCGAGCCCTACGATCCCGAGCAGGGAGAGTCCCACCTCGATGGCGTCGGGGGGCGGGCCCAGCTGACCCTCGGTGATCAGCCGCCTCGCGACCGCGACCACGCGCAGCCCGCGGTCCGCCATCGACGTGACCGACGCCTCGGCGGCGACCAGTGCCGCGGGCTCGAGTCCCGTGCACCTGGGCAGGACGCTGTCCGACGCGCCAAGGACGTGCAACCACCCGTCCACGACCGCGGACGAACGACGTCGCCGGGGGTCGAACGGGAACCGGTGCGCCACGGCGTCAGGATCGGGGGTCGGGTGTCCACAGCGCAGGGCCAGCACGTGCAGAGCCACCTCCATGGGGTCGCCGTGCGCCGCCCACGCCCCCGCTGTCGCAACGGCTCGCCCGGTGCCGCAGTGGACGGCCGAGCCTGCCACCTCGGCGGTCTGTGCGACGGCATCCGGCGGCCCGACCACGCTGCCTTCGGGTGCGTACCCGACCCCCTCGACCGCAACCGCGCCGACCGGGGTCCACACCTCGACGACCACCATCTCGTTCCGGGTCAGCGTCCCCGTCTTGTCGGTACAGATGAACGTCGTGGAGCCCAGCGTCTCGACCGATTCCAACCTGCGGACCAGTGCATTGCGGTGGGCCATCTGCTGAGCCCCCCGAGCCAGCGACAGGGTGACCGTGGGCAGCAGGCCCTCCGGTACCAGTGCGACCGTCACTCCGACCGCGAACAGGAAGCCGTCCCGGGGCGAGGTGCCGAGAAGCAGGGCGATCCCGAAGAAGCCGAAGCCGGTGGCGAGCGCGACGAAGGCAACGGTGCGGACCACGCGCTGCAGCTCGACGGCAAGCGGGCTGCGGGGCGGCCGCGCCGAACGCGAGAGCGCGGCGATCCCTGCTAAACGGGTACCCGCCCCCGTTGCCGCGACGACCCCTCGCGCCGACCCTTCGACGACGAAAGTGCCGGCGTACGACCCAGCGCCTGCCTCGGGCCGAACCGGAACGCTCTCGCCGGTCAGCATCGACTCGTCGATGGCCAGCCCGTCGGCGTCGCGCAGCGCCAGGTCGGCACACACCCGGTCGCCTGCGATCAGGAGCACGAGGTCGCCGACGACCAGCTCCTCGGCAACGATGACCCGTTGCTGGCCGTCGCGGACGACAGTGACCCGGACCGGCAACAGCTGGCGCAAGCGGGCACCGGCCCGGTCGGCTCGGTACTCCTGGACGAACGCGAAGACTCCGTTGAGGACGACCACCACCGCGATGGCCACCGCGAGCTGGGGCATCCCGGCGACGGCCGCCAGCCCGGCGGCGGTCCAGAGCAGCACCGCGAAGAAGTGGGTCAACTGGGCGAGCAGCATCAGCGCCGGAGACGGCGGTCGGGCCGTCGGAAGCACGTTGGGGCCGTGCCGACGCAGCCGGTCAGCCGCCTCGACCGAGGTCAGCCCCCGCGCATCGCCAACCGGCCGGACGCCGTCGATGCCGTCGATGCCGCTAGCGACGGCGCGAGCGTCGGTCATGAAGACCAGTGCAGCAGGTGACCCGGGGGCCCCGGAAGGGGCGTCTGGACCGACCCGCGGGGACCATTGGCCCTAGCCCTGTACGACTCTGGCGGCAAAGGCTGGGGGCGACCGACGCCCGTCGGACGGACTGGGGTGGACGACATGGGACTCACGACACGAGCTGGTCGGCACGCATCGACGGGACGGCCACCGGCCGCGAAGGTGGCTGTCGCGATCGGCGTCTCGCTGTCCTGGGTCCTCGCCGCAACGGGTCCCGCGGCGGCGGTCAACGCGCCGCAGTCGACGGTGGTGTCGACCAACCCGGCCGACTTCACCCCCCAGGTCATGGATGGCTCGGTCCAGTCGATCGTGCAGATCGGCAACAAGATCGTCGCCGTCGGCACGTTCACGACGGTGCGGCAGACAGTGGCCTCAGCCAATGTCACACGAAACCGGATCTTCGCCTTCGATGCCACCACTGGCGCGATCGACCTGTCCTTCAACCCCAACCTGAACGGCGCGGCCAACTCGGTCGACTCCGACGGTACGTACGTCTACGTGGGTGGGTCGTTCAGCACGGTCGGCGGTGTCAGCCGGTCGCGCGTGGCGAAGCTCACGGTGGCTGGCGCCCTGGTGCCGGGCTTCCTGAGCCCCAGCGCCGCAGTGAACGAGGTGGTCGTCCGCGGAAGCCGCCTGTTCATCGGCGGGGCCTTCAAGAATGTCGGCGGCACAGCGAATCCGCGCTTCGCGCTCGCGGCGTACGACAAGAACACGATGGCACTGCTGCCCCAGGTCGCGGTGCCGTTCACCGGCCTCTACAACGGTGGTAGCACCAACATCAAGCGCTTCGACGTCTCGCCCGACGGCAGCAAGCTGGTCGCGGTCGGCAACTTCACCTCTGTAGGTGGCCAGCCGCGTGCCCAGGTCGCGGTCGTCGACCTGCCCGCCACCGCAAACGCCACGGTCGCGACGTGGAGCACGGACCGCTTCAACGCCGCCCACAACGCGTCCTGCGCGAGCGTCTTCGACACGTTCATGCGTGACGTCGACTTCTCGCCGGACGGCAGCTACTTCGCGGTGACGGCCACCGGAGCGTTCGGCGGCGGCCTCGACGCGGGCACCCTCTGCGACACCACGACCCGCTGGGAGTCCAAGAGCACCGGCAACGACCCCACTTGGGCCGACTACACCGGTGGCGACACCACCTACGGCGTCGCGGTGACCGGCGCAGCCATCTATGTCGGTGGCCACATGCGCTGGGAGAACAACCCGTACCAGGGTGATCAAGCCGGCGCCGGTGCCGTGCCTCGTGAGGGCATCGCCGCACTCGATCCGGTCAACGGTCTCCCGCTCACGTGGAACCCTGGTCGCGCCCGCGGCGTCGGGGCTCAGGCGTTGTACGCCACCTCCACCGGGTTGTGGGTCGGCAGCGACACCACCAGGATCGGCAAGGAGACCCACTACCGGTTGGCCTTCATGCCGCTCGCCGGCGGCACGTCGATCCCGGTGGTCCCGGCCTCCAGCCTGCCCAACACCTTGTTCCTGGCCCAGCGTTCGCCGACCGGTTCCGGCGGCACGTACTACCGGGTCAACACCGGTGGCCCGGCTCTGCAGTCCGGCGACAACGCGGCCGACTGGAGTGTGGACACCGCCTTCCGGAACGACGGGAGCAACAGCGTCGACTGGGGCAGTGCGCCGCCCGTCGACGCCACAGTGCCCATGAGCACACCGGCCGTGGTGTTCCAGACCGAACGGTGGGACCCCGACGACGCCACCGAGATGCACTTCGGCTTCGCCGTGCCTCTAGGCCGCAGCATCAAGGTCCGGCTCTACTTCGCGGACCGCTGCGACTGCACCAGCACGGTGGGCAGCCGGGTGTTCAACGTGTCCGTCGACGGCGTCGCGAAGCTGACCAACTTCGACATCAATGCCTCGGCCGGGCACAACACCGGCACGATGCGCGAGTTCGCCATCACCAGCGACGGCACGGTCGACATCGACTTCGGGCATGTCATCGAGAACCCCCTCGTCGACGCGATCGAGATCGTCGACGCGGCTGGTGGCGGCACCCCACCAACGCCCGGGGCGCTCATGCGACGCTCCGTCGACGCGGCGGGCAGCCCCACCTCCGCGGCTACCAAGGCGAACTCCGCGATCGACTGGTCGCTGGTGCGGGGGGCGTTCCTCGTGAACGGAACCCTCTACTACGGTCTGGCCGACGGCCGTCTATACGCGCGTACGTTCATCCCCGCGACCGGGGTCGTGGGCGCGTCGCGCACCGTGAACCTGTACGACGACCCGGACACCGGCGAACGCATTCCGTTCGCGATCGCGAATCTCACGGGCATGGCCTACGACACCTCGACGCACCGGTTGTACTACACGCTGTTCGGGGACAGCCAGCTCTATTTCAGGTACTTCACTCCGCAGAGCGAGGTCGTCGGTGCCCAGACCTTCGTCGGCGACAGCAACGGCGTCGACTTCTCCGCCGTGAACGGGCTGACCCTCGCTGGGGGCAGGCTCCTCTACGGCTCGGCAGCAGACGGTGCCCTGCGTGCCGTGCTCCTCTCTGGGGGTGCGGTGACGGGCAGCCCGACAGTTGTCAGCTCTGACGGCAGCTGGAAGTACCGGGCGATCTTCGTGCCCAGCGCCTGAGTTGCCCACTGCTGGACGGCATGGAACGCAGGAACGACAATCGCAGGATGCGGCTGCTCGAACGGGAGTCCCACCTGGGTGCCCT
The DNA here is from genome assembly GCA_038210415.1 of Actinomycetes bacterium. Classification (GTDB taxonomy): domain Bacteria; phylum Actinomycetota; class Actinomycetes; order Prado026; family Prado026; genus JBBQWS01. The sequence continues at coordinate 25,618 of JBBQWS010000030.1, forward strand.
GATCGAGTACGCCCACGAGGCGAGTTCGGGCCAGGGACGGCTCGTGCTGCTGTCCGGTGAGGCCGGCGTCGGCAAGTCCAGCCTGCTGGAGCAGCTCGAGGGCGAGCTTGTCGGTGCGCGGTGGTCGTGGGGCGCGTGCGACGGCCTGTTCACACCCCGGCCGTTGGCTCCGTTGCACGACATCGCGGGGCAGCTAGGCGGTGAGCTCGCCGACCTCTGCCGCGCCGGCGCCGCCCGCGACGACCTGTTCAGCGCGCTGCTGCGCAGGATCAGCAACCCCGCGTTCACGGTCTGCGTCATCGAAGACATCCACTGGGCCGACGAAGCGACGCTCGACCTGGTCCGGTTCGTGGGACGGCGCATCCGCGGGCTGAGCGTTCTGCTGGTCGTGACCTTCCGCGACGAGGGCGTCGGCCCGACCGACCCGCTCCGGGTGTGCCTGGGAGAACTGGCGACCCAGCGGACGACACGCCGGTTGACGCTGCCTCCGTTGTCCAGTCGGGCCGTGCGGACATTGGCCGCCGACAGCGAGTTCGAGCCGGAACAGCTGTACGAGCTGACCGGCGGGAACCCGTTCTACCTGACCGAGATCCTCCGTCACGGGGTCGGGGACCTGCCCAGCTCGGCCCGTGACGCGGTTCTGGCACACGTCGCCGGCCTCGGCGACCAGGCTCGCTATGCCCTCGAGGTCGCCGCCCTGATCGGTTCCCGGGTCGAGACGTCGTTGTTGTGCTCGGTGGCCCTCGCTCCCCCCGTCGTCATCGACGAGCTGCTCGGCAGCGGGATGCTCAGGGACGACGGGCACCGGCTGCGCTTCCGACACGAGATCGCCCGATTGACCGTCGAGCAGACGATCAGTGCGCACCGCAAGGGTCCGATCCACCGCGGCATCCTGGACACGCTGCTTGAGTCGCGGTGCGATGACGACGCACGGCTCGCCTTCCACTCGGCGGGAGCCGGCGACAGCGGACTCGTCCTGCAGTTCGCGCCGCGGGCCGGCCACCGGGCCGCTGAGGCAGCTTCGCACCGGGAGGCGGTGGCGCAGTTCGAGCGGGCACTGCGCTTCTCGCACGGCGCAGACGACCGGACCAGGGCCGGGCTCTACGATGCGCTGGCCCAGCAGACTTCCCTTGTCGATCGTTGGAACGACTGCGCTGAGGCCTGCGAGTCCGCGTTGGACCTGTGGCGTGCAGTCGGTGACCCGCTGCGCGAGGGCGCCACGCTCGGCCTGCTCTCGCATGCGAGATGGCGGCTCTGTCGTGGCCACGAGTCGCAGGACGCCGCCGAGCTCGCCATCGACGTGCTCGAGCCGCTCGGCCGGAGCCCTGAGCTGGCACGCGCGTACGCGCACCTCGCCGCCACTCGCATGGCCCAGAGCGAGAGTGAGGCGGCCATCGAGCTCGCGAGGTACGCCCGCGAAATCGCCGAACCCATGCGCCTGCATGATGTCCTCAGCGACGCCTTGAACACCGAGGCCTGCAGCAGGGCGGAGACCGGCGGGCCATGGCAGGGACCTCTCGACGAAGCGCTGCGGATCGCCGTCGACCACGACCTGCTCAAGCAGGCGGGTCGCGCGTATGCCAATGCCTACAGTCTGTTCTGCACGTCGATGAGGTTCGCCGAGGGTGAGCGCTACTACGTCGACGGGGTGGCCTACTGCGACGAGAATGACATCAGCACCTTCGGCAGCTGCCTGCGCGGCCAGCGCACCTGCGCTCTGGTCCGCCTGGGCCGCTGGGACGAAGCCGGTGCGATGTCGCTCGGGCTCCTGAGCCTCGGCACATCACCGGTCAACCGCTTCAACCCGCTGCTCAGCCTCGCCCTCGTACGTGCTCGACGCAGCGAGGACGGAGCGTGGGAGTGCCTCGACGCGGTGCTGGCCTCCGCCGAAGGGCTGGACGAGCCGCCGTACCTCGCCATGGCGCACCTGGCGCGCGCCGAGACCCGATGGCTGGAGGGCGACAACGACGCCGCTGCGTCCGAGATCGGACGCGCCGAAGCAGCGGTCGTCCGCTGCGACCTGATGTCGCGAAGCGAGGTAGCCGTGTGGCGACACCGCATCGGCGGAGAATCCGCGCTTGCCGGCCCGTTCGTCGAGCCGCACTCACGACTGCTCGCTGGAGACTTCGTCGGCGCGGCTGCGGGGTGGAATGCCCTCTCCTGCCCGTACGACGCGGCGCTCGCGCTCCTCGATGCAACGCAGGAGGCACCGGTGCGCGAGGCGCTGACCCGGTTCGACGAGCTGGGCGCCACGGCCGCCGCCCGGTTGGCCAGACAACGACTGCGTTCTCTTGGCGCGAAGTCCGTCCCGTCGGGCGCCCGAGCGACAACGCGGGCGGATCCCGCTGGCCTCACCCGGCGCGAGCGTCAGGTTCTCGAGCTCATGTGTGTCGGGCATACCAACGACGAGATCTCGGGGCAGCTCTTCATCTCGTCCAAGACCGTCGACCATCACGTCTCCGCCGTGCTCGGCAAGCTGGGGGTCGGTTCCCGCAAGGTGGCGGCCGCCGAGGCCGTGCGACTCGGGCTGGTCCCCCAGAAGCGGTAGGGGACGAAGATAGGGAGCACCGCACACAATCTGGGTGGTCGCTCCCGATTCGCTCACAGGTAGAGCGGGCCTACCTTCGCCGACATCAGCTGCAAACGACGAAGGAGACAGCGATGCCGCTCTACATGGACATGCACAACCTCGGCGCCGGCGTGACGGTCGCCGATGTGGCCCAGGCGCACATGGCCGACCTGCAGACGCAGGGCAAGTACGACGTGCGCTACCTCCGCTACTGGGTGAACGAGGACCAGGGCAAGGTCTTCTGCCTCGTCGAGGCGCCGTCGTCAGATGCCGCCTCGACGGTCCACCGCGAGGCGCACGGGCTTGTGGCCGACGACGTCTTCGAGGTTCAGGAGGGTTCGTAGCCCGCATACCCCCGGCGCGTCCTAGACTCGAGGTGAGCGAGCGCTGACGCGGTCGATGCGCGGCTCTGGTCGCGCCCGGCTGTGGAGGCGTGTCATGACAACTGCCGCGATACGAACCGCGGGGCTGACCAAGCACTTCGGCCGCGTCGTCGCTCTCGACAACCTCGACCTCGAGGTGGCCGCCGGAGAGATCTTCGGCTTCCTTGGGCCAAACGGTGCCGGAAAGTCCACCACCATCCGCCTGCTGCTGGGACTTCTGCGGCCGACCGCCGGTGCGGCCTGGCTGCTCGGCGTTCCGGTGGCCGAGGTCGAGCGGGCGCACCGTTCGGTGGGCTACGTCCCGGGCGACGTCTCGCTGTGGCCGCAGCTCACGGGCAGCGAGATCCTCGAGCTGCTGGGGAACCTGTCGGGAGGAGTCGACGGCGCGTTCCGGGACGAGCTCGTGGAGCGCCTCGACCTCGATCCGAGTCGCCGAGCCCGGGCGTACTCCAAGGGCAACCGGCAGAAGATCGCGCTGGTGGCAGCATTCATGACTCGGCCGGACATCCTGATCCTGGACGAACCCACGGTCGGGCTCGACCCGCTGATGGAGGCCGAGTTCCAGGCACTTGCCCGCGAGGCCGCAGCGCGAGGGCAGACGGTGTTCCTGTCGTCGCACCTCCTCGACGAGGTCGAGGACTTGTGCCAACGGGTGGCGATCCTGCGCTCCGGGGCCCTGGTGGAGGTCGCTGCCCTGGACGACTTGCGCAAGCTCACGACCACCATCTTCGAGGCGACGTTGACCGGCCCGACCCCCGGCTTCGCAGATCTGCCCGAGGTGCTCGGCGTCGAACCGATGGACGGCGGGGTGCGGGTCACGGTGAGCGGCGCGCCCGGCGAGGTGATCGCCCGGTTGAACGCCGCGGGCATCAGCCGGCTGCACAGTCGGGCACCGACCCTGGAGCAGATCTTCCTGACGTACTACCAGACGAGCTCGGCCCAGCGGGAGGCCGTCGCGGCGGCGCACGGCGCCACCGGTGCCGTGACATGACCGACTTCGCGGTGCGACCTGCGCAACCGGACCGAGACGCCCGGGCCACCAGAACCGTCCTCACCCTGTCGAGCCGCCTGGTCCGACGCAGCGCCGTGCTCCTCGCTGGGTCCGCTGCGGCATATGTGGTCATCGAGATCGCCAGCTACCGGGCCGCCTACCCGAATGGGGTGTCGCCGCTGCAGTTCGCGATGTTCCAGGACAACCCGGCTGTCCGGATGATGCAGGGCGTCCCCGTCGCGCTGGACACCGCCGGCGGCTTCACGGTGTGGGACGCCGGCTGGATCATCCAGCTCATCCTCGCGGTCTGGGCGATCCTGACCGCGAGCCGGCTGCTGCGCGGCGAGGAGGACGCTCAGCGCACCGACCTCGTGCTCGCGGGACCGGTTCGAGCCACCTCGGTCACGAAGTCGGCGATGGTCGTCCTCGGCGTCGCATCGTTGCTCGTGGGCGGCACGGTGACAGCTGCCATGATCGTCGCAGGCGCCGGGTTGCGTGGACCTGTGCTGTTCGGCCTGGGGCTGGCCGGCCTGACCGCGACTTTCGCGGGCGTAGCTGCAGTGACCAGCCAGCTCGCTGAGGTTCGTCGGCGCGCGGCCGCATTCGCCGCGGGATTGCTGGCCATCTCCTACGTGCTTCGCATCGTCGGGAACAGCACCGACGGCAGGTCATGGGTGCGCTGGACGACCCCGTTGGGCTGGATGGACGAGCTCAAGCCCTTCGGTGATGCCGACCTGAGGGCATTGCTGCCCATGCTGCTTGTGCCCGTGCTGCTCGCCGCTGCCGCCGTGGAGCTCCGTCGGTTGCGCGACACCGGTGGCGCGCTCCTCGTGGCCGACGCCAGCCGGGCGCCGCGGCTGCGCCTCCTCGGCAGCCCGGTGGCCTTCGCCTGGCGAAGCAACCGGGCAGTCCTCGCCGGCTGGATCGTGGGGCTCGGCGCGTACGCCGCGGTGATGGGTGCACTCGTCGGCACCATGATCGACTGGCTCGCCCAGGACCAGCAGTATCAACGAGCGTTGGCCGCCCTCGGACTCGATGCGGCGCTCACGACTCTGGGGTTCCTCGCCATGATGGCCACGGCGCTCATCGTGGCGGTCGCGCTTCAGGTCGCATGGCGGATGGGTGCGGCACGCAGCGAGGAGGAGTCGGGCCGGGCTGAAGTGATCCTGGCGCGGCCGGTTTCCCGGCTCCGTTGGCTTGGTGGGCACGCGGCGTTGTCATTGCTCGGCGGAGCGCTGCTCACCCTGACCACAGGTACGGCCCTGTGGCTCGGCGCGGTGGCGTCCAGCTCGGACGAGATCAGCTGGGATGCTGCTATGCGTTCGGTGGCGAACGGGCTGCCGGTGGTGGTGCTGATAGGCGGGTTGGCGGTCTTCTCCTTCGGGGTGCTGCCCCGGCTCACGGTTGCGATCCCGGTGATCGTGACGGTCGTCGGCTATCTCCTGACGCTGCTCGGGCCGGCGCTGCACTGGCCCGCCTGGGTGCTCGACCTGTCGCCGTTCAGCCACCTTGCCTGGGTGCCGATGGCGCCTTGGGCAGCCACCGCGGGAGTCGTCATGACCGGTATCGGCCTGCTACTCACGGCGGTCGGGCTGTTGGCCTTCCACCGGCGCGACGTCGTGGGCGGCTGAGGCGTGGGCCCTCGGCGGTCTAGCGGCGGTGCGCCCAGGGTGTCCTCGACCAGACGGCACTGACACGGTGCCCGCGGCGGTCCAGCCGCAGCGCTTGTTCGTCGGTGTAGGCCCGAGCCGCCTGGCCGAGCCGGACGATCCTGGTCAGGGTCAGCGTCTCCTGTGCGTCACCACCGATCGCGCCGATCTGCACCAGCCCCACCCCAGGCGCGTAGTACTTGACCTGCTTGCCGTCCTCCGGCGCGAGCGGGCTCCACTCCTCGACGACGGTCACGTGGTCGAAACACCCGACCGGCACGCAGAGGTGCGCTCCGCGACGGATGACCTGGCCGACGTCGTAGAAGTCGATCCGCGGGGCCCGACCCTGCACGAAGGCCGGCGACCCGACGCGTGGATGCCCGGGAACGAGGACCCCGCCAGCCGCCTTTGCCAGGCCGGACACCCACGTGCTCGGCGCCCCGGCGAACTCGCCGTCCTGGTACTCCTCCGGGTACTCGGCCATCGTGCGCACGTCGCCGTTCAGGTCTTGTGCGAACAGCGCGAGCTCGGCCTCCTGCAGCTGGCCGTCCTGGATGTCGCGGTCCCACGTGACCCTCGTGCGCACCCCGTCGACCTGCTTGACCAGGTCGGTGACCGTGAACACGACTCGGTGGTGGTGCCGCCCGTCCGAGTCCACGACCGTGCCGTCGTAGACGAACTCGGTGCCCGGCTCCAGCGGGAACCACCGTGACCCCTCCTCCGGACCCGTGGCTGTGGCCCGAGCAGGGGCTGTGGCGTGCGTCCCAGCGGCCGCCGCTGTGCCCAGGCCGGTGAGGCCCAGGAGCAGCGAACCGGTGAACGCGGTGACCAGCACCGGGGTCCTGCGACTACGCGACATGGGGTTCTCCTTCTGGTTCCACGAGCGCGGCTGCGGTTCGCCCGCGGCCGAACCGCAGGTAGAGCGACGGAACCACGAACAGGTTGAGCAAGGTCGACGTGACGAGACCACCCAGGATCACGACCGCGAGCGGGTGCTCGATCTCGTGGCCGGGACGGTCGCCGAGGACGACCAGCGGCACCAGCGCCAGGCCCGTGGCCAGCGAGGTCATCAGGATGGGCGACAACCGCTCACGCGCCCCGCGGAGCACCAGGGCCGGACCGAACGCCTCGCCCTCCTCGCGTTCGAGGTGCTGGCAGTGGTTCACCAGCAGGATGCAGTTGCGGGCGGCGATCCCGAACACGGTGAAGAACCCCACCAGGGTCCCGAGCGAGACGATGCCGCCCGCGATCCAGGCCGCGATCACCCCGCCCACCAGCGCCATCGGCAGGGTGAGGTAGACGATCAAGGCCGCACGCCAGCTACGGAACGACGCCTGGAGCAGTAGCAGCACCAGCAACGCGGTCACCCCGGACGTCGCGAGCAGCCGACCCTGCGCCGACTGGCGCTCCTGCCACTCGCCGAGCACCTCGGCGTGGTAGCCCTGGGGGAACGACACGGCCGCGAGCTGGGTCTTCAGCTCGGCGACCACGGATCCGAGGTCGCGCCCCTCGACGTTCGCGCCGACGTCCAGCCGTCGCGAGTCGCCCTGCCGTTCGATTGCGTTCGGGTTGGGCACCAGCGCAACCGTCGCCACGTCGCCGAGCAGCACCTGCCGCCCTGACGGGGTGTCGATCGGCAGTTTCTCGATGTCGGTCACGTTGGCCCTGGTGGCCGGGGTGCTCCACACGACGACGTCATAGGCCTTCCCGGCCCTGAAGATGTCACCGACCTCCTCCCCCGCCACGAGGGTCGCCGCCGCCCGCCGCACATCACCGGGCTTGAGCCCGTAGCGCTCGGCCGCAGCGAGCTTCACCGTCACCTCGATCTGCGGAACGTCCGTGGAGATGTCGCTGTGCGCGTCGATCACACCCTCGATCCCGGACAAGATCGTCGTGATCTCCTGAGACTTCTGCCGCAGCACTGCGAGGTCCTCGCCGTAGGTCCGGATGACGATCGATTCCTTGCCGCCGGTCAGCACCTCCTGGATCCGCTCGTCGAGATAGGTCTGCACTTCGTGGTAGATCCCGGGGTGCCCGGCTGCGATCTCCCGGATCCGGGCGAGCGTCGTGTCGTAGTCGGCCGACGGGTCGAGCGAGACCCAGTTCTCGCCGAGGTTCACCCCTGCGACCTCCTCGCCCAGCAGCGCCTGCCCGATGTGTCCGCCGAAGCTGCGTACGCCGGGCACTTTCGTCAGCTCGTTGCTCACCTGGGTTGTCGTGCGGACCATCTCCGAGTCCGCGGTGCCGGGCATGGTCACCCAGTGGATGAGGAAGTCACGCTCCTTGAACGCGGGGAAGAGCGACTGCCCGAGCTGAGGCACCACCATCAGACCGACCAGAGTGACCACGCCGAACGCGGCGTACACCGCCCGCGGCCGGCCCATGATCCAGACCAGAAGCCGCGTATAGCCCCGCTGCAGCAGGCCGACCACGGGTGAGGAGTGGCGTTCGACCGGGGCGCCGCGGAGCAGGAGGAGGGCGAGCGCGGGCGTCACGGTCATCGCGACGACCATCGACGCCACGATCGCCAGCGTGTACGAAAGCGCCAACGGACGGAAGAACGCACCGGTGAGTCCTTGCAGCAGGAAGACCGGGATCGCCGCCGCGACGATGATCAGCGTGGCGTAGACGATCGGGCTGCGAACCTCGAGCGATGCCTCCAGGACGATCGACGCGGTCGAGCGACCCGTCCCGTCGAGCCGGTTCTGCCGCAGCCTGCGCACGATGTTCTCGACGTCGATGATGGCGTCGTCTACCACCGCACCCAGCGCGATCACCAGTCCGGCCAGGGTCATGGTGTTGACGGTCGCGCCTCGCCAGTAGAGGACGAGCATCGTCGCCGTCAGCGACAAGGGGATGGTCAGCAGGCTGATCAACGCGACCCGCCACTCGAACAAGAACAACCCCAGGATCACGACGACGAGAAGGAAGCCCAGCACCAGCGCCTGCGTGAGGTTGTGGATCGCCAGCTCGATGAAGTCGGCCTGTCGGAAGACCTGCGTGTCGAACGTGACCCCAGGCAGCCCCGGACCCAGGGTTCGGATGACGTCCTCGACGCCCTGGGTCAGCTGGAGGGTATTGGCCCACGGGAGCTTCTCGACGACCAGGAGCAGGCCCGGACTCCCGTTGATCACGGCGTCGCCGATGAGCGGCTGGTGCTCTTCAGCCACCTTCGCCACTTCGCCCAGGTGGACGGTGCTGCCGTCGGCCTTCGTCACCGTGACCCGGCTCAAGTCGGCAGGGGTCACGATAGGCAGGACGTTGCGTACGCCGATCTGCTGGTTCGGGGTGTCGATGTTCCCCCCTGTCCCGATCACGCTGCCGCTGGAGAACTTGAGCAGCCCGGAGTCCACCGCGTCGGCCGTCGCCTCCATCACCTGGTCGAGGCTGACTCCCTTCGCCGCGAGCGCCGGCGGCTGGACCTGGACGGTCATCATCTGCAACCGCTCGTTCCAGATCGCGACGTTGGCCACGCCCGGAACCCGGAGCAGCCGCGCCCGGATCGTCCAGTACGCCATCATCGACATCTCGATCAGCGAGTGGTCCTTGGACGTCATCCCGATCTGCATCGCCCGACCGGTCGCCGAGACCGGGGCGAGCATGACCGGTGGCGCCGCCCAGGTCGGCAGGGTCGTCGACACGGCAGCGAGGCGCTCCTGGACAAGGAGCCGGTCGCGGAGCAGGTCGGTGTCCTGGCCGAACAGGAGCTCGATCGACGAGAGCTGCGGGACGGACTTCGAGCGCATGTCCGACAGGCCTTGGATGCCGTTGAGCGCCTGCTCCAGCGGCACGGTCACCAGCTGTTCGACGTCGGACGTCGACAGCCCCACACAGGCCGTCTGGATCAGCACGCGCGGCGGCGCGAACTCGGGGAACACGTCGACCCGCGTGGACCCGAGGGAGCCGATGCCAACGACCATCATTGCCACCGCTGCGGCCGCGACGAGGAACGGGAAGCGGAGGCTGTGCCCGACCACCCACCGCATCAGCGTTCGGCGCCCCTCCGCCGGCGAGGACATGGACTACTCCTCTCCGGCGATCTGGTATTCCGCTCCGAGGAGCTCGGGCGCGCCGACGACCACGACCGCGGTGCCGGTCGGCGGTCCCTCGGTGAGGAAGGCGGTGGTCCCGACGATCGACTCGACGGTGACGGCTCGGCGCACGAAGGTGCCGGTGCGTGCGACGGCGTACGCCCAGGTCGACCCGTCGTTGTCATAGACGATGGCTGCGTACGGGACCGTGCTCCGCACACCTGCCACCCCGTGCGTGCCCGCTGGCACGGACCGGACGGTGTCGGTCTCGATCCCGAGCCGGTCGGCGGCCTGGTCGCTGAGGGTGACCTGGTACCGGTCGGTGCCGCTGACCCGTTCGAGGGACACCGAAGACGAGTCGTCGCCGCTCGCCTCGCTGCCCTGCGTGCAGCCGCTGAGGAGCGACGCGGCCATGACTGCGAACGCGCAGGCGGTCGTCACTCGGCGCACCTTGGTGGTGGTCATGTCCTTGTCCCTTCGGTGAGTCGCGGAACTTCCTGGCCGAGCGCCTCTGTCGGCGTCCTACCGCCGGCCCGCCCAAGGAACGCCGGCAGGACGAGTAGCACCACGGCCGTCGACGTGACGAGACCGCCGAGGAAGGTCACAGCGAAAGGCTGGAGGAGCTCGGTCCCGGGGCTGCCCCTGAGCACCGCCGCCGGTAGCAGAAGCGCTCCGGACCCGAGCGCCGTAGCCAGGACCGGGACCAGTTGGGTGCGCGTGGCCAGCACGACGTCCGGACCCCCGTCGCTGAGGTCGACGACGTCGGGCGGGTGGACTGCGCGAGCTAGCACCACCCCTTGGCGGAGGGTCAGCAGCGCGACGGCGAAGAGTGCGGCCAGCGGTCCGGCCGTGCGCAACCCGCCGACGAACGCAGCAGCGATCACCGCACCGGCGAGGGAGACCGGCACGAGAAGCAGAAGCTGGGCGGCCCGGCGCCAGCTCTGGGTCGCTGCCTGGAGGATCAGCAGGACCAGCACAAGCGCGCCGAAGGCACCAGCAAGAGCTCGGCGCACGTCGTCCTCTGCTCCTGTTGCTGCACCGACCACCTCGGCGTGGTATTCGAGCGGCATCGTCAGGGTCGCGATCTTGGCCCGGACGTCTTCCGCGACCGCTTGGGCCGAGCGACCATCCAGCCTGAGGACGACGTCCAGGCTGCGCGAGACGTCATGGTGCACGATCTGCACCGGCTCCGGACCGATCCGCACCGAAGCGATATCGCCGAGTCGCACCTGGCCCCCGGACGGGGTGTCGATGAGCAGACCCTGCAGGGTGCTGAGGCTCTGTCGGACGGGCGGCCCGCCCCAGACCACGACGTCGAAGACCTTGGCGTCCTCGTAGAGACTGCCGACGATCAGGCCAGAGGTCAGCGTGGTCGAGTCGCGTCGCACGTCGCCCGGCTTGAGGCCGACCTTCGCGGCCGCGGCGAGATCGACCTCGATGTGGGCGACCGGCTGCTGGACCAACGGATCGACCTTCGAGCCCACCACCCCGTCGATCCCGGCGACCGAGGCCTGGACGTCTGCTGCCTTCGCCCGCAACGTGGCCAGGTCGTAGCCGTAGACCCGGACCACCAGGTCACGGGACGCCGGGTCCGACGCGGCCGTGACCCGGTCGCCCGTGTAGGTGCCCACCGACCCGCGGATGCCCGGGTACCCGTGCACGACGGCCTCGATGGCCGCGGTGGTCGACCCGTAGTCGACCTGGTCCTCGACGTTGAGCCATACCTCGGCGGAGTTCACATCGACCAGCTGGTCCGAGGTCACGGCTCGGCCGACGTGTGCCCCGACGTCGCCGACACCGTCGATCTTGGCGAGTCGTCCGCTCACCTCGGAAGTCATCCGGTCCATCTCGGCAAGAGAGGTGCCCGCGACGGACTCGAGGTGGACGAGAAGGTTCCGGTCGCGGACCGGCGGCAGGAGGGAGCGCTGACTCAGCTGCGGCACGGCGAGGAGGCAGGCGAGCCCGAGCACCACGATCGCGGCCCAAGCGACCCGGGCCGGTGGGCGGACCTCGTCTCGCCGTTCGCTCCGCCGGTCGTAACGACGGTGCACCAGACGCGCCAACGGACCCTCACGCAGACCCGCAGGCGTCGACCGAAGGAAGATCACGGCGAGAGCGGGTGCAACCACCAGCGCCACCACCAGCGACGCGAGCACGGCAACGGCGTACGTGGCGACAAGGGACCGGGTGAACGCCGTCGCGAGTCGACCCATGACGAGCAGCGGGGTGGCCGCCGCGAGTGCGACCAGCAGGGTGAACCCGAGCCCGCGCCGACAGCGCAGACACGCGGCAGCCACGGTTGACGGGTCAGCCCGGGAATCGCTTGCGATGCTCTGCGCCCTCAGCGCCGTTCGTACCGCCTCGACACTACGGACGCCGTCGTCCACGACGAACGCGAGCGCCGCGGCGATCCCCAGCAAGGTCATGGTCGAGAAGGTGGTTCCAGCGAGGTACAGCACATACGACGCGACGGCGAGCGAGAGCAGGACCGTGCCCGCGACGACGACGACGGCGCGCCAGCTCGAGAGCAGGAGGAACAACGCACCGAGCAACAGCAGCAGGCCGAGCACCGACGCCACCTCGAGCGTGCCGAGGGCGCTGTCGAGGTACGAAGCGGGGCGGTAGACCGAGGTGTCGACGGCGATTCCCTGCAGCCCCGGTGCGAGGGCACTCATGGCCGCCTCGACTGCGCGCGCGACCTCGCGGGTGCTCGCACCGGGGAACGTGTCGACGACGAGGTAGAGGCTCGGTGCGCCCGAAACGAGAGCGTCGCCGATCAGCGGCTGGTGGTCCTCGACCACCGTCGCGACGTCGCCGAGCCGCAGACTCCCCGCGGGCGCCCCTTCGACCGGAACCGCCGCGAGCTGCTGCGGACTGCGGATCGGCAGGATGTGCTGGATCGCCAGCCGCTGGTTGGGCGTCTCGACGAAACCTCCGGTGCCCGGTGTCGACGCCTCGACGAAGCTGAGTGGTGAGACCCACAGCGCATTGCCGGCGGTCTCGATGACCTGAGTCAAGGAAACCCCCGCCGCCTTGAGCTTCGCCGGGTCGACCTGCACCTGCAGCTGGCGGTCCCGCTGGCCGTACAAGGAGACGTTGGCCACGCCCGGGATGCCCATCAGTCGGGGCCGGATCTTCCAGCGGGCCAGGACCGACATGTCGATGAGCGAGACGTCCTTGGAGCTGAGGCTCACCATCGCGACCCGGCTGGACGAGGCCAGCGGCTCGATCATGATCGGGGCCGTGCCGACGTTCGGCAGCACGTGCGCCTGAGCCAGCCGCTCCTGCACCATCTGCCGAGCGGCGTAGAGGTCCGTGCCCGGCTCGAAGACGAGATCGATCGCCGAGAATCCGGGCATCGACCTGGAGGTGATGTGGTCGAGCCACGGCACCCCGTTGAGAAGGTCCTGCTCGAGTCCGAGGGTGACCAGCTGCTCGACTTCGGCGGCCGACAGGCCGAGGGCTTCGGTCTGGATCTCGATCGTCGGCGGCATCAGCTCGGGGTACACCGCCACCGGTGCGCCACGCAGCTGGACGAACGTCAGGACGAGCAGACCCAGCGCAGCCGCGAGGACAAGCCGCCCGAAACGCATGCTCACTTCGATCAACCAGCTCATGCGATGCCCCCCTGGTGCACGACTTCGGGCTCCACACCGGATTACGCCCACCCCGACCGGGCTGGTCGGGGACCCCACGCTGTCCGGTGCCGCCGTTGCTATCGTCCCGGGGCGGCCGTCCAACAGAGTCGAAGGTCCCTACTTGCTCGGTGACTTCGTCGTGGAGACCATCCATCCGCCGACGACCGAAGAGCTCCGGGTTCGGGCTGCCGAGTTGCGACTGGTCGCCGAGTTCGTGCGCGACTTCGTCCCTCTGCTGGCAGCCAAGGAAGTGCGAGCCAACTCGATGCGCCAAGACCCCGCTGATCCGCGACGCTCAGCATGCCGCCCTGGCTTGGATACCCTGACGGTCAGTTCCCCGCGACGGGAGAGTCGGCCGACAGGTGATGCACTCGGAGCGGGAGACGATGGGGCCGAACGTCCTGCTCGAGACGAAGTTCTACCTCCCGCAGTCGCGCTCGGGGGCGGTGTCTCGGCCGCGACTGCGCGAGCGGTTGGACCGCGGCAGTGGAGCGAAGCTGATGCTCGTCTCCGCGCCGGCCGGC
>JBBQWS010000031.1:0-38526 GCA_038210415.1 Actinomycetes bacterium
CCTGGCCTGTGTCCAGGACCCGCGTAAGGAGGTCGTCCCGACCCGGGGCCTGTTCACCCAGACCGTCGCGCTGCGGCTGCGGAGCGCGTCCGAGACGGTCATGGTCCTCGGCGACGGGATGGCCCCCCTCGCGCCGGCGCATCGGCTCAACCCCGCCGCCCCGGGCACCGCGTACGTCGTCGACGAGGACGGCACCGTCGACCGGGTCCGGGCCCACTACTGGCCCGACGACCTCGTCCGGCAGGTCGCCGCCACCCACCCCGCCCCAGTCCACGAGCCTGTCGACGTCCCTGACGCCCGAGCCGGCGACCCGGGGCAGGCTCCCGAGGACACCCGGCCGGGGTCGCCGTGGCCGGTGACGGACCTGTCAACCGGGCGCAGACCCCGCACCCCCCGCACCCCCCGAGGAACCCGTCAGCGTCCCGAGCCCGGCGGGGAGGCGGCGTAGGCCGTGAGCGTCGACACCTCCTCGCGGTGGATGCCGGCCGCGGCCTGCGTTGCACGGGGTGATCTGCCGTGGACCACCGACACCGACCGGCTGACCGCGGCCGCGGTGCGGGCCATGACCCGCGTGTGTGACCGGTGCCCGGTGCGGAACCACTGCGCCGCCTACGCCACGACCGAGAGGGTCACGGGCGGGTTCTGGGCCGGGCGTGACCGTGACGTCCTCGCCCCCCGCCGGCTCCCCACCGGCGGCATCCCCGTACAACCCTCGTTGCCGGGCCTGGGGAGCGTCGCGTGAGCACCCTGCCGGGCCTCGGGTCGACCTCCTACGACATCGGCTCGGACATGGCGGTCCTCGCCGCGGAGTCCGCCGGGGTCTGCATCCGCCCGCACGTGCGGGTCGTCACCGACCTCCTGACCGGTGACTCGTCGTCGGTGCCGATCCCCTGCGGCTCCACCCGCGAAGCCGTCTGCGGGCCCTGCGCGATCAAAGCCCGCCGGCTACGGATGCACCAATGCCGCGAAGGGTGGCACCGCACCACCGACCCCCTCGACGACCTCGAGGAGGACGAGCAGCGCGACGACGACGCCGACGGCGAGCCGGGCGCCCAGGGCGACGTCGACGAGCAACTCGGGGACGAGGGCGAGCAGCTCGACGACGAGCCGGGGGATGAGCCGGGTGAGGACGAGCCGGCTGAGGGTGGGGGTCGTCGGGTGCGCTCGACCCGGCGGCTGGACGGGTTCGCGGACCTGCCCACGGTCCCGATGGAGCAGCGGACCACCGGGCGGGCGTTCACCGACCCCGCCACCGGCGCCACCTACCGGCCGTCGATGTTCCTCACCCTGACGCTGCCCTCCTACGGCAAGGTCATCCCCGGCGCAGGTGTCCCCGTCGACCCGGCCAGGTACGACTACCGCCGGGCCGCGTTGGATGCGCTGCTGTGGCCGCGGCTGCTGGACCGGTTCTGGCAGAACCTGCGCCGCTGCGCCGGGTACAAGGTCCAGTACTTCTCCGCCATCGAGGCCCAACGCCGCCTCGCCCCGCACGTGCACGCCGCGGTCCGGGGGGCGATCCCCCGCCAGGTCATCAAGGCCGTCACGAGGGCCAGCTACTACGCGGCGTGGTGGCCGCCCATGGACGAGGTGGTCTACGACGGCGACCTCATCCCGACCTGGGACCGGGACAGGGAGACGTACGTCGACCCGACCACGAACCGGGCCCTTCCCTCGTGGGAGGAGGCGACGGCGGACCTGCACGAGCCGGCGCACGTGGTCCAGTTCGGGACCCAGGTCGACATCAAAGGCCTCCTCGGCGGCACCGACGACTCCGACCGGGCCGTGCGCTACCTGTGCAAGTACCTGACCAAGAACGTCGCCGACACCTACGCCACCCAGAACCCGCACCACCGCGACCCCTACGAACGGCACACCAACCGGCTGCACACCGAGACCCGGTGGCTGCCCTGCTCCCCGAGCTGCGCGAACTGGCTGCGCTACGGCGTCACCCCGAAACACCCCGGCCCCGGCCTGGTCCCCGGCCAATGCGCCGGCCCCGCGCACGAGCGGGAGAACCTCGGCCTCGGCGGGCGCCGGGTCCTGGTCTCCCGTCAGTGGTCCGGCAAGACCCTGACCGAACACCGCGCCGACCGGCGCGCCGTCGTCGCCCAGGTCCTCGCCGCCGCCGGGATCGAACCCAGCGACGTCGACCGCCTCGCCGCCGAGCACACCCTCCCCGACGGCGCCCCCCGGTACGTCTGGGAAGAGGTCGAACCCGGCACCGTCGACTACGTCGCCGTCATCGCCGCCTCCCTCCGCCAAGCCAACACCTGGCGGAGCCAGTACGAACACGCCAAAACCATCGCCGCCCAACGCGAATCACCCCCTGTGAATACCCATTCGGCAATCTCGGCCCGCAGCTAGAGAGAAGGGGAAGAAGCGATGGAACGGTCAGCAGGCTCGGCGTCCAGGCCCAGGCATCTCACGATCGCGGACCTCTGCGACGAGCTCGGCGTGGCGCGCTCGACCTTTTACGACTGGCGGGCGAAGGGCGCGGCGCCGAAGTGCTTCAAGTTGCCAAACGGCGAGATCCGTGTCCGTCGCGGTGACCTGGACGCGTGGCTCCGCAGCCTCGAGGACGGTGCCGCGTGACGACGGTAACCTTCGACGTTCGACTGTGGTCGACGCAAACCAACACGCGCGCGAGAGGCAAGACGTACAAAGTCCGATGGACGGTCGGTGACCGGGTGCGATCGAAGACCTTCACGACGGCGAAGTTGGCCGACTCGTTTCGTTCCGGTCTCGTGACAGCGCTTCGATCTGGAGCGGCGTTCGACCTGTCGACTGGTCTGCCGATGGCTCAGTTGACGTTGTCCTCGGGACCATCGTGGGTCGAGCACGCCCAAGCGCTCGTCGATGCGAAGTGGGCAGACGCGTCGCCGCGCCACCGGCAAAGCACGGCCGAGGCGCTGACCACGATCACGGAATGTCTTGCACGGGAGGGCGCCTCGCCGCCGTCGCCGTTCATGCTCCGAAAGGCGCTTCGCTGTTGGACCTTCAACTCGGCCGCTCGTCGCTTGACCACAGAACCGCCGTCGGAGTTCACGGCCGTACTCGACTGGATTACCGAGCACTCCCGCCCGCTGAAGGACCTGGAGGACATGCGTGTCCTGCGTGAGGTGCTTGGTGCGATCCAGACGAACCTGGACGGCTCGCCGGCGTCCGCATCGACGGCCAACCGCAAGCGGGCGGCATTGTCGAGCGCCCTGGTGTTCGCGGTCGAGCGCGGCGACCTGGCGGCAAACCCGCTGCCTCGGGTCAAGTCGGCGCGTCGGCCGTCCTCGGAGTCGATCGATCAGCGAGTCGTGGTGAGTCCAGAGCAGGCGCGTGCCCTCCTGAAGGCGATCCACGATGTGAAGCCGGCTCTGCACGCCTACTTCGCATGTCTGTACTTCGCGGGCCTTCGTCCGTCCGAGGCGGCGAACCTCAGGCGATCCAATCTGACGCTGCCAGAGTGGGATTGGGGTGAAATCCTCCTGCACGGGTCTTTCCAACCCAGCCGTGGCGAGTGGACGGACGATGGCCACACAGGCGAGGAACGGGCACTTAAGCACCGGTCGCCTCGGTCAACTCGTCGAGTGCCAGCCCATCCCGAGCTGGTGGAAGCGCTTCTGGAGCATCTGTCGACGTACGGGACGGGCGCCGAGGGCCGGCTGTTCGTGACTCGCACAGGCAAACTTGGGCGGCCGGTCGCTGAGCCGTTCGTTCGTCCTGTTTCATCGGCCTCGACAACCAGGGTCTTGCAGCTGGCCCGACGCGCCGTGTTCACGCCCGAGCAACAAACATCTCCGCTAGCGCGTCGGCCCTACGACCTGCGGCACGCTTGCCTGTCGACCTGGCTGGCGGCTGGCGTTCCCGCGCCTCAGGTCGCGGCCTGGGCCGGCCACAGTGTTGCGGTCCTCTTGCGGGTGTACGCGCATGCGCTCGACGACCAGGAGGGCTTGGCCAAGCAGCGAATCGCGGCGGCTCTGGGATGAACGGGGACGCGTATGGGACGCGAACGGCCGTAGAGAGTCGTCTGAGGTCGGACGTGGCCGGACAGCACGAAACAGCCCCCGACCGGCATAAGCGCTGGTCAGGGGCTGTTTGTGCTGGTTGTGGCAGGTGAAGGATTCGAACCTTCGAAGCTTTCGCGACGGATTTACAGTCTGTAGCCCGCGAGGCGTTGACCTGCGGTGACAGCGCGATCAGGGAAACCTGGCCACCAATAGGCCACAGACACCCGACGCCAGTCGGTGACCCCCGTACACCCTCGGACAATAAAGTCCTTGGCTAGCCGAGCGCCGCGAACCGCCTGCACCCCGATGGCCTGCAACATGGTCCCCCACCCGCGCCGCCCCTTGGCGCGGACAGTCAGCGAGACGCGGGCAGCCCACGACGAGAGCCGTCCCTCATCGCGCGCGGCCGCGAACGAGGTGCTGCACTCCGCCCACTAGGACGCAGGTCGCGCCGCGCGCGAACGTATTCAGCGACCCTTCGGTCGGTCGGCCTGACGTCTTCAGACCGAGCTTCGTCTGGTCGATGTCGAAGAGCAGTTCCGCTGGTTGATGGCCGCCCGCACCCCGCCGGAGGAAGTTCAGGGAAGCTGACGCGACGAAGCCCTGTCTCGGGTTGAGGACGCTCATGTCGGTAAGCAGCGCGCCGTTTGCATAGTAGCCAGCACCGTACGTTGAAAGTTGCCGCACTCTGAGGGGAGGCCCGCGCGATCAGGAGTCGGGTGCCTCGCCAAGGGGCGTACGGATGCCGGGTGGGCTGGGTTCGCCCGAGTGGCATACCCAGGAGCCTCCGCGCAGATCGGTCAGCATCGGCTGCTACGGCGACGTGGCCCTGCGGGGACTTCGGCCTGTTCGTCACTGCGCTCGTTCGCCAGACTCGCGGCCGCGCACGACGGGCGCAACGGCGGCGGCGAGGGCAGCACAGACCACCTGGTTCGATCGCGGATGCCCTGCACGGGCACTCAACCTGCCGGGCACCTGGTGGTCAGCTCAGCCAGGAGTGGCTCGAGGAGGCCTGCCCGTCCGCTCCGGCTGCCACGGCAGCATGGCGGTGCGCAGATCGGCCGGGAGGTTGTTGGCGAAGGAGTGGGCCAGGTTCCATCGGCGCAGGCCCTCCCGGGTGATGGCCCCGCTGGAGTCGACGCGCGCGTTCCTCAGCTCGCGTTCGATCACTCCGAGGACCGCGCCGGGACTGCGCCGCATGAACCGCTCGCCCCACTCGAAAAACTCGCGTTGCGAACGACGCTCGTCCCCTTCGGTGGCGTGCCGGTTGAAGTAGAACTGGGTGTGCATCCCGACCATCGCGCGTTGGCTGCGTACCACCTCCGGCACCTGCTGCAGCAGTGCTGTGATCACGGTGCCGTAGTGGTCGGCGATGGCACGCAGTCCCGCGGGCGCGGCTCGATCGACATGCTGCCTGACCAGGTCCAGTCGAGAGGAGGCGGGTGGATAGCCCTCAGCCGGTCCGAGAATGCTTTCGTAGAGGACGAGCGCGCTGAGGAAGAGCTCGCAGCCCAGGTAGCACCTCCGCAGAGTCGGACCGTCGTCTACGGCGCTCCGCATCAGCAGGTCGAGTCCGACCATGTCGGCCTCGAACTCGCGCTGGGCCGTCGTCTCCACTGCCGGGATACCGATGCCGTCGACGGCCAGGAACCGATTCCGTCCCTCGGTGAAGTGCTCGCCGAGGATGTGCGCGAACTCGTGGCAGAGGGCATATCGCTCGGCGAACTGTGCGCAGTGCTCGGCCGCTTGCACGGCGTCCCGGGGGATCGGCCAGTCGGCACTGCGCGGCGTCATCGCGGGCGACGTCGCCCAGTCGAGGAGGCCGGCGACCCGGACGACCGTCGTCTCGAGCGGGACAGGCGCCGTCGAGCCCCCGCTGCCGAGCTGAGCGGTCACAGCTCGGGCGAACTTGTACAGGAACATCATGAGGCCCACGTTCATGACCACGACGTAGCTGCCGTCCCGCGCACGCACCGTCACGGCGTTGAGGTAGACCGATGGCATCGCCTTCACCACGAGCCGGTCCGGCGACAGCCGGCGGCGCACCTCGCCGGGCAGACCGTCGATAATCGAGCCTGCCTGCCACTTCACCGTCGCCTCGAGGCCGGTCACGGCTTTGGCTGCAGACTTGCCCTCCGGGCCGGGAGCGATGATGCGTCGGCGCTTGCGCGCCAAGGCGTCCAGGACGTCAGCCGTCGCCTGGGCGCTGTTCTGCTGCTCCAGCCGGTCCCAGAAGTCGCCCTTGCTCTTCTTGCCCATCTAGCCCCCCGTCAGCGCGACGTACCAGCCGGTGACGGTGGCCCCCGTTGCCAGGGCGAGCGAGATGACGGCGGCGACCTTGGCGCGGTTGAGGTCGCGGACAGCCAGCTCGGCGAGCTGGCCCTGGTACGCGACCACGCCGCCCACGCGGCGGATCTCCTCACGGCTTACGAGCCGAGGGCTGCCGTACGCCGCGCGCAGCGAGCACATCGCGCCAAGCACCCCCGCGACGAGAGAACCGACGAGGAGTGCGCCTGCCACTGCTCCCGCTGCTGGTGGGAGCTCTCCGATCAGGCTCGGCGACTTGAACAGCGACAGCGTGGTGAGCAGCGCGAGGAGGCCGGCCAGTCCGGTCCGCCAGTTCTCGGCGGCCGCGCGGGTGTTCGCGAGCTGCTGGGCAGCCAGCTCCTCGAAGGCAGCGTCCTCGGCCTCTGCCGCGGGGCTCGGCAGCCCCGCGGCCGGCGCCGGCCGTGGCTCGGAGCTCATCCCCACACCACTCGGTAGCGAAAGCTGGAGCCGCAGCCGGCCGCGGCAGCGGGCTGACCCTGGTGCTGGTGACCGCATCGGCAACGGACGTCGATCGTGATGTCGCCGCGACCGGGGGCCGCTGCCTCCTCGGGTAGGAACTCCTCGAGTTCGTCGAGCAGGCTCTCGTTCGCGCCGGACGTTCCCATCACGACTGCCAGACGGTGATCCCACCAGGTCGAGTGGCCGCAGCGAGGGCAGTCGCCCTCCAGCCGCACGAGCCGCGGTTCCGCCGAGCTCGGCACGAGCTGTGGTCGAAGGGTATGCGGCGCCCGTTGGGTATCCGCGCCCCGCACCGTCGAATCGTAAGCAATGTCCATGCTCGGCTTCCTGTCGATGATCGATCGGATGCTCCGCCGACCCGGATCGGTGTACAGGTAGACAGAGCGTGAGCGGCCCGACGGTGATACGGGCCAGGTCCCTATCGGCTACTGGCCCTCCGGTTGCGGCTGGTGGGCGGCGGCCTGCGTCGAGGGGACCGGCGCGGCGGAGTCCTCCCCGTCACCCGGGGTCGTCGACTTCGCCTCACCCAGCTTCGAGTTGGGCTCGCCGACGAGCTCGACCGTTCGGATCCGGTGATCCGCGCGCCCTTCTTGACCGTCTCGGCCATCGCTGGCCCCTTCCCTCCGGGCGGGTCTTGCGACGACGCCTCGCCCCAGTGTCCTCCCGCCGTATCGGCAACGCTCGAAAATGAGGCAATTGCGACGGCTCGAAAACGAGGCCACCGGTTTGTCGTTCTACTGTGCCGGGTCTTGGGTTCTGATGCTGGGCAGCGTGTCGATGCCGCGGTTGCGGAGCCGGTAGCTGGCGCCTTTGAGGGTGAGGACGTCGGCGTGGTGGACGACCCGGTCGATCATGGCGGCGGCGACGGCTTGGTCGCCGAGACGCCGCCCAGCCGGAGAATGGCAGGTTAGAGGTCAGGATGAGCGAGGCGTGTTCGTAGCGGCTGCTGACCAGCTGGAAGAACAGGTTCGCGGCGTCCTGCTCGAACGGGGTAGAGCCGTCAAACCGGTTCTGTTACCACGCAAGTTGACCAACCAGGACCCTGAGGTATGGCTCAGCCACTTCTTCACGACCAAGTGTGACTGCACGTTCTACCCGTATTTCACGGCGACGTCCGGTGCCTTGACCGGCACGTTCGACGTAACCAACCACGGGGAGCCGTGGAGAGTCAGCAGCGCAGGATCACTGCCGACCCTGTATCCCGATACCGAGCACCGCGTGTGGGCAGTGGACACACGGGTCGCAAGCGCACCCCCCGACCTGAACCGAGATGGAGTATCCCGGCTCATCCGATAGCAGTGCCACCGACCCCGCGAAAGAGCGAGGCTAGCAGCGCGGCTCCCGTGCAGTGCGCTGGCGTCGTCGCGTGGAGTGGTGACCTACGCGGCGGGTGGACAAGTGCCCCGTCAGCCTGCTTCCATGTAGGCAGGATCTAGCACCTAGGCCAGATGCTCCTAGTCACCGGAGGGACAGCCATGCCGGTCCAACTCGACCACCAGGAATTTACAATTCTTAGCCACCAAGGTCCCTTCAACACAAGTATAAAGGGGCGAAACTACCCCTCCCGGATAGTAAATGCCGACATCGCTATCACCGGTTTCAAACTTCAGTACGACCAGCCTGACCATGAAGTCGCTGAAATCGAGGTCAGAACAAAGTGGGTCAGGAATGTGAACGAGGTCCCCGGGGCCACCCACGTCCTCTTTGAAGTTCACGCCAACTTGGCCGATCAAAACGCCGACGATCCCTGGAGCGGCTTTGTCCAAGTGCTCATTATCGCAGTAACTGAATAGCACTTCGATCACCCGGGGTCGCCGCGGGTCTTGCGGGAGAGAGATGTCCGCTGGACGGTGGTTTCGCCTGATGGGCGGACTCGCGGAGGGTCGGCCAGGAAGGCGGGCACAATGACCGAGACACTAAGCGTGACCCTGCCAAGAAAGAAAGTCACGGAGCACCCGCCGGGTGAGGCCGAGTGCCCCGGGGTGCGGGGAGCAGGTGGGGGCCGCCACCGCCAACGCCTCGGCGACCCGCGCGACCGTCACATGCTGCAACACCAGCGCCTCCAACGCCCACCGCACCGCCGCCCTGCTCAGCTTCGCCTTCGGTTCGGCCGCCGCGCTTGTGTCCTGCCTCCACACCCGCCGGCAGGCGCTGCATCGGTACCGGCGGACCGTGACCGCCAGCGTCGTCGGACGCCACCCGAACGGCTCATGCGCTAGCTCCCGCACCACGGTGTCCCGAGCGGTGCCTTGCAAGCCGCACCTGCGGCACCAACGGTCACCCAGGTCGACCTCGACGACCCGGCACGCCAGGACCGCCCGGTCCGGCTCGAGCCGCTGCCCCGTCACCTCCAACCCCAGGTCGTCGAGGCGGCAGAAGGTCGTCAGATCAGGGCAGGCGAAGGTAGCGTCGAGCATGTCGGGGTCTTCCTGGAAGGACGTGTGAGAACTTCCATCCTGGGAAGACCCCGACCCTCATCCCGGCAGCGACGCGCCCAACAACCCGCGTTCGCTCAACGGTGATCTACACCCTCAAATCGGATGAGCCTGGAACGACGGCGCCGAGCACCTTGATTCGAGTGCCTGCGGGAAGATCCGGGTCGGCGGCGACGATGGCGATGTTGTCGCGGAGCCAGTTGATCCGTCGCGAGTGGAGTACGACACAGTTGATCTCTTCCCGCTCTTTCCGACGAAGAGCTTTTCGACCTTGTTGGCGATCTCGACTGGCGTGCGGGCAATCTCGAAATCATTGGCTTCATCGGCAACAATGGTGTTGCTGGCCTCCTGGAACGCGAAGACGTCGATGTCGCCGATGCCGTTTCCGTTCGGGTCGGTTACCCGCTTCCTTCCGAACGTTTACTGAGAGACGGGTGGTGAAGCCAAGGCGCTCAAGTTTACGGGCGACCTTTGGCGCGAACTGCTCGTTAATTTGGCCTCGGGTCTGGGAGATAGATTTGATCATCTCGTCGGACTTGGCTCGGCCCTGGAGCCGACCGGAGAGAAGGTTGTCGACCCAGTACGGTCCGAGCCGATGGAAGGGTTCGATCCTTGCTGGACGACGGGTCGCCGGACATACGACATGTCTCGGTTGAAGCGCCACGGGACCGCGTCGTATCCGATCGACATGAACGACGCCCTGGAACCGAGTGTGATCTTTTAAAGAACTTGTTCCACAGTCTCTGGCGTCAGGCTCCTGCTGATTGAGATCTCGGCGACGGCGGTCGTTCGGTTGACGCGATTCACCTGGTCGGCGGCCCCGAGATCCAGCAGACCCCCACATACCTCACCGAGCTCAGCGAAGGTGAATCCGATCTCCGCGCGCGTTGCCTCGGCACTTGTTGCGAGGAACTTGGCGAAATCGAACGGATCCGGTTTGTCAGCCTAGTCGTCCATGGGGTCGTCGGCTTGAGCCTTCAGGAGTGACCGCCCAGAGTTCAGTGCGTAGGTCTCCATGGCTTGGTGAACCGGGTGGTCACGCTCAACTCCGAGGCGCCCCGGCTCGAGGATTGACACCTGGTAGTCCGCCAGGTGGTGGTGGAGGAAATCTGAGGCTGTTCCCCGTTCGGCGATCTCCGTCGCGATGCTGAGCAGTCCATAATAGTCGCGTTCCTGGCGTTGTTCGGTACCGGTCGGTGGACGCGCTGCGACGTATTCGATCAGGAAGCGGTTGGCACGCTGCGCAATAGCAATCTCTTTGCGCTCCTCGACCAGATCGGTAGTCGCCTCAGACTTTTCTCCGAAGCACGTGATTCGCGCCCGGAGCATGATGTTGAGGAATTTCGCATTGTAGAGGAGTGACTCGTTCTGCGCGATCAGATACTCGAGCAGACGGCGAGGCTCGTAGACAGCGATCTCCCCTTTCGAGACGCTCGAAGAGGTATTTGACGGACGCATTAAGGGCGGCGACGCGGTCCTTCCGTTGAAACCGCCTGTCGGGAGGTTGCCGCCTGACGAGGAGGACGCCTCGTCACCCAAGAGGGTGTCCGGTGTGGGTCCGTGGCCGTCCCGGCCCGAGCTGTCCGTCCGGCCGCCGTGTACCCGTCGCCGTTGCCATTCGACGCCCCGGTCGAGCAGCCGCGGCGACTGTTCGAGGTGTGGGACGGCTCGCTCCCGGCCGCGCTGGACGTGTTCGGCACGCCCGCGGCCGCCCGCCGTGAGTGGCTGCGGCTCGACGCCACCGAGCTGTCGATCCTCACCGACGTCGCATTCCGCGAGCTGCCCGACTACTTCGGCGAGGCTCCGCGCACGACGATCGCCGCGCTCAACGCGGTCGTCGCCAACGCCAAGACGTTCTGCCGCCGCATGGACATCACCTCGTGAGCATCGGGGAGTCCCCGCTCTGACATTGACCGATCGACATCATCAACGGCAACCCGGTCCCGTCATACAGCTGGTGGATCTTTGCGACAGCCCACCGAGGGAACGGCCGACTGTGTGGTCAGCCGGTTCGTCCCACAAATTCTCGTCCCTCGATCCTGCCCCAGGTCCCGTCACCAGCTAACCGGCAGTGCCGCTTCCACACCGTCTGCCAGGGGCCGAACTCGGCCGGGACATCCCGCCAGGCGATCCCACAGCGGTAGCGGTAGATGATGCCCTCCACCAGCGGCCGGTGATCGTGTAACCGCGTGCCCCGCTTGCCGTCCGAGGTCGACAGCAACGGCAAGATCCAAGCCCACTGGGCATCGGTCAGAATTGAAGACGCAATATGCCCCGACAATCGCTCACCCACGACGTCAAGTACTAGGAGACACGCCCTAGCCCGGATCTTGCATGGGGTGGCTGGGTGAGGTGATCTCCCTCGACGGGTGCGGGTTTCGGTGTCATTGTCGCGTCGGGGTGTGACAGTGGGAGCGATGTCGCTCGCGGTGGGCGTCGGTTTCCACTGCCGAAGGGTGGGGCGGGTCGTCGGGTTGGGCACCAACCGTGGGTCAGGTCGGTGTCGCGAGCTCGACGAGGCGGCCGTGGCCTGCGACGACTAGGTCGGCCCAGGGGGCGGTGTTCTTGATGTGCAACAGGACTTGGCGTCCGTGCCGGGCCAGGGTGGCCGGGATCGTGTACAGCCGCAGCCGGATCCGTTTGGGTTCCCACCGCCGGGCCGGGTGCTCGGGCGCGATCGCGAGCATCTGGGTCCAGCCGGTCAGGTCCGTGGCGAGCATGACCAGGGCGCACCAGATCCGGTTCTGGTTGAACCCGTGTAGGGGCAGGTTCCTCAGGCCGGTGTCCTTCGCGATCCGGATCCGGTCCTCACACCGGGCGCGGCGTCGGTGTCGCAGTTCAAGGGTCGCGAGTTGCCCGCGGGCAGCGTTGGTAGCAAACGCGGTCAGCCGGTAGCCGTCGACGTCGTCGAACCGCAGTTGCGCTCCGGGGTGCGGGCGTTCCCTGCGCACGATGACCCGCATCCCCTCGGGCCACCCGTTCAGGTGCCGGTGGAAGCGCAGGACCTCGGTGAGGTCGACCAGGTCGGCGCCGTCGCGGACCTCACCGTCGGCGTTGAGCGCCACCTGCCATGCCGACGTTGGCACCTGCCGGTACAGCGCGGGCGTGGTGGCGGGCAGGGTGAACCCGATCGAATACGACAGGCCACGCCGGGCGAGCCAGGCCAGGAACTCCTTGGTCCCGCCGCCGCCGTCGGCCCGGATCATCACCTTCCGCCCGGGCCTTGAGGCGTTGATCCCCGGCAAGCCGGCCAGCGCTTCGCTGGTGACGGCGATGTGGTCGGCCGCAGTGTTCGAGCCGGCGTTCCCGGGCCGCAGCCGGATCGCCAGGGTCTCGCCAGTCCCCGCGACGCCGTGGTCCACGAACGCGCACAACGGGTGGAACCCGAACCCTCGCTTGAAGTTGGGTGCCGCCTGCTCCTTGTCGCTGTGCGCGGTGACCAACGTGGCGTCGAGGTCCACGACCAACGGATCCTCAGCAGTGACAGCGTGGTTCGGTGCATGCTCGCCGGCGAGTTCCCACGCCCGGCCCCGAGCCGCCTTCCGAGCGGCCGCAATCGCGGCCAGGACCCGGTCGGCGTCAGCGGCCAGGACGGAGATGGTGCGCGAAACCGTCGCCTCCGACGCGACCCGACCATAGATCCCCGCGTCCGACCGCAGGACCGCGGCGTCGGCCAGACAGTCACCACCCAACGCCAGAGTGACCGCGAGATCGGCGACCACCTTGCCCGGGTCGTGAACCGCGGTCGGCTTGCGCCACCGCGACAGTGCCTCCCGCAACGCCGGACTCAACCCCGTCACCTCAGCGGCCTTGGTCAGCAACACCCCACCCGCCGAACCCACCGCCGCGACCGGCGCCGAGTCGACACGAACAGACGGGTAGAACCCGGTAGTCTTCTTCACCTGGAAGGTGCTCCTCGAACTCGTTCAGATAGTGACGTCGCAATCCCTATCTTCCCAGTTCAGGGGCACTTTTCATCTCACGCCACAGCCCCCAGCAGCACCGCCCGATGAAATCTTCGGGCTAGTCCTCAGCGCTAGGTATGACGGCCTACACGGTGGAATACGACACCGCCATGTAGACCGTCGCACCTGCAGCCGCGTACTTCTTCAAGAACGCGAACACCGCCGCTCCGGTCGCGACGTCGACCGTCCATCCATCCTTTGCGTTCCCGGGCAGGGCCAGCACAGCCGGCGCGAGTGTCAGCTTTCCCTTCACGAAGTCGATGACCGAGAACGTGGCGACGAGAGCGTCGTCCATCCCGGTGTGCGTGAGCCAGTACGGGAACATGTCCGCGGTGACCCTTGCCTGCAAACGCCTGGTCGCATCCGTCGGGGCCGCGGCGAACGCGTGCCAGGCGTCGCCGAAGTCGTAGGTGAGGCAGAACAACTGCACAAGGTTCTCCGGGTCCGAGAGCACGTCCTCCGTGAGGTGGTCGATGGCCGGCCCGGCCAGCTGACCGGCCGTCCGGGCCGTGTACCGGAGGTGCAGCACGATGTCCGAGATCGACTCGAAGTCGAACTGCGGCAGGTGGTTCGGCAGCTCCAGGCGCCACGTGCTGATCGCGCCGGCGCCTTCGAACGGCAGGTAGCGGTCGTCGTGCAGGTTCGTCTCGAACAGCCCGCTGTCGTTCTGCGCGGTGCTCGTCACGATCGACTGGATCGCCCCGCTGAGGTCGCGGAAGCGGTCGTCGTCGCCGTCGACGTTCCGTGCGTACTGGTCACCGGCTTCCGAGGACACCCGCACCTGGCTGCGCAGCAGCGACAACGCGCAGTGCACGCCGGTGTACGGGCCGGTCACCGCGGGGATGGTCACGGCCACCGTCTTGAGGCGCCGAAGGTAAACACCCGGACTGTCCATGTCGAACAGCCACTCGGGCACCTCCACTTCGCACGATCCCGTGGCCTTGAGCTTGAGCAGGGCAAGCGGGTCGAGCCGCGCGAGTGATACGTGCTTGGTCATCTCTAGCTCGCGTTTGTTGGCCTCGAGATACGCCAGTTCGAGGCAGTGCAGGTCAAGGCTGAGTGCCTCGCCGGCCAGGAGCCCGCGGCGTGTGTCGTTCCAGTAGCCGAACTTGATGAGGTGCAGGTCGTCGAACTCCGGACGCATGACCTCGCGCTGAAGCGTCGCCTCGGCCTTCTTTGCAACGTCGAACGCGAACTTGTAGCAGTCGTAGTAGGTCTGGGAGATCTCCCCCTGCATCCACGTGTACAGGTCCTCGTTGGTGAACTTCGTCCGCAGGAATTCCTCAGCGGCGGCCGCGTTCTCGACCTGCTGCAGGTGGTTGTCGTATTCCTTCTTGGCCACGTGCTCGCGCAGCAGCGACGACATCACCTGCCGCCCGTACTGCTCGAGCTCACTGGTGGCCAGGTTCGCCTGGAGCACGTAGTCCTCGGCACGGCGGTAGTAGCCGGCCATCTTCGAGGCGCGGTCGGCGCTGGACCGGAAGGTGTCGGAGATCATTTTAGCGCCCTCGGCCCCGTACTTGGCCGCCTTCGACAGCTGGGTCCCGCCGAACTTCGCGGCACCGCCGACGCCCAGGGGCGTGCCGTGCACGGCGAACTGGGGGATGAGGCCCAGGATCGGCGCCGCGATGTTGAGCACAGCGGCGGCCGTGCCGAACGCGTCCGAGGTGGGCAAAAAGATGTTGAGCTCGGCATCCTCGTTCTTGTTCAGCGGCAGAGTCTCCCCTAGTTTGCCGCCGACCAGGTTGGCCACCTGCTGACCGGCGAACTCCATCAGCCCGCCGACCGAGGTTTCCCGCCGGTAGGCCTCGCGCGGCAGGTTGCCGGTGTACGCGCCGACCAGCGCCGAATAGCCGGCGTCGAAGGTCTCTTCGGTGAGGTCGTCGCGGATCAGTTCGATCGCCTTAAGCGCGTCGATGTCGCTGTCGGACATGCCCAGGATCCGCTTGTAGTGGCGGTACCGCTCGAACACCACGCCGCGGCTCTTGAGCAGCGCGGCCGTCCCCTCCTCGGCCTCCTTCCACTGTAGGAAACGCACGTCGCGCGTGAGGTTGAGAATCGTCAGCTCGTGCTGCTGACGCATCAGCTGGGCGTGCTCGCCGTCGCCCTTTTCACTCGCCTGCAGCATCGCCGACCCGAGCGCCTTGACCTCGTTGGTCAGCTCCATCGCCTTCTGCAGCAGCAGCGGACCGCGGATGCCGGAGGCCGGCTGGTTGAGGTTGTTCACGATGCCGGCGATGTCGAGCCCAGCGGCGACCGCCCGGACCAGCGCACCCGGGTCGATCGGCGGGTCGAACAGCGCGAGCTGGCGCACCACTCCCTCGATGTTCATGCAGTGCCGGATCTTGAACAAGCGGTCCGCGACCGTGTCCCAGTACGCCAGGAGCTCTTCGTTCTGTGGGATGCAGAAGTAGAG
Organism: Actinomycetes bacterium; assembly: GCA_038210415.1. Classification (GTDB taxonomy): domain Bacteria; phylum Actinomycetota; class Actinomycetes; order Prado026; family Prado026; genus JBBQWS01. Next base: position 15,602 of record JBBQWS010000031.1, read on the forward strand.
CGTCCGGCCGATGCCATAGACGGCCCCGGCGCCGCTCGCGGTCGCGTCGCCGCCGCCGGCCGATGACGTGTTGAATGGGAACTGGTTCTCGAGCGCGACAAGCGCGTTCCCGAACTTGTCGATGCCCGCGGCCTTGAACTGCGCGTACGTGCGGCTCTCCGGCTTGTGCAGCGGCGGGATCTTCTGCGGCTTCGGACCGAGCAGGTTCGCCGCGAGCACATAGATCTGGGTCGCCTCGTTGAGCGTCTCGATGGTGTCCTGACGGAACAGGTTGTCGCCCCACGCAAGGAGGTTGTCCAAATATTTCATGACCGTGTTGAGCTGGTAGGCGAGGTACCGCCCGCGCGCGACGACGTGCGGCTGGAACGGCTTGTCGCGCCAGGCCTGGATGGCCTTCTCCGTCTGCCGCTTGATCGGCGAGTCCGCCGTCGAGCTGAGCGCAGTCAGGATCTCGGTAAGGAACTGAGGGTTCGTCTCCTTGCGGAATCGCAGGAACTTCCAGAAGCGCTGCGGCGGGTCGACCGCGGTGTCCGTGCTGGTCGGGTCGAAGACGTAGTGGAACCAGCGCTGGGCCTCCTCGAACCGCTGGTTCTTGGACAGGTGCGTCGCGACGAGCACCGGCGCGTGAAAGAACAGCTCCCAGTTGTAGATGGCGTAGGGACCGTCGTCGCTCACGTCTATCTCGTCGGACGGGAAGGTCCCGGTGAACGCTGCGCCCGGTTTGTACAGGTGCGGTGTGAGAGGCGTCCTCAGCTCGTCCTGGTAGGTCGCGTCGAGCAGGGCCGGCAACCCGTCGGTGTTGAACTTGCGGATGAGCTCTTCGGCCCACGGGTGGTAATGCGCGGTCAGCTGGTAGGCGACACGGCGCCGCTGCCGCCCCTGCTTGACCCAGTAGATCTCGCCTATCGATGAGGTGGCGTATTCGATGGCGGTCTCGTGGAAGTTCGTGACACTCGTGAACAAGGTCATGGTCGTCGCCTCACTGGTGGAACTGCTGGGGGATGGCGGCGGCGCCGCCGGCATCGAACGTGGTGCCGTCGAAGACGAACTGGGTGTTGCCCGGCACCTGGACCGCCCACTGGGGGTTGACCACCGGGTCGTGCGGGTGCTTCACCTCGGTGAGGACCGGAACCTCCTTTAGCGGCGGGATCACCAGCACCGACGCGTCGAGCACGAAGTTGTCGACGAAGTAGCCGGTGGACTCGGTGAACTGCTGCTCGTCGCCGCTGACGAAGAACACGCTGCGCTCGTCGGTGTAGAACAGCGGCAGTTCCCACGGGTTCGCGCCGTCGTGCAGCACCGGCCGTACCCGGAAGCCGTCGACCAGGTCCCCGGTCTTGCTGAGCACCTGCATGGCGACGGGCGTCTTGGGCTCGGACGGCTGCTGGACGCGGATCGAGAACGACTTGTCGGGGTATACCCACGAGTTGGAATCGACCGGGGGCCTCGGGTCGCGGCCCAGCTCGAGCATCGACGCGTTATAGCCGAGGTAGACCCAGAACGGGTCTTCGCCGCCCACCAACGGGGCGCTGTTGGTACTGGTGAACGTGAGGATGTAGTCGTTGAACGCGGCGCCGTCTCGGTAGCCCATCCGGATCTCGAGGCGTTCGTTGAGCGGCGGGCCGCCCGGTGACGACGGCGGGGTGTAGGTTCGCGTCTGGAACCGGAGTTTGCGGGCGTCGAAGTCCTGCAGCGAGCTCCAAGTCAACGACGTCGTCGTCTCCGTGGTCTTCGGGGACGTCCACGCGCCGTGGTAGTACTCCCCGCGGTGCACCGTAACGGTCGCGTCGACGCGGGCCGCGAGCGACCAGGCCACCTCGGACACGTCCTGCGGCGACTTGGAGGGATCGCCGTGCGCCTCGACCAGCGTGGTCGTCCAGAAGACGAACAGCCGCTTCTTCCAGATCACCGGGACGACGATGTCGCCTTGAATGTTGAGCGAGATCTTCTCCCACGGCGTCCAGTAGCCGTACTCGTACCGGCGGTACCAGTGCTCACGCGTCGTGCCCAGCGTGCGACCGACGACGTGCAAGACGTCGTCGTCGGTCGTGCCGGGGGTCTTGGGCTCGAGGTAGGCACCGACGATCTCGAGCCGCGCGACGTCCTCGAGTTTCTGCAGATAGTGCAGGTAGGCGGTCTCGGCGAGGTCCTGGGTGATGTCGGACTTGAGCAGCTCGCTCTCCAGGTCGCGGAAGAACGGCGACTTGCCGTCCCGGAGTTCTGGTTCGAGCCAGTTCTCCGGGTACAGAAACACCTTCCGGTTCGCCTCCCAGACGCGGTACCGGCGCATCCAGGTCCAGTGGTCAGCGTTGATCGAGTCCGGCGAACACGTCGGTTCGAGGTTGAGCAGGCAGCGGTTCACGAACAGCTGCACGGTCGAGAGCGCAAGCCGGATGCGGGATGTCTGCATGCACGAGTCCATCTGCACGTCGACCAGGAAGTACTCGTACAGCTGGTCAGCGGTCTCGATCTCGGCGGAGGGTGCGGCGTGATGCAGGATGTAGGCGACGAGGGCATCGCGGCGGGCGTTGCGGACCAGGTCGGTAACGCTCTGCATCGAGTCCCGCCATGCGGCCGGGTCCATCCGAACCTTGAGCGTTTCGCGCAGGGTGCGGACGAGAGTGCCGTCCGGGTTGGGGACCGCCCAGGCGATCAGGTCAGCCGCGGGCTGAAGCGTCGTCGCGACGAGGTCCAGGGCGGCCCGCACCCGCCGCAGGTGGTGCAGCTCGCCGAGGTCCGCGAGGTTCAGGCCAAAGGCCGTGAGCACAGCTGTCAGGTCGGGCTCGGCCCACTCCATGACTCCGGCGACGACGAGCTGACCGCGCGCGTTGACAGCGGCCGGGGCCCGCAGGATCCCGAGGAACGTGTCCTCCTCGGGCTCGAGGTCCGCCTTAAGTGCGGTGAACCAGAACAGCCAGGCGAGCTTGCCCCACTGGGTGTGCAGGTCGGCGGGCGTGACGCTGCCGTCGCAGTCGATCGCGCTCCAGAACCCGGCGGTGTCGCTCCCGAGACCGATCTCGCCCGCGGTCAGGCCCAGGACTTTCTGGACGGTCACCGCCTTCTGCAGCCGCAGCAGCGACCGCTGCGCCGTGCCGAGCGCGGCCGCCGTGTAGACGCGCGACGGCGGTACGCCGGCCCGGGCGGTGGCGTTGGTCCGCCAGCTAAACGACGCCGTCTTCCCGGCCGGCAGGCCCGCGAGTGTGAGGGTCACCGGGACCAGCTCCCCCGCGACGAAGGTCAGCGGCGCAAGGCTGCGGAGCTCGTCGTCCGCGTCGGTCGCGGTGGCGGGGATCGCCGTCGTCCCGCCGACTTCCAGCGTGATCGTGGTGCCGGTGGGTGCGGCGACGTAGAGCAAGTAGGAGTCGCTCGATGGCGGGTCGAGCAGCAGCTCCACGGTCCCGTTCGTGCCGAGGTCGGGCGGGGTCTCGAGTCCGTAGAAGTCGGCGAGGACTCCCGCTCCCGGGTTCCCGTCCGCGTGCAGCACGTCCTTGCCGGCCACCAGCGCGGCGACGATCTCGACGTCGGACTTCGTGACGTTGGTGAGCGCCGTACGCAGGGCCGCCGCGCGCAGGGAGTCGCGGAGCTCGGGCAGGATGCCGACCGCGATCGCCGCGGCCTGCGCGGCCGGATCGGTGATGCCCGCCAGGGAGTCGTAGAGCGTCTTGAGCTCGGGGTAGTCCATGTTCAGGGACTCGAGGTCGACGTCGGCGGCGTCCTGGAGACCCTGCAGCGCCGTCTTCAGGTCGGTCTTGAAGGTGGCGAGGTCGGCGGGGAGCTCGATGTTCTCGACGTCCGTCAGTGCGAGCGCGTCGGCCTTCGTGTCCAGCGCCGCTCGGGTCGCGGCGTTGAGCGGACCGGTCGATGTGAGCGCGTTGTGGAACGGGTCGATCTTCAGCCCCGGTGCGATCGCGAGCAGGGGCCCGGGGACGACCTCCTCGACCGTCGTCATTGCTACCGAGTAAGTCCGGGTCCCGGCGACGAGGGTGAGAAACCGGTCGACAACGGCCGCGTCGTATACGAGCGCCATCTTGGCGGCGGCGGCGCCCAGGTCGGCGGAGGCGACCGGGACGGCGAGGTCGGTGTCAACAGCGGTGAGCGCGTCGCGCAGCGCCCGCAGGCCATGCCGGAGCTCGTCGACCGTGGGCGTGAGCTTGCCGGTCGCGTCGTCGTGGCGCAGGAGGTAGTCGACGTCGACCACTTTGAGCCGCGACTCCTTGAGCGTGGCGGCCGCTTCGACCAGTCGGGCCAGCGAGGGGGTGTCGGAGCCCAGGTCGTCGGCGAACGGGTCGAGGCCGGTGATCTCGATCAGGTGGGCCAGGTCGATGGTGCCGAGCCGGAGCAGTGCCGCGAGGCGGTCCTGCCGGACGCCTGGGTCCAGGGTGGGATCGAACAAGGCGAGGCACGCGGCGATCTTCTTCGCGGACAGGTCGAGCTTCGCGGTGAGCGCGACGAAGCTCGCGAGCCGGTCGAGAAGGCCGGCGAACGCCGCGTCGATCGTGGTCGTCGTGATGGCGTTCGGGTCGGCGTGCAGGAATGCCTCGAACGCGCCGCTGGTCGAGGCGACGTCCCAGCCGAGCACCTTCTGCAGCCGGATGAAGCGCAGCAGGCGGTGGTAGGCGATCGGTGTGAGAGTGTTGGCGGTGATGTCCGGTAGGGCGAACCGCAGTTCGACCATGCCGAAGTCGCATTCGTGCGAGTCGTCGGTCGTCATGTCGGTGAGCGTGATCGTGCCCATGATCAGGTTGCGGTTGACGTCCAGCCAGGTCAGGACGTTGCCGGCGTACGGGGCGGTGTCCAGGTCGTCGGGCAGCAGGTCGAGGAACGCGGGGTCGGTCAGGGCGCCGTCGAACCGCTGCTGGATCTGGGACAGCGAGACTTTGAGCGCCTCCAGTGGTCCCTTCAGCACGATCCCGGGGTTCGCGAACCGCGACGTCGCGAGGATCTCGGCGAGGTTCAGATAGGTGATGTCCGTGCGGCGGCAGAACGTCTTGGCGTTGGCGACGACCGCGTTGAGCGCGGCGATCGTCGTGCTCGGAGCCTCGCCGAAGTACTCGGGCAGCTCGCGGAATGCGACGTCGGTGAGGATCGACAGCTCGGTGGCGTTGAGCCGCAGCCACTCACGGCGCGCGGCCGCGGGCGTGCCGAACACGTCCAGCGCGGCCGGGAGCGAGGCGTCCCACACTTCGAACAGCCGCCGCAGCTGCTCGACCGGGGCGTCGAACGGCAACGGCGACGGGTACACGGCGGCCTTGGTCGTGTCGTAGGCCGAGTCGATGACGTAGGCGGGGTCGGCGAGCAGGTCCGCGGTCGCCGCGTCCGGGCTGGTGTCGTGGCCCAGGAACGTCGCGAGGCTGCCGTTGACCACCCAATGCTCGAGGATCTCGAGGACCAGATCGACGTAGGGCAGCGCGGTGTTGGTGTTCTCGCAGGTCAGGCCGACGTGCTGCAGGTCGGGGCGGCGCCCGAGTAGGACGGTCTGCGGGTTCTCGAGCGGCGCGACGGTGTCGGCGTCGATGACGAACTCAAGCAGCTCGACGAGGTACGCCGCGGGGCTGAGAACCGAGCGGCAGGCGTCGCACGAGCAGTAGTCAAGACTCCCGAACAACTCCTCCAGCGTTGTCGAGGCGGCGATCTCCGGAACCGGGGTGGGCGCGACGTGGGCGAGCACCCCGGTAATCGAGTAGACGTTGGGCGCCCCACGGTAGGCGAGATAGGTCGTCGCAAGGGTCAGGGCGGTGGTGTGGACCTCATGGGCCTTGCGGTAGACGAGGTCGGCCTCGAACGAGTTTTGGAACTTGTCACCGAACTTCGCCGACCATGCCTTGGGCGAGTGCTGCACGACGTCCCTGGCGGACGTGATCCCGGCCTGTGCGAGCGTCGTCATCGCAGTGTCCGACGGGCTGATCTGATAGATCCGCTCTACGGTCCGGATGCCGTCCTTCGCCGGTCCGGTCAGCTGGTCGAAGCCCTCCCAGGTGTGCACCGGCGCGATGCCTATCGCCCTGTCGCCCGGTGCAACCAGAAAGTCGGCGACCTCCGTGCGGGCGTCCCCGACCGGGACGGCGTCGGTGCGAACCAGGTCGGCCGTGACCCGGGCGGGGAACGTGCGGGCGACCTGCGCGGCCAGCCCCGCCGCGTACACCTCGGCCGTGAGTCCGTCGGGCACGTCGGTACCGATCGCGGCCGCCCAGGCCGCCGGCTTGTAGAAGCCCTTGTCGGCCAGCTCCCCGACCGACCCGATGCCGAGCTGCTGGGTGAGCCGCCCGACCACCGGCGCGTTCTGCCGCGTGAACTCCCCGAGCACGGCGTCGGTCTGCAGCCCTGCGACCGTCTCCTCATCCAGCCCGTGGCCCGCGAGTTCGGTCCACAGCCGGTCCGGGTCGCCGTTCGTCGTGCGGAACGTCTCCAGGAAGATTGACTGCTGGTCGGCGTTCAGCCGCAGCTGCATCATGTCGCCGAGAGTGGAGACCGTGCCCGCCGGCTTGAAGGTGCGCAGCGCCTCGATCGCCGCCGCGCGATGCAGCCGCAGCGTGGTGTCGATCGAGGCGTCGTCCGAGATGACCCCGTCCTCGATCCCCTGCTTGAGGGCGCTCACGAGCGCGTCGTCGTCCAGCCGGTGGATCTCGGCCGGATCGCCGGGCAGGCCGGCGCGCATGATGGCGTAGTAATGCTCGGCCGGGATCTGCGTCTGGGCGCTCAGCCGCGCCGACTGGGCCGCCATCGCGAGCGTCCGCGCGTCCCACCCGGTGCGGCCCGCCAGATAAGCGACGCCGCTGGCGTCGACGTTGGCCAGGGTCCGGTTCGCGAGAAGCGACTGCACGCTCGCAGACAGGCGGGTGTGTTCGGCGTCGCGCGGCACGTCGGCGCGGTTAACGACGAGGTCGACGACGGCCTGAGCCGGGGCGACGTAGAGGATCCGGCTCTGCGCGAGGGGATGGTCGGCGTCGGGTGCGACGACCGTGACCTGCAGGTCGGCCGCCGACTTACCGCTGAGCGCGGCCGCGTCGTAGGTGATCGCGTACCGGCCGTCGAGATCGGTCGTCGTCGAGCCGATCGACGTCGCACCATTGACTGAGTGGTCCGACGCCTCGACGTCGAGGCCCGCCGCGGCTACGCCCCCTGGGTCGGTCACCACGCCCTGCACGGAGAACGCGCCGTCGGTGGGCGGCACCACCACGGCGGCTCGCACGACGAGCGTCACGCCTTTGTCGGCGGTCGCGGGGGTCCACCGTGGTGATCCCGTGACCGTGTATTCCGCACCGTTGCGGTCCTTCAAGGCGAACCCGACATCCTCGGCCTTGGAGATCAGCAGCTTGAACCGACGCTCGTCGACCGGGACCGAGAAGAAGCCGTCCGCGTTGCTCTCTGCCTCGCCGATGCGGTCGCCGGCCAGCTGACCGATCGCCTCGACCAGCAGGCCCGCCACTGACTCGCGGGTGGTGGCGTCGACGATCCTCCCATCGATGGAATTTGCCATGACTACCTCGCTCGGGTGGGGAGTGCGGTGCTGGTCAATGGACCAGCACCGGTGGCGTGTAGACGACCTTGTCGTCGTTGACCGTCGCGTCGATGCCGGCGGGCGCCCAGCGGCCCTGGGCCAGGTTTAGGATCTGGGCGGCGTACGAGCCGGCCGGCCGGCCGTTAATGTCGAACGGTCGCGCGTTGATGTAGTCGTTGATCTTTTCGGCGGTGTCGGCGTGGGTGATCCGGTCGATCGTCTCGTCGGCCCCCGCGACATCCGGCGCGACCGCGGGGTTGCCGTAGCGGGCGATACGCGCGGCGACGAGCTGGTCGAAGATGCCGTGCAGCTCCTTGGAGTTGGCGGACGGGTCGGTGAACCCCTCATCGATCACATGGCTGAACGAGTGGCTGATCGAGCCGTTCTCGGTGATCCACCAGGGGTGGCCGATGCCGTCGGCCTTGATCGCGAACAGGACGAGGTAAACGCCGAGCAACAGCGCCGCACCGGCGAGGACCCCGACGAGGATCGCCCATCCGGTCTCGCCCGAGTGCGCGAGCGCCTCGGTAGCCTTGACCAGCCCGTAGCCGCCGGCGATGAGCGCGCCGCCGAGCGCCAGGGTCGCCTCGCTGAGCAGGCGGTATTCACTGCGCATGTGCGGACCGGGCGCGTCGACGAACCCGACGTCCTCGAGGCTGTGCAGGTGCCGGCCGAACTGCTCGAGGTCGCGGGTGCCGCCGGCGATGTCGGAACGGACGTCGCCCAGGGCCTTCTGGAACGAGGGGAAGTGATACTCAGCGGTCCGGCCGCGCCAGATCTGTGCTTGCATCTCCCAGATGTTGTCGCCGGGGTTGGTGGCCTTGTCGTGGTCCATGCCCGCGGTGGCGATCGCGATGCGGCCGGCGTCCTCCTCGGTGAACCCGGCGGCGAGCGCCAACCGGTAGGTCGCGGCGCCGTGTACCGGTTCCTCGTAGCGGCCGTTGCGGTCCCGGTTGGCCGTCGGATTGTTCTTTACGTAGGCGTACCGGTTGCCGTCGAGCTGGTCGGCGTGCAGGTCGGGTGAGGTCCAGCGCCCGAGCCACGGCACGTAGTAGCGCGCCTGGTGATACTCGAGACCGCTCTCGTCGTCGCGCTCCATGCCTGTGTAGCGGAAGCGTTTTGCGGCCGCCGCGATCGCCTTGTCGACGGTCTGGTAGGCCGTGGTACCGAACGGGTGAAACTCCTCGTAGGTGATGACTGCGCCTGTTGAATCGGTCTCCAGGCTCGTCGAGCCGAGGTGGTTGATCGACTGGTAACGGACGAGAGTGGACGTGCCCGTCTCGACGAGGGCTATCAGGCCGGTGTCATCCAGGACGTGCACGGTGGAACGCTCGGTGTTCACGGCTCCGTAGTCGCGCTGGATTTCGACGCCCTCCAGGCTGTACCGCTCAAACCGTCGTACGGCTTCGGCGCCCGCGGCCGCGGAGGCGTCGGTGATCTTGCGGACGCGCAGTCCGTCGCCGTCGTATACGTACCAGGTAATCTCCGGAGTGCCTGCCAGTACGTGCTGCGTGGCGGTGGCCCGGAGCTCGTCACGGAATGTCCACTCCATGACCGATAGGTGCGGCATCGCGTCGATGTACCCGTGCGTCGGGTGGTGCCCGACGGGATAAGTCGTGGCGCCCACCTTCGTGTCCAGCAGCCGGTTGCTCGCGGTGTCGTAGTGGTAGTCGCGCGTCCAGGTGGCGCCGTGGCCCGGGGCGGCGTGCGCGTGCTGGTCGAGGTTGCCGGAGGCGTCGTAGTGGTAGCCCTCCGTATAGGTGCGCCAGTCGAGCGGGTCGTTCGGGTCGTGCTGCTCGAGCATCGCGGAGTCGGACACGTTGTCGGTCAGCCCGAAGTCGATCTGTCCGGCGTGCTCTCGTCCGGTCGCCTCGACCAGCCGGTAGCTCGGGTCGTACCGGTACGTCGACTCCCCGGTGATCACCTGGTTGGACCGCCAGATCGTCGGCACCGCTGTGTCGATGAGGTGCGTGAGGTTGCCGACGGGGTCGAACGTCGAGGCAAGGTCCTGCAGCACGTCGCCAGCGCCCCGCGTGGTGTGCAGGCGGATGAGCCGGAAAGTCTGGGAGTCGTAGCGGTAGTCGGTGGTCACACCGTTGCCGAGCACGATCCGGGCGCGCAACCCGCGCGCGTCGTAGTCGATGTTCCCGATCAGCTGCTCGGTGTTCGCGCCGCGCGTGATCCGCAGGGACTCCAGCAGGTTACCGGCGTTGTACGTGGGCGCGTGGGTGGTGCCGTCGGGGGTGGTCCGGGCGGTCAGCCGGTCAAGCGCGTCGCGGGTCTCGGTCGTGGTGAAGACCTCGGGTTCCAGCGCCTGATCCGGGTCTGCACCGTCCCAGCTCGGTACCGAGCGGTAGTCGACGGCAAACCTGCGGGTGCGCTGGGCGAGCTTGCCGTGCAGGTCGAACCGCACGTTCTCGGATCGGCCGGCCGTGTCGTAGCGGACGGCGACCTGCCCGCGCAGGTTGTTGGCGGTGTCCTGCAGACGGCCCTCGCCGTAGCCGACGCGTTCGACGAGGTGGTCAAGCGGCGCCGGGGCGTCGCCACCGCGGACGCGCTTGCCGGTGACGCGGTGCAGCGGGTCAGCGTAGGTGAAGACGAACTCGTGGCCGCGGTCGTCCCATCGGCGCAGAGGGTCGCCCATCACGTTGTCGAGCAGGAGACGAGGACCGCCGTCCGGCCCCGCGTAGGTGAGCAGGGTGCCGCGCAGGTCGTATTCGTAGGTCATGGTGACGTTGCCGCGGGGGTCCTCCACCTCAAGGGTTCGGCCCTCGATGTCGCGGGTGTACGACGTGGTGAGGGTCGTCGCGCCGAGGTCCGCGACCTCGGCGATCGGCTGCCCGGCCGGATCGAGGTGCCGGGTAAACGGGGTGTCGGCGTGGACGGCCGCGCGGGCGGCCGCGTCCGCCTCACGCACGGGGTCGCGGCCCTCCGCCACCAGCTCGGCGTCGATCAGACGGTTCACGCGGTTCGTGTACCAGCTCGACCGCGTGACTGTGTCATTGCGGTCGGAGTCGACCGTGCTCCAGCCGAAGGTCGCGGTCTCGCTGAACGTCCCGTCAGGGAAGTCGACCCGGTCGGGGCGATCGATCGGGTCGTAGGAGGTCACCTTGGTGACGCCCGACTCGACCAGCTCCCGCGCGGTCTCGAACGCAGGCGAGACCGAGAAGAACGGCTCGTACTCCTTCACCGGCTTGCCCTTGCTGTTGCGCACCCGCCGACCGGTCCCGATCCACCGCAGCTCATTTCCGGTGTCCACCTGGTCGACCGCGACCGACCCGTCGGCCAGCACCTGCACCCGCGCGGCGAGGCCCGGCTCGGCCGGTGCCTTCGTCATCTCGATCTTTCCCGCGCCGTTGGAGTACTCGAACGACACCTGCACCGGGGAGGTCGGGTCGGCGTGGCGCTCCCGGACAATCGTCGCGACCCGCGGCGGCTGCGTGCCGCCGGTGCTCCGGTAGCGGTCGAGGTCGTAGACGACCCGCGACGACGCCGCGTGTAGCAGTCCAGCGCCAAGGGCCATGACCTGTGAACTCGTCGTCGCGGCGAAGAACGCGTCCACGGCGTCGTCGTCGACTGCGGTCAGACCCGTGAGCGCATCGGCGTCACCCTTGCCCTCGAGCGCAGTCGCCTTGACCAGCCCGAGCTCGTCGCACAGCACACTCGCGGCGTTCCCGTTGGCGTCGACGACGCGGACGGGGCTCATGCTCCGCAGGTCGACGTCGGTCACGGTCGTGGCGTTCTGCGCCGCGTCGACCGTCCGAATGGTCAGCAGGCAGTCGTCGTCGAGGTAGCCGATCGTCGTGCGCGCGCCGAGCGGATCGGTATGCACAACATGTACGTAGAAGCGCGCCGCCGCATCGGCGGCGGTCTCGCCGTCGTCCGTGTGGTGCCAGCGGCCCGACGGCACCCACCAGGCGCCGTCGCGCAGCACGTATCCCCCCTCGGCGAGCAGCGCCGGCGTCCAGCGGTCCGCGTACACCTTCGTGAGCAGGGCGGGGGCAAGCGCGAGCTGGTAGCTCTCGTACGGCAACGCGCTTGGCTCCAGGACGAACAGGGGCAGCGGACCGGTGAGGAGCGCGTCGTAGAAGACCGACTCTTGGCGGGCGAGCAGGCGACGCCGGACCTGGCCTGGCAAGGCGGTCGACCTATCACCGGGCGGGACCTCCACGCTGTCGGCGAGCACGTCGAATCCAGTCCGCAGGAAGTCCTCGACCGCGAAACGGTCGCCGGCGGCCGGGGTCAGGCCGGTGATCTCCCAACTGGTCGTCCGGGCCACCCGACGTAGGCGGTGGTGCGCGTCGTCGACGGCGTCAGTCGTTAGCTCGTTCCGGGTGAACGCAACAGTCGTCCGGCCCTGCAGATCGCGGACCTGCGCAGGGACGCTGAGGTCCGGGGCGACGCGCGCGTACCGGACCGCGGCCGACCGGAGCACATTGCCCTGGCCGTCGACCTCGACGGTGAGCGTGTGCTCGACCCGGGGGTCCGCGGGTTCTCGCTCGTAGGTCGTGGTGATGGCGTCACGCTCCATGACGGCGACGACGGTGGCCTGTCCGTCGAGCGGCGGCTGCAGCACGGTGACGATGGACCCGTGCGTTATCACGGAGTAGGGCGTGCGCTCGCGAGTGTGTTGCGCGCTGGTCGCGCCGACGTCGGGGGCGTCGAGGCCGAACACCTCACGCCGGAGCACGGTGGCCCGGCAGGAACGTGTCGCCTGGCGCACCAGCAGCGTGATGTCGCCGTCGAGCATCGTGGGGTCGGCGTCCGGCCCGGGCACGATGAGACTGGGAGTGGGGGCCGGCTCGACCACGGGTATGACGACGCCGTCGGCCGCGAGTCGCGCGTCCCAGTGTTCGGTGCGCAACCGGTCCTGCAGCGACCGCTGGTCGTCCCCGGAGCCGTTGTGGAACCAGGTCCTCGTCAAGATCGGTGTCTTGAAAACCGTCGCGTCCACGAGCGCGGTGTCGTCCCGGCGGTAGTTGTCGAAGTCCTCCGCGTCGAGCTCGTCGACGACGGCGAACCCGCGAAACTCGCGCTCATCCGCGTCGTAGAACCCGTGGCGGTAGCCGAACGTGCGGGTCCGGGTGGCTCCCGAGACGGCATCCCGCGTCGTCACCGACCGGACACACTGCACCGGGAAGGTCAGCTGGGTGAGCCAGGGGCGGCCCGCGACCCTGTCCCGCAACGCGAACCAGGTAGACGGCTTGTAGGTGATGGTCTGCTCGCGGCCCAAGTTGTTGCGGATGGCCCGTAGCAGATACGGCTTGCGGCCGCCGGTCGGGTCGACGTACCGGAGAGCGCGGTGCTGGTCAGTTGGCAGGCCCGATGACCAGACCAGGCAGGTCGTTCCGTTGCCCAGCAGGTCGACCACGCTGACGTCGGTGGGTCGCGGGGTGGGCTGCGCGGCCAGTGTCAGCCGCTCGCTCCAGCCGTTGCCGGAGCGGTTGAGGTAGGCGTCCGCCTGGCCGCGCGCGAGGTAGACGAGGTCAGCCGTCCCGGTGCCCGTGAGGTCGGCGAAACGCACGTCCTTCGGCTGGAACGCCTCCGGGTGATCGAGCTGCGGTGAGCCATCCATCGCGACGCGGGCGCCGAACCGGCCGTACCCGAGGTTCGGCCAGTAGCTCACGTCTGCGTTGCGGACGCGCACGATGTCGCTCAGCCCGTCCCCGGACATGTCCGCGAGGAACAGGGACTGCACCTCGTCGACGAACACTGCGGCCGGCCCGCGTTCGTCGTCCGTCGATGCGAAGGCCCGCCGCATCGCCTCGTGCCCGGCAGTGCCCAGCGACCGGTGCCACCAGAGCTCGCCGACACCGACGACCAGGATGTCCGCGCGGCCGTCCCCGACCAGGTCGAGCTGGCGTACGTGCTGGTCCTGCAGGTCGGCGTGCACCACGTGCCGGAACGGCCGGAACGGCAACCAGCCGTCGTCGCCCAACGCGTAGTACCCCTGCAGCTCGGGCGTGCGGACTTCGAGCTGGTGTCGGCCGTCGCCGTCGAGCTGGGTGAGGCGTAGCGACCCGGTCGCCAGTCCAGTGAGCGACGGTGCGCTCGCGACGACGCGCTGCGGCCCGAGGTGCGCCTGGCCGTCGTCGTGCAGGTCGCCGAGGTTCGGCTTGAACAGCCAGGCACCGAGTTGCTCGGTCAGCACGCCCGAGATGCCGTCGCCGTCCAGGTCGAACCACTGACTGGAGCTGACGACGCCACCGGGCAGGTTGCGGCTGGATGCCGCGTCGACCGTACGGACCTCGGTCGACCACTGAAGCGCCTCGTACTCGAGTTCGACGGGGGGCAGGGATCGGGACGAGTAGCCGGAGTCCGTGCGGATGTAGCCGCTCTGCACGAGGGACGTCAGCATGCTGAGATCGTTTGACGGGGTGTAGGTAAGGTCGAGTGAACGCACCAGCGTCGGGCGGCCGCCGTCGAGGTCCTCGAACTGGTGGAACATCAGAACGCGTCGCAGGAGTCGCTGAGTGCGGACCTCGAAGCCCCCGCGGTACTGCGAGAACGGGTCGGGTCGCGTCGCCCAGGTGCGCCCCGGTGGGGGCGTCGGGACGGGGTTGTCGGGATCCAGCTGGCCGTAGTCGAACGCCGCGGCGAACCGGAAGTCCGTGTGCGCGGGGAACGGGCCCGGGCTGTACGGCGCACCTTCGGCCGGCGAGAACGGCGTGTGGTTACCGTACCGGATCGCGACCAGGTGGCGGTGGGTGAACGGGGCCGACCCCTGCCGCCGGTGCGTGTCGTGCGACGACGCCGGATAGCCCGCCAGGTCCTCCGTCGCGTACTCGTAGACGCAGCAGTTCCCGAGGTTGTCGACCGTCAGACTGGGCAGCCACTGCTGGACGCGGGAAGCATCTGCGGGGTCCGCGATGCGCGACGCCTCGTCGAGTCCGAAGTACGTTGAGACGTCGTCCCGGGACGTCACGCGCCACCAGACCGCCCCGGGTTCCCCGGCCGCGCCGCCGGGTCCCCCCGGTGGGGTCGGCGCCTGCGTGATCCGCTCGATGCGCGCGACATCGTGCTCCGTGCGCGGCCGGTAGCGGCGCACGGTGAGCGAGCCGTGCGTGGCGAGGTCCGGCTCCCACGCCGCGCCCGTCCACCTCGCCGTCGGCACCAGGTCGTCACTGCCCGCCAGTTGGTAGGTGTCGGCGTCCCGGTAACGCGGGACGCCGCGGTCGGTGCGGCGGCGGATCGACCCCATCGACAGCGACCAGCCCAGACCGACCACGCCATTGCCGCTCCCCGAGTCGTACGCCAGGCGCACCGGCGGCCGAAAGTCGGCACGGGCGGCCGTGAACGGCAGCGCGAAGGACAGTGACATCGTGCCGGTCGCTGCGTTGACCTCGAACTGCTCGTCGATGCCGCGGATCGCGCCGCCGCCGGTCGGCAGGGAGATCGAGGGGGGCTGGACCTGGAACTGGTTGGCTCCCGGATCGGTACGGGGGTCGGCGGTCGTGGTTCCGCCGGGCTGTCCGGTGCGGGACTCAGCGCTCTGGTCCGACGCGCCCTGCGTTCGACCTGACTGGTCCCGACTCGGTCGCATCATCGTCTCCTGATTGGCGATCGCCGTCGTGGGCCGCCGAATTCGTTCGCACGCCGCCATCCCGGAGCCACAGGGCATGGGTGTCAGGCCAAGAGGGGAGGGGCGATGAGCCGTCGAGCAGCGCATCGAGCCGAGCTGCTCGAACGTTGACGTGAGGCGCGCTGACCTCGAAGCGAGGCTAGCACCGAGCGTGACAATTGCGATATGGAAGAGTGAACCCCGCATATGCGGCTCCGGACGGAGGCTCGGCAGGATTGTGATGAGACACATCCGGCGCCGTTAACGCCAGGTAGTCAAGCTCCTGATCAGGCCAGCTCCTCCAACCGGGCCGGGGCCGGTGACCACGAGCGGACAGGTCGCAACAAGGCACGAAGCCAGTCCTTCCGGGGTCACACTCGCGGTCACCAACCACAGCCCAGCACCTTCAGGCTGCATTGGCGATCCTCACAGTCATTTCGCCGCCTGTGCCCGCTGAGGGGTGAGGCCACGCGCACGGTGCGCCGCGTGGTTCAGCGCTTGGTCGGCTGCCCAACGAGCAGCTCCACCGACGGCGCCCGGAGCCGGTCGACGGTTCTGGACAGGACGCCGGTAAGCTTTTCGCCGCGATCGGCTCGGCGGCGTCAGCGGGTGGCTGGGGTCGCTCCGTTGGGGAAGGGCTGCCGTGCAGTAAGGGTGAGCAGGTGGGATTGGATCGGTGCTTCGCGGACAAGACCGCCGCCGTAGGCCCAGTCCGTGTCGGTGGCGACCAGCCGCACCGCGCGCGGCGGTTCCCAAAGCCGCATGGGACCGCGCAGCGAGAGGACCCGGTCTGCGGCCGCGACCGCCGCATCGACGGGCATGGAGTGTCGGATACCGAGCGGCAGGCAGATGTCCTGGAAGTGCACGAGGACATCGAGGAGCGGCTCAAGCTCGGTGACGAACGGCGCTCGCCGGCGGGAGCCGACGAAGCCGCGCAGCGTGCTCACGATCTGCTCATGGCTGAGAGGGCTGTGCATGGCGGCGTAGCCAACCATGGCGTTGTAGCGGAACCCGACCCGCGCCGCGGGCCACGCCACGTCGCGCAACCGCGCGTGAGAGAACGTCAAGTGCGCGCCGACGTCACGAACAGTCCAACCCTGGCAGAGGCTGGCCTGATCCCAGGCCGCCTGTGGGAGTGACTCCAGAAGATCGGCCAACGTTGAACGTTCCCTGTCGATGTGCCCCCACACCGCATCGCTGTCCATGGCGAGTCGCCCTACCCCTCGTTGCACATTTAGACAGTATATCTGTCTAAAGTGGCACGGTGCCCACGGATCGTCAAGAGCCGAACCTCGGCATCCTGCTGCACGTCGCCTACCGAGCACTCGAGCAGCGCGCACACGACGCCGTGGTCGCGGCTGGCTTTTCCGACATCACGCTCGCCCAGGCCCGCATTGCCGCACGGATCGGCCCGCACGGAACCCGCGTCTCTCATCTAGCCGAGCAGGCCCGCGTCACCAAGCAAAGCGCTGGCTTCCTCGTCGAACAACTCGAAGCAGCCGGGTACGTCGAGCGGGTGCCTGACCCCGTCGACCGTCGCGCCCAACTAGTGCGGTTGACTGCGCGCGCCGACAGAGTCGTCGCGGCTGCCAACGCGGAGGTTGAGACGGTCCTCACCGAGTGGGCCCACCACGTCGGGACCCACCGGATCCAACGATTGCAAGAGACCCTCCTCGACCTGCGCGCGATTACCGACCCGTGGCGGTGAGGACCGCCTCTAGCGACTTTCTCATGCCGCCGGCAGGCCTCACGTGGGCCAGTGGATCGCGGGAGCTGCCAAGAGCGCAGCCACGGCCACGGCCACCGCCGGCGTTCCGGAGTGCGTCACTCCGCCGCGAAACGACGTGGCCCCATGAGTTGGGGTGAGCCTTGCCTTCGCGCGGCTGGAGCGGCGCTACTGGCGTGTCAGAGACGTCTTTCCAGAATGCTCAGGTCACGTTCGGCGAACGTCCAATGAGCCCATTCCTCGTGGACAACGGTTCCGACGCAACGCTGTACCGAATAGGTGCCCGGCGGAGGGTAGCCAGGGGTGCTGATCTCGACGTTGCCGGCAAGTCGCACGTCGGTCAGCCCGGCGATGACCTGGGTCACTGAGGCCATGCGCTCAGCGTGCACAGCGAGGATCTCGTCGAGTGAAGGACGCGCGTCAGGGTCGTTCGGCAGCAGCGGGTCGGGCTCCGCCTCGGTATGGAGCAGTCCGAGCGGACTGTACGGCCGATCCTCGCCCTGAACGGCGCGCACCACCCAGGCGTCGATGCAGAACACGAGGTGGCGCAGCGTCTCGATGTAGGACCACTCGCCTTCGACCCGCTCGTGCAGCAGATGGGGCGGCAGCCGCCGCGCTCGCTCACCGCTCTGCGCCCAGATCTCGGCGGCCACTGCCCACGCCTCGCGGAACCCTGCCGCGGTCGTCGGCCGCATCTTCACGCGTCGCGGATCGCGTCGGTCGAGCTCGGTTTCGACGAGGGGGCCGATGTCCACGCCGTTCACGGTCAAGCCGCGGATCTCGCCGTCGATGTCGACGTTCTCGAGCCAGGCGCCACGGATCAACGCGCCGATGAAGTAGACGTTGCGCATCCGCACATTGGTGAAGTCGACCTCCTCGAACTTCGCCCCCGACAGGTCCTCCTTGTAGAACTCATTCACCAGGGCAGTCTCGCGCACCGGTCCGACAGGGGGGCCACAGAGTTGCGTCTAGTAGCCGCGAGTAGCCCGTGTCGTCAAGGTGAGATGGGCCAAGATGACCCCATGGTCGCGCTGACGTGGGGCCTCGACGTGTCCACGAACAAGGGAAAGACTGCTGCCGTCGCCCTGGACTGGTCCACAGACGGCGAGGCGCGCGTCGTTGACGTCCGACGACCGCTCGCCGCAGCGGAGATAGCGCCCCTCATCTCCGAGCACAGGGAAAGCAGGTGGGCGGTCGACGTCCCGTTCGGATGGCCCGATCTCTTCGTTGACCTCATGGGTGTTAGCCTCCCTCTTTCACGAGAAGCCGGAGATGAGGGGGTGAGCGTTGCGGCGGACTCGTTGGGGCTGGGCGGGTTTGGGGATGCGCGTGATTGCCGCGTGGCGCTGCGGTGCGGGTCTCCGAGGGTTCTGGTCGCGGGCGGCCAAGGCTCGTTCTCGGCTGTCAGGTGAGCATGGGGATGGCCATCACGTTGGTGAACGTGGCCACCGCCTCCTTGACCCAGGGCCACGTCGCGGGCAGCCGCAGGTGACGTCGGCGGGCACCCCTGGTGAGGCGGGCTGGGATGTGCAGGAACCGGTACCGCAGCGCCTTGGGTTCGCACGTTTTGAGGGCGTCTGGTAGCGCGATGAGCCGTAGCCAGGCGGTCAGGTCGGCGGCGATCGCCACGACGGTCAGCCAGGCTTGGTTGATGCCGTACTCGCGGGAGGGGAACCGGGACAGGCCGGTGTCCTTAGCGACCCGGATCCGGTCTTCTACTCGGGCGTGAGCGCGGTGCCGGGCTTCGAGGAACCCGACCTGTCCGGTGGTCGTGTTGGGTGACGAAGGCTTGGTAGCGCCACCCGTCGGCGGCCTCGAACAACGTCAATGACGCCCCGGGGTGGGGGTGCTCGCGGATCACGTCGGTGACCGCGTATCCGACCGAATACTGCACGGAGCGGCCGCGTTTCGCGTCGAGTGCGGTGATCCACTCCAGCAGCTGATGCGAGGCCCCGGCGCCGTCGGCGCGGATCAGCAGCTTCCGTCGGTGCGCGGCGGGGACCTGGGCGATGGCCGCGGTCAGCACGGCGATGTGGTCGGCGGCGGTGTTCGAACAGGCGTTCCCGGGGCGCAGCATCAACGCGAGGGATTCTTGGGTGTTCTCGCAGCACACTCCGAGCGGGTGGTAGCCGAACCCCTTCTTGAACGTGACAGCGGCGCCCTCCTTCTCGGAGTGCGCAGCCACCAGGGTGGCGTCGACGTCGAGGACGACGACGTCGCCGAGGTCGGTGTCGGCGACCTTCGACGCCGGCAGGCCGCCGCGGCTCTCGAGCTGGGACCAGACGTGGGCGCGGACCTTCGCCCGGACCCTGTCTATCCGCTTGGCGGCGGCTGGGGTGACCTCATCCAAAGCCCGCCACACCGTCGGCGGCGACGCCACCTGGCCGAGGACCTCAGCCTGGTGACGCAGGACGTCGATGTCGGCGATAGCTTCCCCACCGCCGACGATCAGGACCGCGACATCCACCAGGACCCTGCCTCGGTCGTGCGTGGGGGTGAACCCACGCCGCGACAGCGCGCCGGACAGGGCCTCCGTCAGGCCGACCTGGTCGGCCAGCAAGCGAGTCGCCACGTTCCCGGCGTGCGCCACCACCCCCGCCCCGTCGGCGGAGAACGACAGACCTGTGGACCACGACGTATGCTTCACCTGCGAAGTGCCTTCCGAAACGGTGATCTGAACCCTCGACAAGTCCAGTATCTCGTTACGCGACAGGCACTTTCGCGCGTCCCAGGGGTGTCAGGCCACAACTCGTGAACGGGCGAGGTTAGGCACCACCAGCCTTTGCCCGCTAAGCACATGCCGGCCGCAGCGGGCTGGGAGAAATGGCGGACGCGTGAGGTCGCGCAACGGCGTACTGACCGCTTCCTCACCGACGACACCCGAATCAAGACGCGGCCGCTGCCGGCGTCTTTTCAGCTGCTCGGCGCCACCGCCGCGACGTGGGTGTTGGTCGAGGCCCAGCTCGTCACCCACGGGGTCAACATAGACCGGGCCGGTCTTGAAGGAACAGTGTACGAGACGTATCCATCGGCAGCTCTGGCGGCCTGGGGTTTGGGCAAGGGGAAACAAACGTGGGTTGAGCTGCAGTCCAACTTTGGCTTTCTGACCGCCGACGAGAATCTGGTGCCGCATCTCGAGAGCGACGATGCGTGTAACGCCGTCGTCTGCGCCCTGATCGCGCGAGCCCGCGACCTCGACCTGACCATCGGCCACCCGTAGAGGATCTTGCCGCGGCGCGACGTGAGGGCTGGATCCACGTCAGCTGTGAACCCAGTGAGCGGTTGCTTCACGTCGGATAGCGCCTGTTTGCAAGAGCAGTGGACTTCACGGGACGGGGACGAGGTGTCACGCAGGGGCAGTTGACCAGTTGGGTCATTCCATCGCGAATGTGGCACGGCTCTACCGCCGCCAATGTGGCAAGATTCAACCGCCCCGAAGCAGGCCGCAACACCTCCGTGGCATGCGCGCCGGGGGTCCCCCGGAGCTGGTTGGGCGGACAGGGTCCGGGCTCCGGCCCTCGTTCGGGCTGGCGGGGGACGCTGAGGTCCGGAGGTCGGCCTGACGGGCATGGGCGGCCTTCGAGGTCCGGGTTTCGGCTGACGCTGGCGAGTCACCATCACCAGCGTCACCCCCAGTCCTGATTGGACACGATCTGACGCCTGGTCTGAACCAATCATGTCGCTGTTGGGGTAGTCCAAGCCGGCGACCTCGGGCCGCGGGGACGCAGTGTGGCCTGATCTCCGACCGGGCCGAGCGTTGCAACAAAGCGTCTACACCTATCATTATGTGTACGCGTTTTGTTGCGGAAGGAGGGAGGGTCAGGGGTTGGATGCTCTACGGGCCCAGGACGCCGACCGACTTGGCATGCACCGAACAACACTGCACCGCCGCGCTCAGTCCGGCTCCTTCGAACGCATCGCCCGGGGCATCTACCGGCCCGCCGATGCTGAGCCGGCCGACAACGACTTCATCGAGGCAGCGCTCAAACGGCCCGACGCGATCGTGTGCTTGACGAGCGCGCTGGCTTACTACGACCTGATCGACGACATCCCCAACGCCGTTGACCTGGCCATCCCGCGGGGTTCACGCATCCCCGCTACCGAGGGTGCCATCGCCTGGCACAGTTTCGCTGCGCAGACCTTCAGCATCGGCCGCACCGCCTTCCCAATCCCGGGTACGGACTTGCGGATCGGCATCTACTCCCCCGAACGGTGCATCGTCGACACGTTCAGGCTCCGCGGCCACCAGGGGTATGAGACCGGCCCAGGCGCTCTGCAGGAGTGGCTGCGGCGCGGAGGGAAACCCGCGGCCGTGATGGAGATCGCCCTCCAGATTCCGCGTGCGGCAGCACCGCTGAACCAAGCCCTGGCATACCTCGCGTGAGTCCCGGAACTGCCAGAGGCTCGGAGGTGTTCGACGTCATCCAACGGCGGGCGCGTAGCGAAGCCGTCCGGAGCGGCACTCCGGCCGCGACCGGAGAGTACCTGGTCCGGCACGCCCTGGAGTCGTTCCTGCACCGGCTGACGCTGACCCGGCACGGTGACAGCTTCGTCCTCAAAGGCGGCATCCTCCTCGCCGCCTACGGGATCCGCCGCCCCACCAAGGACATCGACGCCGAAGCCATCACCGCAGAGGTCACAGCACCCCACCATCGTCACCGACGTCGCCCACGTCAACGTCGATGACGGAGTCGCCTTCGATCCCGCCACCACCACCGTCGTGGAGATCCGCGACGGCGCCGACTACCCCGGACAGCGCGTGAAGGTTACTGCCTCCATCGGGCACCAGAAGATCCTGGTCTCCTGGGACGTCTCCGCCGGCGACCCCATCGTCCCGGCCGCCCACCTCATCCGCGTGCCCCGAGTCCTAGGTCCTGACATCGAGGTCCTCGGCTACGCCCCGGAAACGGTGATCGCCGAGAAGGGGATCACCATCCTGGAACGAGGCACCACCAGCACCCGGTGGCGCGACTACATCGACATCGTCCAACTCGACCGGGCGTACGACCTTGACCGGCCAAGCCTCGAGGCATCCATACGTTCGGTCGCCGCACACCGCCGAGTCGAGGTACGCCCCATCACCCCGCTCATCACCGGCTACGGCAGCACCGGCCAGTCAAAATGGGCAGCGTGGCGCACCAAGGCCGGGGTCCAGTACTTGAGCGAGGAACTCCTCGACGACCAGATGAAGAAGGTCGCCGACGTCCTGGACGAACCGTTCGCTGCCGTCCAAGCCAGCCCCGAATGACCCAATGATCTCACCCCGTCCACCGACCTCGACCTCGATACCGACCTCGATACCGACCTCGACATCGACACCGGCACCGCAACCGGCGCCGTCATCATCGACTGCAGATCATCCACCAGGCTGCGGCCCGCCCTCGTACATCAAGGGACCGATCGGTAGCCGCCTGCGTTCACCTTCCCAGCTCTCGCAGTTCACGCTCCTCACCTTGACCACTGAGAGATCGACTTCAAGCGCTCGACTGCTCGACGCTGCCGTAGCGCGCGCTCGGTGGTGACGAGGCAGCTCGGTTGACCCGGCGGCGCCCAAACCAGGTCGCCCCTGTTGTGACGCGTCGGCCCCCATGGTTGCTTTCGCGACGGACTTTTCGTCCGTCGCTTCTTCATACCCCCCACCCAGGCCATAACCGCAGGTCACGGGGCTGGTGGTGCCCGCAGACCGACGCCCATCTCGATGTTTCAGGACACGTATAGGACGCAACCTTTACTTCTTGGTCGTGTTTGCGCAGGCCAGCGCCGTGCCGGCCTTCAGGGCGCAGCCGTGCAAAACCACATACCCCCTCCCCGTATATTGAGACGGGGTCTGACCCGCGTTTCCGCAGGTCAGACCCCCTATTGCGTCCTCGGTGGCAGGTGAAGGATTCGAACCTTCGAAGCTTTCGCGACGGATTTACAGTCCGCTCCCATTGGCCGCTCGGGCAACCTGCCGTGGTGCGCATGGAAGGATAGCAAGCAACGAGCGGGACGCCGAAATCCCCCCGGAACCAAGGAGCACGCATGGCTGACTCGTCATTCGACATCGTGAGCAAGATCGAGCGACAGGAGGTCGCGAACGCGCTCAACGCCAGCGCCAAGGAGCTCGCCACCCGCTACGACTTCAAGAACGTCGGCGCGTC
>JBBQWS010000032.1:0-36964 GCA_038210415.1 Actinomycetes bacterium
GCCGGTCGGCCGCGAGCTGCGCGACAAGAAGTTCATGAAGATCATTTCGCTCGCCCCGGAGGTGCTCTAAGCCATGGCGAAGATGCACGTGAAGAAGGGCGACACCGTCCTGGTCATCAGCGGCAAGGACAAGGGAGTGACCGGCAAGGTCATCGCGGCCTACCCGCGCGACTCCCGGATTCTCGTCGAGGGTGTCAACCGGATCAAGAAGCACACCAAGGTCGGCCAGAGCACCCGTGGCGCCAAGACCGGCGGCATCGTCACCCAGGAGGCACCGATCCACGTCTCCAACGTGATGCCCGTCGTCGAGGCCGACGGCAAGAAGGTCGGGACCCGCGTCGGGTACCGCACCGATGACAGCGGCACCAAGTCGCGGGTCGCTCAGCGCACCGGTGAGGAAATCTGATGACGACCACCGAAACCACGACGCCCAAGTCGCTTCCGCGGCTGAAGGTCCGGTACCGCGAGGAGATCGTGGCCGGCCTGCGCGAGGAGTTCGCATACGGCAACATCATGCAGGTCCCCGGCCTGACCAAGATCGTGGTCAACATGGGGGTCGGCGAGGCTGCTCGTGACTCCAAGCTGATCGAGGGTGCGATCCGCGACCTCGCCGCGATCACCGGCCAGAAGCCGTCGGTGACCAAGGCTCGCAAGTCGATCGCCCAGTTCAAGCTGCGTGAGGGGATGCCGATCGGCGCCCATGTCACGTTGCGGGGCGACCGGATGTGGGAGTTCCTGGACCGGCTGCTCACCGTCGCGCTACCTCGAATCCGTGACTTCCGCGGGCTCGCGCCGAACCAGTTCGACGGTCGCGGCAACTACACCTTCGGTCTCACCGAGCAGAGCATGTTCCACGAGATCGACCAGGACAAGACCGACCGGGTGCGGGGCATGGACATCACGGTCGTCACGACCGCTTCGTCCGACGCCGAGGGCCGCGCCCTTCTCAAGCACCTCGGCTTCCCGTTCAAGGAGAACTGACCGTGGCCAAGAAGTCGCTGATCAACAAGGCGGCCCGCAAGCCGAAGTTCGCCGTCCGCGGGTACACCCGGTGCAACCGGTGCGGCCGCCCGCACTCCGTCTACCGCAAGTTCGGCCTGTGCCGGATCTGTCTGCGGGAGATGGCCCACCGCGGAGAGCTTCCGGGCATCACCAAGAGCTCCTGGTAACCCATCGTGCCGCTGATCCACTCACGACGACGTAGGTCCCTCACCGGGAAACCACGACGAGAAAGGCCCCTGGCCACATCATGACCATGACTGACCCGATCGCCGACATGCTGACCCGCGTCCGCAACGCCAACCAGGCGTACCACGACGTCGTCCGCATGCCGTCGAGCACCCTGAAGGCGCGCATCGCCGAGATCCTCAAGCAAGAGGGTTACATCGGCGGCTGGCACGTCGAGGACAACGAGAACGGCGTGGGCCGCACTCTGGTCCTGGATCTCAAGTACGGCCCCAACCGCGAGCGCTCCATCGCCGGCGTCCGGCGCGTGAGCAAGCCCGGGCTGCGGGTCTACGCCAAGTCCACGTCACTGCCCAAGGTGCTCGGGGGGCTCGGCGTCGCGATCATCTCGACGTCCACCGGCCTGCTGACCGACCGGCAGGCCGCCAAGAAGGGCGTAGGTGGGGAAGTCCTCGCCTACGTCTGGTAGCGGGAAGGAGGAGCAGACATGTCGCGTATTGGACGACTGCCTATCCCCGTTCCGGCGGGAGTCGACATCAACATCGACGGTCAGGACATCCGGGTCAAGGGCCCCAAGGGCGAGCTGTCGCTCACGGTGGTCGAGCCGATCGTCGTGGCCAAGGACGATGACGGCACGCTCGGTGTCACCCGGCCGAACGACGCGCGGTCCAACCGCTCGCTGCACGGGCTGACCCGCACGCTGGTGGCCAACATGGTCACCGGGGTCACCGCGGGCTACACCAAGAGCCTGGAGATCGTAGGCGTCGGGTACCGCGTCGCGGCCAAGGGCGAGAGCCTGGAGTTCGCGCTCGGCTACAGCCACTCCATCACCGTGGAACCGCCGGCCGGTATCTCCTTCACCGTCGAGAGCCCGACCAAGTTCACGGTCGTCGGCATCGACAAGCAGAAGGTCGGCGAGGTCGCCGCCAACATCCGCAAGTTGCGCAAGCCGGAGCCGTACAAGGGCAAGGGCATCCGCTACGCGGGCGAGGTTGTCCGTCGCAAGGTCGGAAAGGCCGGTAAGTAAGCCATGGCCATCGGTGTGAAGCTCAGTGGCACCAAGATGAACCGCAAGGCCCTCGGGCGGAAGCGGCGTCACATCCGCGTGCGCAAGAAGGTCTCTGGCTCGGCGGTGCGTCCGCGCCTGGTCGTGACCCGGTCGACCCGACACCTGTTCGTCCAGGTCGTCGACGACTTGGCCGGCCACACGCTGGCGTCCGCGTCGACCATGGAGGCCGACCTGCGCGCCGTCTCCGGTGACAAGACAGCCAAGGCCCGCAAGGTCGGTGAGCTCGTCGCCGCCCGCGCCAAGGCGGCCGGAATCGACGAGGTCGTCTTCGACCGCGGTGGCAACCGCTACCACGGTCGGGTCGCGGCTCTGGCCGACGGCGCCCGCGAAGGCGGGCTGACGTTCTGATGAACACGCTCAAGACTCCGCAGACCCACGTACTGAACGGGAAGGACCTGTAATGGCTGCAGCTCAGCGTCGCGGTACCGGCGTCGGCGGCGGCGACCGCCGCGACGGCAAGCGCGACGACAAGCGGGGCGGTGGCGTCGAGAAGACCACCTACCTCGAGCGCGTCGTAGCCATCAACCGGGTGGCCAAGGTCGTCAAGGGCGGCCGCCGCTTCAGCTTCACCGCGCTCGTCGTGGTGGGCGACGGCGACGGTACGGTCGGCGTCGGCTACGGCAAGGCCAAGGAGGTGCCCGCGGCGATCGCCAAGGGCGTCGAGGAGGCCAAGAAGTCCTTCTTCAAGGTTCCGCGCATCCAGGGCACCATCCCGCACCCGATCCAGGGCGAGAAGGCTGCCGGTGTCGTCCTGCTGCGTCCGGCCGCACCCGGTACCGGCGTCATCGCCGGTGGTCCGGTGCGCGCCGTGCTGGAGTGTGCCGGTATCCACGACGTGCTCAGCAAGTCGCTCGGCTCCGACAACGCGATCAACGTCGTCCACGCGACGGTGGCTGCGCTGCGCGGGCTCGAGCGTCCGGAGGCCGTGGCCGCGCGCCGCGGCCTGCCGATCGAGGACGTCGCCCCGCCCGCGCTGCTGCGCGCCCGTGCCTTGGGGAACTCCTGATGGGCCGGATCAAGGTCACTCAGACCCGCTCGGGCATCGGCGGCACGCAGGGTCAGCGCGACACCCTTCGTTCGCTCGGTCTCAAGCGGATCGGTGATGTCGTAGTCAAGGAAGACCGTCCCGAGCTTCGGGGCATGGCCAAGGCGATACCGCACCTGGTCACCGTCGAGGAGGTCGACTAACCATGACGCTCAAGGTCCATCACCTGCGCCCTGCGCCGGGAGCCAAGACCGCCAAGACCCGCGTGGGTCGTGGCGAGGCTTCCAAGGGAAAGACGGCCGGCCGCGGAACCAAGGGAACCAAGGCCCGCTACCAGGTTCCCGCCCGGTTCGAGGGCGGGCAGATGCCGTTGCACATGCGGCTGCCCAAACTTCGCGGGTTCACCAACCCGTTCCGGGTCGAGTACCAGGTCGTCAACCTCGACAAGCTGGCCGATCTCTACCCCGAGGGTGGCGTCGTGACCGCGCTCGACCTGGCCGCCAAGGGTGCGGTTCGCCGTGGGCAGCTTGTCAAGGTCCTCGGCACCGGCGACATCTCCGTCGCGGTCCAGGTCACCGCACACAAGTTCTCGGCCACGGCGAAGGACAAGATCGTTGCCGCGGGCGGAACGGTCACCGAACTCTAAGCACGGCAAGACCGGTCGATCGTCAGGGGCGCCCTGCTCTCGGGGCGCCCCTGACGCATCCCCGGCGGTGAATCCTGCCGATGCGTTATCGTCTCGTGAGGTGCCGTACGGCGCCTGATGTGCTGCAAGGCCGCCCATCCGACCGTTGATCCGTTCGACAACTCGGCGTGCCCGACTCAGGGACGCCGTGCAGGAGGTTCGAGTGCTCAGCGCGTTCGCCCAGGCGTTCCGGACGCCTGACCTGCGAAAGAAGTTGTACTTCACCCTCGGCACGATCGTGCTGTTCCGACTCGGGTCGGTCGTGCCGACCCCCGGGGTGTCGTACGGCGCTATCAGGTCCTGCATCGAGGCCAGCAAGAACGACTCGCTGTACGGCTTCATCAACCTGTTCAGCGGGGGCGCGCTGCTGCAGCTGTCGATCTTCGCGCTCGGGATCATGCCGTACATCACGGCGAGCATCATCGTGCAGCTGCTCACTGTGGTCATCCCCCGGTTCGAGACGCTGAAGCAGGAGGGCCAGAGCGGTACGGCCAAGCTGACCCAGTACACCCGCTACCTCACGGTCGGGCTCGCGGTGCTGCAGTCGACGGCCCTGGTCTCGGTGGCTCGTACGCCCGGCCGGCTGTTCCGCAACTGCTCCGCCGACATCGTGCCGAACGAGTCGTTCTACGTGATCATCACGATGGTCCTCACCATGACGGCAGGCACCGCGGTCATCATGTGGCTCGGTGAGCTGATCACCGACCGTGGCATCGGCAACGGGATGTCGATCCTGATCTTCACGTCGATCATCGCGCAGTTCCCCACCAGCATCTGGTCCATCGAGCAGAGCAAGGGCGTCTTCACGTTCGCGGTCGTGATGGTGCTCGGCCTCGCGCTGGTCGCTCTGGTGATCTTCATCGAGCAGGCCCAGCGTCGGGTCCCGGTGCAGTACGCCAAGCGGATGGTCGGTCGTCGGCAGTACGGCGGTTCGTCCACGTACATCCCGCTCAAGGTCAACATGGCCGGCGTGATCCCGGTGATCTTCGCGTCTTCGCTGCTGTACATCCCCAACCTGGTGGTGAACCTGTTCGGCGACCCGAACAGCCTGACCGGCTGGCAGCGGTGGGTCGAGACCAACTTCATCCGCAACGGTGGCGCCCACCCGATCTACATCCTGTGCTACTTCGGTCTGATCATGTTCTTCGCGTACTTCTACGTGGCGATCACGTTCAATCCGGAGGAGGTCGCGGACAACATGAAGAAGTACGGCGGCTTCATCCCCGGGATCCGGGCTGGGCGCCCGACCGCGGAGTACCTCGACTACGTGATCACCCGCCTCACCTTCCCCGGCTCGCTCTACCTCGGGGTCATCGCGGTGCTGCCGATCCTGGCGCTGGCTCTGCTCAGTGCGAGCGGCTCGTTCCCGTTCGGCGGCACGAGCATCTTGATCATGGTCGGGGTCGGGCTCGACACGGTGAAGCAGATCGAGAGCCAACTGCAGCAGCGCAACTACGAAGGCTTTCTGCGCTGATGCGCTTGGTGCTGCTGGGTCCTCCGGGTGCCGGCAAGGGGACGCAGGCGAAGGCGCTGTCGGCCCACTTCGGCATTCCGGCGATCTCGACCGGCGACATCTTCCGGGCGAACGTGAGCACAGGCACGCCCCTGGGGCTCGAGGCCAAGGCGTACATGGACCGCGGCGACTACGTCCCCGACTCCGTGACCAACGCCATGGTTCGTGACCGGATCGCTCAGCCGGACTGTGAGCCGGGCTTCCTGCTCGACGGCTACCCCCGCACCCTGGCCCAGGTCGACGAGCTGAACTCGATGCTCAAGGAGCTCGGCGAAGCGCTGGACGCCGTGCCCCAGATCGTGGTGCCGGACGAGCTGCTGCTCGAGCGGCTGCTGCTCCGGGCCCGGCTCGAGGGCCGCACCGACGACTCCGAGGACGTCATCCGGCACCGCATGGAGGTCTACTCCGAGCAGACCGCCTCGCTGGCGTCGGGCTACGCCGCACAAGGGCTGCTGCGCGAGGTCGACGGGGTCGGTGAGGTGCCCGAGGTCACCGCGCGCCTGCTGGCTGCCGTCGCCGCGAGCTGACCGGTGTTCCGCAGCCGCGACCGGATCCAGGTCAAGACCCCCGAGCAGATTCAGCTGATGCGGGTGGCGGGGCTCGTGGTGGGCGGTGCCCTGCAGATGATGGCCGAGCGGATCGTTCCGGGGATGACGACCGGCCAGCTGGACGCCCTCGCCGCCGAGTACATCCGCGACCACGGCGCTGTGCCGTCCTTCCTCGGCTACGGCGAGCCCCCCTTCACCGGGGTGATCTGCACGTCGGTGAACGACGAGATCGTGCACGGTGTTCCGGGATCCCGCGTGATCGCCGACGGCGACCTCGTGTCGATCGACTGCGGCGCGATCGTCGACGGCTGGCACGGCGACGCGGCAGTCACCTTGGCGGTGGGGGAGGTGTCGGCGGAGGAGTCCCGGCTGATCGAAGTCACCCAGGACGCGTTGTGGGCCGGCCTCGCGGCAGCGCAGGTGGGTTCCCGGCTGAGCGACATATCGCACGCCGTCGAGGCCGCAGTGGTCGCCGCGGGTCCGTACGGCATCGTCCAGGAGTACGTCGGCCATGGCATCGGCACGCAGATGCACATGGACCCTCAGGTTCCCAACTACGGTCCACCCGGCAAGGGCCCGGCCCTGGTGGCGGGCATGGCCCTGGCGATCGAGCCCATGGTCAACCTCGGCACCCGCCGGACCAGGGTGCTGCCGGACGAATGGACCGTCGCGACCGAGGACGGGCAGCGCTCGGCCCACTTCGAGCACACGGTTGCGCTGACCGCCGCCGGGCCGTGGGTGCTCACCGCGCTGGACGGCGGAGCTGCCCGGTTCGCGGCGCTGCGCGTTGCCAGCCCCGCCTGTCTCGCCTGACCGCTGCCCGCTGCCCGGCCCCCGAGCAGATGAGTGTCCCGCAGGCGCGGTCTATTGGCATGAGGGGGCCCTTGTGGCGGGGGTGGGGTGGATTTCCCTGGCGGGTGGGCGGTGCCGTAGAGTACGGAGTCGGCCCGGTATCGGGCGCTGTTCTTGCGTGCCTGCGGCTGGGAGGCTCTCCCGTGCGCTCGGAACGGTAACCGATCGATCGGCCGAACACCGATACACCCCTGTTGGACAACGAAAGACTGCGGAGTTCATGGCGAAGAAAGATGGCGTGCTCGAGCTTGAAGGTACGGTCGTCGAGTCGCTGCCGAACGCCATGTTCCGGGTCGAGCTCGAGAACGGGCACAAGGTTCTCGCGCACATCAGCGGAAAGATGCGCCAGCACTACATCCGGATCCTTCCTGAGGACCGGGTCGTGGTGGAGCTGACTCCGTACGACCTGACCCGCGGTCGCATCGTGTACCGCTACAAGTGACCATCGCTTTCGCAACGGAGCCATCATGAAGGTCAACCCGAGCGTCAAGCCGATGTGCGACAAGTGCAAGGTGATCCGCCGTCACGGGCGCGTCATGGTGATCTGCGAGAACCTGCGCCACAAGCAGCGCCAGGGCTGACCGGCCACCGCACGACGAGCACACCCGCTTGATCAGCACCAGCGCATCACCTGAACAGCACAGACCCGATCCTGGGCCGGTTCCATCGGCCCCGGATCCACCCCCGGCACGGAGGCCGGGGACCAGGCCGTCGGGCGGCCCGGACCGGGTGTGTGCCAGACCTCCGCGTACGAAGGGACTTACCCGATGGCACGCCTCGTCGGCGTCGACCTCCCCCGCGACAAGCGGCTCGAGGTAGCGCTCACGTACATCTACGGCATCGGCCGTACCCGTGCTCAGGAGACCCTGACGCACACCGGCATCAGCCCCGACCTGCGGGTCAAGGACCTCGACGACGCGTCGCTCGTCCAGCTCCGTGACTGGATCGAGGCCACCTACAAGGTCGAAGGTGACCTGCGCCGCGAGGTTGCAGCGGACATCCGCCGCAAGGTCGAGATCGGGTGCTACCAGGGTCTACGTCACCGCAAGGGTCTGCCGGTCCACGGCCAGCGCACCCACACCAACGCCCGCACCCGCAAGGGTCCGCGTCGTGCCATCGCCGGCAAGAAGAAGGTCGGCAAGTAGCAGTCCGCACGGTCCTGCTCGACAACAGGGTCCCGACGGACCGACCACCTCCCCAGGAGTTCCTAGAACATGCCTCCCAAGAGCCGTCAGGCTGCGGGTGCACCCAAGAAGGTGCGCCGCAAGGAAAAGAAGAACGTGGCCCATGGCCACGCTCACATCAAGTCGACGTTCAACAACACGATCGTCTCCATCACCGACCCCACGGGTGCGGTGATCGCGTGGGCCTCGGCCGGCCAGGTCGGCTTCAAGGGCTCGCGCAAGTCCACTCCGTTCGCCGCGCAGCTTGCTGCCGAGGCGGCCGCCCGTCGTGCCATGGAGCACGGCATGCGGAAGGTGGACGTGTTCGTCAAGGGTCCCGGCTCCGGCCGCGAGACCGCGATCCGTTCGCTCCAGGCCACGGGCCTGGAGGTCGGACAGATCCAGGACGTCACGCCTTCACCGCACAACGGATGCCGTCCGCCCAAGCGCCGCCGCGTCTGAGCGCGGACCAGACAGGAGACTGAACAGACATGGCCCGCTACACAGGTCCCGACTGCAAGCGTTGTCGTCGGGAGAAGACCAAGTTGTTCCTCAAGGGTGCGAAGTGCGAGTCGCCGAAGTGCCCGATTGAGATCCGTCCCTACCCGCCCGGCGAGCACGGCCGCGGTCGGACCAAGGACAGCGAGTACCTCCTGCAGATGCGCGAGAAGCAGAAGTGCGCACGCATCTACGGCGTGCTCGAGAAGCAGTTCCGCGGGTACTACGAAGAGGCTCACCGCAAGTCCGGCAAGACCGGCGAGAACCTGCTCGTGATCCTGGAGAGCCGCCTCGACAACGTCGTGTTCCGGGCCGGCTTCGCCAAGTCCCGCGACATGGCCCGGCAGATCGTCTCGCACGGCCACATCACGGTCAACGGGCGCAAGGTCGACATCCCGTCGTACCGCGTGACCGCCTCCGACATCGTCGAGGTCCGGCCGAGCTCGCGTGAGCTCACGCCGTTCATCATCGCGACGGCTGAGGCCGGCGAGCGCACCGTCCCGGCGTGGCTCGAGGTCATCCCCGGGCGACTGCGGGTGCTCGTGCACTCGCTGCCGGCCCGGCAGATCATCGACACCCAGGTGCAGGAGCAGCTGATCGTCGAGCTCTACTCGAAGTAACCCGTCCGGCCCGGCCGGTGCGCTTCGGTGTACTGGCCGAGCCGCCCGGACGGTGCAGGTTCTGCAGTTTCGGCTGGGCGTCAAATAGCGGTCGCCCGACTCAGGAGGAATTCCCTTGCTCATCGCCCAGCGGCCCACCTTGGCCGAAGAGATCGTCGACGAGTTCCGCTCCCGCTTCGTGGTCGAGCCGCTCGAGCCCGGCTTCGGCTACACCCTCGGCAACTCGCTGCGCCGCACCCTGCTCTCGTCGATCCCCGGCGCGGCGGTCACGTCGATCCGCGTCGACGGCGTGCTGCACGAGTTCACGACGGTGCCGGGCGTCAAGGAAGACGTCACCGACATCATCCTCAACATCAAGCAGCTGGTCGTGAGCTCCGAGCACGACGAGCCGGTCGTCATGTACCTGCGCAAGCAGGGCCCCGGCGCCGTCACCGCTGCCGACATCGCGCCGCCGGCCGGCGTCGAGGTGCACAACCCCGACCTGCACCTGGCCACGCTGAACGGCAAGGGCAAGCTCGAGATCGAGCTGACCGTCGAGCGTGGCCGCGGCTACGTCTCCGCCGCGCAGAACAAGCAGGTCGGCCAGGAGATCGGCCGGATCCCGGTCGACTCGATCTACTCGCCCGTCATGCGCGTCACCTACAAGGTCGAGGCCACCCGGGTCGAGCAGCGCACCGACTTCGACCGGCTGATCGTCGACGTCGAGACCAAGAACTCGATGCGTCCCCGCGACGCGGTGGCCAGCGCCGGCAAGACGCTCGTCGAGCTCTTCGGTCTGTTCCGCGAGCTGAACATCGACGCCGAGGGCATCGACATGGGCCCGTCGCCGACCGACGCGGCCCTGGCCGCCGACCTGGCGCTGCCGATCGAGGACCTCGAGCTGACGGTCCGGTCGTACAACTGCCTCAAGCGTGAGGGCATCCACACGGTGGGCGAGCTCGTCTCGCGGAGCGAAGCCGACCTGCTCGACATCCGCAACTTCGGCGCGAAGTCGATCGACGAGGTCAAGGCCAAGCTGGTCACCATGGGCCTGGCGCTCAAGGACAGCCCCCCCGGGTTCGACCCCGGACTTGCCGTGGACCACTACGGCGAAGACGACGACTACCCGGGCTACGCCGAGGACGAGCAGCTCTAACCAGCTGTTCACTCGAACAACCGCGAATCAGGAGAACCAGACCAATGCCTCAGCCCACCAAGGGTCCGCGCCTCGGCGGCGGGGCCGCGCACGAGCGGCACATCCTGGCGAACCTCGCCACGGCGCTGTTCGAGCACGGCCGGATCACCACGACCGAGGCCAAGGCTCGCCGCCTGCGTCCGGTTGCCGAGCGGCTGATCACCAAGGCCAAACGTGGCGACATGCACGCCCGTCGCCAGGTGCTCGCCACGATCCGAGACAAGGGCGTCGTGCACGTCCTGTTCACCGAGATCGGGCCGCGCTACCAGAACCGCGACGGCGGCTACACCCGCATCATCAAGGTCGGCCCGCGCAAGGGTGACAATGCCCCCATGGCGGTCATCGAGCTGGTCGAGGCGCTGACCGTGGCGCAGCGGGCCGTCGGCGAGGCCGAGGGCGCGACCAAGCGTTCGGTCAAGGAGCAGGCGGCGGCCGCGGCCCCGGCTGCTGTCGAGCCTGAGGCGACGGCTGAGTCCGAGGGCACCCTCGAGGGACCGTACGGCGCAGGGTCGGCTGCACCCCTGGAGGACGGCGGCGCTCCCAACGGCTTCACCGTCAAGGGCAACGCCGACTCGATGAAGTACCACACGGCCGAGTCGCGCTGGTACGACCAGACGATCGCCGAGGTCTGGTTCGTCGACGCCGAGACGGCCGAGGCTGCCGGTTTCGCAGCCCCCGGTGCGGCAGCCGACGACGTGGACGACGCGGCGGACGCTCCGGCCGACGACCCCAGCTAGGCAGTTGCCCAACAGCTCTTCCGTCGAGCCCGCCACCTCACCCGAGGTCGGCGGGCTCGACGCTTTGACCCGGCTCCGGCTCGACCTCGCATACGACGGCGCCGCCTTCCACGGCTGGGCCCTGCAGCGAGACCTGCGGACCGTTCAGGGCGAGCTGGAGCTCGCGGTGCAGCGCGTCTACCGGCTGCACGTGCGGGCCGCGCTGACGGTCGCCGGGCGTACCGACGCGGGGGTCCACGCGCGCGCGCAGGTGGCGCACGTGGACCTGCCTGCGGCGGCGGTTGGTCCCGTGCAGGTGCCGCTGCGGCGGTTCGCCCGGGTGCTGCCGCCGGACGTCCGCATGTTCGCGGTCGCCGCCGCTCCGCCGGGGTTCGACGCCCGGTTCTCCGCGCTGTCGCGGCGCTACTCGTACAGCATCTGCGACTCCGTGGCCGGGCCCGACCCCCTGCGTCGCCGTGAGGTTCTCTGGCACGCCCGCCCGCTCGACCTCGACCTGCTCAACGCGGCCTCGGAGCAGCTGCTGGGGCTGCAGGACTTCGCGGCGTTCTGCCGGTTCCGCTCCGGCGGCTCGACGGTCCGGACGTTGCAGGTGCTGCGCTGGGAGCGCGACGAGGCCGGCCTGGCCGTGGCCCGGATCGAGGCCGACGCCTTCTGTCACTCGATGGTGCGCTCGCTCGTCGGGGCGCTGATCCCGGTGGGCGAGGGGCGGCAGCCGCTCGGCTGGCCTGCGGAGCTGCTTGCCGGGCGGACCCGGCACCAGACGGGGCAGGTCGCGCCGGCGCACGGGCTGACCCTCGAGGCGGTGGAGTACCCCGACGTCGACGGGCACACTGCTCGGGCCGAACTCACCCGCCGCCCCCGGAGGCCGGAGTAACGTCGAAGGCATGAGAATGGTTGTTGCGCTGGGCGGCAACGCACTGCAGCGCCGAGGCGAACCGATGACGGTCGAGAGCCAGCGCGCCAACGTCCGGGTGGCGTGCGAGGCGCTCGCGCCGGTGGCCCTCGAGCACGAGCTGGTGATCAGCCACGGCAACGGGCCCCAGGTCGGGCTGCTGGCACTGCAGGCGGCGGCCTACGGCGAGATCGAGTCGTACCCGTTCGACGTGCTGGGTGCCCAGACCGAAGGCATGATCGGGTACTTCATCGAGCAGGAGCTCGGCAACCTGCTGCCGTTCGAGACACCACTCGCGACAGTGCTGACGATGACTGAGGTCGATCCCGACGACCCGGCGTTCGCAGACCCGAGCAAGTTCGTCGGCCCGGTCTACACCCAGGAGCAAGCGCAGGCGCACGCCGCCGTCAAGGGCTGGGTGGTCAAGCCGGACGGCAGCGGGTGGCGCCGGGTCGTCCCGTCGCCGGCGCCGATCCGGATCTTCGAGATCCGGCCGATCAAGTGGCTGCTCGAGCAGGGCACCGTCGTGGTCTGTACGGGCGGCGGCGGCATTCCCACGATGTACAAGCCAGGTACCCGGCACCTCGTCGGGGTCGAGGCCGTGATCGACAAGGACCGGTCGAGCGCGGTGCTCGCCCACGACGTCGGGGCCGATCTGTTGGTGATCCTGACCGACGCGTCGGCGGTGTTCGTCGACTGGGGCACGCCTTCGCAGCGCTCGGTGCTGGCCGCTCACCCGGATGCGTTGGCAGCGCTAAACTTCCCGGCCGGATCGATGGGGCCCAAGGTGGAGGCGGCCTGCGCTTTCGCACGCCAGTCCGGCAAGGACGCTTTGATCGGAGCCCTGCCCGACCTCACCGAGCTGCTGGCAGGAGGCGCGGGTACCCGGGTGTCGACGTCCGTCGAGGGAATCATCTACCGCTGACTGCGACCCGCCCGTCAGAGCCTGGCGACGGGCCGAGCGGAGAAAGTAGCGGGATCAGCCAGAGTGCCTCCCTGGCGACTCAGTTACTGGTTGGCGCTTCCGGGCTTCAGTCAAGGACACTGTCCCCTCGTGGGCCACGTCGACATCAGCAAGCTCGAACACATCCTCCCGGACGGTCGGGTGCTGCTCGACGACGTGTCCTTCCGGGTCGGCGACGGCGCGAAGGTCGCCCTGGTGGGGGCCAACGGCGCGGGTAAGACGACGCTGCTCCGGATCGTCGCCGGCGACGCGTCACCCCAGGTCGGAGCCGTCGCCCGCAGCGGGGGACTCGGCGTGATGCGCCAGTTCGTGGGATCGGTGCGCGATGCGTCCTCCGTGCGCGACCTGCTGGTGTCGGTCGCACCACCGCGGATCACCATGGCGGCGCTCGCCGTCGATGCCGCCGAGCTGGCGATGATGGAGCACGACGACGAGCCCACCCAGATGCGCTACGCGCAGGCGCTGTCCGACTGGGGTGACGCCGGCGGCTACGAGGCCGAGGTCGTCTGGGACGTCTGCTGCGTGGCGGCGCTCGGCATGCCCTGGGACCGCGCCCAGTGGCGCGAGGTCCGCACCCTGTCCGGCGGAGAGCAGAAGCGGCTGGTCCTCGAAGCTCTGCTGCGCGGGCCGGACGAGGTGCTGCTGCTCGACGAGCCGGACAACTACCTCGACGTGCCGGGCAAGCGCTGGCTCGAGCAGGCGCTGATCGACACCCCGAAGACTGTGCTGTTCGTCAGCCACGACCGCGAGCTGCTCTCGCGTACGGCCCAGCGCATCGTCACCCTCGAGGGCGGCACCGCCTGGACGCACGGCGGCGGGTTCGGGACGTATCACCAGGCCCGCAAGGACCGGCACGAGCGCCAGGAGGAGCTGCTGCGCCGGTGGGACGAGGAGCACGTCCGGCTCAAGCAGCTGGTCCTGACGCTGCGGCAGCAGGCGGCGATCTCGCCGGACATGGCGAACAAGTACCACGCGATGCAGACCCGGCTCCGCAAGTACGAGGAGGCGGGTCCGCCGCAGGCGCCACCGAAGGACCAGAACGTCACCATGCGGCTGACCGGTGGTCGTACCGGGGTGCGGGCCGTGGTCTGCAAGAACCTCGAGCTGAGCGGCCTGATGAAACCGTTCGACCTCGAGGTCTTCTACGGAGAACGGGTGGCCGTCCTGGGCAGCAACGGGTCCGGCAAGTCGCACTTCCTCCGGCTGCTCGCCGGCGGGCAGGTGGCGCACACCGGCGACTGGAAGCTGGGCGCCAGGGTCGTGGCGGGCCACTTCGCCCAGACCCACGAGCACCCTGAGCTGTACGGCAAGCCGCTGCTCGACATCCTGTGGGAGCACAAGGCGCTCCAGCGTGGCCCCGCGACCTCGGCGCTGCGCCGGTACGAGCTCGACCAGCAGGCGGAGCAGCCGTTCGACACACTGTCAGGCGGCCAGCAGGCGCGGTTCCAGATCCTGCTGCTGGAGATCGACGGCACCACGATGCTGCTGCTGGACGAGCCCACGGACAACCTCGACCTCGCCAGCGCAGAGGCCCTCGAGGAGGGGCTGGCCGGCTACGACGGGACGGTGCTCGCGGTCACTCACGACCGCTGGTTCGCCCACGGGTTCGACCGGTATCTGGTCTTCGGCTCCGACGGAACGGTCTACGAGGCGGCCGAACCGGTCTGGGACGAGGGTCGGGTCGAGCGGGCCCGCTGAGCGTGACGCGCCGCCCGCTTTGACCCTCTGCGGCGCGGATGCGTATCCTGACGTGTCGGCGTGGCTGTCTGTCCAGACACCCGCCCCT
The DNA here is from genome assembly GCA_038210415.1 of Actinomycetes bacterium. Classification (GTDB taxonomy): domain Bacteria; phylum Actinomycetota; class Actinomycetes; order Prado026; family Prado026; genus JBBQWS01. Next base: position 14,672 of record JBBQWS010000032.1, read on the forward strand.
TCAGTCAGCCCCACGACCTAAGCGACGAGAAGAGCCTACGACCGTGCGTACGTTCAGCCCCAAGCCTGCCGATGTCGACCGTCAGTGGTACATCGTCGACGCGACCGACGTCGTGCTCGGCCGTCTGGCCAGCCACGTCGCCGTCCTCCTGCGCGGCAAGCACAAGCCGGTCTTTGCGCCGCACATGGACATGGGTGACTTCGTCATCGTCATCAACGCCGGCAAGGTCGCGCTGACCGGTGCCAAGGCCCAGCAGAAGCGGGCCTACCACCACTCCGGCTTCCCGGGCGGGCTTTCCTCGACGTCGTACATCGATCTGCTCGCGAAGAACCCGCGCCGCGCGGTCGAGAAGGCTGTCAAGGGGATGCTCCCGCACAACAAGCTCAGCAACGCGCAGATCACCAAGCTCAAGGTCTACGCGGGCTCCGACCACCCGCACCAGGCTCAGCAGCCGGTGCCGTACGAGATCGGCCAGGTCGCGCAGTAATCCACGGGACACCCGAACCCGCAGCGACACCCCGTAGACGCCAAGCCCTGAACCAGGCAACCTGAACCAGGCAATGAGAGGAACCGTGGCCGTGACCGACGCCGCAGACTTGACCGAGATCGACGACCTCGAGGTCGCCGACGATGAAGACGGCCCCAGCGAGTACACCTCCGAGACCGTGGCCGTCGCCCCGGTCCGGCGCGAGGTGGTGACCAAGCCCGCCAACGCCACCGGTCGCCGCAAGGAAGCTGTGGCCCGGGTCCGCCTGGTGCCAGGCACCGGCGAGTGGACCGTCAACGGCCGCACCCTGGATGTCTACTTCCCGAACAAGGTGCACCAGCAGCTCGTCAACGACCCGTTCAAGATCCTCGACCTCGAGGGCCGCTACGACGTGATCGCCCGCCTGCACGGTGGCGGCGTCTCCGGCCAGGCCGGCGCGCTGCGCCTGGGCGTGGCGCGCGCGCTCAACGAGATCGATGAGGCCGAGAACCGCCCGACCCTCAAGAAGGCCGGCTTCCTCACCCGCGACGCGCGAGCCACCGAGCGCAAGAAGTACGGCCTCAAGAAGGCCCGCAAGGCGCCCCAGTACAGCAAGCGGTAGGAACTCCCCTCGATGGGTGGCCGGCTGTTCGGCACCGACGGTGTGCGCGGACTCGCGAACCGCGACGTCACGGCCGAGCTGGCCCTCGACCTGGCGGTTGCAGCAGCGCACGTCCTCGGTGACACCGGCGAGTTCGCGGGGCACCGGCCGGTCGCCGTGGTCGGACGCGACGGTCGGGCTTCCGGCGAGTTCCTCGCCGCGGCCGTGATGGCCGGGCTCGCCAGCGCCGGTGTCGACGTCCTCGACGCAGGTGTCCTGCCGACACCGGCGGTCGCCTATCTCACCGAGTCGTTGGCCGCAGACCTGGGCGTGATGCTCTCGGCCTCGCACAACGCGATGCCCGACAACGGGATCAAGTTCTTCGCCCGCGGTGGCGTCAAGCTCGACGACGACGTCGAGGACGCCATCGAAGCCCGGATGGAAGAGCACTGGGACCGCCCGACCGGTGCTGACGTGGGCCGGATCATGCCCCTCGAAGGCGCGATCGAACGCTACGTCGCGTACCTCGTCGGCACGCTGCCGCACCGGCTCGACGGCTTACGGGTCGTCGTCGACTGCGCGAACGGCGCCGCATCGGTCACCGCTCCAGAGGCGTTGCGCCGGGCCGGCGCCGAGGTGATCGCGATCGCCTCGTCCCCCGACGGCCTCAACATCAACGACGGTTGCGGGTCGACCCACCTCGACCACCTGGCCGCCGCCGTCGTCGCCCACGGCGCTGACGTCGGCATCGCCCACGACGGTGACGCCGACCGCTGTCTGGCCGTCGACGCTTCCGGCGAGATCGTCGACGGCGACCAGATCCTCGCGGTGCTGGCGCTGGCCATGCGTGACGCCGGCGCGCTCGTCCGCGACACGGTCGTGGCGACGGTGATGTCGAACCTCGGGTTCAAGCTCGCGCTGGAGGGTGCGGGCGTCACCGTCCTGCAGACAGCGGTCGGTGACCGGTACGTCCTGGAGGCCATGCGAGCCGGTGGCTACACGCTGGGCGGTGAGCAGTCCGGTCACGTCGTGATGCTCGACCACGCGACCACCGGCGACGGCTCGCTGACGGCGCTGCACCTGCTGTCACGGGTCGCAGAGTCCGGTAAGTCCTTGGCCGACCTCGCCGCCGTGATGGTCCGGTTGCCGCAGGTACTGGTGAATGTACGCGGGGTCGACAAGGCCGGCGTCGACGGATGCGTGCCCCTGGCGGCGGCCGTCGCGCAGGCCGCAGCAGAGCTCGGAGCGAGTGGCCGGGTGTTGCTGCGGGCCAGCGGTACCGAGCCCCTGATCCGGGTCATGGTGGAGGCGCCAACCGCGGTGCAAGCCCACTCGGTCGCCGACCGGCTGGCCGCCGTGGTGCAGGCCGAGCTCACGCTGGCCTGACACCAGTTCTCAGTCGCGACTGGCGAGGACCTCGGGGTCGCGCAGGTCGACGCCGTCGGTGGCCGGCTCCCGGTCGGCAAGGAGCTGGTCCATCGCATCGCGCATCGCGGAGATGTCGGCGAGGAGCTGGCCACGGCGGCGCTGCAAGTCGCTGAGCTCGACTCGCGACGAAGCCAGGGTGCGTTCGGCATCGTGCTCGGCGTCGGACCGCATCGTCGCCGCCGCCTTCGACGCGTTCTCGCGCTCGAGGAACGCCTCGCGCCCCGCGGCCTCGCGCATGGCAGCCGCCTCCGCCTCGGCCAGGCCGAGCATCTGGGCCACGCGTTCGCCCAAGGAGTCGAAGGTCGGTCGGCCGCGCTCGAGCTCGGCTTTGGCGCGCGACACCTCCTGCAACGCCGCCAGCTCGCGCGATCGGGCGAGCTCGAGGTCGGCGCGCAGCTGCTCGACCCGCTGGGTCAGCCCGGAGAGGTGACCGTCGACCTGGTGCCGCTCGTATCCGCGGAGCACGACGTCGAACGACGGCGCCACGGCTGGGCCCGCCGCGGGCGCCAGCTCGTCGGGTGCCATGCCCGGAACGATGCTCGTTGCCCATTCTTCGGGGATGACTTCGGTCTGCTGGTCGCTCATCTCATGCCCTCCCACAGGTGTCGTCCACAGATGTCGTCCACAGGTGTCGTACCCACTCCGGCACCGCCCGACACCTGCCCGGCCCGATCACCGGCGCACGGCAGCCAGCAGTGACCCGTACGAGCGCACCAGCAAGTCGCCCTCGGTCTCCAGTGCCGTGACCTCGGGCCGGCAACCGTCGGTCTGCCTCCTCGGGGAGAAGCGAGCGGGTTTCAGCGTGCCAAGACCTGCTGTCCGTGGGACGGGTTCGCAGCGGGCAGGATGGGCGGATGGGTCTGCCGGTGTCACTGCCGCCGAAAGCCCGAGCGATCCAAAACACGGTGCTCGATGCCGTCGCATCAGCCGGGGCAGCCGACCCAGACGCCTATGCGAGCGCGACCCACCGGCTCGCAGGCCTCGACCCCGAACAGGTGCGGGTGGTCCTCGGCGCCGTCGTGCGCTTGCTCCTCGAAGAGCTCTACCCACGGGATCCCGACGGTGACGACCTGGTCGAGACGCTCAGCGACTGCTACCGCAGCGCCTCGGCCTGGTGGCCGCACACCGATCCGAACGCCCTGGTGATCCTGCTCTCGGGGGCGCTTGGCAATCACGAGCTCGACGAGGACCAGCCGGCGCTTGCGCCCGCGAACATGGCTGGTACGGCCCCGCTGCTGGTCGCCGCCCTGCTCGCCCGCCGAGGCACCCCGCTGTCCGGCTACCTCACGGCCTCGCTCGCGGAGATCAGCCGGGCGGAGACAGTCGAACTCCCGTAAGCCGCTCGGTTGGGTCGCTTCGGACCAGGAGAGCGGTCGGACCGAAGATCGGGATCGGGCCGGCTTCGACCCGGGGGAGCACCTTCTTCAGGCTCCACCAGAAGCCGGAGGGGATCAGCCAGATCAATCCGGTGGCTAGGCCGACGACGATCAGGACAACCGCCACCGGGAGCAAGGCGTAGCTGCCGATCGCGGCGATGGCGAACCACGCGGGCTTGGCCAGCCCGAGGGCTGCCGGAACCAGGGCGAGCAGCCGGTACCACCCGGTGAAGTCCCACCAAGCGAGGTCGAAGAAGTGGCCCATCGGCCACCCGAGCGAGCAGTACAAGCCAGACAGGGTCAGGGCCAGGACAGCGAAGAAGCGGCGCTTCGCGTAGCTGGCGAGCCCGGCGAGCTCGACCGCCGCCCACATCATCCAGCGCCTGGTCCAAGGGACCTGTTGCTCGGCGAGTGACACCAGGAACAACCGGTTGGCGTTGGTCCGGATGACGAGCGCCCGCTTGTTCCCGCTGCGCTTCTTCATCGCGGCAGCCACGTCGCAGAGCTGGTCGTGGAGCAGGGCGGGCAGGGTCTGGTGGCCGTAGGGGGCGATCAGACCCCACAGCAGACTCGGGACTGAGGCGAGGTCGGTCGTGCTGGCGTTCCGGGCTTGAGAGTGGACGAAGTACGGCCGGTTACCGTCGGTCGGATCCCGGTAGACGAAGGGCGTGAGCAGCTTGAAGTTCTTGACGTCGATCTGGCGCAGGGAAGGTTGCGGCACCACGGTGCTGGTCTTGCTCTCACAGAACGGCATGGCGACCCCGAGTTTCATGATCATTTGCTCCTGAGTAGTACCACTCGGGGCACTGCTCTTTCAAGGCCTGGACTCGCTGGGAACCTGAACAGCGCCTGCCGCCCCGTACCCTTGACCCATGTGCGGAATCGTGGGGTACGTCGGACAGCAGCAGGCAGCGGACGTCGTGATCGAAGGGCTCCGCCGGCTTGAGTACCGCGGCTACGACTCGGCCGGGGTGGCGGTCGTCACCGCCGGCACACTGTCCAGTCGCAAGAAGGCCGGCAAGCTGATCAACCTCGAGAAGCTGCTCGACGAGGAGCCGCTGCCCGACGCGACGCTCGGCATGGGGCACACCCGGTGGGCCACCCACGGCGGTCCCACCGACCGCAACGCGCACCCGCACGTCGATGACGACCGCGAGGTGGCGGTCGTCCACAACGGCATCATCGAGAACTTCGCCGAGCTACGGGCCGAGCTGGCCGCGCGCGGGCACGTGATGCGGTCCGACACCGACACCGAGGTCGTGGCGCACCTGCTGGCCGAGGAGTACGAGCCGGCCGGCTGCGACCTCGCCGAGGCGATGCGTCGGGTGTGCCGACGGCTGCAGGGGGCGTTCACCCTGGTCGCCGTGCACGCGCGCAACCCTGACGTCGTGGTCGGCGCCCGCCGCAACTCCCCGCTCGTGGTCGGCGTCGGTGTGGGCGAGAACTTCCTCGGAAGCGACGTGGCCGCCTTCATCGCGCACACCCGCGAGGCGATCGAGCTCGGCCAGGACCAGGTCGTCGAGCTGCGCCGCGACGGCGTCACAGTGACGAACTTCGACGGCACGGCCGCCGACGTACGCGCGTACCACGTCGACTGGGACGCGTCAGCGGCCGAGAAGGGCGGCTACGACCACTTCATGCTCAAGGAGATCGCCGAGCAGCCCCGGGCCGTCGCCGACACCCTGCTCGGCCGGTTCGGCCCGGGCGGCCGGCTCACGCTGGACGAGATGCGGATCCCCGACGACGTCCTGCGCGAGATCGACAAGATCATCATCATCGCGTGCGGGACGGCGTACCACGCGGGGCTGCTCGCGAAGTACTCCATCGAGCACTGGACCCGCATCCCGTGCGAGGTCGAGGTGGCGTCGGAGTTCCGCTATCGCGACCCGATCCTGACCCAGCGCACGCTGGTGATCGCGATCTCGCAGTCGGGCGAGACGATGGACACGCTGATGGCCGTGCGGCACGCCAAGCAGCAGCAGTCCAAGGTGCTGGCGATCTGCAACGTCAACGGCTCGACGCTGCCCCGCGAGGCCGACGGCGTGGTCTACACGTACGCGGGACCCGAGGTGGCCGTCGCCTCCACCAAGGCCTTCCTCACCCAGGTCGTCGCGGTCCAGCTAGTCGCGCTCTACCTCGCCCAGGTCCGTGGCACGAAGTGGGGCGACGAGATCGCGGCGCACGTCGCCGAGCTGACCGCCATGCCCGGCAAGGTCGAGCAGGTGCTGGAGACGGTCGAACCGGTGCGGGCGCTCGCCCGTTCGCTGGCCGACGCGCGGGTCGTGCTGTTCCTCGGCCGACATGTGGGCTACCCGGTGGCGATGGAGGGCGCGCTCAAGCTGAAGGAGCTCGCCTACATGCACGCCGAGGGGTTCGCGGCCGGAGAGCTCAAGCACGGGCCGATCGCGCTGATCGAGGAGGGGCTGCCGGTCGTCGTCATCGTCCCGTCGCCGCGAAGCCGCGCCGTCCTGCACGACAAGATCGTCAGCAACATCCAGGAGATCCGGGCCCGCGGCGCCCGCACGATCGTGATCGCGGAGGAGGGCGACGAGGCGGTCGTCCCCTACGCCGACACGCTCATCCGGATCCCGCAGAGCCCCACCCTGCTTCAGCCGTTGCTCGCCACCGTCCCGCTGCAGGTGTTCGCGTGCGAGATGGCATCGGCCAAAGGTTTTGACGTCGACCAGCCCCGCAACCTCGCGAAATCGGTCACGGTCGAGTAGTCGGTCGTCCCGTGAGGATTTTGTTCAGGCGCGCCCCCGGTCGGCCGATAGGGCCCTCAGCGGCGGGCGGCGCAAGCGCGCACGGGGGTACCCGCGAGTCGGGTCGGAGGGCTCTGGGGCATGCAGCAACGCGTGACCGTGGCCGTGCTGAGCCCGATGACGGGCGGGTACTTCTACGGCGGGATCATCGCCGGCGCCGCCCGTGAGATCGGGGCCGCCGGCGGGCACGTCCTCGTCGTCCAGACGCTCGACGCCGACCTGCCGGCCGACCGCACGGTGTCGGCGCCGGAGTTCGTGACGCCCACGGGCTGGGACCACATCGACGGGGTGCTGTCGGTCGCCGCGGCAGCCCAGGAGCCGTTCCTTCGCCAGGTGCGCAGCGCGGGGAAGCCGGTCGTGCTCGCTGCGAACGACGTACCCGGGTTCGACGGGGCGGTGGTGACCGCCGATAACCACGGTGGGGTACGCGCGGCCGTGGACCACCTGGCCGAGCACGGACATCGTCGGATCGGTTTCGTGGGGAACTTTGAGCAGTCCGACATGCGCGAGCGACGCGCGGCGTACGAGGCCGGGCTGCGCGAGCTGGGCGTCGAACCGGACCCGTTATGGCTGTTCACGGCGCCGGACAACGTCGAGTCGGGGGGCGCCGCTGCGACGGTCGCGCTGCTCGCCCACCCGGACCGGCCGACCGCGGTCGTGGTCGCTACCGACCGCAACGCGATCGGGCTGATCCGGGCGCTCACCCAGGCCGGGCTGTCCCTGCCTGACGAGCTGGCCGTCGTGGGCTTCGACGACCTCGAGCTCGGCTCGGTCATCGAGCCGGCGCTGTCGACGGTGAACCCGTACTTCGACCTGGTGGGCGAGCGAGCTGCCCGACTGCTGCTCGGTGAGCTGGGTGGCGACCACGTGGACCGGGGTCGCCACACCTCACCCGCCGGCTTCGTGACCCGGTCGTCCTGCGGCTGCGGCCACGGCGCTCCGCTGGCGGGCTCGCAGGTGCGTCGGCTGGCCGCCATCGACGCGATCATCGCGCAGCGCCCGAGCAAGGGCCCGCGCGAGGAGCTGCTGCAGCGGTTGCGCGACGTCCTGATCCGGGACCCGCGGCCGGTGGGGATCGAGGAGACCGTCGAGCGGCTCGGCACCTCGTTCGTCGATGCCGTGGACGCTGTCGCCGCGACCGGCGCCCCGGCCCGCGCGGAGCTGCTGGCGGAGGCCGCTGCGGGTGTGCGCCGCGTCGACGGGCGACCCGAGACGCTGCAGTGCGTGGTCGCAGCCGTGCTCCGTTACGTCTACCGGCTTTCGGCCGCCGTTCCGGACTCCGCCGAGGCGGCCGGTGTCCGCGAGGCTCTGTCGCGCTGCGCGTCGCAGGCGGCAGCGATGTTCTGGCAGCCGCAGGTCGACCATGCGACCCAGCGGGGCGTGCAGATGGAGGCGTCGCTGCGCGACCAGGTCCAGGTCGGGCTCGGTCTGCTCGATCACCGGACGAACCCAGAGCTGCTCGGCTGGCTCTCCGACACCCAGGTGCGGGCCGGGTGTCTGGCGCTGTGGGAGGGCGGACCCGACTCGGGCGTCCTGCGGGTGGCCGGGGTGTACGACCCCAGAGGCCGGGCCCGGGACCTCGTCGACACCCGGGTGAAGGTCAAGCAGTTCCCGCCGGTCCAGCTGATCGAGCAGGACGACCCGAGCGCGGGTGAGGTCACCTTCGTCATCCCCGTGCGGACCCGCGACTCCGACTGGGGCCTGCTGGCGCTGGTCGGTGCTATCGACGCCACGTCGGTGATGGGGCTGGAGTCGTACAGCCACTGGGCGGCGCTGCTCACCGTCGCCCTCGAGCAGAAGGCGCTCCAGGAGAGCATCCGGCGCAGTGAGGAGCGGTACGCCCTGGTGGCGAACGCGACCCGGGACGGGCTGTGGGACTGGGACGTCACCGCGGGCTCGATGTACTACTCGCGGCGAGCGGCCGAGATGCTCGGGGACCCGGCGACGACATACGGCGAGCCCGACGTCTGGTGGGACCGGGTCCACCCCGCGGACATCGACGGCCTGCGGTCCGCGTTGGCCGGCTGCCTGCGTGGGTCGCGTGGAGCGATCGAGGTCGAGCACCGGCTCCGGGTCGGCGACGGACCGTACCGGTGGACGCTGTGCCGCGCCGTCCCGGTGCGCTCGTGGCCGGCCACGGCTGACCGGATCGTCGGCTCTTTGTCGGACATCGACGCGCGCAAGCAGCTCGAGGAGGTGCTGCGCAAGGGAGCGCTCTACGACGCACTGACCGGCCTGCCTAACCGCACCCTGTTCACGGAGCGGCTGGACCGCGCGATCGCGGCGGAGCACCGCCGGGCCGACCTACACTTCGCCGTGCTGTTCCTCGACCTGGACGGCTTCAAGCCGGTGAACGACACGTTGGGACACCTGGCCGGCGACCAGCTCCTCGCGACGCTGGGGCAGCGGCTCGAGGGGTCACTGCGGGAGACGGACACGGCGGCCCGCTTCGGCGGGGACGAGTTCGCGGTGCTCCTCTACGACATGGACCCCGCCGCTGTACCGGTGATCGTCGAGCGGATCCAGCGGGTGCTGTCGACCCCCGTCGCGCTGGAGCAGGGTGAGGTCGAGGTGTCGGCAAGCATCGGCATCGCGCTGAGCACGACGGGTTACACCAGGGCGGAGGACATGATCCGGGACGCCGACGCGGCCATGTACGTAGCGAAGGCGAGGCAACGGGGGTCGTCCGCGACGTTCTCGGCCGAAGTGGCGGAACCCGCCGGGGCCTAGGCTGATCCTGTGATCGTCTCTGTGGGGATCGACGTCGTCGACGTGGCCCGGTTCGAGCAGATCCTGGTGCGTCGGCCGGGGCTGCGGAGCCGTCTGTTCACCCCGCAGGAGGCCGACCTGCGTAGTGCCTCGCTGGCCGCGAGGTTCGCCGCGAAGGAGGCGGTGGCCAAGGCGCTGGGGGCTCCGGTCGGCCTGCGCTGGCACGACTGCGAGATCCGGACCCAGGCCTCGGGCAAGCCCGTGCTCGCGCTGACCGGTTCGGTCGCAGCGGCCGCCGACGCCGCCGGGATCACGCACTGGCACCTGTCGTTGTCGCACGACGCCGGGATCGCGTCCGCCGTGGTCGTCGCCGAGCGGAGGGACTGACCGTGCGTCAGGTGCACACCGTCGCCGAGGTGCGGGCGGCCGAGGCGGCCTTGCTGCCCACGCTGCCCGCGGGGACCTTGATGGGCCGGGCCGCTGACGGGCTGGCCCGGTGCTGTGCACAGCTCCTAGACCGGGTTTACGGCGCTCGGGTGGTGCTGCTCGTCGGGTCGGGCAACAACGGGCAGGACGCGATCTGGGCCGGTGAGCGTCTGGCGGCGCGAGGAGCGCACGTGACCGCCCTGGACGTCGCCGACCCGTCCTCGCCGGCCAGGGCCGAGGCGGCGCTCGCGCGCGGGGTCGACCTCGTCGTCGACGGGGTCGTGGGCATCGGCGGGTCCGGCCCGCTACGCCCAGCCGCCGCCGGACTCGTCGAGCGGCTCGCCGGCCCCAGCGCCTGGCGGGTCGCGGTCGACCTGCCCAGCGGGGTCGACGCGGACACCGGCTACGTGGCCGGAGCCGCCTTCGTGGCCGACGTGACTGTGACCTTCGGCTGCCTGAAGCCGGGGCTCGTGCTCGACCCCGGGCGTTCCCTGGCCGGCATCGTCGAGGTCGTCGACATCGGGCTCGAGCCGTGGCTGCCCGCCGCCGGGTCGCCCGGCTCGCTGGGGCAGCTCGATGCGGCGGACCTGGCGCGGGACTGGCCCTGGCCTGGGCCGGCTGACGACAAGTTCTCCCGCGGCGTCCTCGGTGTCGTCGCCGGCTCTGCGGCGTACCCAGGGGCGGCGGTGCTGTGCGTCGGCGGGGCCCTGCGGGCCGGAGCGGGGCTGGTCCGGTTCATGGGTCCCGACGAGGCTGCGCTTGCGGTCCGGCTGCGCTGGCCCGAGGCCGTCCACGGCGCCGGCCGCGTGCAGGCCTACGTCATCGGGCCCGGCCTCGGCACCGGGCCGGACGCCGCGGACCGGCTGCAGTCGGTTCTGGCCGGCGACCTGCCCGTGCTCGTGGACGCCGACGCCCTCACGGTGCTGGCCACGCGCCAGCACTGGGTGCGCGACCGGCGGTCCCTCACCGTTCTCACGCCGCACGCCACGGAGTTCGAGCGGTTCGGCCGGCCCCTGGGCGACGACCGGTTGGCGGCGGCGCGGGCGCTGTCCGCCGACCTCGGCGTGACCGTGCTGCTCAAAGGCTCGACGACGGTGATCGCCCAGCCGGACGGGAGGGCGTTGGTCAACCCGACCGGTTCGGCCTGGCTGGCTACGGCCGGCAGCGGTGACGTCCTCAGCGGCCTCACCGGCGCCCTGCTCGCGGCCGGCCTCGGCGCCGACGCACCCGGCCACGCGGCGTTCGTGCACGGGCTGGCCGCGCGCCGCGCGTCTCAGGGCGGGCCGGTGACGGCGCTGGACCTCGCGGACGCCGTGCCCGGTGCGATCGCCGCCCTGGGCGAGCCGACGTGACCACCCCGCGGGCGCAGATCCGCATCGACACCAGGGCGGTCGCGGCGAACACCGAGGAGCTGTGTCGGCGGGCCGGGTCAGCGCAGGTCATGGCCGTCGTCAAGGCCGACGCGTACGGCCACGGGCTGCTGCCGTGTGCGCGGGCGGCGGTGGCCGGGGGAGCGACCTGGCTGGGCACGGCGCTGCTCGAGGAGGCGCTGGCCCTGCGTTCCGCGGGCCTGACCGAGCCGCGCGTGCTCGCCTGGCTGCTCGACCCCGACGACGGCTGGTCCGAAGGCGTGGCCGCCGGGGTCGACCTGTCCGTTTCGGCGCCGTGGGCGGTCGCGGCGGCGGCTGCCGGGGCGCGTGCCGCGGGGCGGCCGGCCCGACTGCACCTCAAGCTCGACTCGGGGCTGGGGCGAGCGGGCAGCACCCCTGCTGACTGGGCCGACCTCGTCGCGGCAGCCCTCACCGCACAGGCCGACGGCATGGTCGAGGTGGTCGGCCTGTGGTCGCACCTGGCCTTCGCCGACGTGCCTCAGCACCCGACCATCGACCGGCAGCTGTCGACGTTCCGGGCCGCCATCGACGTGGCGGAGGCCGCCGGGGCACGGCCGGAGGTCCGCCACCTGGCCAACTCGGCCGCCGCACTGACCCGGCCCGACACGCACTTCGACCTGGTGCGCACCGGGTTGCCCGTCTACGGGCTGTCACCGATCCCCGACCAGGCCACCCCGGCCGACCTGGGGCTGCGGCCGGCGATGACCCTCTCGGCCCGGCTCGCGCTGGTGAAGGCGGTGCCAGCGGGCTCCGGAGTCTCGTACCTCCACCGCTACACCACCACGAGCGACACCATCCTGGGCCTGGTGCCGCTCGGTTACGCCGACGGGATCCCCCGGGCCGCGACGAACCTGGGCCCGCTGCTCGCGGCCGGGGCGAGACGCACGGTGGCCGGAACGGTGTGCATGGACCAGTTCGTCGTCGACCTCGGGCCCGACGCCGCAGCCGCGGTCGGTGACGAGGTGCTCCTGTTCGGGCCCGGGGACAGCGGCGAGCCGGGAGTCCAGGACTGGGCCGACGCCCTCGGCACCATCGCGTACGAGATCACCACCCGGCTGGGTCCGCGCGTGCCGCGGATCGTTGTGAGGGAAGATTGACCCGTGGCTGGTGACGCAGGGGGGCGGGCAGGGCTCTTGGGGTTCGGGCTCGGGCTGCTGGCTGCCGGTGCAGCCACCGGTGCCGCGGTCGGGGCGGTCGCCGAGCGCCACGTCCTGGGTCGCACGCTGCAGAGCGCGGCGGCCGCCGCTGGCGGGTACGGCAGCGTCCACTCGCCGCCGGTCGTGGTCACGGCCGACGACGGCGTCGAGCTCTACGTCGAGATCGACGAGCCTCAGGCGGGAGCCGCGTACGACGGCCTGACCATGGTGTTCTGCCACGGCTACGCGCTCAACCTCGACGTGTGGCACCACCAGCGGCTGGCCCTGTCCGGCGCCGTCCGCGCCGTCTACTGGGACCAGCGCGGGCACGGTCGGTCGGGGCGTGGGCCCGCCGGTCCGGTCTCGATCGACGACCTCGGTGCCGACCTCGCGGCGGTGCTTCGGGAGACGGTCCCGGACGGACGGGTCGTCCTGGTGGGGCACTCCATGGGCGGCATGACGATCATGGCGCTCGCGGCGGCGCACCCTGAGCTGTTCGGCACCCAGGTCGCGGGGGTCGCGTTGCTGTCGACCTCCGCGGGCGGGATCGCCGAGGTCACCTTGGGCATCCCGGCGTTCGCGGCCAGACTGGCGCACCGGGCCGCTCCTGGTGTCGTGGCGACCTTGGGCCGGGCGCCGCGTCTGGTGGCACTGGGCCGGCGGACGAGCAACGACCTGGAGTTTCTCCTGACCCGGGCGTACTCGTTCTCGTCCGACGTGCCCGCAGCAGCCGTCGACTTCGTCGCCCGGCTCAACGCCGGGACGTCGATCGAGGTGGTCGCGGCTTTCTTCGGAGCGTTCCGGGAGCACGACAAGCTGCCCGCCCTGCCGGTGCTGGGGTCGGTGCACACCCTGATCATGGTGGGCGAGAACGACCTGTTGACCCCGGTGGACCACAGCCGCACGATGGCCGCCGCGGTGCCGGACGCCGAGCTCGTGGTGCTGGAGCACTGCGGTCACATGATCCTGTTGGAGTACCCCGAGGCGGTCAGCCGCCGGCTGCGCGAGCTGCTCGAGCTCTGCGGCTCCGAGGCTGGTGCGGCCGCCTGTGACCGCTGAACCGGTGACCGTCTGCGTGCCGGACGCCGAGGCGATGCGTGCGCTCGGCGGGCGGCTCGCCACGCTGCTGCGGGCTGGTGACCTGGTCGTGCTGAGCGGCGGCCTCGGGGCGGGCAAGACCACACTCACCCAGGGCATCGGCGCCGGGCTGGGCGTCCGTGGTCCGGTGACCTCGCCCACGTTCGTGATCTCGCGCGTGCACCCGTCGCTCGTCGGGGGGCCCGAGCTGGTCCACGCCGACGCGTACCGGCTGGTTGACGCGCTCGAGGTCGACGACCTCGATCTGGACGCCTCCCTCGACAGTGCCGTCACCGTGGTCGAGTGGGGTCGGGGCAAGGTGGACCTGTTGGCTGACGACCGGCTCGAGGTGGCCCTCGACGGACTCGATGACCGAACTGCGTCGTTCGTCGGAGTCGGTCCCCGCTGGGCCCAGGTCGACCTGTCCGTTCTCGCTGACCTAGCCTGACGCCCGTGCTGCTCGCCCTCGACACCTCCACTCCGGCGGTCACGGCTGCCCTGCACGACGGCACCCGGGTCGTCGCCGAGGCCACGGTCGTCGACGCGCGGCGGCACGGCGAGCTGCTCGCCGGACAGGTCGCCGACGTGCTTGTCGCCTCGGGTCTCGCGCCGCGCGACCTGACGGCGATCGCCGTCGGCGTCGGCCCCGGCCCGTTCACCGGGCTCCGGGTCGGAGTGGTCACGGCGCTGACACTCGGGCTCGCGCTAGGGGTCCCGGTGCACGGCGTCTGCTCGCTCGACGCGCTCGCTTGGCGCACGGACGTCGACGGACCGTTCGCCGTCGCGACCGACGCCCGCCGGCGCGAGGTCTACTGGGCCCGCTACTCGTCGCCCTCCGTGCGGCTCGGGGAGGCCGCGGTCGGCAAGCCGGCCGACGTCGCCGCGGCACTGGGCGGCCTGACCGTCGTCGGACCCGGCGCCGAGCTGTACGCCGACATCCTGAGCCGCGGGCGGCCGGTGCAGCGGGGCCGGCCGGTGCCACCGTTGTCGGCGGGCGCGCTTGCCGAGGTCGCCGTGGCGGCGCTGACCGCGGGCACCGGGCTGCTCCCCGCCCGACCGTTGTACCTCCGGCGGCCCGACGCCGTCCCCCCAGGCGCACGCAAGCCGGTGCTCGCGTGACCGCGCCCACGCTGCGGCCGATGCGCTGGTGGGACATCGAGCCGGCCGTCGAGCTCGAGCACGAGCTGTTCCCGGATGCCCCGTGGACGGCGTCCGGCTTCTGGTCCGAGCTGGCTGGCGTCGCGGACAACCGCTACTACGTCGTCGCTGTCGAGGGCAGCGAGGTCGTCGGGTACGCCGGGCTGCTCGCTGTCCAGCACGAGGCCGACGTGCAGACCGTCGCCGTGCGTGCCGACCGCCAGGGCCGAGGGCTCGGGGCGGTGCTCGTCTCCGACCTGCTGGCGGAAGCCGCGCGCCGGGCCTGCACCCAGGTGCTGCTCGAGGTGCGGGCCGACAACGAGCCGGCGCTGCGGCTGTACGCCGGGTTGGGGTTCGAACCGATCGCGGTGCGCCGCGACTACTACGGCCCCGGCGCGGACGCCAAGGTGCTGCGGCGGCGAGGCGCGGTGTGAGCGACCAGCCGCTCGTCCTGGGGATCGAGACGTCGTGCGACGAGACGGGGGTGGGCCTCGTCCGGGGCACCACGCTGCTCGCTGACGCCATCGCGTCCAGCGCGCCCGAGCACGAACGGTTCGGCGGTGTGGTGCCCGAGGTGGCGAGCCGCGCTCACCTCGAGGCCATGGTCCCGACCATCGAGCGGGCCTGCCGCGAGGCCGGCGTGCGGTTGGCCGACGTCGACGCCGTGGCCGTGACCGCTGGCCCCGGACTCGCCGGTGCCCTGCTGGTCGGCGACTCGGCCGCCAAGGCACTGGCGATGGCCCTCGGCAAGCCGCTGTACGGCGTCAACCACCTCGCCGCGCACGTCGCCGTCGACCAGCTGGAGCACGGGCTCCTGCCGTCGCCGACGATGGCCCTTCTGGTGAGCGGCGGACACTCGTCGCTGCTGCTCGTGCCCGATGTCACGTCCGACGTGCGGCCGCTCGGGCAGACCATCGACGACGCGGCCGGCGAGGCTTTCGACAAGGTGGCCCGGGTGCTCGGGCTGCCGTTCCCGGGAGGCCCGCACATCGACCGGGTGGCCCGGGAAGGATCCCCGACGGCCATGACGTTCCCGCGGGGGCTCACCGGGCCGCGCGACCTCGTCGAGCACCGCTACGACTTCTCGTTCTCAGGGCTGAAGTCGGCGGTGGCCCGCTGGGTCGACCAACGGACGGCCGCCGGTTCGGCGGTCTCGGTGCCAGATGTCGCAGCGGCGTTCCAGGAGGCCGTCGTGGACGTCCTCACCCGCAAGGCCGTGCTGGCCTGCGTCGAGCACGGCGTCACCGACCTGGTCCTCGGCGGGGGCGTCGCGGCGAACTCCCGGCTGCGCTTGGTGGCCGAGGCCCGGTGCGCGGAGGCCGGGATCCGCCTGCGGGTGCCCCGACCGGGGCTGTGCACGGACAACGGTGCCATGGTGGCTGCGCTGGGGGCCGAGCTCGTGCGGCGCGGTCTCACGCCGTCGTCGCTGCTGCACCCGACCGACTCGTCGATGCCGGTGACCGAGGTACTGGCCCCCTGACCCGCCCCCCACCTCGTGCTGATCTTGACCCGCGTTGGGGGCGGGTCAAGGGGAGGGGTCGCAGAGCAGCACGATCGGCTCGCCCGCCACCCGGGTGAGCACCAGGGTCCGCATCGGACCCGCTCCGTCGAGCCGGAGCCGGCGCCGGAGCTCCTCCGGCTCGACGGCGGTGCCGCGCTTCTTCACGACCACGTCGCCCACGCCGCGTTCGCGCAGCAGGGCCCGCAACCGCTTCAGCTGGAACGGGACGACCAGCTCGACGGCGTATCGCCTGGTGAACGGTGACGTCGCGTCGCTGTCCGTCGACACGTACGCGATGGACGGGTCCAGCAGCCAGCCGTCGAGTCCGGCCGCGACCTCGGCCACCAGCCCGGCGCGGACGACGGCACCGTCGGGCTCGTGCAGGTAGCGTCCGGCCGTCCGGACCGGTGGGGGTCCGAGCGTCGGGTCCTGCGTCAGAGTCGCCCCGGACGGCAGCAGCGTGGCTCGCCGGCGGACCGCCGGGCCCGCGAGGCCGCCGAACCACAGCGCGGCCTCCTTAACGTCGCCGGCGTCCGACACCCATTCGGCCTCGGCGGCCGCGGGGACGAGCTCGTGCGGGATCCCCGGTGCGACCTTGACGCCGGTGGCAGGGACGCGGTTCGCGAGCTCGAGGGCGAACGCGAAGCTCGGCGAGTACGCCGCCGGGTCGAACGTCCGCCGGCCGGACGACGAGCGACGCGCCGGGTCGAGGAACGCGGCGTCGTACCCGAGAAGGTCGGTGTCGAGCGCGTCGCCGACCTCGACGGCCGCCCGGTCGGTGAGGGCCAGCACCTCGAGATTCGCCCGGGCCACGGCAGCGGTCAGCGGGTCGCGCTCGACCCCGACGACGACGAGGCCGGCAGCCGCCACGGCGACGAGGTCGCCGCCGACGCCGCAGCACAGGTCGACGACCCGCAGGGGGTCGAGCGCGGCAAATCGGCGGGCCCGGTGCGTGGCCACCGCGGCCCGGGTCGACTGCTCGAACCCGGCCGGCGTCCAGAACATGCGGTCGGCGGCCGGGCCGAACTTCGCGCGCGCCCGGACCCGTAGCTGGGCCTGGGTCAGCGCGGTGGCGACCAGCCCTGGATCGGTGCCGGGACCCGTGGAGCGCAGGCGGGTCGCCAGGCTGAGCAGCTGCTCACCGGCGTCGAGACCGGCCAGGGCTGCCCCGAGCAGCGCCTCGCCGGTCGGCGTGCGCAGAGCGGCCAGCTGGTCGAGGTCCACGTGCTGATCATCCACGGTCGGTGTCGTACGGCACTCCAGGGACCGCCGGCTGGTGCCGATGCCCCATCCATGGCCGTGAGGATGGCCCTCACGCTTTCGGACGGCGCGCTCGTGTCGGCAAACATCGAGCGTCCGTGGTTCGCAGCCGCAGGAGTCTTCGACGCCTGCCCCCGCGCACCTCTTGCTGCCCCTGGTGTACCCGGTTCGTCCCTGGTTCCCGACGGCAACAAGGCGGTTGCGTGATGATCCATGCTGCGAAGTTCCACGACTTCCAGGTCTCGTCGAGCCTGTCCGGCGGCCGGAGCGCGCTGGCGGCGAACGTGGCTGCCGCGCGGGCCGCGGGTCTGACCAGCATCTGCCTGACCGAGAACGTGACTGCGACGACGACCTGGGTGGCCGAGTTCGTGTCGGACGTCCGCCGGCTTCCTCGGGTCGACGGCCTGCGGGTGCTGACGTCGGTGGAGGTGGCGATCCACGACCTGTCCGGTCGGGTCGACCTCCCGGGCGGGCTGCGCGGGCTGGACCTCCTGCACCTGTCGGTCGGGCGGTTCCCCGGTCCGGAAGGCCCCCTCGCGGCGTACGAGGTCGTGTCGCGCATGCAGGACGGGCTGTGGACCGCCCCGGACGTCGTGTCGATGCTCGTGGAGGCCCAGCTTGGCGCGATGACCCGACTGCCCGGTGCGGTTCTCGCGCACCCGTTCAGCGTGCTGCGGTCGCTGGGGCTCACCGAGGCGGACCTGCCGGACGCGGCGATCGCGGCGATGGCCGCCGGCGCGGCAGAGTCGGGCACCACGGTCCTGGTCAGCGAGGAGTGGCGGGCACCCGGTCCGCGAGTGGTCGCCGCGATGCTCGCCGCCGGCGTCAGGGTCGTGGCCGGCAGTGGTGCCCGGGATGCCGCGATGGTCGGCCGCTACCGCTACGTCGAGCGCGCCCTCGGCATGCTCGTACCGCACTGATCCCGTCGCGGTGGTTGATCTTGAGCATTGCGTGGCCGACACGCCGCTGCGGCCCACGCAATGCTCAAGATCAACACCGCTGGGGTCAGCGGGTCGGGGAGGTGCGGGGGAGGCCGAGGTGGGACCTCAGCACGCTCCGGACGTAGTCGGGGCGCATGGTGTCCGCCCAGGTAAAGCGCACCATGTCGATCGTGCCCACCGCGCTGAAGTCGTTGGCGCGACGGCGGTCGCGGAACAGTGCCGCAGGGAGCTCGTGCGGCCCTTGGCCGTCCGCCTCTGCGATGAGGGTGCGCCCCGAGGGCAGCTCCCAGGCGAGGTCGCCGTAGCCGAGCAGCTCTCCGCGCGCGCCGTACACCGGCAGCTGCAGCGTGTCGGGTGGGTAGCCGAGATCGGTGGCCAGGATCCGTACCCGGGTCTCGAGCGGGGAGTCGGCCCGCCCGTCGGCGAGGTCCCACCACCCCGCGCTCACGAAGGCGCCCCGCCGGCGGAACGTACGCAGCCGAAGGTCCGGGACCTCCTCGCGGCGGACCAGACCGGTGTGCAGGGCCGAGTCGAGGACACCGATGGCCTGGATGCGGGGCAGGCGAAGGACCAGGTCGGTGACCGTACGGCCTCGCGTCGTGCTCGGCCAGCCGTCGACCAGGCAACGCTCGTCGGGCCTAAGCCGGAGCGGATGGACCTCGACGCCGGGTAACTGATGTCGTTCGCGGCCTGGTGGCAACCGGACCTGGACCGTTCCGTCGTCGGGCGTCAGGCCGGCCAGCCCGAACAAGCGGGCCGCCGTCTCGTGCACGAAGGTGGCACCCCGACCGTGGTACGCCGCGGCGGCCGCCAGCCGGGTCTGGAACGGGAGGGCGGCCCAAGATTCGGCGTGGATGTCGGCGTCGACGAGCAGGACTCCTCGCAGCAGCGGCCGCCAGGTGCGCCGGCGGACCCGTTCGTCGATCTCGCTACGGGTCCAGCCCAGCCGCGCGAGCTCAGTACGGGCGAGCACGCCGTGGGACGAGTCGGCGCGGGCCCGGGTTGCCGCAAGGAGGTCCGTCATCGTGCAACCGTGGCGGCTGCTCGGTCGCGGGCCGGGCCCGCGTACGGGTGCTGTGGACCGCCCTCGTCAGCGCGGGCCTGTGGACAGCACACCCACCGGTGTTGATCTTGAGCATTGCAGGGCGCGCATCGGCGTGTCCCCCACGCAATGCTCAAGATCAACACGGGGAGGGGAGGGGGTTGCTGGCACTCGGGTTGACGGAGTGCTAACTCGCTGCCTACTGTTGCGTCATTGGCACTCTCGACCTGAGTGTGCCAGTGCGTCATCCATGCGACACCGGGTCCTGGCCCCGCGACGACAGGCCCGCGGTCGCCTCCAGTAGACAAATTCGTCGGAGGTAAACCAACCGTGTCGGTCTCCATTAAGCCGCTCGAGGATCGCATCCTCGTCAAGTCGGTCGAAGCCGAGCAGACCACTGCGTCCGGTCTCGTGATCCCGGACACTGCCAAGGAGAAGCCCCAGGAGGGCGACGTCTTGGCCGTCGGCCCGGGTCGTTTCGAAGATGGCCAGCGTCTCCCGCTCGACATCAAGGTCGGCGACAAGGTCATCTACAGCAAGTACGGCGGCACCGAGGTCAAGTACAACGGCGAGGAGTACCCCATCCTCTCCTCGCGCGACGTCCTCGCTGTCCTCGAGAACTGATCCCAGCTCTCCTCGTCACCATCGAACACGCCCCGGCGGCCCGTATCCCGGGCCTCCGGGGCGTTTTCAACCGAAGGGACCCTCAAGCACATGGCAAAGATCCTCGAGTTCGACGAAGCCGCTCGGCGCAGCTTGCAGCGTGGGGTGGATGCTCTCGCCAACGCCGTGAAGGTGACGCTCGGGCCGAAGGGCCGCAACGTCGTCATCGACAAGAAGTTCGGTGCGCCGACCATCACCAACGACGGCGTCACCATCGCCCGTGAGATCGAGTTGACCAACCCGTACGAAAACCTCGGCGCCCAGCTCGCCAAGGTGGTGGCGACCAAGACCAACGACGTTGCCGGCGACGGCACGACCACGGCCACGGTGCTGGCCCAGGCGATGGTGCGCGAAGGTCTGCGCGTCGTGTCGGCCGGCGGTGCGCCGATGGAGCTCAAGCGTGGCATCGAGGCGGCTGTCGAGGCCATGAGCGCTCGGCTGATCGAGAACGCCCGCCCGGTCGAGACCAAGGACGAGGTGGCCGCCGTCGCGACCATTTCGGCCCAGGACCCGGAGATCGGCAAGCTCATTGCCGAGGCGTTCGACAAGGTCGGCAAGGACGGCGTGATCACGGTCGACGAGTCGACCACGACGGGCGTCGAGCTTGAGTTCGCCGAGGGAATGCAGTTCGACAAGGGCTACATCTCCCCCTACATGGTGACCGACACCGAGCGGATGGAAGCCTCGCTGGAGGAGCCGTACGTCCTGCTCTGCCAGAGCAAGATCTCGTCGGTCTCCGACCTGTTGCCGTTGCTGGAGAAGGTCGTCCAGTCCGGCAAGTCGCTGCTGATCATCGCCGAGGACGTCGACGGCGAAGCGTTGTCGACCCTGGTGGTCAACAAGATCCGTGGCCTGTTCACCGGTGTGGCCGTCAAGGCGCCCGCGTTCGGGGACCGCCGCAAGGCCATGCTCGAGGACCTCGCGGTACTGACCGGAGCGACCGTCGTCGCGCCCGAGGTTGGGCTCAAGATGGATCAGGTCGGCCTCGAGGTTCTCGGTACTGCCCGCAAGATCGTGATCACCAAGGACGACACGACGATCATCGAAGGTGGCGGTGACTCCTCGAAGGTCTCCGACCGGGTCGGTCAGATCCGGGCCGAGATCGAGCGCACCGACTCCGACTGGGACAAGGAAAAGCTCCAGGAGCGGCTCGCCAAGCTCGCCGGCGGCGTCTGCGTCATCAAGGTTGGCGCACACACCGAGGTCGAGCTCAAAGAGCGCAAGCACCGCATCGAGGACGCCATTTCGGCTACCCGCGCGGCGGTTGAAGAGGGCATCGTCGCTGGCGGTGGTTCGGCGCTTGTTCAGGCGCTGCCGTCCCTTGATGGTGACCTCGGGCTCAAGGGCGACCAGGCCACCGGCGTCTCGCTGGTGCGCAAGGCCGCCGTCGAGCCGTTGCGTTGGATCGCCGAGAACGCCGGCCTCGAAGGCTATGTGGCCGTGGCGCACGTCCAGGAACTGCCTGCTGGGCATGGCCTGAACGCGGCGACGAACGAGTACGGCGACCTGATCGCGCAGGGTGTCATCGACCCGGTCAAGGTCACCCGTTCGGCGCTCGTCAACGCGGCTTCCATCGCGGCGTTGCTGCTCACGACCGAGACCCTGGTCGTCGAGAAGCCCGAACACGAAGAGGCCGAAGCCGGGCGCGGACACGGGCCGGGGGGGCACTCGCACTAGCCCCACCGCACGACGAAGCATAAATAGCAGCGGCCCGACCATCCCGCGGGGGAGTGGTCGGGCCGCTGCTATTCGCTCGTGTCCAGGGAAGCGCAGCGACGGACCTAGCTGACGGCGGCGAAACGGTGCGGCAGGCGGCCGGCGTAGACGGCCTCGCGGTCATCCTCGGACAGCCCACCCCAGACGCCGTAGGGTTCGCGGACCGCCAGCGCGTGCGCCCGACAGGCCGCTAACACCGGACAACGGTCGCAGACGGCTTTGGCGGCCGCTTCCCGGCCGGACCGGGCTGGGCCGCGCTCACCCTCGGGGTGGAAGAACAAGCTGGGGTCGACCTCGCGACAGGCGGACTGGAGTTGCCAGTCCCACAAGTCGGCGTTGGGACCGGGGAGGCGAGAGATGTCTGCCATGACGGGCTCCGAGGAGAGAGTGCGATTAGTGCGGTGAAGAAGACACTACAACCGCGCCGTAAGTTGGTCAACTGAAACCAATGAACAAGTTTTGAACGAATCTGAACAACCAGTGCAGTGGGCCGAACGGGTGACTCTTTCGATCCGGTACTGGTACTTCGGAGCCAGCGAGGCGAGGGGTGGGCGGCGCGCCCGGTGGCGAGGCGCGCGTCCTGGCTTGACACTGGTTCTATGCCAGCAGCAACGACCGAACCGACCCCAGAGGGCGGTGGAGCGGCATTGTCGGTCGCTGC
>JBBQWS010000033.1:0-36960 GCA_038210415.1 Actinomycetes bacterium
AGGGCGACGACCGCCAGCAGCTCGCCGACCTCCTGCGTCGCCTCACCAGCCCCTTCGACAACGCCGACTGACACCAGCCCCCAGACACGGTGGGTCAAGCGGTAGCGATGTGCTTCGCGATGCGCTTGGCCTCGATGCCCATCTCGCGCAGCATCCCCGACGGCGAGACGAACTGGCCGCAGAAGTACAGGCCGGGAAGTGCGGTCGGGGCACCGGAGATCGAGGGTCGGCCGTCGTCGCCGCAGACCGCACGCCATTCGGGCAGGAAGTCCGCGAGGGCTGGTTCGTACCCCGTGGCGAGCACGACCGCGGCGACGTCGAGCGACGTGCCGTCGGCGAACTCCACGCCCGTCGTGGTGAACCGTGCGATGTCACCGTGGACACCGATGCGACCCGCCTTGATGTGGTCCATCGTCCCGATGTCGAGCAGCGGGATGTGCTTGTCGCGCTTGATCTGGGTGTTGGGCCCGTAGGGCAGCTTCTTGAGGCCGTACTTCGTCACGTCGCCGACCGTGAGCTTCACCAGCGGTGCAGCGAGCGCGTCCGCGACCTGCGTCGGGACGTGGCGCATCAGGATGCCGAGCTGCAGCACGGGTACGACCCCGAGCATGTCGCGAGGGATCACGTTGACGGCCGAGCGCACCGACAGGTGCGGGTGCGCACCGCGCTCGACCAGGTCGATCGCCTGCTCGCACGCCGAGTTGCCGAAACCCACCACCAGCACAGGCTTTCCGGTCCACGGGTCGCCGTCGCGGTAGTCGCTCGAGTGCAGGACGTCGCCGGTGTAGGACTCCATCCCCGGCCAGGTCGGGCGTACGGGCCGGCGAGCAGCGCCTGTGGCGATGACGACAGCGCGTGCCGTCCACGGGCCGTCCGGCGTCGTCGCGACCCAGCGACCGTCGACGCGCTCGAGGCGCTCGACCGGCTGCCCGAAGTGCGGTGTCAGCCCGTGGTGGTCGGCGTACCGCTCCAGGTAGTCGACGACCTGCAGGCGCGCGGGATAGCGCGGCCAGTCCTTGGGCATCCCCAGCCCCGGAAGGGATGAGCTCGACTTCGGGGTGTGGAGGTGCAGCCGGTCGTAGTGATGACGCCACGCGTCACCGACCGCATCCGTGGCCTCGAGGATCTCGAAGCGCAGCCCGGTGCTCCGCAGGCTCGCGGCAGTGGCCAGGCCCGCCGCGGACGCACCGATGACCAGTACGTCGGTCTCACGCGCAGAAGTCATCGCGCCAACCTAGTGGTCAGCAGCCGTGCGATGAAGGTGACCTTCGTTGCATAGAGCGCAACAAATCCGGCCATCATCGGCGCGTGGCGCCTCTGTCGAGCCCGAACCACGCTCGGCCTTGTCGACCTACTCGAGCTCGGCGGCCACCTCGAGCCAGCGGTCTTCGAGCTCGTCGCGCTCGGCGAGCACGGCGCGCAGCTCCGCGTCGAGAGCGAGCACCGAGGCGTGGTCGGCGGCCGCCTCGGCGAGCGCCGCGTGCAGGCGTGCCTCCTCGGCGAGCAGCTTCGTCGTACGCCGTTCGATCTTCGACATCTCCTTGCGCAACGCGCGGGCGTCCCCGCCCGACGGTGCCGACGTGCCTCCGGCGCTCGAGCCCCCGCTCGACGCACCGACGGCCGCTGGCGCGTGACGTCGGCGCTCGAGATATTCGTCGACGCCGTTGGGCAGGTGCCGGATCTCGCCGTCGCCGAGCAGGGCGTACACCGAGTCGGTGGTGCGCTCGAGGAAGTAGCGGTCGTGACTGACGACCACGAGGGTGCCCGGCCAGGTGTCGAGAAGGTCCTCGAGCACCGTGAGCATCTCGACGTCGAGGTCGTTCGTGGGCTCGTCGAGGAGCAGGACGTTGGGACCGTTGACGAGCAGCCGCAGCATCTGCAGCCGACGCCGCTCCCCGCCGGACAGATCTCCGAGGCGGGTGAAGAGCTTGTCACCGGTGAACCCGAAGTTCTCGAGGAGCTGCTGCGCCGTGAGCGTTCGCCCCTTGCCGAGGTCGACGTACTGCGCCTGGCGCTGCAACGACTCGAGCACGCGTTCTTCCGGGTTGATCTCGGCGAGCGCCTGCGACAGGTGAGCCACCGACACCGTCTGACCTACGCGGATGCTGCCTTCGCGCAGGTCGGGCGCAGCCGCCGTGTCGAGCACACCGTCGTGCGCTGCATTGAGCAGACGCAGCAGAGTCGTCTTGCCGGCGCCGTTCGCACCGAGAAGCCCGACCCGGTCGCCGGGTCCGAGGCGCCAGGTCTGCCGCGTGATCACGGGATCAACGCCCGGTGCCGGTGCGAGCGTGACGTCCTCGAGGTCGTAGACCTGCTTGCCGAGGCGAGCCGTCGCGAACTTCTCCAGCGCCAGACGGTCGCGCGGGGGCGGCTCGTCGGCGATCAGCACGTTGGCGGCGTCGATACGGAACTTCGGCTTGCTCGTACGCGCCGGCGCACCACGACGCAACCACGCGAGCTCCTTGCGCAGCAGGTTCTGACGCCGCTCCTCGCTCGACGCCGCCTGGCGCGACCGCTCAGCCTTCGCGAGCACGTAGGCCGCGTAGCCGCCGTCATAGCGCTGCACGGTCGCGTCGATGACCTCCCAGGTCTCGGTGGCAACCGCGTCGAGGAACCACCGGTCGTGCGTGACGGCGACGAGCGCGCCGCGACGCCCCGCGAGGTGGCCGGCCAACCAGTCGACGCTCTCGACGTCGAGGTGGTTGGTCGGCTCATCGAGCAGGAGCAGGTCGGGGTCCTCGACGAGCAGCCGGGCCAGGGCCACGCGCCGCCGCTCGCCGCCGGACAACGGCAGGACCAAGCCGTCGAGGTCGAGGCCGGCGAGCAGCACGTCGGCCAGGCCACGGATCCGTGGGTCGGAGCGCCACGCGTGCTCCGGCGCGTCGCCGACCAGGGCGTACCGCACGGTGTGTCCGGGGTCGAGCTCGTCGCGCTGGCTGAGGAAGCCGATCTGCAGTCCGCCGGTGTGCGTGACCCGGCCGCCGTCGGGTGATCGCCGCTGAGCCAGGACGTCGAGGAGGGTCGTCTTGCCGCCACCGTTGCGCCCGACGACACCGATCCGTTCGCCGGCAGCGATGCCGAGCGACACCGAGTCGAGCAGGGTCCGGGTGCCGTACGCGAGCCGGACGTCCTCGAGGTTGACCAGGTTGACCGCGGCGGCCGGGCCGCTCATCGGACGTCGGCCTCGGGCTCGACGACGCGCGCACCGTGCGCGGGGGCATCGGCGCGCCGGACGCCCCGGCAGACCCCGGCGGCCGACAGCGCGACCGCAAGGTCGAGCGCGTGCTCCTCGTCGCGAGCGAGGAAGGCGCAGGTGGGGCCTGACCCGCAGACGACCGCCCCGAGCGCGCCGTACTCCTCCCCGACGTCGAGCGTGAACTGCAGCGCCGGGCGCAGCCCCAGCGCCGCCGGTTGGAGGTCGTTGCCCAGCGCCCGCCCCAGTCGCGCGGCCTCGCCGGACCGTAGCGCAGCCATCAGCTCGTCGGACACCCTGGGCTCGGGCCGGATCGAGTGGGCGAAGCGGCGGTCGAACTCGGCGAAGACCGCCGGCGTGGGCAGCCCGGCGTCGGCGAGGGCGAACACCCAGTGGAACCGTCCCCGGGCCAGCGCCGGAGTCAGCTGGGTGCCGGTGCCGATCCCCACGGCCGTGCCCCCGAGCAGCCCGAACGGGACGTCGGCGCCGAGCCCGACGGCGATCTCGGCCAGCGCTGCCCGGTCGGTGCGCAGGCCCCACAGTGCGTCGCAGGCGAGCAGGGCGGCGGCGGCGTCGGCGCTGCCACCGGCCATCCCGCCCGCCACGGGGATGCCTTTGGCCAGGTGCAGGTGGACCTGGGGGTCGATGTGCGCCGCGGCCGCGAGGGCGACAGCGGCCCGGGCAGCGAGGTTGGTCTCGTCGAGCGGGACGTACGGGGCACCCTCGCCCTCGACGCTGAGGCTGACCCCGTGGTCGGACGGCCGGGCCGTCACCTCGTCGTAGAGCTCGACCGCCTGGAACACCGTCACGAGGTCGTGGTAGCCGTCAGGGCGCCGGGCACCGACCGACAGCTGGAGGTTCACCTTTGCCGGCACTCGAACCGTCACCGAGGCCCTGGACACGCCCCGACTCTACGGGTTAGGCGCGGGTGGGGCGGCGCTCGGCGATCCGGGCGAACGCGGCGACGTCGAGCTGCTCCCCCCGGGCCGAGGGGTCCACCCCGGCTGCCCGCAGCGCCGTCTCGGCGGCCGCCGGGCTCCCCGCCCATGACGCGAGCCCGGCGCGCAGCGTCTTGCGCCGAGTCGCGAAGGCTGCGTCGACAACGGCGAAGACCTCGTTGCGGCCGGCGGAGGTCCGTGGGGGTTCGTGCCGGGTCAGTGCGACCAGCCCCGAGTCGACGTTCGGCACCGGCCAGAAGACCGAGGGCCGCACCGATCCAGCGCGGCGGACGTCGCCGTACCAACGCGCCTTGACCGACGGCACCCCGTAGACCTTCGAGCCGGGGTCCGCGGCGAGCCGGTCGGCCACCTCGGCCTGCACCATCACCAGGACCCGGCGCAGGGAGGGCAGCTTCTGCAGCAGGTGCAGCAGCACCGGGACGGACACGTTGTACGGCAGGTTGGCGACCAGGGCAGTGGGCGGCGGGCCGGGCAGGTCCGCCGCGGTCACGGTGAGCGCGTCAGCGGTGACGACCGAGAGACGGCCGGCGAGGGTGGGGGCGCGGTCGGCCACCGTGGCCGGCAGCTGGTCGGCCAGCAACGGGTCGATCTCGACGGCCACGACCCGGGAGACTGCAGGCAGCAGGGCCAGCGTCAGCGAGCCCAGGCCCGGCCCAACCTCGAGCACGATGTCGTCGGCGGTGACCGCAGCAGCCCGCACGATCCGGCGCACCGTGTTCGGGTCGATGACGAAGTTCTGTCCCCTACGCTTGGTAGGGCGCAGGTCGAGCCGAGCCGCGAGCTCACGGATCTCCACCGGGCCGAGCAGGTGCGACGCGTCGTCCGGCGTCAGAGGAACCGACCGCAGTACGGCCACGGTGAGCGGCCCTGCCGAAGGAACAGCAGCTGGGCCCGGTACGTCTGCTCGGCGGCCGACGCGTCCACGGGGCTACCGGATCCCCCGAGCCCGTGCCAGGTGGCCAGCGAGAACTGGTAGAGCCCGTAGAACGCACCGCCACCCCCGACCGCTCGCGGGTTGCCTCCGGACTCGCACCGGGCCAGGGCGCCCCAGTTGAGGCCGCTCGCGCTCGTACGGTGGACGACCGGTCGCGGCTTGGGCCTGCTGCCCACGGCGACGATCTGCTGGACCGGGGCCACGGCGACCCGGGTGCTGACGACGGCCCGGAACACCACGGTGCCGTTCCGCGCGGTCAGCCGGTACGTGATCACCAGCCGCCCCGGCACCCCGGGACGCACCACGGCGGTCGTCCCCACGTAGCGGGTCGCGTCGAGCCGCCGCACGGTGCTGAACGGGATCGGTCGGCTGGCCTGCGAGCTGGTCAGGTCGACGCGAGTCAGCGTGACGAGCTGCCCGTCCACCGGTGCGGTGGCTCCGGGCACCGAGAGCACGTCGGCCGGGCGCACCTCGACGCCGAGGTCCATCAGGCTGTCGGCCCAGGTCGCGGCCGTCGTCACGAACGCCGTGGTCGTGCGGCCCACGGTCAGGCGCACCGCCTTGGGCAAACGTACGTCGAGGGCCAAGCCGGTCAGCGGGATCCGGGCCGACCTGGACGTCGAGAGGTACGCGTCCTGGTACCGGGCGCCGAGCTCGTCCGACAGCTCCGCGACGGTCGTCGTCGTGGTCCAGACCTGGCGCCCGGAGCCGTCGACCACCAGCAGGACCGGCCGCGCGGTGACGACGGCGACGCGCAGCCCGTCGGTGAGTGGCGCGGCTCTCGGCGGCGAGACGTCGTCGCGCGGACTCACCCGGACGTCGTTCTCGGCGAGCACGTCGGCGACGGAAGTGGCGTGGGTCTGGACCTGCCGGTCGGTGCCGTTGACCTCGAGGGTCACGGTCTTCTCAGCGAGCACGAACCCGGCCGGACCGGCGATGAGCCCGGCCACGATCGTCGCGTACGCGACGAAGGCCACCGGACGTACGCGCACGCGAAGCCCCCAGCCCTGAAGACGACCCGGCCCCCCGACCCGGCTGACAGGCGAGCGACGCTAGCGCTCTGCGCGGCGGGAGGACAAACGCACAAGAGCTGGAAACTGGGTGAATCACTGCCAAAACGGACCGAAAACGCTCGCGGCGGTGCTTGCGATCGTGCCCGCAAGGTGTTCAACGTCGACCCCCTTGACCTCGGCCATCGCCCGCAACGTGAGCGGAACGAGGTAGCTCGCGTTGGTCTGGCCGCGGTAGGGCATCGGGGTCAGGAAGGGCGCATCGGTCTCGACGAGCAGCCGGTCGACCGGCGTGATGCGCAGCGCCTCGCGCACGGGCCCGGCGTTCTTGAAGGTCACCGTGCCCGCGAACGACAGGACGTAGCCGCGGTCGACGCAGGCACGGGCCAGGTCGGGCCCACCACTGAAGCAGTGGAACACCACAGCATCGGGCGCCCCCTCCTCCTCGAGCACGCGCAGGACGTCGTCGTGCGAGTCGCGGTCGTGGATCATCAGTGGCTTCCCGTGCTTCTTGGCCAGCCCGATGTGCCGACGGAACGACTCCTCCTGCACCGCGCGTCCCTCGACACCGGTGCGGAAGAAGTCAAGGCCGGTCTCGCCGACGACGCGTACGCGCGGGTGGGCGGCCAGCTCGTCGATCCGGTCGTATGCCGCCTCGAGTGCAGAGACGCCTTGCTCCGCAACGATTCTGGGTGCTTCGTTCGGGTGCAGCGCGACCCCGGCGACGATCGCGTCGTATCGCTCCGCCGCCTCGACGGCCCAGCCCGCGCTCGGCACGTCGCAGCCGATCTGGACGATGCCGGCGACTCCGACGGCCGCGGCCTCGGCGAGTGCCTGCTCGACGGCGGGCCAGCTCTCGGCGCCCGCGATGTCGAGGTGGCAGTGACTGTCGATCACATGGGTGCGCAACGGTTCGGGGGCCGGCGGCATCGGTCCGCGGTCGACCCGCGGGGTCACGCCTCCTCGAGCCGGGGGAACAGGACGGCCCCCTTGGTGACGGTCACGCCGGCCGGGAGCTGTCCCCAACGCGCGACGTCGCCGACGCGCTGCTCCGCGAGCGCGCCCAGCACCGGCTCGGCTCCGAGCGACTCCCAGAGGGCGGCGCACGCCTTAGGCAGCACCGCGTTCAGCAGCACCGCCAGGACCCGCAGGCCTTCCGCCGCGGTGTAGAGGACCGTCTCGAGCCGGGCCCGGTCGGCAGCGTCCTTGGCGAGCTGCCATGGCTCCTGCTCGGTGAGGTATCCGTTCAGTGCGTCGACCAGACCCCAGACCGCGGTGATGCCCACCGAGAAGTCGAGCGCGCAGATGCGGTCGTCGGCCACCTCGGCGGCCTGAACGGCAGCCTGCTGCACGACCCGCTCGGCGGCACCGTCCGCTGCGGGGGCCTGCAGCACCCCGCCGGAGTACTTCCCGACCATGGCCGCGACGCGGGACGCGAGGTTGCCGAACCCGTTGGCGAGCTCGGACGTGTAGCGCGCGCTCATGTCCTCCCAGGAGAAGGACCCGTCGGAGCCGAACGCGATCGAGCGAAGGAAGTAGTAGCGGAACGCGTCCGAACCGAAGACGTCGATGACCTCCGACGGAGGGATGCCCGTGAGCTTGGACTTGCTCATCTTCTCGCCGCCGACGAGCAGCCAGCCATGGGCGAAGACCCTGCGTGGCGGCTCGATCCCGGCCGCGAGACACATCGCAGGCCAGAAGACGGCGTGAAAGCGCAGGATGTCCTTGCCGACGAGGTGGACGTCGGCGGGCCAGATCTGCGCGAACCGCTCGTCGTCGAAGCCGTAGCCCGCCGCCGTCGCGTAGTTGACGAGGGCGTCGAACCAGACGTAGACGACGTGCGACGGGTCCCATGGCACCGGGACGCCCCACGCGAACGACGACCGCGACATCGAGATGTCCGTGAGTCCCTGCTTGATGAACGACAGCACCTCGTTGCGCGCGCTCGCCGGCTCGATGGCCTCGGGATGCTCGGCATAGTGCGCGAGCAACCGGTCGGCGTACGCCGACAGCCGGAAGAAGTAGTTCTCCTCCGACAGCTGCTCGACCGGGCGGCCATGAATCGGGCAGACCACCTGCCCGGCGTACTCGCCCGTCCCGTCGACGAGGTCGCTGACGAGCTTGAACTCCTCGCACCCGACGCAGTACGGACCCTCGTAGGTGCTCGTGTAGACGTCACCGCCCGCCTTGATGGCCTGCCACAGCGCCTGCACGCTTACGGCGTGACGAGGCTCGGTCGTGCGGATGAAGTCGTCGTTCGACGCGTCGATCGTCTGCAGGACCGGCTTCCAGGCGCCCTCGACGAGCCGGTCGCACCACTCCAGCGGGGTCGTCCCGTTGGCCTCGGCCGTACGCAGGATCTTCTGTCCGTGCTCGTCGGTGCCGGTGAGGAAGAAGACCTGCTCGCCGCGCTGGCGGTGCCATCGGGCCAGGACGTCCGCCGCGACGGTGGTGTACGCGTGTCCGATGTGCGGGGCGTCGTTCACGTAGTAGATCGGCGTCGTGACGTAGAACGTCTTGGCTGGTGCGGCGGCTGGCATGGCGCAAGGGTATCGACGGTCACCGCACGCGGCACGCGACTATCGCGTCGAAGACCTCGCGCTTGGGCAGTCCCAAGGACGTCGCCACCGCGGCGATGGCTTCCTTGCGCGACTCACCGGCCGACTCCCTGCCCGCGACGAGGGCGACGAGGTCGGCAGGTCCGAGGCCGTCGGCCGACGGCGGCGGAGCGCCTTCGACCACGATGGTGATCTCGCCGCGGACGCCGGGCTCCGCCCACGCGGCCAGCTCGGCCAGGCCGCCACGTCGGACCTCTTCGTACGTCTTGGTCAGCTCGCGGCACACCGCGGCCGGCCGGTCCGCCCCGAGGACCTCGGCCATCGCCGACAAGGTGGCCGCCAGCCGGTGCGGTGCTTCGAAGAACACCAGGGTTCGCGGATCGCGGGCCACCTCGGCGAGCCGGCTGCCCCTCTCTCCCGCCTTCCGGGGCAGGAACCCCTCGAAGCAGAACCGGTCGACCGGTAGGCCGGACAACGCCAGCGCTGTCAGTACGGCGCTCGGTCCGGGCACTGCCGTGACGCGCACGCCTGCGTCGACCGCGCCACGCACCAGCCGGTACCCCGGGTCGGACACCGAGGGCATCCCCGCGTCGGTCACCAGGAGCACCCGCGCGCCCTCGACGAGGGCTGCGACCAGCTCGGGCGTCCGGGTCGCCTCGTTGTGCTCGTGGTACGACACGACCCGGCCGGTCAGAGTGACGCCAAGCCCGTTCGTGAGCCGGCGCAGGCGCCGCGTGTCCTCGGCTGCGACCACGTCGGCGGTGGCGAGCTCGGCCACGAGCCGCCCCGACGCGTCGGAGTAGTCCCCGATCGGCGTACCGGCCAGGATCAGCAACCCGCTCATGCCCGCATCCTGCCAGCCGAACGCGGTCGTGCTGCTTACGATGGCCCGATGAGCAGCCCGGTCGCCGTCGCCCTTCCCGACGACTCGGCCGGCGACGACGCCGAAGTCGGCCTCGATCCCCCGCTGGCTCCCACCGTGCGCGAACGACTGGTGCCGCCGATGCCGCGAGGCGGCTGGGCCGGTTGGGTCGGCCCGATCGTGGTCACGCTCGTCGCCGCCGTGCTCCGCTTCGTCAACCTGGCCGAGCCCAAGGTGTTCTCCTTCGACGAGACGTACTACGCCAAGGACGCCTGGTCGCTGCTGCGCTTCCACTACGAGCAGCTCAGCGTCGACGGCGCCGACGCGAAGATCCTGGCGGGCAACCTGGACGTCTTCACCGGGCACGCTGCCAACGTCGTCCACCCCCCGGTGGGCAAGTGGGTCATCGGCGTCGGCGAGCAGATCTTCGGCTTCACCCCGTTCGGCTGGCGCTTCATGCCGGCCCTGCTGGGCACCTTCGCCGTCCTGATGTTCGCCCGGATCGTTCGAAGGATGACGCGGTCCAACCTGCTCGCAGCGATCGCAGGGCTGCTGCTCGCGCTCGACGGGTTGGCCATCGTGCTGTCCCGCACGGCGTTGCTCGACGGCATCCTCGGCTTCTTCGTCCTGGGCGCATTCGGCGCCCTCGTGGTCGATCGCGACCGGGCGCGCGCGCGGCTGGCCGACTGGGCCGAGCTGAGAGGTCCGGGCCGGGCAAGCGAGCCCGGGCCGCGGCTCGGCCTACGGCCTTGGCGGCTGCTGGCCGGCCTCCTGCTCGGGCTGGCCTGCGGCACGAAGTGGTCCGGCATCTACTTCCTCGCCGCGTTCGCGGTGCTGAGCGTGCTCTGGGACGCGGGGGCGCGAAAGGCGGCCGGGGTGCGCCACCCGTACGGCTCCATGCTGCGCCGCGACAGCGTGCCCGCGTTCGTCTCGCTCGTGCCGGTCACGTT
The DNA here is from genome assembly GCA_038210415.1 of Actinomycetes bacterium. Taxonomy (GTDB): domain Bacteria; phylum Actinomycetota; class Actinomycetes; order Prado026; family Prado026; genus JBBQWS01. The sequence continues at coordinate 10,467 of JBBQWS010000033.1, forward strand.
CGCGGTCTATGCCCTCGCGTGGGTGCCGTGGTTGCTCTCGTACGACCGGCAGCAGCGATACAGCGACGCGTGGACGATCGAACCCGCCGGCCCCTCCTTCCTCGGCACGCCGATCCGCGCGTTGATCAACTATCACCAGCAGATGTGGCACTTCCACAACAACCTCACGTCGGGGCACTCCTACCAGGGCCGGCCGGCCGGCTGGTTGCTCCAGGTCCGACCCACGGCGTTCTGGTCGGTGACGCTCGACCAGGGGAAGGGCGGCTGCGAGTTCGCAGGCGGCTGTACCCGTGAGGTGACGTCCATCGGCACCCCGGTCATCTGGTGGGCCGCCACCGCCGCGTTGATCTGGTTGCTCTGGCGCTGGGCTGCGGGACGGGACTGGCGGGCCGGCGCCGCGCTCACGGGGGTCGCCGCGGGCTGGCTGCCTTGGCTCCTGCTCTACAACCAGCGGACCATCTTCACGTTCTACGAGGTCGTGTTCGCACCGTTCATGTTCCTCGGCCTGACCATGGCCCTCGGCGCGATCGTCGGGCCGTCGACTGCCTCGGCGACCCGACGCACCTGGGGTACAGCGGCGGTCGGCGGTTACCTGCTCCTCGTCGTCGCGAACACCGCATGGCTGTGGCCGATCCTCGTGGGCGACACCATGAGCAGCGCGGAGTGGTTGCGTCGGATGTGGTTCAAGGGCTGGATCTAGCTCATCGGTTCGTCGTCGGCAGCAACCGGTCCAGCGTCGCGGCGAGCTGGCTGGCCCCGATCCGGGCGAACCTGATCTGGGCCAGCGTCCACGGGAACGACCGGGTGCGGTAGAACGAGAGCAAACCCACCGTCGTGCCCCTAGTGATCACCGGGACGAGGAGCAGCCCGCCGAACCCCGCTGCGGTCATCCGTTCCAGCTCGATCGCGTCGGCTTTCGGGTCGCTGGCCAGGATCATCGCGGCCCGGCGGGTGTCTAGCACCCACCGAACCAAGGGGTGGTCGTCCAGCTGGCGCGAGCGCCCGATGCCGACTCCCGCAGGCCCCGTGCCGACGTAGGTCAACGCATCCAGCGTCGCCGCGCACTCGTCGACCAGGTCGATGGTCACGTGCTCGGCGCCCACCAGCCGGGTGAGCGTCTCGACGGCCTGGTGGACGTCGACCAGCTCCTCCGCCTCGCTGAACCGGTCGGCAATGCGTTCGAGCAGGATCACCTCGTCGAGGAACATCGCCTGCTTCGGCGTCGCGCTGAGCGCCTGCCGGTGCACCGTCACGGCGGCGGCCACGACCTCGTCGCTCGGAGTCGTCCACGTGGGTGCAGCGGGGCCGAACAGGAAGCCCTGGCCGAAGGTGATGTCGAGCTCGGCCACCACCTCGAGCAGCGCGTGCGTCTCGATCCCTTCCGCGACGATGGCCGCGCCGCTTCGGGCTGCGAAGCGCACCAGGCTCTCGACCATCACCCGGGACACCTGGTCGACGGGCAGCTGCGTGACCAGGGAACGGTCCAGCTTGATCAGGTCCGGCCCCACGCAGATCAGCCGCTCGAGCCCGGCGTACCCGGTGCCGACGTCGTCGATGGCCAGGCGGGCGCCCCGGTCGCGCAGCCAGCTCGCCATCCGCTTGAGCTCGTCCGGCGGGACGTTGTGGGCCTCGGTCAGCTCGACGACGATGCCCACGAGGTCCGTGTCGAGGACGGCCCGGACGACCTCCGCGGAGAGTGCGCGCGGACTGACGTTGACGGTGAGGTAGGTGGTTGTCGGCCGGCCCTGGAGTCGCAGAGCGACCGAGAGGGCTGAGGCCTCGAGCTGCGGCCCGACGCCCGCGACCCACGCCGCCTCGAAGACGTCCGCGACGTTGTCGGGGTCGTCTGGGAATCGCGCCAGTGCCTCGTACCCCGTCACCGTGCCTGTGGTGAGGGCGACGATCGGCTGCGGCCATGCCAAGATCCGGGCCGGGTCAGCCGGAGCCGACGACCGTGCCCGGGACAGAGAGGTCCGACCCCCGCGTGCCACGGTGATTGCATCGACCGAACCCGAGGCTGGCTTAACCCGCCCGAGCGCCGTCCACGGCCAGCCGTTGCAAGCTCCGGACCAGACCGGGCAGCCCGGCGCCGAGCGGAGCGAAGAACTCGCGGTCGCACCCCTCCACCGCACCGACCGCACGGTTGGCCAGCGCGCGCCCGGCGGGGGTCACCGCGAGCGCGACGGCACGTGCGTCAGCCGGGTGCGGCGAACGCCTGACCAGGCCTCGGCGTTCGAGGGTCCGCAGCACCTGCGAGGTCATCATGGGGTCGGTGGCGGCGTGGTCCGCGAGGCGTCGCTGGGTGACCGGCTCGGTCGTGCTGGGCGTTCCGGCAAGCCAGGTCAGGGACGCGAGCAGCACGAACTGCACGTGCGTGAGGTCGAACGGCTTGAGCGTCGCGCGCTGGGCCGCCTGCCACCGGTTGGTCACCTGCCAGAGCAGCAGACCCGGGCTGCTTGCCGCGTCGTCGTGCTCGGTCGCCAGGGTCACGCGCTGGCGGGGGCCGACTCGGCGACCGCGCTGAGCCGGTCGAGGTCGACCTGCGCCGTCCGCTTCAATCCCTTGCCGAGCACTGCCGTCCAGAACAGCCGGAGCGGCCCGTCCAGCGAAACGGTCACATCGACGCGGCAGCCGCCGTCCCGCCGGTCGGCGACCTCGTGGCGGAACGTCAACCGCGCGCCGAGCAGCCGCGACACGTCGACGAACGTCCGGCCGTCGACCAGCTCGGTGACCGTGAACCGCACCTTCGGCCCACCCTTGGGCTTGAGCACCCCGGTCGCGCCCTGGACGAACGGCCCGTCGAGGCGGACCCATTCGGTGTCGGTGTTCCACTCGGGCCAGGTGGCCATGTCGGCCCAACGGGCGAAGAAGGCGGCCGGGGCCGCGGAGGAGGTCACGTTCGCTTCGGTAAGTATCGTCATGGGTCAGATCATATGCGCGCATACCAGTTTGACAAGCCGGCGCGGTGCATTGCGAGGGCTGCTCGGCTCAGGGTCGGCAGTCGACGTAGAAGATCTGGTCCATCGCGCCGCTGCCGTCCGGCAGGTCGACCCGGCTGACCGCGAACGTCACTCGGGAGACCCCGGGTTGCTCGACCGAACCGAGACAGTCCGGCCAACCGCCCTCGTGCGACCCCCCTTGCCTGTCGTACCAAGGGATGCTGTCGCGGAAGCCGTAGGCGATGTCATCGGCGGTGATCGTCGCGACGCGATCTCCGACGTGGACTTGACCGGTCAGCACCTTCGTGTTCGAACGGTGCGCTCCAGCGAGGTACCCGACGACGAGCAGCACGACGGCCAACCCTGCGGCGACGGCAGCACGGACTCGCGGGGCGGCCCAGCTGGACCCGGTCGGAGCTTGTGCCGTCAGATCGATGTCCATGGGGCGATCATCCCGGATCTGGGACCGTCCGTGGGACTTTCGGCCCGTGCGAATCTGCACGCACCGCCGCTACGGTCCTGCCGACGCGAGGAGGGCCGGTCGCCGTGACCAGAATGCTGCTCACCCAGCGATTCCCCGCGCTGGTCCCGCTACGGCTGGCCCAGCGTCGGACGGTGAAGCGCCTCGCCGACGCGCGGAAGGGCTACCGGTACGCGGACGAGGTCGACCTGACCGACCTGTCATTCCGCGTCCACCAGCACCGCTCGCTGTTGCTACGCCGCCTCGGCGACGTCGACATGTCGTTGCAGCACAACAAAGTGGTCAATCTCAAGCTGGCGGGCCGACACCTCGACGGGGTACTGATCCGGCCGGGCGAGACGTTCTCGTTCTGGCATCTCGTCGGCCAGGCGTCGGCCGGAAACGGGTACCTGCCCGGCCTCGTGCTCCGCGGTGGAGCTGCAGCGACCGGGGTGGGCGGTGGGCTTTGCCAGCTGGGAAACCTGCTGCACTGGATGTTCCTGCACAGCCCGCTCGACGTGGTGGAGCGACACCGGCACAGCTTCGACCCGTTCCCCGACGAGGGCCGCGTCGTCCCGTTCGGCACCGGAGCCACGCTCACCGGCGGTCTGCTCGACCTGAAGGCGACGAACCCCACCCAGCTGGTCTTCCAGGTGCGGGTCCGGTTCGACGACAACCACGTTCTCGGTGAGATCCGGGCGTCGGCGGCTCCCCCACTGACGTACCACGTCGACGAGTCGGGCACGCGGTTCGTTCGCAAGGCTGACGGTCTGGTCTACCGACAGAACGTGCTCCGGCGTCGAGAGGTCGACCGGGTCACGGGACTGGTGGCCGCCGAGTACGAGCTCTTCCGCAACGACGCTCTCGTGCGTTACGACGTCGACCCAGGACTGGTCCAGTCCGACGGGCGACCGGAGTGCGTCCGACGACGGTGATCACTCCCACCAGCGCTTCGTCTTGATGGGCGTTCGTCGACCGAAGATGCGCCTGCCGAGCAACGTGTCGCCACGCACGTCATGGAAGTCCTTGCGCAGGGTCCGGACTTCCCTCCACGTCGGCAGTCGCCCGGCCCCACGGCCAAGGCGGTCCGGCCTCATCCCGCGGTGGCGATCACCCCGATCGAGATCCGCAGGGCGGACAGCCGGTCCGGTAGCGGCAGCATGGCGCCGTGGCGCGCCGGCGGCTCGACGGCGAACCACTTCGCCCACTCCTCGTTGAAGCCGTCGAAGTCGTCGGGGTCCCGAAGCGACCAGATCGCCCACACGACGTTCGACAGCGAGCTCCCAGCGGCCTCCAAGGTCGCCTGGACGTTGCGCAACGACTGTGCCGTCTGCTCCTGGATCGTCGTGCCGACGACCGCTCCCGTCGCGGGGTCGACCGCGGCCATGCCCGAGACGTAGACCATGCCGCCGGCGACCACGGCCTGGCTGTAGCCGGCCCAGCCGGCTGGGGCGTTCGCTGTCGTCACGATCCGCTTGGCCATGTCGGTCGCACTCCTCGTCGTCGTCGCTGACCGACTGAGATGGTGGGTGGAGCTGAGGGGACTCGAACCCCTGACCCCCTCGATGCGAACGAGGTGCGCTACCAGCTGCGCTACAGCCCCTTGCAAAGCACGCACATCGTACAACGCGCGCCCCGGCGGTCTGACCTCAGTCGCCGACGGCCCGTCGCCGCTCGACGAGCACCTCACCAGTGACGATGGGGTCGCGCTCGATGGCCACGACGGCCATCTCCTGCTCCGCGGTCAGCTCGACCGGCGCGTCGAGGCGCCCCGACGTCCAAGCTCCCGGAAGGGTGAGGTCGATGACGCGCACGGACCGCGGGGCCTTGGGTGCGGACACGTAGGTCGGCACGGGCACGGGGACCGGGTCCCAGGCATGCTGGGCGACCTGGTCGTAGAACTCGGGCTCGACCTCGACCGCAGCGGTGGGAGCCGGAAGCTCCTGGGCGGCCGCCCACTCCGCAAGCGCGGGCTCGACGTCGGCGACCGCGGGACGAGCTGGTCGGGCCGGCCTGGCTGGCATCGGGCCACCGCGCTGCGCAGCGATCTGGGCAACCGCCACCTGGCGGCGGCGGCGGGCAGCGGCCGCACGCCGGCGGCGAGCCGCGAGGGCGCGGGTCTCCTCGCGGCGCATCGCGGACCGGACCTGGAAGACGTACCCACCGAGCAGGACCAGCGGGAGCGCGCTGAGGAGCATCGGGACGACGCCGAGAGCGCCGAGCCCGAACGTGAGCAGCACAGCCCCGGCGAGCCCGAGAACGATCAGGCGGCGGCGGGCGGCGGCCACCTGCGCGGCCGTGCGCTGGACCGGCTGACCGTCTGCATGGGCGCGGACGGCCGCGGGGCGCCTGGGTACGAAGACCTCGCGTCGGTCGACCGAGGGCTCCCGGCGGGAGAGGGTGCGCATCGCGCCCTGGAACCGGTCCACGGAACGGGACTCGGAGACCTCGTCGTGACGGCGCAGCCACATCGGGACGAGGACGACGGCCCACAGCAGAGCGATGACTGCGTAGATGACGCCGCTGCTGCTGCCCACGAGCCGAAACGGTAGGCGTACGAACGGTGTTGCTCACGCATTGTGCCCGGTGTGTCGCGGAATCCCTTGACGAGCCTCAGCCCGAGGTCGACTGCCGGACCTTGCGCCACCGGTTCAGCATGCCCTCGGGCACCTCCTCGCCGGTGAGGGCGAAGCAGAGGTGGTCCCGCCACGCGCCGTCGATGTGGAGGTATCGCGGGCGCATCCCCTCCGGCCGGAACCCGAGCTTCTCGACGACCCGCAGCGACGCGGCGTTCTCGGGCCTGATGTTGATCTCGACGCGATGCAGCCCGATCGCGAAGAGGTGGTCGGTGGCCAGTGCCACCCCGGTCGGGATCACGCCGCGCCCAGCCATCTCGCGATCGATCCAGTACCCGATGTGCGCCGACCGCAACGAGCCCCAGGTGATGCCCCCGACCGTGACCTGGCCGACCAGCTTTCCTTCGTAGGCGGCGACGAACGGCATCACCCGGCCCGCTCGGGCCTCGGCGGTCAGCGTGCGGACCATCTGCCCGAACGACGGCGGCTCGTCGGCGAGCCCACCTGGAGAGGTGGCGTCCCAGGGCCGGAGCCACGCGGAGTTGCGGGACCGCACCGACCGCCAGTCGGCCCGGTCACGCAGCCGGATCGGACGAAGCGCCACCGGGCCTTCTGCCAGCACCGCCGGCCACCCGGGCGTCAATGGTCACCGCCAGCGATCTGGTCGACCGCGTGCCGGAGCAGCGGTTCGAGGACGGCCAGGCCGTCGCGGACGCCCCCGGTCGAGCCGGGCAGGTTGACCACCAGCGTGCCGCCCACGACCCCGGCGACGCCGCGCGACAGCACGGCGGTGGGCACTCCCCCGGCCGCACCGTACGCGCGGATCGCCTCGGCGAGGCCCGGCACCTCACGCTCGATCACCGCCCGGGTTGCCTCCGGCGTGCGGTCGGTGGGGCTGAGTCCGGTGCCGCCGGTCGTGACGACCACGGCGCAACCCGAGGTCACCGCTGCCCGGAGCGCGGCCTCAACCGGGTCGCCGTCAGGGACGACCACCGGCTCGTCGACGTCGAAACCCATGGCCCGCAGACCGTCGACCAGCACCGGCCCGGACCGGTCGGGGTAGACGCCAGCCGCTGCCCGGTTCGAGCACGTGATGACGGCGGCCCGCATCAGGACCCCGTCCTGGTCCAGCGCCCGGTCTTGCCACCGGTCTTCTCCTCGACCCGCACGTCGGTGATCACGGCTGCGGGGTCGACGGCCTTGACCATGTCGATCAGCGCCAGCCCCGCCACCGCCACGCAGGTCAACGCCTCCATCTCGACCCCGGTGCGGTCGGCGGTGCGTACCGTCGCGGTGATCGTCACCTGGTCGTCGAGCACCAGCAGGCCGAGGTCGACGCCGTGGATCGCGATGGGGTGGCACAGCGGGACGAGGTCGGGAGTGCGCTTGGCCGCTTGGATGCCCGCGATGCGGGCGACCGCGAGCGCGTCGCCCTTGGGAAGCCCACCGCCGCGCAGCAGCGTCACGACCTCGGCCGACACCAGCACCCGTCCGGTGGCCGTGGCCGTGCGCACCGAGACCTCCTTGCCGGACACGTCGACCATGCGAGCCGAGCCGTCGGCCGCGAGGTGGGTGAAGCCGGGCGACTCGGCGGTCATGAGAGCCGGCGTTCGAGCACCATGACCGTCACCGTGCCGCCCGCAGGCACCTCGGTGACGACCTCAGGGATGACGATCAGGCAGTTCGCGTGGGCCAGGTCGTTCATCAGGTGCGAGCCCTGGCCGCCGAGCGGCCGCACGACATAGCGGCCATCCTCGACCGAGAGCCACCCGCGCGCGAACTGGCGCTTGCCCTGGGGCGACGTCAGCGGCTCGACGCACGAGGCTCGCACGGTCGGGCGTTCGAGCGGCTCGACGCCGAGCATCCGTCGGATCACCGGGCGGACGAACACCTCGAACGACACGAACGCGCTCACCGGGTTGCCCGGGAGGGTGAAGATCGGCGTGGAGTCCGGCCCGATCGTGCCGCGGCCCTGCGGCATCCCCGGCTGCATCGCCACCTTGTCGAAGTGGACGGTGCCCAGGCGCAGCAGCACCTCCTTGACGACGTCGTACGCGCCGGCACTCACGCCTCCGGTGGTGACGACGAGGTCGGCCCGGATGAGCTGGTCCTCGATGGTGTCGAGCAGCCGGCGGGGGTCGTCACTGACCATGCCGACGCGGTACGCGAGCGCGCCGGACTCCTTCGCCGCGGCGGTGAGGGCGAAGGAGTTCGACTCGCTGATCTGGCCGTGCTGCAGCGGTAGGCCAGGCTCGACGAGCTCGGACCCGGTCGACAGGACCACGACGCGCGGCTTCGGCCGGCAGACCACCCGGTCGCGCCCCACCGCGGCGAGCAGCCCGAGCTGGGCCGGGCCGAGCCGGGTGCCGGACTCGAGCACGGTCACGCCCTTGCGGACGTCGCTGCCGGCCCGGCGGATGAACCCGCCGAGGTCAGGTGCCCGGTCGAAGACGGCGTGGGCGATGCCGCCGTCGGTCCACTCCACCGGGATGACCGCGTCGCAGCCGTCGGGGATCGGGGCGCCGGTCATGATCCGCATCGCAGTGCCGGGGGCCAGCGGCAGAGCGGACGGCCGCCCCGCCGGGATGTCGCCGTATACCGGGAACTCGGTCGGTGTCCCGGCCCGGACGGCGTCGAGGTCGGCCGACCGCACGGCGTACCCGTCCATCGACGCGTTGTCGAAGTTGGGGAGGTCCCAGGGCGCGACGACGTCCTCGGCCAGGCTGCACCCGTGGGCGTCGAGCAGCTGCAGCTCGATCGCCTCGAGCGGCAAGATGCCCTTGAGACAGTCGTCCAGGTGCTCGTCGACGGACTTCATCAGGCCCGGTGCTCCGCGACGAACGTGCCGAGCCAGTCGAGCAGGGGGGGTCCGAGGTCGTCGCGCTCGGAGGCCAGCCGAACGACGGCCTTGAGGTAGTCGAGCCGGTCACCGGTGTCGTACCGGCGGCCCCGAAAGACGACCCCGATCACGCCTCCGCCCGCCTCGGCCGGGACCCCGATGAGGTCGCGCAGCGCATCGGTGAGCTGGATCTCGCCGCCGCGGCCGGGTGGCGTGCGCTTGATCGCCGCGAAGACCGCGGGGTCGAGCACGTAGCGGCCGATGACGGCGTAGTTGCTTGGTGCCTCGTCGTTCGGCGGCTTCTCGACCAGGTCGTTGACGCGTACGACATCGGCGGGAGCGCCGACGATCGGGCTGACGGCTGCGCAGCCGTAGAGGTGGATCTGCTCGGGCGCCACCTCCATCAGCGCGATGACCGAGCCGCCGTGCGTCGCGAGCACTTCCGTCATCACCGACAGCAACGGGTCGCGCGGGTCGATCAGGTCGTCACCCAGGAGCACCGCGAACGGCTGGTCGCCGACGTGCTGCTCGGCCATCAGCACCGCGTGGCCGAGGCCGAGCGGGTCGCCCTGCCGGACGAAGTGCACCCGGGCCAGCTCGTTGGAGGCCTGGACGGTCGCGAGCTTGTCGGCGTCGCCCTTGGACCGCAACGTCTCCTCGAGCTCGACGCTGCGGTCGAAGTGGTCCTCCAGGGCCCGTTTGCCGCGACCGCTGATCATGAGCACGTCAGTCAGGCCGGCCGCGGCCGCCTCCTCGACGACGTACTGGATCGCCGGCTTGTCGACCACCGGGAGCATCTCTTTGGGGATCGACTTGGTCGCCGGCAGGAACCGGGTGCCCAGCCCGGCGGCCGGGATGACGGCTTTGGTTACGCGCATAAGGGCACCCTAGACGGCCTGCGTACCCCGATGATGAACGGGTGAGCAGCGAATCCGACCGCAAGGCCTCGGTCCGGGGCCGGCTCCGGACGGCCCGCCGCGACCGTCCGCACGCCGCGCTCGCCGTGGCCGGCGCCGCGCTGACCCGGCAGGTGCTGGCCCTGCCCGAGGTCGGTGCGGCGCGCACCGTGTCGCTGTACGTCTCCGGGCCGGTGGAGCCGCCGACCGCCGAGCTGCTGGCGGTGCTCGTGGAGCAGGGCCGGCGGGTGCTCCTTCCTGTCGTCCTGCCCGACCTCGACCTCGATTGGGCCTGGTACGAGGGGCCACAGGCGCTGGGCCGGGCTCAGTCGACGACGATGCCGCTGCTGGAGCCGACCGGGCCGCGGCTCGGGCGCGAGGCCATCGGGACGGTCGACGTGGTGCTGGCGCCCGGGCTTGCCGTCGGCGCCGACGGTTGCCGGCTCGGCCAGGGCGGCGGCTCCTACGACCGGGCGCTGACCCGCGTGCCGGCGCACGTACCCGTGATCGTGCTGCTGTTCGACGACGAGGTGCTGCCGGAGGTGCCGGCCGAGCCGCACGACCGTCGCGTCGACGTCGCGGCGACCGAGACCCAGGTGGTGCGCTTCGTCAGGGGTCACGCGGAGTGAAATGGACTCAGCGCGGTCGATGGCACACTATTAGCACTCTGACGTATCGAGTGCCAGTCAGGAGCTGCTCGCCGTGCCGACGTACCAATACACCTGTACCGACTGCGGGGAACCGCTGGAAGCCGTACAGGCCTTCAGCGACGACTCACTGACGGTGTGCCCGCTCTGCGGGGGCAGCCTGCGCAAGGTCTTCTCGGCTGTGGGTGTGGTCTTCAAGGGCAGCGGCTTCTACCGCACCGACAGCCGCAACGGCTCGGGCAAGGGTGCGTCCGGCTCGTCCCCGGCTCCGGCCACCGCGGACTCGGCGCCGGCGCCAACGAGCCCGGGCGGCTCCGACTCGTCCAGCCCTTCGGCCAAACCCGCGTCCGGCCCTGCGTCCACGCCCGCGGCCAAACCGGTCGTCAACGCGAGCAGCGCTCCGTCCACAGGCGGCGGCTCGTCCGCTTAGTTCCCCAGGCGCGGCGAGCGCACGCCGTTAGGCCCGGTCGGCGCGACTAGCCTCTGGGCATGGATCTACGCACCGGCTCGCCCAGCGCCGAGCTCGCCATCATCGGCGGCTCAGGCTTCTACTCCTTGCTCGACCGGCTCGACGAGGTCGTCGTCGACACGCCGTACGGAGCGCCCAGCGACCCGCTGATGGTCGGCGAGATCGGCGGACGCCGGGTGGCGTTCCTGCCAAGGCACGGCCGCGACCACCGGTTCCCACCGCACCGGATCAACTACCGCGCCAACCTCTGGGCGCTGCGGTCGGTCGGTGTCCGGCAGGTGCTGGCCCCGTGCGCCGTCGGCGGCCTGCGCCCCGACCTCGGCCCCGGCACCCTGGTCGTGCCCGACCAGTTGGTCGACCGCACCTCCGGACGGGTGCAGACCTACTTCGACGAAGGCGCTGTCCACGTCTCGATGGCCGATCCCTACTGCCCGAACGGGCGCGCGGTCGCGCTGCAAGCCGCCCGCCACGACGGTTGGTCGCCGATCGACGGGGGCACCCTCGTGGTGATCGAGGGCCCGCGGTTCTCGACCCGGGCCGAGTCGCGCTGGTTCGGCGCCAACGGCTGGTCGGTCGTCGGCATGACCGGGCACCCCGAGGCCGTGCTCGCCCGCGAGCTGGGGCTCTGCTACACCGCGATCGCCCTGGTCACCGACCTCGACGCCGGGGTCGAGCACGGCCAAGGGGTGACCCATTCCGAGGTCCTGGAAGTCTTCGGCCGCAACGTCAGCCGGCTGCGCGACCTGCTGCTCGAGCTGGTCCCGAGCCTGCCCGCCGAGCGGCGCTGCGCGTGCGCGCACTCCCTCGACGGCGTGACCCTGCCGATCACGCTGCCGTGACCACGGCGGGGGGACGGCGGCCGCAGTCGGTCGCCCGACGCGCTGTGCCCCGACGCGCAGTGCCCCGACGCGCAGTGCCCCGACGCGCAGTGGCCCGCCTGCGCCGACACCGCCGGCTGGTGGCCAGCGGCTGCCTGGGCCTGGCCGTCGCCCTCGGGCTCGGTGCCGTGCGTCCGGCTCCACCGACGACCCGGGCGGTTCTGGTGGCCGCGCACGACCTCGTCGCCGGCCAGTTGCTCGTCACCGGCGACCTGGCGCTGCGCCGGTTCCCGGTCGACCTCGTGCCGGCGGGCGCGCTCGGTGACGGCGACTCAGTGGCGGCGCGCCGGGTGACCGGCGCCGTCCGGGCGGGCGAGCCGTTGACCGACGCGCGCCTCGTGGGGCTGTCGATGCTGCGGGGTCTTTCAGGGCAGGTGGCCGTCCCGGTGCGGGTCGCCGATGCGGAGGTCGCCCGGCTGGTGCGGCCCGGCGACCGGGTCGACTTGGTCGCCGGGCCGAGCGACCCGGTCGGCCAGCCGCTCGATCGAGCGACGATCGGTCGCGGGCCCCAGGACTCGGGGACTGTCGGCTCTCTGCTGGCTGCCTCGGCGCTCGTGCTCGCTGTCCCTGGTCCGGCCGGCGACTCGTCGCCGGGAGTCGGCTCCACCTCCGGCGGAGCGCTCGTGGTCCTCGCGGTCCCGGACGAGACGGCGCTCCGGGTGGCGGCCGCCACCACCCCGATCACTCTGTTACTGCATGTGACGCCGTGACCGGCACTCCCCGTCGACCGTCACACTCCGCTACGGTTGGCCCGCCCAACCGGTGGGCTATGAGGTGCGAAGGGACATTCACATGATCAAGGGTTTCCGCGACTTCCTGATGCGAGGCAACGTCGTCGACCTGGCCGTCGCCATCGTCATCGGTACCGCCTTCGGCGCGGTCATCAAGTCCGTCGTCGACAACCTCGTCAACCCGATCATCGCGGCGATCTTCGGCAAGCCCGACCTCACGTCGGTCGGCAACTTCACGATCGGCAAGGGCGAGTTCCACGTCGGGGCGATCCTCACCGAGCTGCTGTCGTTCATCTTCATCGCCGCCGCGGTGTACTTCCTGGTCATCGTCCCGATGAACAAGCTCCAGGAGCGTCGCGACCGGGGCATCGAAGCGCCCGAGGCCGGCCCGAGCGAGATCGACCTGCTCACCGAGATCCGCGACTCGCTGCGGAGCCGCTAGACCGATCCGTGGTGGGGCGGCTTGTCGCGCAGGAACCGGTCCAGGTCGTCCGGATCGGTCTCCTGCAGCCGGTCGCCCCACCCCCGGTCGAGATCGTCGGAGGTCTGCTCCGGCAACGACTCGCTCACGAACTGGTCAGCATCGCGCGACGCCCCCGTCAGCGGGCGCGGAGCAGCTCGAGCCGCTCGGAGAGGATCTCCTCGAGCTCGGCGACGCTCCGCCGCTCGAGCAGCATCTCCCAGTGGGTCTTGCCGGTCGCGCTGGTGCGCGGAGAGGCCAGCGCCTGGCCGGCCGCCGTCCTCGACTGCACCAGAGCGGTGTCGGCGTTGCTGAACGCGAGCCGGCCGCACTTCGGACAGTCCCAGACCTCGGGGATGTCTTCCGCATGAACCGAGAACTGCAGCGTGGTGACGTGGCCCACCGGGCAGTGGTAGCCGCGCGGGTCGGTCTGGGCGGGAGCGACACCCTTGTCGCTCTCATAGCTGTGCGAGTTCAAGGTGAAGCCGCGAAGCGCGGTCATAGGGGAGAGCCTCCTGGCGTAGCGGTCAAACAGGTAGACGTTGAGATACCCAACGACGTTCCCGTCTGCACTGTGATCTCGGCCTCAGCAGATCGTTTCTGAGGACGTCGAACGGGTGGTTTTACGCCACTTCGGCCGGTCACCGTGCTCCTCTCGATGGTGACACAGCCGAGGAGGGTCCGGCGAACCCATGCCGCGGAGGCCGTCGCTACGCTGCGGCCATGGACCGCGACGACGAGCTCGACGAGCAATCCGGCGACGAGCAACCGACCGGCCCCATCGCCCAGCGGCTCGAACGGCTCGAGCAGCTGATGGACCGCGGTTCGCAGGCCCTCGGTAGTGGGACGGCCGAACTCCGGCGGGACCTGGCCCCCGCGATGCGATGGGCCGGCCGGAGCGAGCTCAGGTGGCCGGTCAGCCTGGTGGTGCTGCTCGTCGTGGTGCTGCAGCTGGCCCTGCCGGTGAGCTACCGGCTGGCCGACCGCTGGCTGGTCGCCTTCGTCGAGCTGGGACTTCTCGCGGTGATCACCGCAATCACCCCACGCCGGATCGAGGCCGGGTCGCTGCTGGTCCGGAGCCTTGGCCTGGTCCTGCTCGTCGTGATGTCGCTCGCGAACCTTGACGCGATGTTTCGGCTGGTGCACCGGCTGCTCACCGGCACCGAGGGCGCGGACGCCACGGCGCTGCTGCTCACTGGTGCGTCGATCTGGCTGGCCAACGTCGTGATCTTCGCGCTCTGGTACTGGGAGTTCGACCGCGGCGGGCCCGCTGCCCGCCACCACCGCACCGGCTCGCCGTACCCCGACTTCCTGTTCGCGCAGATGGCCACGCCGGACATCGCAGCGCCGGACTGGCGGCCGACGTTCCTCGACTACCTGTATCTCTCATTCACCAATGCCACGGCGTTCAGCCCCACCGACACGTTGCCGCTGGTCCTGTGGGCGAAGTGCTTCATGATGCTGCAGTCGGCCGTGTCACTGGTGACCGTCGCCCTCGTGATCGCCCGCGCCGTCAACGTGCTGAAGTAGCCGCCACCTTCTTCATCGTTTCTTCGTCAGTTCTGTACCGGTTCGCCCGGGCGCGAGGGCGACCCTGAAGGGGAACGGTCCACCGCGAACCAGACGTGAGGAGACAGTCATGATGGGTCGGTACGGCGACGGGATGGGCGTCGGAGCCTGGCTGTTCATGGGCCTGTTCTGGGTGCTGCTTCTCGCGCTGATCGTCTGGCTGGTGGCGCGGCTCCTCCCGACGGGTGGCGGCCCGACGAGTGGCGGCCCGGCCGGGCCAGACTCGCCGGAACAGATCTTGGACCGGCGGTTCGCCCTCGGCGAGGTCGACCTCGAGACCTACCAGGCGCAACGAGCCGCGCTGGTCGCAGCGCGGGGTGGCCGCAGGTGAGCACCGAGCGCCGCACCGGGTTGGTCGTCGCCCTCGTCGTGGCAGTGGTCACGCTGGTCGGATCCGTGGCCTACGCGGCGACCGCCGTCCACGATCAAGGGCGCAGCACTGGCTCCGGGCCGATGGGCTCCGGGATGGGCTCGGGCATGGGTCAGGTCTGGCTGGTCGGCGACGGCAGCGCCGTGGCGTCGATCGCTTCGGCCCGGGCCCGGGCCGCGCAGGCCGCATCGACCGCGGGGCTGCGCCCCGGCGAGGTGATGTGGTTCGACAACGGGTTCTACGTCGAGCTGAAGGACGCCGCCGGCAACGCTGCCACTGAGGTCATCGTCGACCCGGTCAGCGGAGCTGTCACGACCGAACCTGGTCCGGCGATGATGTGGAACACCCAGTACGGCATGCACGGCAAGTCCGGCATGAACGGCGGTGCCGGCACGCAGGTGTCGGTCGCGCAGGCCCGGACGATCGCGCAGCAGTGGCTCGACGCGAACAAGCCCGGGCAGTCCGTTGCATCGGTCGACGCCTACCCCGGCTACTTCACCGCGGACATCGCCCTCACCAGCGCCGGCGTCGCCGGGGACAGCGCACCATCGTGGACGTTGACCGGCATGCTGAGCGTCAACGCGACGACCGGGCAGGTGTGGTTCCACACCTGGCACGGCACGTTCATAGCCCGGGAGGACAGCTGACCGCCGAATCGTCCGGCCAACCGGGGCCGTCGGCCACGGCTCGGGTGCGTGCACTCGTGGTCGACGACGAGCCGAGCCTGGTCCGGGTGGTGGCCGCGTACCTCGAACGCGAAGGGTTCGAGGTGACCACGGCGTCCGACGGGGCACGGGCCCTCGCCGCGGCCCGGGAGCAGGCGCCCGACGTCGTGGTCCTGGACGTGGTGATGCCTGGGCTGGACGGGGTCGAGGTCTGCCGACAGCTGCGTACCTTCAGTGACGCGTACGTGATCATGCTGACCGCCCGCACGGACGAGGTCGACACCTTGGTCGGCCTCGCGGCCGGCGCCGACGACTACCTGACCAAACCGTTCTCGCCGCGCGTACTGGTCGCCCGGATCCGGACCCTGCTGCGCCGACCGCGCACCCCGGTCGCCGGCGCCGACGGGGATCCACCGGTGCGCCGGTTCGGGGTGCTGACCGTCGACCCGGTGCCGCGCGAGGTCCTCCTCGACGGTGAGCCGGTGACGCTGACCCGCACCGAGTTCGACCTGCTCGAGGCGCTCTCCGAGCGGCCCCGGATGGCGTTCAGCCGCGGCCAGCTGGTCGAGCGCGTGTGGGGTCCCGGCTGGGTGGGCGACGAGCACCTCGTCGACGTCCACCTGGGCCATGTGCGGCGCAAGCTGGGCGACGACCCGGCCGCACCCCGTTACATCCTCACGGTCCGCGGCGTCGGCTACCGGATGGGTCCCGGATGAGCGACCGCAGCGCACGAAGCCCGAGGCTGGTGTGGCGGCTCTTCGCCGCCATGACGCTCGTCGTGGTCGCCGGCGCGGTGACGTTGTTGGTCGTCTCGCTGCTCCTCGCGCCCCAGGTCTTCCACTCTCACCTCGGTATGGTGCAGGGGCCGATCTCCGCCGACCTGCAGACTCACATCGACGAAGCCTTCGCCCAGGCTGTCCTGCTGTCGCTGGCCGTCGGGGTCGCGGTGGCCCTCGTCGCGGCACTGACGGTGACCTGGCTGGTCTCGCGACGGGTGGCCGACCCGATCGTCGTGGTTGCCGGAGCGGCCGCCCGGGTCGCTGCCGGCGACCTGACGGCCCGGGTCCCCACGCCGGGTCTCAGCCTCGAGCTGACGCAGCTGGCGGACTCGTTCAACGCGATGACCGCACGCCTGGCCGGCACCGAGCAGATGCGAAAAAGGCTCATCGGCGACCTCGCCCACGAGCTGCGCAACCCGCTCGCGTCGCTGCAGGCCACCGTCGAGGCGGTGGCCGACGGGGTAGTCCCCGCCGACGCGACCACGTGGACCACCTTGGCCGAGCAGACCGGCCGGCTGCAGCGGCTCGTCGACGACATGGCCGCTGTGTCCCGGGCCGAGGAGCGCCAGCTCGACCTGCGCCTTGCACGCACCGACGCCGGGCAGCTGGCGCGCGACGCCGTCAACGAGGTGCAGGCCCGGTACGACGCCGGCGGTGTCACGTTGACCCTGCGTACCGATCCCGGCCTGCGTGACGTCACGGTCGACCGGCACCGCATGGCCGAGGTCCTGGCGAACTTGCTGGCCAACAGCCTGCGGCACACGACCAGCCCGGGCGGCGTCGCGGTGGCGGTGCGGATCGAACGAGAGTCGGTGGTGATCGAGGTCGCGGACACCGGCGAGGGATTCGACCCCGCGTACGCCGACCGGATCTTTGAGCGCTTCTACCGCGGTGACGCGAGCAGGCGGCGTGAGCAGGCGGGCAGTGGAGTCGGCCTGACGATCGCCCGTGCCATCGTCGCTGCGCACGACGGCAAGCTGACCGCGAGCAGCAAGGGGCCCGGCACCGGCGCCACCTTTACGGTCCGCCTCCCCGCGACACCGCACGCCCCGCGCACTGGGGGTTCCGCAACGTCCGAGTGAGGCCTATGCTCCGGCTCGAGCCCCACGCAGTGCTGCGCAGGCCCAGGGACAACGACGTCCGGCTGGAGCATCGAGCACGACAGCAGACGGTTCCGGGGCCTCTACCGCACCGTCTTTCAGGCTGGGGACCGGACGGGGGCGACTGGGGAGGCACCATGCGCGTTGCCCGATTGACACATCATCTTCGAACCGTCGTCGCTGTTGCGTGCGGAGGACTGTTGTCCCTCGCGCTGACCCCGACCGCGATGGCCGACACACCTGCGCACCCACACACCTGGCAGGTCGCCGTCGGTCAGGAGTCCATGCACGACGCAATCCAGGGGATGGCCTTCCTTCCGGGGACGGTCTGGATCGACGCTGGAGACAGTGTCGTGTGGACGGCGCGTGCCGGCGAGATCCACACCGTGTCGTTCCTGGCGACCGGGCAACCGCTGACCCCGTTCAACCCGGGCGACCCCGCCCAGCTCTTCCCCCAGGGCGGAACTACCTACGACGGCACGTCGTACTACAACAGCGGTGTGATGACCGACGAAGTCGACTCGGGGTTCCCCGCGAGCACGACGTACAGCCTCACGTTCGACACGACGGGCGACTTCACCTACTACTGCCTGGTCCACGGCGCGATGATGAAGGGCGTAGTGCACGTACGCGCCGCAGGAACCCACTACCCGTTCACCCAGCGGCAGTACGACCGGCAGTCCGCACGGCAGCGGTCCGCAATCCTGCGCGACGGGCTGCGGTTGTGGAACGAGACCCTCGAACACTCCACCAACCACCGGGTCTTCGCAGGCGCCGACGACGGCATAGCGATGGTCATGCGCTTTGTCGGCCAGACCGTCCACGTCCGGGTGGGCTCGCACGTCACCTTCGTGAACAACGGGATGGCGGCTCCGCACACCGTCACGTTCGGACCCGAACAGGCCAACGTCTTCGTCCCGTACGGCGATCCGACCAACTTCACCGGGCAACCGCTCAACTCGGGGATCATGCCGCCTGGAAGCAGATTCACGGTGACCTTCGAGAAGAAGGGCGTCTACCACTACATCTGCGCCCTGCACGACTACCTGCACATGGTCGGAACTGTCGTCGTCGACGACTGACCGGCCGCCGGGCGGGTGAGGTCGCGGTCCTAGACGACCTCACCCGCCCGGAATGCCGACGAGTTCCGCGCTCACCCGCCAGAGCCGGGCCGCGACGACCTCGTCGTGGCTGCGCGCCGACGACTGCTTCAACGCGGCGTTGGCGAAGTAGGCGCCGGTGACCGATTCCAGCTCCGGTGCCGAGGCCACGTAGATCGAGGTGACCGCGCCTTTCTCGGGTGTCCGCATGAACGGCCGGACGAAGGGGACCAGTACCTTCTGGATGGTGCCGGGGTCCTCCGCGCCGAACGCCGTTCTGACGAGTCCTGGGTGCAGTGCGTTCGCGGTCACCCCGGAGCCGTCTAGCTGTCTGGCCAGCTCGTAAGAGAACAGCAGGTTGGCGAGCTTGGACTGGCTGTAGGCCGTGAACCCGTACTTCTTCTCGCCCTGCAGGTCCGCGAAGTCGATGCGTCCCATCGAGTGCGCCCCGGAGGACACCGTAACCACCCGGGCGGGGGCGTTCTGGAGCAACCGGTCGAGCAGCAGGTGGGTCAGCAGGAAGGGAGCGAGATGGTTGAGCGCAAAGGTGAGCTCGATGCCGTCCGCGGTCACGTGGCGCGTGCTCCAGCTGCCCCCGACGTTGTTGACCAGTACGTCCAGGCCGGGCAGCTCGTCGAGGACTTCGGCCGCCAGCCTTCGCACCTCCGCCTGCGACGACAGGTCTGCGACGAACACGTCGACGGCTGCGCCGCCCGGACGACCGATCTCACGCGCCGCCTGCTCGGCCCGCCGGCGGTTGCGTCCGGTGATCGCGACCCGCGCCCCCATGGCGGCCAGACCAGCAGCCGTCGCCTTACCAATCCCCCCGGTTCCGCCCGTGACCAGGACGGTTCGGCCCGTCATCGGGTCTGGCATGCCGACCACCTCTCATCGGCGCGTGAACCCTGGCGGGTCCCGCGACGCGCGTCTGCCCCGAGGGTTCCCCCGAGTCCCTCCAGGAGCAAGTCGGCGAGGGCTGGACAAACGCCAGACCTACCGCTAACTTATGGCGTAAGCATACAACGTACGTTCAACCGCGGACCGCACCGGTCCGCCTCACGAAGGAGAAGACCATGAAGGCGATCGTCCAGGACAGCTACGGTTCTGCCGACGTCCTTGAGCTCCGGGACATCGACAAGCCCGAGATCGCAGCCGACGAGGTGCTGGTCCGCGTGCACGCAGCCGGGGTGAGTCGCGGTACGGCGCACCTGATGACGGGCGAGCCCTACCTCATGCGCGTCATGGGGTTCGGCTTCCGGGCACCGAAGAACCCCGTGGCCGGTCAGGACGTCGCCGGCACGGTCGCCGCGATCGGTGCCGACGTCACCCGGTTCGCCGTCGGCGACGAGGTCTTCGGCATGAGCAAGGGCTCGTTCGCCGAGTACTCCGCGGCCTCCGAGGACAAACTCGCCCACAAGCCGAAGAACCTCACGATGGACGAAGCGGCCGTCATGGGGATCTCTGGACTCACGGCGCTGGCGACCCTGGACGCCGCGCACGTCGAAGCGGGACAGCGCGTGCTCGTCATCGGTGCCTCCGGCGGCATCGGGACCTACCTCGTCCAGATCGCCGCCGCCTTGGGCGCGCAGGTCACCGGCGTGTGCAGCACCTCGAAGATCGACCTGGTCGAGTCTCTCGGAGCCGAGCGCGTCATCGACTACACCAAGGAGGACTTCGCCGACGGGTCCCAGACGTACGACGCAGTCCTGGACACCGGTGGCATGTCCCGCGTGGCGCGCCTGCGCCGGGCCCTCACCCCGGACGGCACGCTCGTCATCGTCGGCGGCGAGGGAGACAGCCGCTGGAGCCCCGGAATGGGTCGTCAGCTCACCGCCGTCGCCCTGTCGCCTTTCGTGAGCCAGCACCTCAAGATGATCGTCAACAAGGAGCACTACTCAGGTCTCGAGCGCCTGGCCGAGCTCGCCACCGAGGGGAAGGTCACGTCCTTCCTCGAGCGGACCTACTCGCTCGCCGAGGTCCCCGAAGCCATCCGGCACCTCGAGGCCGGCAAGGTTCGCGGCAAGGTCGTCATCAGCGTCTGACGAGCGGAGCTCCGTAGAAGTGGCACGCTGCCCGCTCGGCGCGCCGAACGGACTCAGCCGTCGGTGCTGGCAGGGTTGGAAGGGTCGGCTTTGAGGAAAGTCACCGGGTGGATTCGTGAGGACAACATGCGCCGCACCGGACTCGTCGACCTGGTCGAAGTCGTCCGCGCATCGTCGTCCCTCGGAGCAGCCAAGCCCGACCCAGCCGCCTTCCATGCCGCACTCGCGCGGCTCGACTCGGCCGCGGCCACCGCGCCCTACGTCGGCGACCGTCTGGACGAGGACGTGCGCGCGACCGTAGGGGCAGGGCTCACCGGCGTGTGGCTCAACCGCACAGGCAGCGCCGAGGATCCCGGCGACATCCCGACGATCATGACCTTGGCGGACCTGCGATGTTCATCGACCTGGTCCTCCTCGGCGTGATCGCCCGGGTGCTGCTCGGCGCAGCCCACAACGCGGTCGCCTGCCAGCGCGAGGCGGTAGCGGTCCCTCTACCGCCTCCGCCTCTGCTTTCCGCCGAGGAGCCGGGCACCGACTGACTCAGGCGGCAGCGTCAGGGCACCAGGACCGTGATCGTGTACGTGTAAGTGAACGAATGGCCGCCATACCCGTCGACGAGCTGGAACGAGATGATCTTGGTCTGCGTTTGCGCGGTGCCAGCCCCGGCCTTGTAGACGAAGGAACCGTCGACGGCGTTGACGCCACTGTACTCACCTGCGGCGAAGCTGATGCTGGTCACAAAGACCGTCAGCGCAGTGTCGCCCGAGCTGTTGGCGAGCATCCCGTTGACGCGGACGTTGCACGTCGCCCCGCCTGGTGCTCGTGACACCGTGGTGCCGGCGCACAGTGTCTGCCCGCGGTGCATGCTGTGTGACTGGCTCGCCCCCATCGGCCGGGGGTGAGTATGGATGGCGAAGGTGGCGGGGCCGGACGACACCCCGCTCGAGTCGACCACGTGATACGTGATGACCTTGGTCTGGGCGGTGCTGGTCCCGGCGCCCTCGGTGTAGTAGAAGCTTTTGTCCGGGAAGAACCCGCTCCACTCGCTGCCTAGGAAGCTGATGCTGTTGAGCACGAGCGTGATCGGGTCACCGTCAGGGTCGTAGTCATTGGCCATCAGGGGCGTGGTGACGTAGCGGTCGCAGCCGACTGCGGCCGGCCAGTTCGCGGCGGGTCGCCCGACGCACACTCTTGCGCCCGCGCCGATCTCAGTCGAGCCGTCGCTGACCGCGACCGGTGCCTTGTCCACGCGCACGTTGACTGCGGCCGACGAGCTCGGGAGGTACGCCCCCAGGCTGACGCCGAGGTAGTTCGCGGCGATGGAGTGGTTGCCTCCGGCCAGGCTGCTGGAGGTGAACAAGGCCACGCCGGACCCGTTCAGCGCGACCGTGGACCCCAGGGCGGCACCGTTGTCCGTGAAGCGGACCGGGCCGGACGGGATGCCCGGACCGGCCGGCGACCGCACGGTCGCCGTACAGGTCACGAGCGCACCGGGGATGGCCAACGCGGGTGTGCACGTCAACGTCGTGGTCGTCGCGTACTGCACCGGGTTGACCGTCTCGGACTGGGTCGCGCTCGAGGCGAGGAAGTTGACGTCGCCGCCGTAGGCCGCCTTCATCGTGTGGATCGCGACGGGCAGCGTGGTCGAGCTGAAGTGGACCTGGCCGTTCGCATCCGGGGAGCCGAACGGCATCTGGCCGACGCCGTCGACGAGGATCTTGAGCGTCCCGGTGGGTGTGCCGGCGCCGGGGGCGGTCGCCGTCACCGTGGCCACGCACGACACCCGCCCACCGATCGTGGCCGGGTTCGGGGTACAGCTGATCGTGGTCTTGGTCTTGGCCTTGTTGACCGCCTGGGTCGTCGACCCCGTCGATGGGGTGAAGAAGGTTCCGGCGGCCGTTGTGAAGGCTGCGGAGACCGGATGGGAGCCGGCAGCCAGTGTCGGGAGCGGGAAGGTCGCCTGGCCGGCCACGAGTGTCACCGGGCTGCCGCTCGCGGCACCGTCTATGGAGGGCTGGACGCTACCCGCCGCCGTCCCCGCGGTCGCTGCCACCACCACGGTGCAGATGACGGGCTGACCGAAGACTGATGCGTTGGGAGCGCAGCTGACGGAGGTGCTGGTCGGGACCAGGGGAACGGCAAGCACGACCTGCGTGATCGTCGCCGAGGTGGACGGGCTGAAGCGTACGTCGGCTCCGTAACCGGCCACGATGAGGTGGTTGCCGACCGAGAGCGTGCTGCTCGTAAACGTGGCCTGGCGCGACCCGTTCAACGCGACCGGGGTGCCGGCCGACCCGTCGACTGTGAACGTCAGCGGTCCGGTGGGTGTACCCGCGCCCGGTGCGGTCGGGGACACCGTGGCCGTACACGTCACCAGAACGCCGGTCGACGAGGGGCTCGGGGTGCAGACCAGCGCGGTGGTGGTGGCACTGGGATTCACGACCTCGTTGAACGGGCCGACCGTCGATGACAGGAAGTTGCCATCGCCGCCGTACGTCGCCGCCACCGGGTGGGTGCCGACGGCGAGGGTCGAGCTGTTGAAGGTAGCCACGCCACCCGCACCCACGGTCGCCGGGGCGAGGTTCGTGCCGTCCACGCTGAACACCACGGTCCCGGACGGAGCGCCGGCGTTGGTGGCCGTGGTCGAGACCGTCGCCGTGCACGTCACCGACTGGCCGAAGACGGCGGGGTTCGGCAGGCAGGACAGCGACGTGGAGGTCGCTGCCTTGTTGACGTTCTGGACGGTGCTCCCGTTCGAGGCGACGAACGTCGTGCCGCCGGTCGGCGTGTAAGTCACCGAGACCGGATGGGCGCCGACCGCTAGAGAGGACGTCACGAGGGTCGCCTGCCCGCTGCCGTCGAGCCCGACTGGCGGGCCGGTCACGGCGTCGACCGTGAACTGGACCGACCCGGTGGGTGCGGGTCCGCCGGCCGTACGCACGACGGTCGCCGTGCAGGTGACGCTCTGGCCGACGGTCGAGGGCAGGGGGGCACAGTTGACCGTGGTGGTCGTCGGGATCTGCACGGCGCCGACGCTCAGCGTGATCGCCTGAGCGGAGGAGGAGAACGACGAGTCACCGGCGTACGCACCGGCGACCGGGTGGCTGCCAGCGGTGCGGGTACCCAGCAGAATCGTCGCCACGCCTGACCCGTTGACCGCGATCGGCGCACCGGACGCGACACCGTCGACCGAGAACTGGACGCTGCCGCCCGGGGACCCGGCACCGGGCGCGACCGGAACGACCGTCGCCGTGCAGGTGATCTGCTGCGTCGTGTCAGCCGGGTTGGGGGTGCACGAGGTCGTGGTCGTGGTCGAGGCCTTGGCCACGACCTGGCTCAGCGTCGTTGTCGACGTGGCTGTCGTGGCATCCCCGCTGTACGTCGCGCCGATGCTCCGGTTGCCGGCCGCGAGCGTCGTCAGGTTGACCGACGCCTGGTGCGCTCCGTCGAGCGCCAGCGGCAGACCGACGTTGACCCCGTCGATCGTGAGCAGGACGGTGCCGGTCGGCGTCGCCGCGCCGGGGGCCGCGACCACGACAGTGACGGTGCAGCTCACCTGCTGGCCGAACACCGAGGGGTTCGGGATGCAGAGCACAGCCGTCGTGGTCGTGGCGAGGTTGACGACCTCGCTGGTGCTGCCCGCTGAACCGCTGAAGCCGGAGTTGACCGTCGGGGTGAATGTGGCGCCGACCGGGTGCGTGCCGACGGTCAGAGTCGACGTGCTGAACGATGCCTGGGTCCCCACGAGGGCGACCGGGGAGCCGGAGCTGACGCTGTCGACGGTGAACTGCACGGTGCCCGTCGGGGTGCCTGAGCTGGCCCCGATCGTGGCGCTGCAGATGACGGGCTGACCCGAGTTCGCCGGGTTGGGCGAGCAGAGCACGGCGGTCGTCGTCGGCACGATCGGCGTGGACGTGACCACCACGCCGACCGCCGTCGCCGTGGACGCGAGGAAGTTCGCCGAGCCTGAGTACGGGCCGGTGATCGAGTGGGTGCCCACCGTCAGGGCCGACGTGAGGAAGGTGGCCTGGTTGCCGGTGATGGTGGCCGGCGAACCCGCGCTGGTGCCGTCGACCGCGAACTGGACGGTGCCGGTCGGGGTACCCGAGCCGGGGGCCACCACGGCGATCGTGGCGGTGCACGTCAGGGTCAGGCCCACCTGGACCGGGTTGGGCGCGCAGGCGACGACGTCGGTCGTGACGGCCTTGTTGACCGTCTGCGACGCCGAGCCGGAGGAGGCCAGGAGGCTGGCATCCCCGCCGTACGCGCCGGTGATGGTGTGCGACCCCGCCGACGGACTGGTTATGGTCGTGCTCGCCGCACCGGCGGTCAGGGCCACGGTCGCGCCGGTGACGCCGTCCACCGAGAACACGATCGAGCCGGTCGGGGCTCCCGCGCCCGGTGCTGTCACCGACACGGTGGCGGTGCACGCGAGCGACTGACCGAACGTCGACGGGGAGGGGGAGCAGGACACGGCGGTGGCCGTCGCCGCCTTGTTGACCTGCTGGGTCGCGGACGCAGTGGAGGAGACGAAGCTGCCGTCGCCGGTGTACGCCGCTGTCACTGAGTGCGAGCCCACCGTCAGGTCGGTCCGAGTCAGCGTGGTCTGGCCCGATGCGTTGATGCTCGTCGGCGAGCCGGAGGCCGTGCCGTCGACCGAGAACTGGACCGTCCCCGTGGGTGTGCCCGCGCCTGGAGCGGTCGGGGTGACCGTCGTGGTGCAGGTGACCGACTGGCCGAGGACCGACGGGTTCGACACGCAGACCAGCGTGCCCGACGTCACCGCCTTGTTGACGACCTGGGTGACCGAGCCGGACGAGGCGACGAAGTTGGTGCCGCCGGTCGGTGTGTACGAGGCCACGACCGGGTGTGCGCCCACTGCGCGACCGGACCCGTTGAAGGTGGCGGTGCCCGCGGCGAGGGCGAGCGGGGCGCCGGATGCCACGCCGTCGACCGTGACCTGGACGGTGCCCGTCGCGGTTCCGGACGTCGCGGTCACGGTGATGCCGCACGAGACGGGCTGACCGAACACCGAGGGGTTCAGGGTGCAGACCACAGCCGTCGTTGTCGCCACTGCCACGGCCGAGATGGTCTCGGACAGTGCGACGGACGCGGAGGCGCTGAAGCTCGTGTCACCGCTGTACGCCGCGGTGACGGTGTGCGCGCCCACGGTCAGCGTCGAGGTGGAGAACGCCGCGTGCCCGGTGCCGTCGACGGCGACAGGGCTCCCGACATTCGTCCCGTCGACGGCGAACTGCACAGTCCCGGTGACCGTGCCGGCCCCGGGGAGGGTGGGCACGGTCGACGAGGTGAAGGTGACCAGCTGGCCGGCCGATGCCGGGTTCGCCGAGGACGCCAGCGTCGTCGAGGTCGCGGACTTGTTCACCGTCTGGGTCGCGGTGCCGCTCGATGCGGTGAAGCTCGTCGCGCCGCTGTAGGTACCGAGCACGGTGTGCGCCCCGACGGCGAGCGCCGGCAGGGTCACAGACGCGAAGCCGGAACCGTTGAGCGTCACGGCGGCTCCGACGTTCGTCCCGTCCAGCTTGAACTGGACAGTGCCCGTGGGCGTACCCGTACCAGTCGTCGGCGCGACGGTCGCCAGGCAGGAGACCGACTGGCCGAAGACAGACGGGTTCGGCGTGCAGCTGACCGCAGTGCTCGTGGCGCGCGGCGTCACCGTGATGGTCAGCGTCCTGACGGTCGGGGACGCGAAACCGTCCGTGACCGTGACCGTCGGCGTGAAAGTCCCGACCGAGGCGTAGGTGTGGAGCACCGGAGCATCGAGGTACGGGCTGGCCATGCTGCCCGTGGTGCTGGTGGTGCCGTCACCCCAGTTGACGACGTACGTGAGCGTCCGGCCGGCTGGATCGGACGAGGTGATGGTCAGCGTCGTGGCGAGCGATACAGGTCCGGACAGGGGTGTCGCCGAGATCGAGAGCGGGATCGACGTGGTGTCGACGGTCACGTGGTTCTG
>JBBQWS010000034.1:0-36826 GCA_038210415.1 Actinomycetes bacterium
CGGCGTTCCTCGAGCAGGTCTCGCTGGTCGCCGACGCGGACCAGATCCCCGACCCGGACGGCGACGGCGGCGGGGTGGTCACCTTGATGACCCTGCACACGGCGAAGGGGCTGGAGTTCCCGGTCGTCTTCCTCACCGGCATGGAGGACGGTGTCTTCCCGCACCTGCGGTCGCTGGCCGACCCCAAGGAGCTGGAGGAGGAGCGCCGGCTCGCCTACGTCGGGATCACGCGCGCCCGGCAGCGGCTCTACCTCTCGCGGGCCGTGGTGCGGTCGGCGTGGGGCGCCCCGTCGTACAACCCGGCCTCCCGGTTCCTCGACGAGGTACCCGCGGAACTCGTGACGTGGGAGCGCGAAGCCACCGCCTACGTCTCGACAGCGCCCGCGGCCAGCTCGTACGTCTCCGCCCGCCCGTCGTCGCGGACCCCGGGCAACCGCACGGTCGTCGCGCTGTCGCCCGGCGACCGGGTCTCGCACGACACGTTCGGCCTGGGCACCGTCGTGACGACCGCGGGCGCCGCGGAGAAGGCCGAGGCGACCATCGACTTCGGCACGTCCGGCGTCAAACGGTTGTTGCTGCGTTACGCCCCGGTCGACAAGATCTGAGCCGCGAGCCGCTGGTAGCCGCGGCAGAGGTTGCGTTTGGTCACGCAATCGCCGGGGTTCGACTAGCGCTGAGGTTCGGCTGGCGCCGGGGTTCGACGAACATTGACGGCCGGCGGCTAGGAACCGCTGGCCCGCAGCGGGCTGATCCCGGACATCAGGGTCGTTCCGTCGTGGTCGAGATGGGCCAGGGTGACGCCGATCTCGCGCACCACGCGCCCGTCGATCGGCAGGGACAGGTGCCCCACGCCGCGGATGAACACGTTGCGGGCCAACAGGTCCGGGTGGTGCAGCTGGGCCGACACCTTCGGGATCATCAGCTGGTCGAGGTCGGACCAGAACGCGAGGAAGCGGGTCCGGCAGCCGGGCGACGGGGCGGCCAGGTCGGTCAGCAGCTCGCTGCCGGGCCGCAGCTGCCGGGCAACCGGGTGCGGCACCAGCCGGGCCGGGTAGGTCCCCGAGTGCGGCGTACCGAGCGTCACGCAGGTGTGGACCCGGGCATCGCCGCCCATCCGCTGGACGTAGTACCGGGCGATCAGGCCGCCCATCGAGTGTCCGATCAGGTGGATCCGCTCGTAGCCGGTGTCGGCGCAGATCGCCTCGACGGTCTCGGCGAGCCGCCCCGCGACGTCGCGGACGTCGTCGGTGAGCGGGCTGTAGTTCACGGTGTAGATCCGCCCGAAGCCGCGCCGGCGCAGGCCGCGCCGCATCACGGTGAAGATCGAGCGGTTGTCCACGACACCGTGGATCAGCAGGATCGGGGTGCCGGCGGCCTCGACGTCACCGACCATCAGGCCCCGGTGTGCGGGCGGGAGGTCCTCGATGGAGTAGCGGTCGGCCTCCTCGCGGGCCTTCTCCTCGAGCAGCCCGATCGGGTACATCGCGACGTGGGCACTGATCCAGACCAGCTCGACGGCGGCAGCGCGAAGCGTGCCGGGGGACATCGCAGCGCGAAGCGTGCCAGAGCGGGAGGCGGCGGCGGCCCGCGCGTCCCCGATCCGCCTCCTGGCGCCCATGCCCACCTCCTGGTCAGTCCTTCTTCTCCACGGTAGCCCCGGCTCCCGTTACGCTCAGGGGGCACCCGGGGTTCGATGCTGACACAACCCCACGTCCGAGAGGCGCAGCGATGACCGAGTCCGCCCCTATCCGTGTCGTCGTCGCCAAACCCGGGCTTGATGGTCACGACCGCGGCGCGAAGGTTGTCGCCCGCGCTCTGCGTGACGCCGGCGTCGAGGTCGTCTACACGGGGCTGCACCAGACCCCCGAGCAGATCGTCGAGACGGCGATCCAGGAGGACGCCGACGCCGTGGGGCTCTCGGTGCTTTCCGGTGCCCACATGACCCTGTTCGCCCGGGTCCTCGAGCTGCTCGCCGAGCGCCACGCCACCGACATCGTCGTGTTCGGCGGCGGCATCATCCCCGCCGCGGACATCCCTGAGCTCGAGGCGCTCGGCGTCGCCACGGTGTTCACCCCCGGGGCGACGACCCAGGACATCGTCGAGTGGGTGCGCAAGCACGTGGGTCACCCGCAACCCGCCTGACCCGACCCGCTTGGGGACCTGGTGCGACGCGGCGTTACGCTGCGAAGCGCACCGACCCGCCCCGTGGCCGACAAACTGGAGTGCCCGTGGACCTGTTCGAGTACCAGGCCAAGGATCTGTTCGCCAAGCATGGCGTCCCCACGCTGCCGGGCGGCGTCGCCGCCACCCCCGAGGCGGCGCGGCACGTCGCGCGGACCCTCGGCGGGACTGTGGTGGTCAAGGCTCAGGTCAAGACGGGCGGTCGTGGCAAGGCGGGCGGCGTCAAGCTCGCGCACGGCCAGGACGAGGCGTTCGAGGCGGCCTCGACCATCCTCGGCATGGACATCAAGGGGCACACCGTCCACCGGGTGCTGGTGGCCGCAGCGTCCGAGATCGAGACCGAGTACTACGTGTCGTTCCTGCTCGACCGGTCCAACCGCACCTACCTCGCGATGGCGTCGGTCGAGGGCGGCGTGGAGATCGAGCAGCTCGCGGTCGAGCGGCCGGAGGCGCTGGCCCGGATCCCCGTCGACGCGCTGGTCGGCTGCGACGCGGCTAAGGCCGCCGAGATCGCAGACGCGGCGGGCTTCCCGGCGGACGTCCGTGACCAGGTGATCGCGGTGCTGCAGCAGCTGTGGGTCGTCTTCACCCAGGAGGACGCGACGCTCGTCGAGGTCAACCCGCTGGTCAAGACGCCGGACGGCAAGATCGTCGCCCTCGACGGCAAGGTCTCGATCGACGAGAACGCCGGCTTCCGGCACCCCGCCCACACCGACCTGATCGACCGCGACGCCGCCGACCCGCTCGAGCAGCGTGCCAAAGCGAAGGACCTCAACTACGTCAAGCTGCACGGTGCCGTCGGCATCATCGGCAACGGCGCTGGTCTGGTCATGAGCACCCTCGACGTGGTGGCGTACGCCGGGGAGGAGTTCGGCGGCGTCAAGCCGGCCAACTTCCTCGACATCGGCGGCGGTGCCTCGGCCCAGGTGATGGCCGACGGCCTCGAGATCATCTTGTCCGACCCCGAGGTGCGGGCCGTGTTCGTCAACGTCTTCGGTGGCATCACCTCCTGCGACGCGGTGGCCGACGGGATCGTGCAGGCGCTCGCCCTGCTCGCCGAGCACGGACCGGTCACCAAGCCGTTGGTGGTGCGGCTGGACGGCAACAACGCAGCCGAGGGCCGGCGGATCCTGGCCGAGGCCGGGCACGAGCTGGTCGAGCTCGTCGACACGATGGACGGAGCCGCCCGCCGGGTGGCTGAGCTCGCAGCGGCGAAGTAAGGACCTGACCTCAGATGGCCATCTTTCTCACCGCAGGCTCCAAGGTGCTCGTGCAGGGCATCACCGGCTCCGAGGGCACCAAGCACACGCGGCGAATGATCGCGTCAGGCACGAACATCGTCGCGGGGGTGACGCCGGGCAAGGGCGGCGCCGCCGTCGAGGTCGGCGAGGGCCACGCCCCGATCCCGGTGTTCAACTCCGTGGGCGAGGCGGTCGCGGCGACCGGTGCCGACGTCTCGGTGGTGTTCGTCCCGCCCCGCTTCGCCAAGGCTGCGGTCATCGAGACCATCGATGCGGGCGTACCCCTCTGCGTCGTCATCACCGAGGGCATCCCGGTGCGTGACACGGCCGAGTTCTTCCAGTACGCCGAGAACGCCGGGACCACGCGCCTGGTCGGGCCGAACTGCCCCGGCCTGATCAGCCCCGGCGCGTCCAACGCCGGCATCATCCCGGGCACCATCGCCGGCCCCGGCCGGATCGGGCTGGTCTCCAAGTCCGGCACCCTGACGTACCAGATGATGTATGAGCTGCGCGACCTCGGCTTCTCCACGGCCGTCGGCATCGGGGGTGACCCGATCATCGGCACCACCCACATCGACTGCCTGCGTGCGTTCCAGGACGACCCGGACACCGACGTGATCGTGATGATCGGCGAGATCGGCGGCGACGCGGAGGAGCGGGCCGCTGCGTTCATCGGCGAGCACGTGACCAAGCCGGTCGTTGGGTACGTCGCCGGGTTCACCGCTCCCGAGGGCAAGACGATGGGACACGCCGGCGCGATCGTCTCCGGCTCGTCCGGCACCGCCCAGGCCAAGAAGGAGGCGCTGGAGGCCGTCGGCGTCCAGGTCGGCAAGACGCCGTCCGAGACCGCCCGGTTGCTGCGCGAGATCGTGGCTGCGCTCTAGCGGTCGGCCCGGCGCGGCACCGCCGTGGTGGGTGCCCGGTTTGCGACGATGCGTACGTGACCGTCCAGCTCGAACGTCCCAACAGTCCTGCGCCAGTGCCGGACGACGACCTGCGCTCCCCGTTGGCTTCCGGCGGGGCCGCCGGGCTCTGGGCTGCCGCCGTCGGGCTGGCCGTCGTGGCCGTACCCGTGATCCTGGCGTGGGTCTTCGCCCCGCACGGTGCGACGGCGCCCGGCGACGCGATGCGAGCGGGGGCGCTGGCCTGGCTGGCCGCGCATCGGGCCTCCGTCGAGGTCGGCGGAGTGGTGCTGAGCCTCGTACCGCTGGGGCTTCTCGTCGTGCCTGCTGTGCTGCTGTACCGCTCGGGTCGTTGGGCGGGTCGGGTGGCGGTCGACGCGTTGCCCGCTGCGCTGGCCACCGTGGCGGCGCTGGTCGCCACGTACGCGACCGTGGCCGCCGTGCTCTCGTCGATGGTCGAGAGCCGGGGCGCGACCATCGACCCGACCTCGGCGCTGCTGGGCGCAGGAGGTCTCGCGCTGTTGGCCGGCGGACCCGGCGTGGTGGCCGGGGCAGGCCTGCGCGAGGAGCTGCTGGGCCGGCTGCCCGAGTCGGTCCGGGAGGTGCTGCGCGGCGCCCTGACCGGATTGGTGGTTCTCCTCGGCGGCGGCGGGCTCCTGCTCGCGGTGTCGATGGTGTGGCACGCGGGTCGGATCGCCGGGGTGTACGGCTCGCTGCACCCGGGCGCGTTCGGTGGGTTCGTGCTGCTCGTGCTCAGCCTGCTCTATCTGCCGACGGCGGTGATCTGGGCGTCGTCGTACGCGGTCGGCCCGGGGTTCGCGGTCGGCATCGGCACGACGGTCGCGCCTGCCGGGGTGGCCCTCGGTCCGGTGCCGGCGTTCCCGCTGCTCGGAGCGCTGCCGGGCAGCGGGCCCGGCCCGGCCGCGTCGTTGCTCTCGCTGCTGACCCCCGTGGTCGCCGGGGTGCTGGTCGGGGTGCTGACCGTCCGTCGCACCGACGGGTCGCCGGGTCAGCTGGCCGGTCGGGCCGCCGCGGCCGGTGGCCTGGCGGGGGCGCTGCTGGGCGTGGCCGCAGTGCTGGCCGTGGGGTCGGTGGGCGCCGTACGCATGTCCGAGCTCGGCCCGGCCCCGTTGCAGGTGGGTGCGATCGCCGCCCTCGAGCTCGCCACCGTGGCGGCCGCGGTCGCGTGGGAGGGCAGCCGGCACCGGGCCCGGCTCGCTGCTGCGGCGCGCTGGCTCCGCCCGCACCGACCCCCCCGTTCCGCCACCAGGGTCCCTTCAAGCCAATAGGTCGAGTTTTCGCGTATGTCACGGCGAACGGTCGCGTCGGCGAGCGCCCGCCACAGGGGAACCAGACCTCGAACTAGTGGCATGAAGGGACCCTGGTGGCCGAACGGGGGGCTAGCGGCCGGTGCGGGTGGTCACGGCGTCGATGAAGGTGCGCTCGCACTCCTGCTGCGCGATCGAGGTGTTGGCGCCGGACAGGCACTCCCGCAGCGCGCTCAGCTCGGGCCAGAACACGACCAGCATCAGTGTCACGAGGCCGGCGAGCAGCAGGCTGAGCGCTCCGATGGTGAGGCCGACGACGGCCGTGGTGACGCCTGAGGTGCCGGCCCGCTGAGTGGCTCTGGAGGTACGGATCCCGAGCACGACGGCGGTGACGGCACAAGCGACCGAGCCGGCCAGCGCGAACGGGATCCCGATGGCGAGCAGGCTCATCGGCAGCGAGAGCAGCGCCAGGCTCAGCGACCGTCGACCGCGGCGGCGGAGCTCGACCGACGCGGGCGGAGGCGGCGGCTGGCTGTATACGGCTGGCTGGGTCACTTCGCTCCCCGGCGGGTTCGGATCGGGACACCTGATGCCGCTATCGTGCCGGACCGTGGTCCTTTCCTCGCAGTCGAGCCTGCAGTCGAGCCCGCAGCCGGGCCGCAAGCGGCTCGTGGTCCTGGTGTCGGGCGAGGGCACCAACCTGCAGGCCCTGATCGACGCGACGGCCGAGCTCGCGTACGGAGCCGAGGTGGTAGCGGTCGGTGCCGACCGGCCCGCCATCCGCGGCCTGGACCGTGCTGCCGGCGCCGGCGTGCCCACGTTCTGCCTCTCCGTGGCCGACTTCGCCGACCGCGCCGCCTGGGACGAGGCGCTCACCGACGCCGTTGCGGCTTACGCCCCCGACCTCGTCGTGCTGGCCGGGTTCATGAAGCTCACCGGGGCGGCGTTTCTCGCCTCGTTCGGAGGCCGATGCATCAACACGCACCCGGCCCTGTCGCCGTCGTTCCCTGGCATGCACGGCCCTCGCGACGCCCTCGCGCACGGCGTGAAGGTCAGCGGCTGCACGGTGTTCATCGTCGACGAGGGCGTCGACACTGGTCCGATCGTCGCGCAGGCGGCGGTCCAGGTGCTCGACACCGACGACGAGTACGCGCTGCACGAGCGCATCAAGCAGGTCGAGCGGGCACTGCTCGTCGACACGGTGGGCCGGATGGCCCGGCAGGGCTGGTCCGTCAACGACAGGAAGGTCACGATCCCATGAGCAGCACCCCAGACAGCAGCGGACGTACGCCCGTCCGGCGCGCCCTGGTCAGCGTGTACGACAAGGCCGGCCTGCCTGAGCTCGCCCGGGCGCTCGACGAGGCCGGGGTCGAGATCGTCTCCACCGGCTCGACGGCTGCCACGATCGCCGGCCTCGGCATCGCGGTGACCCAGGTGAGCGACCTGACCGGCTTCCCGGAGTGTCTCGAAGGCCGGGTCAAGACGTTGCACCCCAAGGTGCATGCGGGCGTGCTGGCCGACCTGCGCAAGACCGCGCACGCCGACCAGCTGGCCGAGCTCGGGATCGAGCCGTTCGAGCTGGTGGTGGTCAACCTGTACCCGTTCACGCAGACGGTGGTGTCGGGGGCCTCGGCGGACGAGTGCGTCGAGCAGATCGACATCGGCGGGCCGACGATGATCCGGGCGGCCGCTAAGAACCACCCCAGCGTCGCCGTCGTCGTGTCACCGGAGCGCTACGCCTCGGTCCGGGCCGCGCTCGCGAGTGGCGGGTTCACCCTGGCCGAGCGGCAACAGCTCGCCACCGAGGCGTTCGCGCACACCGCGTCGTACGACATCGCGGTGGCGTCCTGGATGGGCAGCGTCGTGTCGCCGGACCCGTCCTCGGCGTTCCCCCCCTGGGTCGGCGCTGCGTGGGACCGCACCGCGGTGCTGCGGTACGGCGAGAACCCGCACCAGGGCGCCGCGTTGTACGCCGGCCAGTTCGTCCCGCCCGGGCTGGCCCAGGCCGAGCAGCTGAACGGCAAGGAGATGTCGTACAACAACTACGTCGACGGTGACGCCGCGCGCCGGGCGGCCTACGACTACGTCGAGCCTGCGGTTGCCATCATCAAGCATGCCAACCCGTGCGGCATCGCCGTGGGCACCGATGTCGCGGACGCCTACCGCAAGGCGTTCGACTGCGACCCGGTGTCGGCGTTCGGCGGTGTGGTCGCGGCGAACCGCCCGGTGACCCGGGCGATGGCCGAGGCGATCGCCGACGTGTTCACCGAGGTCGTCGTCGCCCCTGACTTCGACGCCGATGCGCTCGAGCTGTTGACCCAGAAGAAGAACGTCCGGCTGCTGCGCTGCTCGGGGCCGCACCCCGGACGCGCGGTCGAGTGGCGCGCGATCAGTGGCGGCCTGCTGATGCAGCGGGTCGACCTCGTCGCCGCCGACGGCGACGACCCGGCCGGCTGGACGCTCGCGGCAGGCGACCCGGTCGACGCGGCCACCTTGGCCGACCTCGAGTTCGCGTGGCGGGCGTGCCGCTCGGTGAAGTCGAATGCCATCGTGGTCGCGCGCGACGGTGCCACCGTCGGCGTGGGCATGGGACAGGTCAACCGGGTCGACTCGG
Organism: Actinomycetes bacterium; assembly: GCA_038210415.1. Classification (GTDB taxonomy): domain Bacteria; phylum Actinomycetota; class Actinomycetes; order Prado026; family Prado026; genus JBBQWS01. The sequence goes on from JBBQWS010000034.1 coordinate 8,207, forward strand.
CCCGACTGGCCGTCGAGCGGGCCGGTGAGGAGCGGGCCCGCGGAGCCGTCGCCGCGTCCGACGCATTTTTCCCGTTCCCGGACGGGCTCGAGGTGCTCCTGGCCGCGGGGGTGCGGGCGGTCGTCCAGCCGGGGGGTTCCGTGCGCGACGACGAGGTGCTGGCGGCTGCGACGGCCGCGGGAGCCAGCGTCTACCTCACTGGCGTCCGGCACTTCTTCCACTAAGGGCTGTGCTCGATGTCCTTCCACCTCGCCCAGCTGAACGTGGCTCGGCTCGCGGCTCCGCTCGACTCGCCCAAGCTCGCCGACTTCGTCGCGGGCCTCGACCCGGTCAACGCCCTGGCCGACGCCGCGCCAGGGTTCGTGTGGCGGTTGCAGGAAGGCGCGGGAGACGCGACCCGGCTGCGCGTGTGGGGTGCCGACATGATCGTCAACCTGTCGGTGTGGGAGTCGCTCGAGTCGTTGCGCGGCTACGTCTTCGAGCCGGGCCACGTCAAGGTGCTGCGTCGTCGCCGCGAATGGTTCGTGCCCATGTCTACCCCCCACCTGGTGCTGTGGTGGGTCCTGGCGGGGCACCGGCCCGACCTCGACGAGGCGGGGGAGCGGCTGGCGGTGCTCGCCGCGCACGGTCCTAACCCAGCGGCCTTCACCCTGCGCACGGCCTTCTCGTCCCCGACCCCCACGTGACCACGCCGCCCCCGCCCGGTTCGGTCGTCGAGCGCGCCGACCTCTCCGGCGTCGACTGGTACGCCGCCGAGCTCGTCGGCGTGACCTTCCGTGGTGTGTCGTTCGCGGACGCCGACCTCACCGAGGCCGACCTCACCGACTGCGTGTTCGAGGAGTGCGGGTTCGGCGGCACCCGGCTGGGTTCGGTGCGCGCAGTGCGCACGGCCTTCCTGCGCTGCACCTTCCGGCGGGCCTCGCTGTTCGCCGCCCACCTCGAGGGATGCAAGCTGTCCGGCTCGGTGTTCGAGTCGGCCAACGTGCTCACCGCGCTGACCGTCGTCGGGGGCGACTGGTCGTTCGTCACGCTCAGGGGCCAGGACCTCTCGGGGCTGAACCTCGACGGGCTCAAGCTCACCGAGGCCGACCTCTCGGGGGCGGACCTGCGCGGCGCCAGCCTGGTCGGCGCCGACCTCGCCCATGCCCGCCTGCACGAAGTACTCCTGGCCGGCGCGGACCTGCGTCGGGCGAACCTCGACGGGGTCGACCTCGTCGCCGTCGGCCTGGCTGGGGTCCGGATCGACGTCGCTCTCGCCGTCCAGCTCGCCCGCGGCCTCGGCGCCGTGGTCGAGGACGCCTAGACTGCGCGGCGGGAGGGCAGATGACCGCGGACGCACCCAGCCGAGAGCCCTGGCTCAGCGGTCCGGCCTCCGTCTGGCGACGGCAGTGGCCGTTTCTCGTCGTCCTGGTCGGGGTGCTGCTCGGCCTGGCCGTCGTGGTGCTGCTCGACCGGTTCCGCCGCGGCACCATCTTGATGGCGGCGTCGGTCGTCTTCGGCGCCTGGATGCGCGCGCTGCTGCCGAACGAGCGCGCCGGGCTCCTGCACGTGCGCAGCCGGGCGGCCGACGTCGTCACGTTGCTGGTGCTCGGGCTGGGGCTTACCGTGCTTGCGCTCCTCGTCCCGCCACCGTCGTGAGCGACCGGCGACGCGTCCGATAGCCTTCGACCAGACCAACTGTCTTGATGACGAGATACTCCGGAGAAACGAGGAACCATGGCTCAGCGCAGGGGCAAGGTCACAGTCGTCGGGGCCGGTTTCTACGGGTCCACCACCGCCCAGCGGCTGGCCGAGTACGACGTGTTCGAGACGGTCGTACTCACCGACATCGTCGAGGGCAAGCCGGAGGGCCTGGCGCTCGACCTCAACCAGTCGCGTCCGATCGAGGGCTTCGAGACCACCGTCGTCGGCGCCACCACCACGGTCGAGGGTGGCGGCTACGAACCGACCGCGGGCTCTGACGTCGTCGTGATCACGGCCGGCCTGCCGCGCAAGCCGGGCATGAGTCGCATGGACCTCATCGAGACCAACGCGCGCATCGTGCGTGGTGTCGCCGAGAACCTCGCCAAGCACTCGCCCGAGGCCGTCATCATCGTGGTGTCCAACCCGCTCGACGAGATGACCGCGCTGACCCAGCTGGCGTCCGGTTTCCCCAAGCACCGGGTGCTCGGGCAGGCCGGGATGCTCGACACCGCGCGGTTCACGAACAACGTGGCGACCGCGCTGGGCGTGCCGGTCGGCTCAGTCCGCACCCTGACCCTCGGCTCGCACGGCGACACCATGGTCCCGGTGCCCTCGCGGTGCACGGTCGACGGCAAGCCGTTGTCCGACCTGATGCCGGCCGACCAGATCGAGGAGCTCGTCGTACGCACCCGCAACGGCGGGGCCGAGGTCGTCGCGCTGCTCAAGACCGGGTCGGCCTACTATGCCCCCTCGGCGGCTGCCGCCCGGATGGCCAAGGCGGTCATCGAAGACTCCGGGGCCGTCATGCCCGTGTGTGCCTGGGTCGACGGCGAGTACGGCATCTCGGGGGTCTACCTAGGCGTCGAGGCCGAGATCGGCGCCACCGGCGTCCGCAAGGTCGTCGAGACCGCGCTGACCGAGTCCGAGATCGCGGGGCTTCGCGAGGCGGCGGAGGCCGTGCGGGCCAAGCAGGCCGACGTCCAGTCCCTCTAGTCGTTCCCTCCCGAAGGAGCACCGCGCCGTGAGCAAGATCAAGGTAGAGGGCACCGTCGTCGAGCTCGACGGTGACGAGATGACCCGGATCATCTGGCAGTTCATCAAGGACCAGCTGATCCTGCCGTACCTCGACGTCAAGCTCGAGTACTACGACCTCAGTATCGAGAACAGGGACGCCACGGACGACCAGGTCACCATCGACTCCGCCAACGCGATCAAGCGGCACGGCGTCGGTGTGAAGTGCGCGACCATCACGCCGGACGAGGCTCGGGTCGAGGAGTTCGGCCTGAAGAAGATGTGGAAGTCGCCCAACGGCACGATCCGCAACATCCTCGGCGGCGTGATCTTCCGCGAGCCGATCGTGATCAGCAACATCCCGCGGCTGGTCCCCGGCTGGACAAAGCCGATCATCATCGGCCGGCACGCGTTCGGCGACCAGTACCGCGCGACCGACCTGGTCGTGCCCGGCGCCGGCACCCTCACCCTCACCTTCGCGCCCAAGGGCGGCGGCGAGCCGATCGAGCTCGAGGTCTTCGAGTACCCCTCCGGTGGTGTGGCGATGGCGATGTACAACCTCGACGACTCGATCCGCGACTTCGCTCGGGCCTGTCTGCGGTACGGCCTCGACCGCGGCCTGCCGGTCTACCTCTCGACCAAGAACACGATCCTCAAGGCGTACGACGGCCGGTTCAAGGACCTCTTCGCCGAGGTCTTCGCGGCGGAGTACGCCGACGAGTTCGCGGCTGCTGGCATCACCTACGAGCACCGGCTGATCGACGACATGGTGGCCGCTGCGATGAAGTGGGAGGGCGGCTACGTCTGGGCCTGCAAGAACTACGACGGTGACGTCCAGTCCGACACGGTCGCCCAGGGCTTCGGCTCGCTCGGCCTGATGACGTCGGTGCTGATGGCGCCAGACGGCAAGACCGTCGAGGCCGAGGCCGCCCACGGCACCGTGACCCGGCACTACCGCCAGCACCAGCAGGGCAAGCCGACGTCGACGAACCCGATCGCGTCGATTTTCGCGTGGACGCAGGGGCTCGCCTACCGGGGCAAGATGGACGGCACCCCCGAGGTCACGGAGTTCGCGCACACCCTCCAGCGGGTCTGCGTCGAGACCGTCGAGTCGGGTTCGATGACCAAGGACCTCGCGTTGCTGATCGGCAAGGACCAGCCGTGGCAGACGACGGAGGAGTTCCTCGCGTCGATCGACGAGAACCTCAAGAAGGCCATGGCCGGGGCGTGAGCGACCAGCGCATGGAGATCAGCGTGACCCCGGAGGTCGAGGCCGGGGTCTACGCCAACTTCGTCGGGGTCTGGCACGACGCCGACGTCTTCACCCTCGACTTCACAGCGGTGACGCGGCCACCGGAGATGACGACCGACGCGGACACCGGCGAGGAGTTCCTGCACGTGCAGTCGCGGATCGTCAGCCGGGTCCGGATCCCGCCGGGTCAGGTGTTCGAGATCATGCGCGCACTCGAGGTGCAGCTGTCGGCGTGGGAGTCCGAGACGGGGCGCACCCTGTAGCGGAACCGTTCGCCCGGAATTCGGCTGGCCCGTCGTCTCGATGCCGCCGGCCGTTCAACTTGGGCTCCTACCTTCACTTGGGTCGGCACCGATGCCGCACAGCACCGATGCCGCACAGCACCGATGCCACCAAGTGACCTGAGGAGCTCTCGTGCCGCACGACACGCACGACCACTCACACGACCACTCACACGACCAGCCCGCGCTGCCGGCGTGGGCCGACGCCGAGGTCCCAGACGCCGAGCTGTCTGCGCGCCAGCTTTCCCGCCGCAGCGTGATCCGGGGAGCCGGCCTGCTGGGTGCCGGAGCGGGAGCGATGAGCGTCTTCGGAGGAGCGCCTGCGTTCGCCGACCAGGCCGCTTCCCGGCCAGATCCCGAGGCCGGTCAGCCGTTGGTGTACCTCGCCGGTGACCACCACATCCACACCCAGGCCAGCTCGGACGCGTTGTACCGCGTCGCCGACCAAGCTCGTCGCGGCGCCGAGTTCGGCCTCGACTGGATGGTCATCACCGACCACGGTGGCCTGACCCACTCCAAGCTGGGCGTCGTCAACGTGAACCCGGACGTCCGAGCGGCCCGTTCGGAGAACCCACGCGCGCTGCTCTTCCAGGGTCTGGAGTGGAACATCCCGGCCGCCGAGCACGCGACGGTCTTCGTCGCGCCCGGCGACAACGAGGTGTCGGTGCTGCAGCAGTTCGAGAAGGACTACGACGGCGTCGTCAAGGGTGCGACGGACGGTACGACGGGCGGTCCGGTGACCGCGGCGAACGAGGCGCTGGCCATCGCCGGGCTCCAGTTCCTGGCGGCGCAGAAGGCGTCCGGGACCGTGGCCGATGCGCTGATGCTCGCGAACCACCCGGCCCGCAAGGGTCTCGACTCCCCGCACGAGGTCCGCGCCTGGCGCGATGCCACCGATGGCATCGCGATCGGGATGGAGGGTGCGCCCGGTCACCAGGCTGCGGCAATCCCCGGGCCTGGTCACGAGACGAACGGGCGTGGGTTCTACGACAACGCACCTAGTTCGACCTCGTTCCCGGCTTACCCGCTGGAGTCGTACGTCACCTACGGGGGGTTCGACTGGATGACCGCGACCGTCGGCGGGCTCTGGGACTCGTTGCTGGCTGAGGGTCGGCCCTGGTGGATCACGGCCAACTCCGACTCGCACACGGTCTACAACGACACGCTCGTCCGAGGTGCGTTCAACCCGGGTGACACGTTTGACACGCTCGGCCGCTACCCGAACCCGGTAGACGGCGGGGTGCCGCTGCCCACGCAGGGTGACTTCTTCCCCGGGCAGTACAGCCGGACCCACGTCGGTGCCGGGTCGTACGGGTACCTCCAGGTCATGGACGGTCTGCGCAAGGGCCGCGTGTGGGTCGACCACGGGCAGTTGATCGAGGGGCTCTCGGCGCAGGTGAAGGCGAAGAACCCCGGCCTGGCCCCGGCGACCCTGGGTGGCGTGGCGACGGTGAAGCGCGGCGGGGACGTCGTGCTGACGATCACCATTGACACCGCCGACCGGCCCAACAACGCCGGGTTCCTGCCGGCGCTGAACCGGGTCGACGTGATCCGCGGGCTCGTCACTGGTGCGGCGGCCGACCCCGACTCGTTCGGCGCGCCCACCGCCCAGGTCGTGAAGTCGTTCGACACCAGCGGCCGGACCGGGCGGTTCACCCTGACCCTCACGCTGTCGAAGGTGCGGCAGCCGATGTACCTGCGCATCCGGGGGACGGACGGGAACCGCACCCGACCGGGCCTGCTGGGCAGCACCGTCGACCCGTTCGGCCCGGCAGCCGACGTGCGCGGCAGCGCCGACCCGTGGGCCGACCTGTGGTTCTACGCCAACCCGATCTTCGTCAACGTGGCCGGGTGACGATGCTCTGGCTGCGCACGGACCGCAGCCCGACCGTGGTGGCCGGGGTCTCCGCCCTGCATGCCGACCGCGACGCCGCCGAGGACCTGTTGGGCGACGTCGTGGCGGCCGTGCGCGAGCTCGCGGGCGACGACGTGGTCGCGTGCACCCACCTTGTGTCGCGGCCGCAGCGGCACGAGGCGGTGAGCATCGAGGTGCCCGAGCGGGCGGAGGGCGCCCTGCGGGGTGCGCTGTTCCGGCTGCCGCGCTCGGTCGCCGTCGTCGTGGTCGGGACCGGCCGTGCGATCGCGGGGTTCGGCGTCTCGGCCCAGCTCGATGCGGCGTACGAGGCCGCGCTCGGCCACTGGGACCGCCGTTCGGGGCGCGCGTTCGTCTTCCCCGGGCAGGACGAGCTCGCCCAACGGGCCGGGCGGGACGGTGTGGTGCCCGTGCGCGAGGTCGTGGCGTCCACCGCCATCGACGGGGTCGACTCGACCCACGGCCGGTACGACGAGGACGCCGTCCTGGTGACCAGGGGGTTCATCAGGCCGGTATTCCGGGACGGTCGGCTGCTCGTCCTGGCTGGGCACGACGACCCGACCCGGCTGGTGCCCTGGGAGGTCCCGGACCCCACTTCGTGCTGCGTCGACCACTGACCCGTTTGCGCAGCCACAGGGGTAGACGGGCGACAGCCGGGCAGGTAACCATCGAGGTGAGCCTTGGAGGCGTGCCATGGAGTCCGCGACCCAGTTGTCGATCGAGAGCCTGAAGGCCGTCCGGATGCATCGGTCGGAGCTGCGCGAGTCGATGGCAGCACTCGAGCAGGCGCTTGCCGCTCCGGCGCCCGGGCGGGCGAGGGCGTGGGCCGAGCGGGTGCACGTGGCACTGGTCGAGCTGAGCTCCGACCTGCGGGTCCACCGCGAGGTCGCCGAAGGGCCGGGCGGGCTGCACGCCGACATCGTGGGCTCGGCGCCGCGGCTGGCCGGCCCCGTGGTGCGGCTGGCGGCCGACCACGTCGCGATCACGCAGGCCGTCGAGGACCTGCTGGACCGGCTGAGCGTCCCGCTCGCAGACGACGAGGTCGCCGACGTCCGTGAGCGGGGGGTCGCACTGCTCGGCCGACTCGTCCGGCACCGGCAGGCCGGAGCCGACCTCGTGTTCGAGGCCTACGAGGTGGATGTCGGCGGCGGTGAATGACGTGCGCCCTGCAGCGCGGTGACCGCAGCCACGATCTTCTCGAGCTCGGCGTCCTGCGCGTGCAGGTGAGCCTGGATCTGCAGCGCGGTGTGCAGCACCGCATCGGCGTCGAGGTAGGTCGCCTCGGCTCGTTTGTCGGCCGCGGCGGCCTGCACGTTCTGGCCCACGATGATGATGGGCAGCAGCACCAGCTGGAGGAAGGTCTGGGCGATCCAGGCCACGATGATGATCGCGTTGTGGCTCGTGATCGCCGCCGGCAGGCTGATCAACGCCAGGCAGGTGAACAGGTACGCCGCCCACATGCTCCCGACGGCGACCGTGATGCCCAGGCCGAACCTGGTGTTGAGGCGTGCGATCGCGCTGCCTTTCGGCAACTGGTCGGCCACTTTGGTCGGACCCACCGACTTGCGCTGCTCGATCCGCGGGTGGAGAACCTGCTTGAAGTCGATGCCCATGTTCCCACTGTGGCAGCCGGCCCCACCGGTTGCACGAAGCAGCCGAGCGCCCACAACGCCCTTGGCCCGCGCACCTGATCGGCCGGACGTCGTGCGAGGTCGGTCGCCGGCCAGCACCACGATCGCCGTACTGCTGCGGTCTGGTCGACGCTCGACCTTAGGGAGTGACGGAACCGATCTGCATGAGAACCTCGATCAGACCCGACGCGACGAGCCCGACACCGCCGACCAGTATGGCGGCGGTCACCGCGGCGGCGTTCCAGCCGCGGGCTCCGGCCGTGTCACCGTGCCGGAACTCCGCGGCCACCCCGGCGAGGACGACGGAGCCCATCGTCCCGACCAGCCACGGCCACCAACCGGCTGCGATCACTCGCTCGGCGTCCGCCGGCGTCCACGCTCCGCGCGCCGCGAGCCCGAACGCCAGCGGGAGCACGAAAGACAGCGCGTACGGCAGGACACAGCCCAGCAGGTACCACGCCCGCACCTTCCGGGTGGCGCTCGTGCGGTCGACGGTCCGGCCGGTCCACCGGGCGCCGTCCCAGTACGGGTACCGGTCGGGGTCGAGCGGGTCTCGGTACCACCCCGGGTGGTCGGGCAGTTCGACGAGGCTGCGCACCTGGTGCGGGGCCGCTGTCGAAATCCTGGTGGTCATCGCTCTCATCACCCCCTCCAGGTTGGGCCGCGTGGCCGGACGGCCGACAGAGACCAACGTCACCGGTCTCGCCGGGAGGTCAGGCGGTGCGGTGGGCGCCGGCCTCGGCCTCGGTGACGAACGGGACCGGCGGGGCGAAGCCGGCAGCGGTGAAGGCTGCGCCCACCGCGTCGGCGACGGCATCGGTGCGGGACGCGTCGACGAGGGCGATCACACAGCCCCCGAAGCCACCTCCGGTCATTCGGGCCCCATGCGCGCCCGCCGCAAGCGCCGACTCGACCGCGAGGTCGACCTGCGGCGCGGTGATCTCGAAGTCGTCGCGCATCGAGGTGTGCGAGGCGGTGAAGAGCGAGCCGACGGCCGCGGCCCCGTCGGGGGTGCGCAGCGCACCGGAGTCGAGCAGGTCGACCGTGCGAAGGACCCGGTCGTTCTCGGTGACGACGTGCCGCATCCGGCGCACGAGGACGTCGGCCTCCGCCGTCGGCGCCGCTGTCGTGAGCCTGGCCACCGCTTCGTCGAGCGACCCGACCGAAACGTCACGCAGCGCAGCGACCTGGAGCAACCGGGCGGCCGCCTCGCAGGACCGCCGGCGATCCGCGTACTCGCCGTCGACGAGCGCGTGCGGCGTCTTGGAGTCGATGACGAGCAGGGCCAGTCCGGCGTCGGCGAGCGCGATCGGCACCTGCCTGGTCTCGAGGGTCCGGGCGTCGAGGAAGAGTGCATTCCCGGCCGTGGCCAGCATCGAGGCGCTCTGGTCCATGATCCCGTTGGGGACACCGACGAACTGGTTCTCCGACTTCTTCGTGAGCTGCACGAGCTCGGCAGCGGTGAGGTCGACCCCGTACGCGTCGCAGAGCGCGGCGGCGGCCGAGCACTCCAGGGCGGCCGAAGACGACAGTCCGGCACCCCGGGGTACGTCGCCGTCGACGTAGACGTCAGCGCCGCCCAGATCGGTGCCTCGCTGCTGCAGTGCCCACACCACCCCGGCCACGTAGGCGCCCCAACCGGAGGTGCCCCGAGGCCGCAGCGAGTCGACGTCCACCTCGGTCACCTGGCCGGCCTGCGCAGAGACGAGCCGCAGCTGCCGGTCGGTGCGTTTGGCGGCAGCGGCAGTCACGCCGTACGTGATGGCGATCGGCAGGACGTACCCGTCGTTGTAGTCGGTGTGCTCGCCGATCAGGTTCACCCGGCCGGGCGCCCGCCAGACCGAGTCGGGCTCCCGGCCGAACAGCTCGGCGAACGGGGCGCTGACCGAGTGGCTCACAGGACGACGGCGCGCAGCAGCTCGGCGGCCTGCTCGGGCGGGATGTCGTTGATGAAGACGCCCATGCCCGACTCCGACCCGGCGAGGTACTTCAGCTTCGTGGGGGCCCGTCGGGTCGAGAAGAGGCGCAGGTGCAGCGCGGCGAGGTCACGGTCGGAGTGGACCGGTGCCTGGTCCCAGGCCGCGATGTACGGCATCTGCACACCGAACAGGCCGTCGAGCCGGCGCAGCACCTCGAGATAGAGCTGGCAGAAGTCGGCCCGCTGGTCGTTGTCGAGCGCTGTGAGGTCAGGCACCCGCCGGTTCGGGTAGAGGTGGACCTCGAAGGGCCAGCGGGCTGCGGCCGGCACGAATGCCGTCCAGTGGTCGGTGCGCCGCACCACCCGGACCTCCGCCTCGACCTCGGCGGCGAGCACGTCGTCGAACAGGTTGCGTCCGGTCGCTGCCAGGTGCTCCCTCGCGGAGTCGAGCATCCGGCGGGTCACCGGTGTGACGAACGGGTACGCGTAAACCTGGCCGTGCGGATGGCTGAGGGTGACTCCGATCTCCTCACCGCGGTTCTCGAACGGGAACACCTGCTCGACGCCGGGCAGCTTGGACAGGGCTTCGGTGCGGTCGACCCAGGCCTCGACCACCGTGCGCACGCGGGTCGGGGTCAGCGACGCGAACGACGTGTCGTGGTCCGCTGTGAAGCAGACGACCTCGCAGCGGCCCCGACCAGCGCGACGGGCGAACAGCTCGCCGGGCTGTCCGAGCGCGACGTCGGCGACGTTCTCGGCGAACGACGGGAAGCGGTTCTCGAACACGACCACGTCGTAGTCGTCGGCGGGGATCTCGGTCAGCCGGTCGGCGGTGGAGGGGCAGAGCGGGCACTGGTCGCTCGGAGGGAGGTGGGTGCGCGTCTGCCGGTGCGACGCCACCACCACCCAGTCGTCCAGCAGCACGTCGCGCCGGATCTCAGAGGCGGTCTCGAGCTCCGGCAGGTCGCGGCGGTCGACGACGTCGCGGTCCTTCTCGGCGCACTCGCCGGGCTCGTCGAAGAAGATCAGCTCACGACCGTCGGAGAGCTCGATGGCGGTCCGGCGCAGCGGATGGCTGTTCGTCATGACCCGACGGCTACGTCGTCGGGGGCTGCCCGCAGGCCGACGCCGGCCGGCGCGACGATGAGCTCGCCGACCTGTTCGGCCAGGATCGCTCGGACGTCCGGGGGGACCAGCTCGTCGGTGATCAGGACATCGGCCTCGGCAAGCGTGGCGATCGACGACAGGCCGATCACACCCCACTTGGTGTGGTCGGCGACGACGACCGTGCGCCGCGCGGCTTCCATCAACGCGCGGTTGGTGTCCGCCTCCATCAGATTGGGGGTGGTGAATCCGCGCCGGTCGTCCATCCCGTGCACGCCCATGAAGAGCAGGTCGACGTGGAGGTTGCGCAGGGCGTTCACCGCGACCGGGCCGACCAGTGCGTTGGACGGGGTGCGGACACCACCTGTCAGCACCACTGTCTGGCCGGGCCCGCCGATCCGGTAGAGGATCTCGGCAACCGGGATCGAGTTGGTCACGACGGTGAGGTTGGGGATGTCGCCGAGCAGCCGGGCCATCGCCCAGGTCGTGGTACCCGCGCTGATCGCTATCGCGGTGCCGGGCCGCACCATGGCCATCGCCCGTCGGGCGATCCCTTCCTTCTCGGACTGCTCGAGCGACGACTTCGCGTCGAAGCCGGGCTCGTCGGTGCTGTGCTGAGGGATCGCGGTCGCGCCGCCGTGCACCTTCTCGAGCATCCCGCGGGCGGCGAGCGCCTCCAGGTCGCGTCGCACCGTCATGTCCGAGACCCCGAGGACCTCGGTGAGCTCGCTGACCCGCACCCCGCCGTGCGTCTTGATGTGGTCGAGGATGATGGACTGGCGCTGTTGCGCGAGCACGGTTACCCCTCCCCGAAGTCCGTGGCGGTCTCGTCGACGACCACGACGGCGCCCGCCGGGACGACCGTGGTCGACGCGTGCCAGGTGCCCGTCAGCAGGTCGCGGCCGGACGCCGCGACCTCGACCGGGCCGTCGCCGTGGTTGATCAGGAACAGGTACGACGTGCCCGGCTGGGTCGAACCGGCCGCCGCGGTCACCCGTCTGCGGACCATCTCCAGCCCGGGCTGGGCCGCCTCGGCCACGGCAGTGACTCCCGCGCCCGAGACGACCCGGGCCATGAGCGCCGTGACCGCAGCCGGCTCGAGCCGGGCGGAGACATACCAGGCGGTGCCTTCGCCGTAGCTGTTGCGGGTGATCGCCGGGTTGCCCGCGAGCGGTCCGCCCGAGTACGTCGCGACGATGTCGGCGCCTTCGGTGGCCATCAGCTCGGTCCACAACTGGGTGGCCCACTGCTCGCCGGAGTCGGTGGTGAGCTCGATCCGTTCGCCGGGACGCAGCGGGAAGAACTCCTCGACCCGGATCCCGAGCAGCTCACGGAACGGTGCGGGGTATCCGCCGAGCCGGATGTGGTCGTCCTCGTCGACGATGCCGCTGAAGTAGCCGACCAGCACCGTGCCGCCCCCATGGACGTACTCGGTGATCGCGGCCGCGCCCGCATCGGTGGACAGGTGCAAGGTCGGCACGAGCACCAGCTGGTACGCGCTGAGGTCGGTTCCCTGTCGGACGAACGAGCACGAGACGCCCGCCTGCCACAGCGCCGTGTAGAGGTCGCGGGCGTGGTCGGTGTAGTGCAGGTCGGCGGACGGGTGGCAGTCCTGCTCCACGGCCCACCACGAGTCCCAGTCGAAGACGATCGCGACGTCGGACTCGACCCGGCTGCCCTCGATCGGCGCCAAGGACCGCAGGTTGTCGCCCAGCGCGACGACCTCTCGCCACACCTTGGTGTCGGTGCCGGCGTGCGGCAGCAACGCCGAGTGGAACTTCTCCGCCCCCGCCTTGGCCGCTCGCCACTGGAAGAACATCGCGCCTTCGGACCCGCGCGCCACGTGGGCAAGGCTGTTGCGGCGCAGCTGTCCGGGTGTCTTGGCGTAGTTGCGGTACTGCCAGTTCACGGCGCTGGTGGAGTGCTCCATCAGCAGCCAGGGCGCGCCGCCGGCGAGCCCGCGGGTGAGATCGGCGCCGAACGCGAGGTCGATCTCCGGGTTCGCCTCCCAGCCGGCGAGGTAGTGGTCGTTTGAGACCACGTCGACCTCGTCGGCCCAGGCCCAGTAGTCCAGGTCCTTGAACATCGGGACCATGAAGTTGGTGGTCACCGGGACGCCTGGGCTGATCCGGTGCAGCGCGTCGCGCTCCGCCCTCAGGCAGTCGAGCAGCTCGTCGGACGAGAAGCGGCGGTAGTCGAGACGCTGGGTCGGGTTCCCGAAGCTCGTGGCCAGCCGGCAGGGCTCGATCTCGTCCCAGGCGTAGTAGTGCTGGCTCCAGAACGCCGTCCCCCAGGCCGCGTTCAACGCGTCGAGGGTGGTGTACCTCCGCTCCAGCCAGCGTCGGAACGCGGCCGCGCTGACGTCGCAGTAGCAGTGCGCGTTGTGACAGCCGTACTCGTTGTTCACGTGCCACATGACCAGAGCCGGGTGGTTCGCGTAGCGGGCGGCCATCGCCTCGGTGAGGGCGAGCGCCGCCTCGCGGTACGCCGTCGAGCTGGGGCAGAACGCCTGCCGCGAGCCGGGGTACAGCGTCGAGCCGGTCTGGTTCAGGGGCAGCGACTCGGGGTGGCGGTGTGCCAGCCACGGGGGAGGGGAGGCGGTGGCGTTGGCGAGGTCGACCGAGATGCCACCCGCGTGCAGGAGGTCCATGATGCGGTCGAGCCAACCGAAGTCGTAGCGGCCGGGCTCTGGCTCCAGCAGCGCCCACGAGAAGATGCCTACGCTGACGAGGGTGACGCCGGCTTCCTGCATGAGCCGGATGTCCTCTGGCCACACGTCCTCGGGCCACTGCTCAGGGTTGTAGTCGCCGCCGAAGGCCAGTCCCGCGCGGAGCGGGATGCCTTGATCGCTTCGTGGTCCCAGCATGCTGCACAGCCTGCACACCTGGTGGGGCGAAAGTCAACGCGTTCCAACATTCAGTCACAAGCGTGGCGGACGTTGTCGGATCTTGATCCAGGTCGCGGCGATCGACGACAGGGTGCGCTGGGACTTCACCAGAGTCGGATGTCCTCTCAGTACAGGCGTCTTCCGCCTTCTGTAACAAACGTGTCACGAGTTCGACATCAGTTGTGGCCAAGTGCTTGACACCGACCCGCGCACGACAGAGTGTGTCATCAACGGTGATTGCTCTTGTTGGATTCTGTTCGAACACGTGCCGTCAGTTCCCGTCTCGTTCGCTGCTCATCCGTGCCCAGGAGGCTGCAATGTCCCGTCCCGAGTCCGAGTCCGAGTACCTCTCGGGCCTGATCCCCAAGTCCGTCGCCGAAACCGGCTTCGCCCGTCGCTCCGTGCTCAAGGGTGTCGTCGGCGCCGGTGCCGCGCTCAGCCTGCCTGGCGTCCTCGCCGCGTGCAGCAGCAGCTCCAGCGGAGGCTCCGCGGCCACCGTCGACAAGAACGTCTCGCTGGGCTCGAACCAGTCGGACGAGAAGCCCCGGGCGGTCGTCAAGGCTGTGGCCGACGGTTTCGACGCCAAGACCGGGTTCACCGCCAAGGTCAACACGGTGGACCACAACACGTTCCAGGAGAACATCAACAACTACCTGCAGGGCAAGCCGGACGACGTCTTCACCTGGTTCGCCGGTTACCGGATGCGCTTCTTCGCGGCCAAGGGCCTCGCGGGCGACGTCAGCGACGTGTGGCCGAACCTCACCGGCTTCACCGACGGCTTCAAGACGGCGTCCACCGGTGACGACAGCAAGCAGTACTTCGTGCCGTCCGGCTACTACCCCTGGGCCGTCTTCTACCGCAAGTCGGTGTGGGCAGCCAAGGGCTACACCGTGCCGAAGACGATGGACGAGCTCGTCACGCTGTCCAAGCAGATGCAGAAGGACGGCCTGAACCCGATCGCGTTCGGCGACAAGGACGGCTGGCCGGCCATGGGCACGTTCGACGTTCTGAACATGCGCGTCAACGGGTACCAGTTCCACATCGACCTGATGGCCCACAAGAAGTCGTGGGACTCCGCTGAGGTCAAGAAGGTCTTCAGCACCTGGGCCGGGCTCCTCCCGTACCACCAGGCCGACCCGCTGGGCCGCACCTGGCAGGAGGCTGCGCAGTCGCTGCAGCAGAAGAAGTCGGGCATGTACCTGCTCGGTCTGTTCGTCGGCCAGCAGTTCAGCGCCGCGGAGCAGTCCGACCTCGACTTCTTCACGTTCCCGGAGATCGACTCGACCATCGGTTCCGACGCCCTGGATGCACCTATCGACGGCTACATGATGGCCGCCAAGCCGAAGAACATCGACGGCGCCAAGAAGCTCCTGACCTACCTCGGGTCGGGCGAGGCGCAGACGATCGCCGCGAAGAAGGACCCCGCCAACCTGGTGGCCAACTCCACGGCCGACGTCAGCGGCTACACCGCCCTGCAGAAGAAGGCGGCGGAGCTCGTGGGCTCGGCGAAGAACATCGCCCAGTTCCTCGACCGCGACACCCGTCCGGACTTCGCGTCCACCGTGATGATCCCGGCCATCCAGGACTTCCTGAAGAACCCGAAGGATATTGACGGACTGACCTCGAAGATCGAGGCTCAGGCCAAGTCCATCTTCGTCTAGGCGAAGCGCACCACCGGATCCGAACTGCGCGACCAGCTTCACCTCGGCCCGACCGCAAGGGCAGGACCCAGCACGAAAGGACGACAGTGATGGCCGCCGTCTCGGAGAACGAGGTCCTGCCCCCGACCGCCGCCGGAGGCACCCGCAAGGGTGCCTCCGGCGGACGGACGAAAGCCGGTGCCCGCAAGCTCTCGACCAGGGACCGGTTGGTGGTCGCGGCGATGGTGACCTTGCCGTTGATCCTGGTGGTCGGGCTGGTCTGGCTCCCGGCGATCGCGACGGTCATCCTGTCGTTCACCCGCTGGGACGGCATCGGTCCGCTGAGCGGCATCCAGTGGATCGGCCTGAAGAACTACCAGGACGCCACCACGATCTACCCGCCATTCTGGCCGGCCGTCCAGCACAACCTGATCTGGCTGGTCTTCCTCTTCCTGATCCCCACCGTCATCGGGATCCTCCTGGCCGTTCTGGTCGACCGCGAGTTCCGTGGCAGCCGCATCTACCAGACCGCGTACTACATGCCCGTCGTGCTGTCGCTCGCGCTGATCGGCTTCATCTGGCAGCTCCTCTACTCCCGCGACCAGGGCCTGATCAACGCTGTCACCGGCGGGACCACCGACTGGTACGGCGACCCGAGCGTGAACCTGTGGGCCGTGCTCGTCGCCACGGCCTGGCGCCATACCGGCTACATCATGCTGCTCTACCTGGCCGGCCTGAAGGGGGTCGACGGAACGCTGCGCGAGGCCGCGGCTGTCGACGGTGCGAGCCAGGTGCAGACGTTCTTCAAGGTGGTCGTCCCGGTGATGCGGCCGATCAACATCATCGTGATCGTCGTGACCGTGATCGAGTCGCTGCGGGCGTTCGACCTCGTCTGGGTCATCAACAAGGGTCGCAACGGGCTCGAGCTCATCTCCGCGCTGGTGACCTCGAACGTCGTCGGTGAGGCGAGCCGAATCGGGTTCGGGTCGGCCCTCGCCACGATCATGCTGGCCGTGTCCCTGATCTTCGTCACCGTCTACGTGACGATCGTGATGAGGGAGGACAACTGATGACCGCGGTGACCGCAGACGTGCAGACACCCGACCGTGCCGAGGCCGCGCCCCTGGTGGCCAAGAAGCGGCGGATGACCCTGCCCCGGCTGGCGCTACACCTGTTCCTCGGCGCTACCTCGCTGGTGTGGGTCTTCCCGGTGGCCTGGGCTCTGATCAACTCGTTCCGCGACTACCAGTTCACCGCCATCAACGGGTACGTGTCGTGGGGCGGGTTCACGCTGTCGAACTACACCAAGGCCTGGGACATCGGCAACTTCTCCCACGGTTTCGTCAACTCGCTGATCGTCACCGTCCCCGCCGTCATCCTCACGCTCCTCCTGTCGTCCTGCGTGGCGTTCGTGGTGTCGCGGTTCAGCTTCAAGTTCAACCTCGCGATGCTGGGCCTCTTCACCGCCGCGAACCTGCTCCCGCCGCAGGCCCTGCTCATCCCGCTGTTCCGGCTGTACAAGAGCATCCCGTTGCCGGAGTGGATGAGCGACTCCGGAACCCTGTACGACTCGTACTGGGGCCTGATCCTGATCAATGTGGCGTTCCAGACCGGGTTCTGCGCGTTCGTCCTGAGCAACTACATGAAGACCCTGCCGCGCGAGCTGTACGAGGCCGCGGAGGTCGACGGTGCGAGCATCTGGCGGCAGTACTGGCAGCTCACGATGCCCCTGTGCCGCCCACCGCTGGCCGCGCTCGCGACCCTGCTGACCACCTGGATCTACAACGAGTTCTTCTGGGCCGTGACGCTCATGACGTCGGGTGACAAGTATCCGGTGACGAGCTCCCTGCAGAACCTCAAGGGCCAGTTCTTCACCGACAACAACCTGGTCTCGGCGGGTTCCATCCTGGTTGCCCTGCCGACCTTGCTGGTGTTCTTCCTCCTGCAGCGGCAGTTCGTCTCCGGCCTGACCCTGGGTGCGACCAAGGGCTGATCCGGGCCCGTAGGCTGCTCTGCATGGGAAGCCCTTGGTCCAAGATCGGCTTGGTCCTGGTCTTCATCCTCTTCGGCGGCGTCTTCGCTGCGACCGAGATGGCTCTCATCTCGCTTCGGGAGAGCCAGATCAAGACGATGGCGACGCGCGGCCGTCGTGGCGCCATCGTCGCGCGGCTCGCACTCAACCCGAACCGGTTCCTCGCTGCGTTGCAGATCGGCGTGACGTTCGCGGGCTTCCTGTCGGCGGCGTTCGGGGCTGCGACGCTGTCCGAGGACGTCAAGCCGGTGCTGCTGGGCTGGGGAGTGCCGCAGGGCCTGGCCGACCCGCTGTCCCTCGTGGGCATCACCTTGATCATCTCGTACTTCTCGCTCGTGCTCAGTGAGCTGGCTCCGAAGCGGCTGGCCCTGCAACGCGGCGAGGCGCTCGCGATGGTGGCGGCACCCACCGTCGACCGGTTCGCGAAGATCGTCAGCCCGATCGTCTGGCTGCTGTCCCGTTCGACCGACCTGGTGGTGCGGCTGCTCGGCGGGGACCCGTCCGCTGGCCGTGAGCGGATCAGCGACGAGGAGATGCGCACGCTGGTCATCGAGCACCAGGCATTCGGCCATGAGGAGCGCCAGGTGATCGAGGACCTTTTCGAGGCGGCTGACACGCAGCTGCGCGAGGTGATGATCCCGCGCACCGAGGTCGCCTTTCTCGACGCGTCGCTGCCGGTGCACAAAGCCGTGCGGATCGTCGCAGCGCTCCCGCACAGTCGCTACCCGGTGATCCGGGGGAGCGCCGACGACGTGCTCGGCTTCATCCACGTCCGCGACCTCTTCGACCCGGTCCAGAGCGGCCGCTCCGCCCGGGTGGGCGACCTCGCTCGGCCGGTGCCGCAGCTGCCTGGGACCAAGCGGGTGCTGCCCGCGCTGAGCGAGCTCCGCCGCGACGGGATGCACCTCGCGATCGTCGTCGACGAGTACGGCGGCACGGCCGGGATCGTCACCCTCGAGGACATCTTCGAAGAGCTGGTGGGCGACATCCGCGACGAGTACGACACCGACGACCAGAACTCGCGTCGGTTGCGGGGCGGCGACTTCGAGGTTGAGGGGCTGCTCAACCTCGACGACTTCGAGGACGAGGTCGGAGTGGCCCTGCCCGAAGGCCCGTACGAGACCGTGGCGGGTTTCGTGCTGGCGTCGCTCGGGCACATCCCCGCCGTCGGCGAGAGCGTCGACGTCGCGGGGCACCGACTCACCGTGACCGCGACCGACGGTCGTAGAGTGGCGCGGTTGCGCGTCTCACCGACGGGCGACCCGGACACCACCGAGCCAGACACCACCGAGCCAGACACCACCGAGCCAGACACCACCGAGGGATTGCCATCATGACGGGCACACCAGGCCGACCGAGAGTCTTCTCCGGGATGCAGCCGACCGCCGACTCGTTGCACCTCGGCAACTACCTCGGCGCGCTGCGCCAGTGGGTCCTCCTGCAGGACGAAAACGACCCCATCTACTGCGTCGTCGACCTCCACGCGATCACCTCCGGGCACGATCCGGCGGCGCTGCGGGCGCGCACCCGGGCCACCGCGGCGCAGTACTACTCCGGCGGCGTCGACCCCGAGCGCAGCGTCCTGTTCGTGCAGAGCCACGTGCCCGAGCACGCCCAGCTCACGTGGGTGCTCGGCTGCATCACCGGGTTCGGCGAGGCGGGGCGGATGACCCAGTTCAAGGACAAGTCGACCCGTGAGGGCTCGGCGGCGGCATCGGTCGGGCTGTTCACCTACCCGGTGCTGCAGGCAGCTGACATCCTGCTCTACCAGACCGACCTGGTGCCGGTGGGCGAGGACCAGCGCCAGCACGTCGAGCTCTCGCGCGACCTCGCGCAGCGGTTCAACTCGCGCTTCGGCGAGGCGTTCGTCGTGCCGGAGCCGTACATCGTCAAGGCCACGGCCAAGATCCTCGACCTGCAGAACCCCGAGAAGCAGATGAGCAAGAGCCGTGGCGGGGCCGGCTGCCTGTGGATGCTCGACGAACCGGCGGTCAGCGCGAAGAAGATCCGCAGTGCTGTGACCGACGCCGAGCGCGAGATCAGGTTCGACCCGGCCGGCAAACCCGGGGTGTCGAACCTGCTGACGATCCTGTCGGCGCTGACCGACCAGTCGATCGAGAGCCTCGAGAAGCACTTCGACGGGTCCGGCTACGGTGATCTCAAGGCGGCGGTGGCCGATGCGTTCGTGGCGACTGTGAGCCCGTACCGCGCCGGGGTGACCGAGCTGCTCGACGACCCGACCGAGCTCGACCGGCGGCTCGCCGACGGCGCCGCCCGGGCCAAGGCAGTGGCGGGTCCGACGTTGGCCACGGTCTACGACCGGGTCGGATTCCTGGTGCCTGCGCAGTGACACCGGGCGAGGCGCGGACGATCGGGGTTGCCTTGGCCATCCCCGAACCGTTCGGCTCCGCACTCCGGCAGGTCCGCGAGCGGTACGGCGACCCGCTGGCCCGTTCGATCCCGAGCCACGTGACCTTGCTGCCGCCGACCACCGTCGACGCCGACCTGCTGCCGGAGATCCAGGCGCACCTGTCGGCCGTGGCGGGCGCGAACGAGCCGTTCGCGGTGAAGTTGCGGGGCACCGCGACGTTTCGGCCGGCGTCCCCAGTGGTGTTCCTGGTGCTCGCCGAGGGCGTGGCCGGCTGCGAGCGGCTTGAGAACGCCGTCCGGTCCGGCGTGCTGTGGCGTCCGCTGCACTTCAACTACCACCCGCACGTCACGCTGGCGCAAGACCTGCCAGAGCCGGTGCTCGATGCCGTGCTGGCCGAGCTGGCTGCCTACGAAGCGGACTTCGTGGCCGAGGGCTTCCGGCTGTACGAGCACGTCGACGGCGACTGGAAGCAGCGACGTGACTTCGGGTTCGAAGGGCCGCCCCATCTCGTCGGCTGACCCGGGCCGGCCTGGGCCAGCGGCGGGCCGGATCGGGACACTGGCGGGATCCGTGCGCGCGTTGCTGACGCGGGTGCGCGACCGCAGCCCGTTCGCCGCGCGGGCGCTTCGCTCCGGTGACCGCTACCTCGCCGTCAACGGCTCGCTGCTGGCGGCCGGCCTGACCTACTACGGCTTCCTTGCTCTCTTCCCGCTGCTGGCCGTGGCGCTCGGCGTGAGTGCGCTGGCCGCCCGGCTGGTCCCCTCCTTCGACGAGACGGTCCGCCAACAGCTCGCCAAGGTGCTCCCGGAAGGGATCGACCTCAACGCGATCGCCAGCGCCGGCCTCACGGTCGGGGTGGTGGGTCTGGTCGTGCTCCTCTACGCGGGCGTCCGCTGGGTGGGGTCGCTGCGCCGCGCCTTCTACTTGATCTGGGGGGTCGAGCCGCGTGAGGTGCCTTACGTCACCGGTGTGGTGCGCGACTTCGTCACCTTGCTGCTGCTGGGTGCCTGCCTGATCGCCTCGGTCGCGGTGACGGTCGGGGTCAGCGTCGCCACCGGCGCGTTGAGCTCCGTCTTCGGCCTGGACGGAGCGTGGCTGTCGCTGGTCGTGCGGTTGCTCGGCATGGTGGTCTCGTTGGGCACTGACCTTTCGTTGTTCTACCTGCTGTTCCGCTCGCTTCCGCCGCGCGGCACGAGCCACCGCAGCCTGCTGCAGGGTTCGATGGTGGCTGCGGTCGGCTTCGAGATGCTCAAGCAGGCGGCCACGCTGTTGCTGGCAAGCGTCCACGGCAACGTCGTCTACGGCACGTTCGCGGTGACGGTGGGGCTCCTGGTGTGGATCGGCTACGCGTCCCGGCTGGTCCTGCTGGCCGGTGCCTGGGCCGGCACCGGCGACTGACCATCCCTCCCCGCCACAAGGGACCCCTGATGCCACTAGACCGAGCTCGCGCGCCACTCACCGCCCGGGCAGGTGGCCCCTGCGACGAGGGGACGGCGCGCTTCACCCCTGTCAACGGGGTTGCCCCGCCGAACTAGAGGTGCCCGCGGGCCTGATTGCCCCCCTCAACAGGGGTGAGGCGGAGGCTCTGGGGGGTCAGACGCGGCGGAAGATGAGCGCGCGCTTGACCTCTTGGATGGCCTTGGTGACCTCGATGCCGCGGGGACAGGCCTCGCTGCAGTTGAACGTCGTGCGGCAGCGCCAGACCCCCTCGCGGTCGTTGAGGATCTCCAGCCGCTCCTCGGAGCCCTCGTCACGGCTGTCGAAGATGAACCGGTGCGCGGCGACGATGGCGGCCGGGCCGAAGTACTGCCCGTCGGTCCAGAACACCGGGCATGACGTCGTGCAGGCCGCGCAGAGGATGCACTTGGTGGTGTCGTCGAAGCGGGCCCGGTCCTCCGCCGACTGCCGGCGCTCGCGCGTAGGCTCCTGGCCGGTCGTGATCAGGAACGGCTTGACCTCTCGGAATGCCGCGAAGAACGGCTCCATGTCGACGACGAGGTCCTTCTCCAGCGGCAGACCCTTGATCGCCTCGACCGTGATGTCGTGCGAGGGGTTGAGGTCCTTGACCAGAGTCTTGCACGCGAGCCGGTTGCGACCGTTGATCCGCATCGCGTCGGAGCCGCAGATGCCGTGCGCACACGAACGGCGAAAGGTCAGGGTGCCGTCCACCTCCCACTTGACCCGGTGCAGCGCGTCGAGCAGCCGTTCCGTCGGCAGGCACTGGACCTCGTAGACCTCCCAGTGCGGCTCGCTGTCGGTCTCCGGGTTGAAGCGCCGGATCTTGAGCCGGACCGGGATCGGGGTGAGAGCCGTCATCAGTACTTGCGCTCCATCGGCTGGTAACGGGTGACGACAACGGGTTTGTAGTCGAGTCGGATCGAGACCTCGCCGTCGGCGGGCTCACCGTCCGAACCGTCGGTCGGCGTGACCTCGCGGTACGCCATCGTGTGCCGCATGAAGTTGACGTCGTCGCGGTGCGGGTAGTCCTCACGGAAGTGCCCGCCGCGCGACTCGTTGCGGGCCCGCGCCGACACGACGAGAACCTCGGCGAGGTCGAGCAGGAAGCCCAGCTCGATCGCCTCCAGCAGGTCGGTGTTGTAGCGCTGGCCCTTGTCCTGCACCGAAATCCGGGTGTAGCGCTCCTTGAGCCGAGCGACATCGACCTCGGCCTGCTTGAGCGTGGTCTCGGTGCGGTAGACCGACGCGTTGTCGTCCATGGTCTGCTGGAGCTCGGTGCGGATCCGGGACACCTTCTCGCCGCCCTCGTTGCCGCGGACCAGGTCGAGCATCGACGAAACGAGTGCGGCGGGTTCGTCCGGCAGCTCGACGTGGGAGTTCTTGGCGGCGAACTCTGCTGCGTGGATCCCGGCCCGGCGGCCGAACACGTTGATGTCGAGCAGCGAGTTGGTGCCCAGCCGGTTCGAGCCGTGGACCGACACGCAGGCGACCTCGCCGGCGGCGTAGAGCCCGGGCACGACGTGCTTGTTGTCGCGCAGCACCTCACCGGCGATGGTGGTGGGGATGCCACCCATGGCGTAGTGGGCGGTCGGGTAGATCGGGACAGGGTCGGTGTACGGCTCGACGCCGAGGTAGGTGCGGGAGAACTCGGTGATGTCGGGCAGCTTCGCGTCGAGCTGCTCGCGGGGCAGATGCGTGAGATCGAGGTGGACGTAGTCCTTGTTTGGCCCGCAGCCACGGCCCTGCCGCACCTCGGTGTAGATGGCCCGCGACACCATGTCGCGAGGTGCGAGGTCCTTGATGGTCGGGGCGTACCGCTCCATGAAGCGCTCGCCTTCGGAGTTGCGGAGAATGCCGCCCTCGCCGCGGGCGCCCTCGGTGAGCAGGATGCCCAACCCGGCCAGGCCCGTCGGGTGGAACTGGTAGAACTCCATGTCCTCCAGCGGAAGGCCCCGGCGCCAGATGATGCCCATGCCGTCGCCGGTGAGGGTGTGGGCGTTCGACGTGGTCTTGAAGACCTTGCCGAAGCCGCCGGTGGCGAACACGACCGACTTCGCGCTGAAGACGTGCAGCTCGCCCGTCGCGAGCTCGAGGGCGACGACGCCGGCGGTGCGACCCTGGTTCATCAGGAGGTCGAGCACGTAGAACTCGTTGTGGAACTCGATCCCTTCTTTGACGCAGTTCTGGTACAGCGTCTGCAGGATCATGTGACCGGTGCGGTCGGCGGCGTAGCAGGCCCGGCGCACCGCCGCCTCGCCGTGGTTCCGCGTATGCCCGCCGAAGCGGCGCTGGTCGATCTTGCCCTCGGGCGTGCGGGAGAACGGCAGCCCCATCTTCTCGAGGTCGAGGACCGCGTCGATGGCCTCCTTGCACATGATCTCGGCGGCGTCCTGGTCGACGAGGTAGTCGCCGCCCTTGATCGTGTCGAAGGTGTGCCACTCCCAGTTGTCCTCCTCGACGTTGGCCAGGGCGGCGCACATGCCGCCCTGCGCCGCGCCGGTGTGCGACCGGGTCGGGTAGAGCTTGGTGAGGACAGCAGTACGAGCCCGCTGGCCCGACTCGAGGGCGGCCCGCATGCCGGCGCCACCTGCCCCGACGATCACCACGTCGTACGTGTGGAACTGCATGCTCTGCCCCTCAGCTGATGCGCGGGTCGAAGGTGAAGATGACGAGGGTGCCGAGGACCAGCACCAGCAGTGCCGAGGTGTAGAGCAGCATCTTGAGCCAGAACCGGGTGCTGTCCTTGTCGGCGTAGTCGTTGATGACCGTGCGCAGACCGTTGGTGCCGTGCAGCTCGGCTAGCCAGAGCTGCAGCAGGTCCCACGTCTGCCAGAACGGCGAGGACCAACGGCCGGCGACGAACCCGAAGTTGATCTTCTGGACGCCGCCGTCGAGGATGTTCATGATCAGCAGGTGGCCGAGCACGAGGAAGATCAGGATCAGGCCGGACACCCGCATGAACAGCCAGCTGTAGAGCTCGAAGTTGGTGCGCTGCTTGGTCCGTTGCCCGGTGGTGTGGCCGGTGGAGCGCGGTGACCGAGGAGCGGCGAGGTCGGGGCTGCTCATCATGCGCTCCCGAAGAGGGCGCGCAGGGTGTGCCGGGTCATGAAGTAGACGCCGGGCACCATCACCACCAGCCAGACCGTGACGATGACCCAGGTCATCTGCCGCTGGTACCTCGGCCCCTTGGCCCAGAAGTCGATGGCGATGATCCGCAGGCCGTTGAGCGCGTGGTAGAGCACGGCGCCGACGAGGCCGACCTCGAGCAGGTTGACGATGGGCGTCTTGTAGGTCGCGATGACCCGGTCGTACGAGTCGGGGGAGACCCGGACCAGCGCGGTGTCGAGCACGTGGGCGAACAGGAAGAAGAAGGTGAGGACCCCGGTGATCCGGTGGGCCACCCAGGACCACATGCCTTCGCGGCCGCGGTACAGCGTTCCGGCCGGCCGCCCGCTTGTCATGCCGCTCGTGATCCCGCTCGGCCCTGTCGCCACCTGGCTCCTCCCACGGTCGCTCCTGCTGGGTGTGGTCATCGTATCGACGGTGCGCCGATGCGGCATGCGCTGGGCCCGCCCTGACCGGCAGCCGCCGTGAGGGATCGGTCACACTGGTCCCGATACCGGTCACGGGAGGTGCGATGGCGGTCCGACCAAGGACCCTGGCGGCCAAGGCCCCTGAGGAGCGCCGTCGGCGAATCCTCGGCGCGGCCGTCGAGGTTCTGCGCGAGCGCGGGTACGCAGGCACCCGGGTTGCCGACATCGCCGATGCGGCCGGCACCTCGTCCGGTCTGGTCCTGTACCACTTCAAGTCACTCGAGAACGCGTTGGCCCAGGCGCTGACTACGGTCGAGGACGAGTTCTACGCCGAGTTCGAGAGCGACCTGGCCAGCGCCGAGGGCGCCCTGGGCCGGCTGCGGCACATGGGCGAGCTGGGCGCGGGAGCGGGCCCGGCCGTCGGCGACTGGGCGCTGTGGCTGGAGATCTGGGTCCGGGCCTTGCGTGACGAGGGTGCCCGGGCCACCCGGGAGGCGCTGGACCGCCGCTGGCGGGGGATGCTGCGCGACACGATCGCCGCGGGAGTGGCCGAAGGCGTCTTCCACCCGGATGACGTCGACGACACCACGGTGCGCCTCGCGTCGCTGATGGACGGGCTCGCGATCCAGCTGGCCCTGGCCGACCCGGACATGACGTCGGAACGGATGTCGGCGCTGTGGCTCGCGGCGGCGGCGCAGGAGCTGCGCACCGAACCCGGGATGCTGAACCACTAGTCAGGATCGGCCCGGCGGTGCTAGCCTCACCGGAACCTCATGCTGAATGGGCGTTCAGGATGGACGTCCGGACCGGGAGCTGATCCTCATGACCGCCGAAGCGGTCCACGCCGGCCTCTCCGCCGCCGAGCAGGCCACCCTCCAGCGGCAGGTCAAGAACCACCTGCTGCTCAACTTCACCGACATGTCCGAGTTCGCCAGCGAGGACGTCCGCATCTTCGTCCGCGGCGACGGCTGTCACGTCATCGAGGCGGACGGGCGGCGGTCCATCGACGGCATCTCGGGTCTGTTCTGCAACAACCTCGGGCACGGCTTCGGCGCCGAGATCGGACGGGCCGCCCAACGCCAGCTCAGCGAGCTCGTCTTCACGCCGTCCTGGTACGTCACCCACCCGTCCGCCGCGCGGCTGGCCGAACGCCTCGCCGGGCTCGCCGAGCCGCTCGGGCTGTCGCGGGTCTTCTTCACCAGCGGCGGCGGCGAGGCGAACGAGGCGATGTACAAGCTGGCCCGGCAGTGGCACACCGCCAACGGCCAGCCGCAGCGGCACAAGGCGATCTCGCGCCGGCTTGCCTACCACGGCACGTCGCTGGGGTCACTGTCGCTGACCGGCCTGCCGGACTGCCGGCACCCGTTCGAGCCGATGCCCATCGCTACCGCGTTCGTCAGCAACACCAACGCGTACCGGCACCCGGCCGGCGCCGACGAGGACCTGTTCACCGCGGCCCTGCTCGCCGAGATCGAGGCGACGATCGAGTGGGAGGGCGCCGACCAGATCGCCATCCTCATCGCCGAACCCGTGCAGAACTCCGGCGGTTCGTTCACGCCGCCGCGCGGCTACTGGCCGGGACTTCGGGCGCTGTGCGACAAGTACGGCATCCTGCTGGTCGCCGACGAGGTCATCACCGGGTTCGGCCGGGTGGGCGAGTGGTTCGCGTCGATGCGCTACGACGCCAAGCCCGACTTCGTCACGTTCGCCAAGGGAGCGACCGCGGGGCACGCACCGCTCGGGGGCGTTCTCATGTCGGACCGGGTGGCCGCGCCGTTCATGGCCGGCGAGATGTACATGAACGGGCTGACCTACAGCGCGCACCCGCTGACCACCGCCATCGCGCTCGCCGCCCTCGACATCTACGAGCGCGAGGGCGTCCTCGACAACGTGCGCGAGAACCAGGCCTACCTCGCGACGCGGCTGAACGAGCTGCGCCGGGTGCCGATCGTGGGCGACGTACGCGGGGCCGGGTTCTTCTGGTCGCTGGAGCTCGTCAAGGACCGCGCGACCAAGACGACGTTCGAGGGTGCCGAGGCCGACTGGCTGCTGCGCGGAGTGCTCAGCAAGCAGATGGTCGAGCTTGGCCTGCTCTGCCGCCTGGACGATCGCGGCGACCCCGTGGTCCAGCTGTCGCCGCCGCTCGTCGCCGACCGCGCGTTGCTCGACGAGCTGGTCGGCATCGTGGGTGTCGCGCTCGAGAGAGCGGCCGACGCTCTCCAGGATCACGCCGCGGCCCCAGCCGCCTGATCAGTACGCTCGGGTCATGAGCACAGAACCGCGGCTGTCTGAGTCCGGAATCCCGATCAAGCCCGTCTACCGGCCGGCCGATCTCGAAGGCTGGGACCCGGCCGTCCAGCTCGGCGAGCCCGGCGACTACCCGTTCACGCGCGGGGTCTACCCGTCGATGTACACCGGACGGCCGTGGACGATGCGGCAGTACGCCGGGTTCGGCACCGCGGTCGAGTCGAACCAGCGCTACCGCCAGCTGCTCGACGCCGGGCAGACCGGACTCTCGGTCGCCTTCGACCTTCCGACCCAGATGGGGTACGACTCCGACCACCCGATCGCCTTCGGCGAGGTCGGCAAGGTGGGCGTGGCCATCGACTCGATCGACGACATGCGGATCCTGTTCGACCAGATCCCGCTCGACCAGGTGTCGACCTCGATGACGATCAACTCGCCAGCCGCCGTCCTGCTGCTGCTCTACCAGCTCGTCGCCGAGGAGCAGGGCGTCGACCCCGGGGAGCTCACGGGCACGATCCAGAACGATGTGCTCAAGGAGTACATCGCGCGGGGCACCTACATCTACCCGCCGCGGGCCTCGATCCGGCTGATCACCGACATCTTCAGCTATTGCCGCGAGGTCATGCCGAAGTGGAACACCATCTCGATCTCGGGCTACCACATGGCCGAGGCAGGGGCTACGCCTGCGCAGGAGATCGCGTTCACCCTGGCCGACGGGATCGAGTACGTCCGCGCGGCCGTCGCGTCCGGTCAGCACGTCGACGAGTTCGCACCGCGGCTCGCCTTCTTCTTCGTCGCGCGCACGACGCTGCTCGAGGAGGTCGCGAAGTTCCGGGCGGCGCGCCGGATCTGGGCCCAGGTCATGCGCGACGAGTTCGGCGCGGTCAACCCTAAGTCGCTGGCCCTGCGCTTCCACACGCAGACCGCCGGCGTGCAGCTGACGGCCCAGCAGCCCGAGGTCAACCTGGTCCGGGTCGCGGTCCAGGGGCTCGCCGCCGTGCTCGGTGGCACCCAGTCGCTGCACACCAACTCCTACGACGAGGCCATCGCGCTGCCGACGGCGAAAGCGGCCCGGCTCGCCCTGCGCACCCAGCAGGTGCTCGCCTACGAGACCGACGTGACCGCGACGGTCGACCCGTTCGCGGGGTCCTACGTCGTGGAGTCCTTGACCGACGACGTCGAAGCCGCAGCGCGCGAGCTGATGGGGCGGGTCGAGGACCTCGGCGGCGCCGTCGCCGCGATCGAAGCCGGTTTCCAGAAGGCCGAGATCGAGCGCAGCGCGTACGCCGTGGCCAAGGCGATCGACTCCGGTGAGCGAACGATCGTCGGCGTCAACCGGTTCACGATCGATCACGACGAGCCGTACGAGCCGCTGCGGGTGGACCCGGCGATCGGCGCCGAGCAGGCGGCGCGGCTCGCCACCCTGCGGGCCGAGCGCGACAACGCAGCCGTCACCGACGCGCTGACCCGGCTGCAGGCTGCTGCGCGTGGCACCGACAACGTCCTGCTGCCGATGCGGGACGCCCTGCGGGCCCGCGCCACGGTCGGCGAGGTCTCCGACGCCCTGCGTGAGGTGTGGGGCACCTACGTGCCCGCCGACACCTTCTAGCGCTTTCGCGCTCGGGTCAGCGGGCCGCTCTCCGTTTGGTAACGGATTGGTGCTGACCCGCCCGTCTGTCAATGGTTTGCTTCCGGCGCA
>JBBQWS010000035.1:0-35309 GCA_038210415.1 Actinomycetes bacterium
GTGCCTACTTGCTCAAGAGTGAGTTCGATCAGGCCGACCTCGTAGATACGGTCCGTCGCTTGGTCGGCCGATGAGGGAAGGATCAGTCGTGGACCATTCGCAGCCGCTGCGGGTTGTGATCGCCGACGACAGTCCCACGCTTCGCAAGATCGTGAGCTCGGTGCTGATGCGCGACGGGTTCGAGATCGTGACGGCCGAGGACGGTGTCGAGGCGGTGCAGACCGTGTTCGCGACCCAGCCGGACGCGATCATCCTCGATGTCCAGATGCCCCGGGTCTCCGGCTACGTCGCCGCGCGGCTGCTCAAGGACGACTGGATGACCTCGGACATCCCCGTGATCCTGCTGACCTCTCTCGACGCCGCGACCGACCGCTACTGGGGGGCGCTCGTCGGCGCTGACAAGTTCCTGTCCAAGGACTTCGAGGCGCCGCAGCTCGTCGCCGCGGTGCGCTCGGTGATCCAGGACGCCGACCGCGCGCGCGGGGGCCGTCCCCGGCTCGTCCCGGACCCGGTCACCCTGGCCGACGACGACGTCTACGCCCGGATCGGCGACCTGCTCGACCGCAAGCTGTTCGAGGCCCAGGTGCACTCCGAGGTGACGACGATCGCCTCCGAGGTCTTCGGCTTCGAGGAGACCGTGGCCGCCGTCCTCATGGTGCTCGGCCGGGTCGTCGACTACGACCTCGCCGCAGTCCTGATGCTCGACGACCGCTCGACGTACGTCACCCTCAACAAGGACACCTCGCACCAGCAGTACAGCGAGTTCTTCTCCGCCATCGCGGGCGCTGCCGGGCAGGTGACGGGACAGTACGTCGACGTCGTCGACCTGATCCCGCGGATCGCGGACCGCGACGGCATGCTCGGCATGGAGGACGAGGGCGGCATGTCCACCTTCTTGTCGATGCCGCTGAAGGCCCGCGGCAAAGTGATCGGCGTACTGGCCTTGTCGAGCGCGACGAAGAACGCGTTCGGCGAGACCTCCCTGAGCACCCTGAGGCTCGTGGAGAACCCCGCAGCCCTGGTCATCGAGAACGCCCGGCTGTCCGGCGGCGTCCCGGGCTGATCCGGCCCGGTTGATCCAGCACGGCTAGAGTGAGGGCGTGCCCACCGTCGCCGAGTTCAGGGCTGCGGCCGGCCAGTTCGCCACCGGAGTTTCCGTAGTGACGACCCGGTTCGAGGGCAACGACCACGCGATGACGGCGAACTCGTTCGCGTCCGTCTCACTAGATCCCCTGCTGGTGCTGGTCTGCGTCGACAAAGGCACCCGCTTTCACGAGGCGATCCTCGCGGCGGGCCGCTGGGTGGTGTCCGTGCTGCCGGCTGAGGCCCGTGAGTCCGCCGTGTGGTTCGCGACGAAGGGGCGTCCGCTGGTCGGACAGCTCGACCACGCGCCACACCACCACCGCTCCGGCGACGGGGTCGCCGTGCTCGAAGGCGCCCTCTCGGTGCTGGAGTGCGTCACCTGGGCCGAGTACGACGGCGGGGACCACACGATCGTGGTCGGGCGGGTGGTGGCCATCTCGCTGCCGAATCCCGACGCCGACGCGCTGGGCTA
The DNA here is from genome assembly GCA_038210415.1 of Actinomycetes bacterium. Lineage (GTDB taxonomy): Bacteria > Actinomycetota > Actinomycetes > Prado026 > Prado026 > JBBQWS01. The sequence continues at coordinate 1,556 of JBBQWS010000035.1, forward strand.
CTTCCGTGGCGGCTATGCGACCCTGGGCAGCGTCATCGACAGGGCTCCCTGACCCGGTCGCTTACGATGAGGGGGTAACCGTCCCGCCTTTCCAGGCGAAGCCGACCCGAGAGCCAGCCGATCCTGTGAACGTCAACCTCCCCAAACCCGCCCTGCTCGCCGGTGCGGCCGCTCTGGGTGCAGTCGTCCTCTGGGCGCTGTTGTACGTCCTCGCCGGCAGCGGCGTCCCGCACGGCACCACGGTGCTCGGGCACGACATCGGCGGACTTCCCCCGGAGCAGGCGCAGGCACGGCTTGCGACCGCGGTCGGGACCAAGGCGACGGTCCCGATCACCGTCACGGCGGGGAGCAGCCAGACCACCGTCGACCCGGTCAAGGCAGGCTTGGCGTTCGACGCCGCCGCGACCGTCCGCAACGCCGGGACGCGCAGCCTGAACCCGTTCAGCCTGATCGGCTCGCTGTTCGGCGGGTCACAGGTGGCGCCGGTGGTCAAGGTCGACGCGGCGCGGCTCGACGTGGCCGTCGCTGCGGTCGGCACCTCGGTCGACAAGCCCGGACGCGAGGGCGGCATCAGCTTCGCCGGGGGTCGTGCGACAGCGATCGAGCCGTCCGCCGGCACCGGGATCGACCGGGCCAAGGCGGCCGAATCCCTTCGCTCGGTGTTCCTGCGAGCCACCACGGTCAAGCTCGCGACCACCGCTCTTCCACCCACGGTGAGCGCCGACGAGGTGGCCCGGGCGCTGGCCGACTTCGCTCGTCCCGCGGTGTCGGGACCCGTCCGACTGTCGGTGGCCACCGTGAACGTGCCGGTCGTCCCCAGCACGTTCACGCCGTACCTGGCGATGAAACCGGACCAGGGCAAGCTGGTGCCGACCCTGAACGGCGTCGGTCTCAAGCGCGCCCTCGCCCGGCCCCTCGCGGGGGTCGAACGGCCGGCGGTCGACGCGAAGTTCTCGCTCTCCGGCGGATCGCCCAGCGTGGTGGCGTCGCAGTCCGGGCTCGCGGTGCCGGCCGATCAGCTTGCCGCCGCCTTCCTCGCCGCGCTGCCCAGGACCTCCGACCGGGTCGCGATCGTCAAGCTGGCCGAAGTCCAGCCGAAGCTCACCACGGCGCGGGCCAACACCCTTGGTATCAAGGAGAAGGTCGCCAGCTTCACGACCTACTACCCGTACGCCGCGTACCGGCTGCAGAACATCCATCGCGCCGCGACGTTGATCGACGGGACGGTCCTGCTGCCGGGCGAGGTCTTCAGCCTGAACAAGATCGTGGGCGAGCGCACCGCTGCTAACGGGTTCGCCATCGGGTTCATCATCAACAACGGCAAGTTCGAGAAGGACTACGGCGGCGGCACGTCGCAGGTGGCGACCACGACGTTCAACGCCGCGTTCTTCGCCGGTCTGAAGATCGTGACCCACAAGGCGCACAGCCTCTACATCAGCCGGTACCCGGCCGGGCGCGAGGCAACCGTCGCCTGGCCGTCGGTCGACCTGCAGTTCCAGAACGACTCCGGTCACGCGATCATCGTCGACTCGTCGTTCACCGACTCGTCGGTCACCGTGACGATCTGGGGCACGAAGGTCTGGGGCATCGACTCGGTGAGCAGCGCGCGGTACAACCCGCGGCCGTACCCCACGGTCTACGACGCGACGGCCAGCTGCATCCCCAGTGCGGGCCTCAACGGCTTCGACATCGATGTCACGCGGGTGTTCAAGCGTGGCGCGACCGTGGTGAAGTCCGAGAAGTTCCACACCCACTACCAGCCCACCGAGCTGATCTACTGCCGCGCCAAGCCGGGTCCCTCGCCGAGCCCCAGCGGGTCGCCGTCGCCGAGCCCGACCCGCTAGCGAGGCAGGGTCGGCTTCACCCGGAGACTCTCGCAGAGGCGGCCTGGGCGCTTCCTGGTCTGACCGCACCCCGGCCGCTGTGGAAGATCGGTGCTACTGGAGCGACAGCGATCTTCCACGGGATCCGCGCTCAAGCGCGGCGGCCCGCCCGCAGCCGCGTGGCCAACGCTGCCGTCGACGAGTCGAGCCCGCTCAGGTCAGGGTCCGCCGCCGCGGTGAGCACCGGAGCGAGCTGGTTCGCCATCACCTTGCCGAGCTCGACGCCCCACTGGTCGAACGAGTTGATCCCCCAGACGACGCCCTGGGTCAGGGTCCGGTGCTCATACAGCGCAACCAGCTGGCCGAGCACGGACGGTGTCAGCCGCTCCGCGAGCAGGACGTTCGAGGGTCGGTTCCCGGGCATCACCTTCTGCGGCACGAGGGCCGGGTCGACGCCTTCGGCCGCGACCTCCTCCGCGGTCTTGCCGAACGCCAGTGCCGCGGGCTGGGCGAGCAGGTTGGAGCTGAAGAGGTCGTGCATGCCGTCGACGTCGTGCAGGGGCGCGGCGAAGCCGATGAAGTCGGCCGGCACGGTGCGCGTGCCCTGGTGCAGCAGCTGGTAAAAGGCGTGCTGGCCGTTCGTGCCCGGCTCGCCCCAGACGACTTCGCCGGTCTGGTACGTCACTGCTGCACCGTCGCGGCGTACCGACTTGCCGTTGCTCTCCATGCAGAGCTGCTGGAGGTAGGCGGGGAACCGGGAGAGGTACTGGCTGTACGGCAGGACGGCCTGGCTCGAGGTGCCGAGGAAGTTGATGTTCCACACCGAGATCAGGCCCAGCAGCACCGGGACGTTCTGCTCCAGCGGCACGGTGCGCAGGTGCTCGTCGACCATGTGGAACCCGGCCAGCAGCTGGGCGTACTGCTCGCGTCCGATGGCGACCATCAGCGACAAGCCGATCGCGCCGTCGAACGAGTAGCGCCCGCCGACCCAGTCCCAGAAGCCGAACATGTTGGTCGGGTCGATGCCGAACGCGGCGACCCGGTCGGCCTGGGTCGAGACGGCCACGAAGTGGCGGGCCACGGCGGGTGAGCCCGGGCCGGCCTCGCCGAGACCGGCCAGCAGCCAGGTGCGCGCCGCGGTCGCGTTCGCCAGCGTCTCCTGGGTCGAGAACGTCTTGGAGCACACGATGAACAAGGTGCTCGCCGGGTCGAGCCCGGCCAACGCCTCCGTGACGTCGGTGGGGTCGACGTTCGAGACGAACCGGAACGTGAGGTCACGGTCGGAGTAGTCGCGCAGGGCTTGGTAGGCCATCGCCGGGCCGAGGTCGGAGCCGCCGATGCCGATGTTGACGACTGCCCGGATCCGTTGCCCGGTATGGCCTTTCCACTCGCCTGAGCGCACGCGGTCGGCGAAGTCGCCCATCCGGTCGAGCACGGCGTGGACGTCCGCGACGACGTCCTGGCCGTCCACGACGAGGGTCGCGTCGGCCGCCAGCCGTAGCGCTGTGTGCAGCACCGCGCGGTCCTCCGAGGTGTTGATGTGCTCGCCCGCGAACATGGCGTCGACGCGTTCGGGCAGCCCGGCAGCCCTGGCCAGCGCGGTGAGCAGCCCGACAGTCTCGGCGGTGAGCCGGTTCTTGGAGTAGTCGAGGTACAGGTCGCCGACGGTCGCGGTGAGGCTGGTGCCGCGACCCGGATCGGCGTCGAAGTGCTGGCGCAGGGTCGTGCCCGCGATCGCGTCCCGGTGCGCGGCCAGCGCCGCCCACTCGGGCGTCTGGTCGATCGACCGCATCAGCTGCGCTCCCCGTCGGTCTTCTCGTGGTGACCGCCGAACTCCTTGCGCATCGCCGAGAGCACCTTGTCTGCGTACAACGCGTTGCCACGGGACGAGAACCGCTCGTACAGCGCGGTGGTGATGACGTGGGCGGGGACGCCTTCGTCGACGGCGGCCAGGACGGTCCAGCGACCCTCACCGGAGTCGGACACCTTGCCGCCGAACGACTTGAGCTCGGGGTCCTCGTGCAGAGCCTTCGCGGTGAGGTCGAGCAGCCACGACGCGACGACGCTGCCGCGGCGCCAGACCTCTGCGATCGCAGGGATGTCGAGGGTGTACCGGTAGTACTGCGGTTCGCGCAGGGGGGTCGTCTCGGCGTCGCCGCTGCGGGACTCGTTGCCGATGTCGGCGTGCCGCAGGATGGCCAGGCCCTCGGCGTATGCCGCCATGAGGCCGTACTCGATGCCGTTGTGCACCATCTTCACGAAGTGCCCGGCGCCGTTGGGGCCGCAGTGGAGCCAGCCGTTCTCGGGTGCGGTGATGTCACCGGTGAGGCCAGGCGTACGTTCGGCCGAACCCGCGCCAGGCGCCAGCGACGCGAAGATCGGCCCCAGGTGCGCGACAGCCTCCTGGTCGCCCCCGACCATCAGGCAGTAGCCGCGGTCGAGCCCGAAGACGCCTCCGCTCGTGCCGACGTCGACGTAGTGGATCCCCGCCTCGCGCAGCACTGCTGCCTTGTCGATGTCGTCGCGGTAGTAGCTGTTGCCCCCGTCGATGATGATGTCGCCGGCGCCGAGCAGCGCGGCGAGCTGGTCGACCGTCGAGCCGGTGAACGCAGCGGGCACCATGACCCAGGCCGTCCTGGGTCCGGTGAGCTTGGCGACGAAGTCCTCCAGCGAGCTGGCGCCCACCGCGCCCTCGGCCGCGAGCGCAGCGACCGAGTCAGCATTCACGTCGAACACGACGCACTCGTGGCCCGCACGCATGAGGCGGCGCACCATGTTGGCGCCCATCCGGCCGAGACCGACCATTCCCAGCTGCATCTTCGTGACCCCTCGTCCGGTTGGCTGCGGCGCGCGTGCTGCTGCGGTCGCCCTTCATGCGCGCGCCCATCCTCCCGCATGAAGGGACCCCTCATGCCACTAGACCGCGCTTTGGCGCCCCTCATCCCTCGCGCGTCGCCACCCGACGTAGCCGTACATTCCCCGCCACAGGGGTCCCCTCATGCCACTAGACCGAGAATTGGCTCCCCCGTCGTGACTCCCGACCGGGCTGACTGCACGGCCGAGCCGGCAGCCTAGGTCGAGCCGAAACGGCCGAGGTCTCGCCGCGACGAGATCGACAGGGGATTGCCAGCGCGTTCTAGTGGCAACAGGGGACCCTTGTCGCGGAGGGGGGGGAGCGGTACTGGTACCAGTGGTGGTCGACGAAGCCGGCCGACCGGTAGAGGGCGAGGGCGGGCGCATTCGCGGGCGAGACCTGCAGGTAGCAGCACTCGCCCCCCCGGTCGACCGCCCAGCGGGCCAGGGCGCGCAGCGCGACCCCGGCCAGCCCCTGCCGTCGAGCACCCGGGTCGACCTCTACGGCCGTCACGCCGAGCCAGCCCTCGTCGAGGGAGCCCCGCGCGATGGCCAGGACCGAGCCGTCGGTCGAACGGACCGACCCGAACCCCAGCTGCCGGCCGCGTTCGACGACAGCCTTCGCGTGTGGGGGCAGCGCCCCGCCTCGGTAGTGGTAGGCGGCCAGCCATGCACCGTCGGGCAGCGGGTCGACCCGAACCGTCGTACCGGCAGCCACCGCCGAGACCGGTCGGGCCAGCACTGGACCGAGGTCAGCGACCAGCACCAATGCGCCGTCGCCGCCGGACCACCCTCGTGCGTCGAGCTCGGCATCGACCTCGTCGGCATACGGCAGCGGGACCTGGAAACGCGGCGGCAGGCCGCGGTCGGTGTACCAAGCCGCGACCGCGTCCACCGCTGCCCCGAGCGGCAGGCCCGGGTCGCCGACGGGGAGCGCCGAGTTGGCCCGCCCCGTGAAGCCGCCCGCAGCTCGGAGCAGCCACTCGCCCACCGCGCCGTTCTCCAGCCCCAGCCAGGCCTGCGCCGCTATCCGCTCGAGCTCGGGTGTGCCTGTCGCCAGGGCGCGCACTGCCCCAGCCCGTCCGGTGACAGACACCGACGGCGGGGGGACGAGGCGGGCGGCGACGATCGAGCCCGGGACGATGGTCACGGCCGAACCGTCGGCACGGCGCACCACGACAGCATCGTCGTCGGTCCGCTCGAGCAGGCCGAGCGCGTCCGAGAAGAGCGGGCGGCCGTCCGTGGAGCCCACGACTCGGCGTACCGACACCCGTCGGCCGGTGCGGGACAGGGCCGGGAACGAGCTGCTGGACGACACGCGTGGCTCCTTCGGACGACCCCGGGCAGACATCACTTCACGGACCCGAGATACTAGGGGTCTGAACGTGGCCCCGAGGAAAGCCTCAGGGTCTAAGCGAGGAGGAACCGGGTGACCTACGTCATCGCCCTGCCCTGTGTCGACCTGCTCGACCGGGCATGCATCGAGGAATGCCCCGTCGACTGCATCTACGAGGGCGAGCGGATGCTGTACATCCACCCCGACGAGTGCGTCGACTGTGGAGCGTGCGAGCCGGTCTGCCCCGTGGAGGCGATCTTCTACGAGGACGACGTTCCTGAGCAGTGGAAGGACTTCTACAAGGCCAACGTCGAGTTCTTCGACGACCTCGGCTCGCCGGGCGGTGCGGCCAAGATGGGCAAGATCGAGAAGGACCACCCGCTCGTCGCCGCCCTGCCTCCTCAGGTCACCGAGCACTGAGCCGCACCGGTCCGGTGTCCACCCGGCTGCCGGACTTCCCCTGGGACTCGCTCGCGCCCCACGCCGAACGGGCGCGAGCGCACCCGGGGGGCATCGTCGACCTGTCGATCGGTACGCCGGTCGACCCGACGCCGGCGATCGTCCAGGACGCCTTGCGCGCCGCCGCGAACGCTCCCGGCTACCCGACGACGCACGGGACTCCCGCTCTGCGCGACGCGGTCAGCCGCTGGCTCGACCGCCGGCTCGGCGTACCCGGGGTCGATGCCGCCGACGTCCTGCCGACGATCGGGTCGAAGGAGCTGGTCGCGTGGTTGCCCAGCCTGCTTGGCCTCGGAACGGGCAGCCGGGTCGTCGTCCCCGAGCTCGCCTACCCGACGTACGCCGTGGGGGCGATGCTTGCCGGCGCCGAGGTGGTGACGTCCGACGCGACGCTGGCGCTCGGGCCCGGCCGGGTCGACCTCGTATGGGTCAACTCTCCGTCGAACCCGACCGGTCGCGTCCTTCCTGCCGAGCACCTCGCGAAAGTTGTTGCGTGGGCGCGTGAACGCGGTGCGGTCGTCGTGTCGGACGAGTGCTACATCGAGCTGGCCTGGACCGCGCAGCCGGTGTCGATCCTGCATCCGTCCGTGTGCGGGGGGTCCCGCGAAGGGCTGCTCGCCGTGCACTCGTTGTCCAAGCGGAGCAACCTCGCGGGGTACCGGGCCGGCTTCGTCACCGGTGACCCCTCGCTCGTGCGCGAGCTGCTGGCCGTACGCAAGCACGCCGGGATGATGGTCCCGACTCCCGTCCAGGCTGCGATGACGGCGGCGCTCGACGACGACGAGCACGTACGCGAGCAGGCGACCCGGTACCGCAACCGGCGCGAGCTGTTGCTGGCTGCCCTCGACGAGTCGGGGTTCGAGGTGTCGCACTCCGAAGCCGGCCTCTACCTTTGGGCAACCCGGGATGAGCCCTGCGGCGAAACCGTCGCCTGGCTGGCCGAGCGCGGGATCCTCGTGGCGCCCGGCGACTTCTACGGCGTGGCGGGCGGGCGGCACGTACGCATCTCGCTGACCGCGACGGACGAACGGATCGCCGCTGCGGGCGAACGGCTCGTCGCCGGCTGACCTCGGCCGTACTACCGCGGCGGGTCTTCCCCGGTCAGTCCGTCGACCGACTCACGGATCAGATCGGCGTGGCCGACGTGGCGGGCGTACTCCTCGATGACGTCGATCAAGATGCGTCGCAGGCTCGCCGCCCTGCCGTCGGGCCAGACGACCTTCACGAGCCGGTCCAGGCCGCCGTCGTCGAGGGCTTCCGCGATCGCCGACCGGGAGCGGGCCACCGCGTCTCGCCAGAGAGTCATCAGCTCCTGGGGGGAGTCGGTGCTCGCGGAATGCCAGTCCCAGTCCCAGTCGGAGTCCCAGTCGGCGGTGTCCCACGGGGCGCTCAGCGGCCGATCGTGCAGCCGCCGGGTGAAGTAGTCGTCCTCGACCAGCGCCAGGTGCTTGAGCAGCCCGCCCAGGGTCATCGACGAGGCGCCGACGGTCGAGCTCAGCCCAGCGGCATCGAGGCCGGCACACTTCCACTCGAAGATCGCTCGCTGGCGGTTCAACGAACCAAGGAGCGTGGCGACCTCGTCGCCGGCAACCGGAGGTTCGTGCGGTTCCTGCTGGTCCGGGTCTGTCATAGCGCGTGAGCGTAGTGGGCGCACTCTCCGCTCGTGGAGCGCAGTTCGTCGCTGATCACCCGACGGGGACGCCGGAGGGTTGGCGGGCGCGTGTCGGGACGTTGCGTGACATCAGCACGGATTCGCTGCTGCCTCACCGACGATCTGCTCCGTAGTACTCAGTCGGTAGTTTCGCGGCCACGGATCGGCGTGAGCACGGCGGTGAGACTCGATCTCGCACCCATGGAGCTCGTGAGTCTCGCGGGAACGCGGCCTTTTGGCATGAGAGCACCTCCTTCATCCGCCGCGGAACGGTGTGGCATCCTCATGACGGCTCAGGCGTGGCGGGCGCCAGCGGTCAGCATCGCGAGCACGATGCCGAGGGACCACAGCGAACCGAACGTGATGCCGATGATCGCCGGGATGCGCCCCTTCTGCCTGGACGCCCGCATCTGGCGCAGGGCAACGAGCCCGAGCGGCAATCCGACGACACCGAGCTGGGGGATGAACCCGCCGATCAGCGCGAGGATCGCCAGCGCGTTGACGCCTGGCTGACTTCCAACGAGTGGCGTCGGGCACTCGGCAGGGTATGGCGTGGGGTAGCCAGCAGCGGTGTGTTCGGTCCACACCTGACCGTCCCACCACCGCAACCTCCCGCTCGGGTCCGCGAACCATCCCGCCGGCGCAACCGACTGGGACATCCCTTGCTCACTCATGGCGGCCGCCTCCCCGTGCTGACTCCTCGTCCACTGGGGATCGTCGTACCCGGGTAGCCCCTTGAGCCGAGTACCCACGCTCATGAGTGGCGCGGAATCGCGGCCTAGTGGCGTGAGGGGACCCTTGTGGCGAAAGGGGTGTGGGGGAGGTGGAAGGGGGGAGGTGCGGTTAGTGGGCGAGGCGTTGGAGGCCGGCGCCGGCGGCCTTTGCTGCGTAGAGCGCCGCGTCGGCCCGCGGGTAGAGATCGTCGACGCCCAGCGGTCCACGGCCGCAGGCGAGCCCGACGCTGACGCTGACCCGCAGTCCGGTCACGATCGCCGACCAGTCCTCGAGCATCACGAGCGCGCCGATCTGGTCGGCCCGCTGTTGGACGGCGTCGGCGGGCGCACCGGTCACGACGGCGCAGAACTCGTCGCCGCCTAGCCGTAGCGCAAGGTCGTCGGTGCGCAGCACGGACCGCAGGATGTCACCGACCCGGCACAGCACCCGGTCGCCCACCGCGTGCCCGTACGCGTCGTTGACGGCCTTGAACTCGTCGACGTCGACGATCAGCATCGCCACCGCGCCGTCCTCGGCGAGCTCGGTGCGGTCGCGGTCCAGCCGCTGCTCGAGGGCGCGGCGGTTGCCCAGCCCGGTGAGCGGGTCCTCGAGCGTGCGGCGCACCAGCCCGTCATGCTGACCGCGCAGCCGCTCCGACTCGATCTGGTCCCGGGCGGCGGCCAGCCGGCCGAGCCGCTCGTCCCAGCGCTGCCGGGCGAGCACCGACGCGTACGTGCGGGTGGCCTGGCCGATCGCGGGATTCTGCCGCTGCTCGACCAACGTGGCGGTCCAGTGCGCGAACGACCGCTGGTAGACGGTGCCCTGGATCCTGGTGAGCTCCTCGGCGGCCGCCGCGAGTGCAGCAGCCGCGTCCAGCCGACCCACCCGGATCGAGTCATGGGCGAGCGCGAGGTGGACCTGCATCCGGGCGAGCCACTCGATGTCGGCGCCCCCGCGGTCGAGTCGAGCCCCCAGCTCGCGCAGCTCCTCGAGCTCGCCGGCGTCCGCCGCGTGGAGCAGTGTGAGCCGGGCCAGCCGGCTGACCCGTAGCGCGAGTGCCCAGCTCGACGGGAGGTCGAGCGTCATGTCCTCGGAGCGCTCGCGCAGCAGCTGCTCCGCACGCTCGGTCTCCCCTGCCTCGAGCAGTGCCGCCGTCCACCAGAACCAGGCGAGACCGCGATTGAGCTCGATGACCGGCCGGAGCAGCTGGTCGTCGCACTGGGGCAGCAAGGCCTCGGCCCTGGCGTACAGCTCGTCGCCGAGCTCCCACAGGCTCAGCGCCTCGTACGCGACCCCGGCACTGATCAAGGCGCTCGCCCGCGAGATCGGCTCGCTGTCGGTGTCGAGCAGGACCAGGGCCCGGGCGCAGTCGGCGCCGTGCCGCACGACGTCCCCGTCGCGCAGCGCAAGCTCGGCCCGGATGGTCAGGCCCGCGGCGAGCATGGCGGGCTCCTGCAGAGCCTCGGCGCGCTCGATCAGCCGGTGGCAGGCTTCGGCGGCCTGCTCGGGCAGGTTGGTGAGCGCGTCGACCGCCTCGGCGTAGTTGAGAGTGGCGATGGTCTCGGGCCATCCGGACCGCTCGGCCTCGGCCAGCGCTGCCCGGATCTCGACCCGGGCCTGCGCGACCTCGGGGGTCTGCACCGCCTCGACCAGGTGGAAGGCGCCGTGCAGCGACGCGCGCCGGACCGGGTCCGGGCGCGGCATGTCGTCGTGCCCGCTGGCTACGGTTGCCACTTCCTCACGATGAGCGTCGACCCGCACCTGTTCATCGGCGCCGGGTATGCCCGGCCTTAGCCGCTACGGGGCGTGCAGAGCGTCGTTGAGGGCACCCCAGCTGCCCGTACGGGTCCGGGCCTCGAGGGCTCCGGTGACGCTGTTGCGCAGGAACAGCAGCCCCGGGACGCCGGACAGGTCGGCTCCCTTGACCACCCGACCGTCCGGCAGCGTCACCTTCGAGCCCGCGGTGACGTAGCAGCCGGCCTCGATGACGCAGTCGTCGCCCAGGCTGATCCCGATGCCCGCGTTTGCGCCGATCAGGCAGCGCTCACCGACGCTTACCACGGTCTTGCCGCCGCCGGACAGCGTGCCCATGATCGAGGACCCGCCGCCGACGTCGGACCCGGCGCCGACGACCACCCCCGCGCTGATCCGACCCTCGATCATCGACGCGCCGAGCGTGCCGGCGTTGAAGTTCACGAACCCCTCGTGCATCACGGTCGTGCCGGGCGCCAGATGGGCACCGAGCCGGACCCGGTCGCCGTCGGCGATACGCACGCCGGACGGCACGACGTAGTCGACCATGCGGGGGAACTTGTCGACTCCGAACACGGTGACCTGGCCGCTGGCACGCAATCGGGTGCGGACACCCTCGAAACCGTCGACGGCACACGGGCCGAAGTTGGTCCAGACGACGTTGCTGAGCAGCCCGAAGACGCCGTCGAGGTTGACCTCGTGCGGGCGGACCAGCCGGTGCGAGAGAAGGTGGAGACGCAGGTAGACGTCGGCCGCGTCGACGGGCGGCTGGTCGAGGTCGATCCGGACGACCACGAGCTCGGAGCGCACACCCCGGACGGGGTCGACGGAGGCGAGGTCGGCCAGGCCGTCCGGGACCGGGGGTTCGGCCGCGAGCACCGGCTGGGGGAAGAGCACGTCGAGGATGGCGCCGGTGGCGGCGTAGGTGGCCAGACCTACCCCGGAGGCGGCGTGGGCAGGGTCTATGGGGCGGGGTGGGCCCGGCGGGTCGGTCACGCCTATTACCGTAGCGCCGTGACGATCCTCGACCTCAGCCAGGACGGGCCGGCCTTGACGGCCGCGCTCGTCGACGAGTTCTCCGTCAGCGGATCGGAGAAGGGGCTCGCTGACGCGGTCGAGATCGCGCTGCGCCACTACCCCCACCTTCAGGTCGACCGGGACGGCGACGCCGTCGTCGCCCGGACCACACTGGGGCGGGTCGAGCGGGTCGTGATCGCCGGCCACATGGACACGGTGCCCGAGGCCGGCAACCTGCCGTCGCGCCGGGCCGACGGGCTGCTGCACGGCCTGGGTTCGTGCGACATGAAGGGCGGCGTAGCCGTCGGGCTGCGGCTGGCCGCGCACCTGACCGAACCGACCCGCGACGTGACGTACGTCTTCTACGACGGCGAGGAGGTCGAGGAGGACCGCAACGGGCTCAAACGCATCGCCGCGCGGCATCCCGAGTGGCTCGCGGGCGACTTCGCCGTGCTCATGGAGCCGACGGCCGCCGCGATCGAGGGCGGCTGCCAGGGGACGCTGCGGGTCGAGGTGAACACCACGGGACGGCGTGCCCACAGTGCCCGGTCGTGGCTGGGGGTCAATGCGATCCATCAGGCGGGCGAGGTGCTCGACCGGCTGCGGCGGCACGACGCACGACGGGTCGACATCGACGGGCTCGAGTACCGCGAAGGGCTGAACGCGGTCTACATCAGCGGAGGCGTCGCCGGCAACGTCGTGCCCGACGCAGCCGTCGTCACTGTCAACTTCCGGTTCGCCCCCGACCGAAGCCTGGCCGAAGCGGAGGAGCACGTACGCGAGGTGTTCGAGGGTTTCGAGGTCACCTACGTCGACGGTGCCGCGGGGGCCTTGCCGGGGCTGGGCCGCCCGGCCGCCGCCGCGTTCATCACCGCGATCATGGGGGCCGACGGGGCGCCACCGCGGGCGAAGTTCGGCTGGACCGATGTCGCACGGTTCACAGCGCTCGGCGTCCCAGCAGTGAACTACGGCCCCGGGGACCCCTCGCTCGCTCACACGCGCGAGGAGTTCGTCCCCGAGGCCGAGATCGTGCAGTGCGAGGACCGGATGCGGGCCTGGCTCACGAGCTGAGCCGAGCGCGCACCCGGTCCTCTGCGAGGTCGGACGGGCGGTTACGCCTGCTTGATCGCCGACACGTCGAGCGTGATCTTGATCTTGTCCGAGACGAGGAAGCCGCCGGCCTCGAGCGCGACGTTCCACTCCAGCCCGAAGTCCTTGCGGTTGATCGTCGTGGAGCCCTCGAAGCCGATCCGGTCGTTGCCGAACGGGTCCTTCGAGACGCCGGAGAACTCGGCCTCGATCTCGACGGTCCTCGTCACGCCGTGGATGGTCAGGTCGCCGACCATCACGAACTCGCTGCCGCCTTGACGGACCGCTGTGGAGGCGAAGGTCAGGGTCGGGAAGTTCTCGACGTCGAGGAAGTCGGCGCTCTTGACGTGGCCGTCGCGCTGCTCGTTGCCGCTGGTGAAGCTCGCGGCCTGGATGGTGACGGTGGCGGACGAGAGGGCGGGATTCGAGCCGTCGAGCGCGAGCGTGCCCTCGAAGCCGCCGAAGCCGCCGCGAACGGTGGTGATCATGGCGTGCTTGGCCGAGAAGCCCAGGGTGCTGTGGCTCTGGTCGATGACCCAGGTGCCGGTGGTGACGGAGAGGTCGGTGGTGGTGACGGACATGATGAGGACCCTTTCGGAGATTGTTGAACGCTCAACTGATATGCAGTTAAACACTCGATGGTTGAAGTGTCAACTACAGTTCAAAGGGCAGGCGTCCCCGCTAACGTGGGCCCGTGACCGAACCCACCCCTGTGCCCCGTCGCCGCAGCACCGACAACCGGCCCGCCGAGCGGCAGAAAGGGCCGGTCCGACTGCGCCGGTCGCAAGTGCCCAGCAGCACCACCGACCAGCGGCTGCTCGACTCCCGCGGCGCCACCGACTGGGTGCACACCGATCCGTGGCGGGTGCTGCGCATTCAGTCCGAGTTCGTCGAAGGCTTCGGCACGCTCGCCGAGCTGGGTCCGGCCATCTCGGTGTTCGGCAGCGCCCGTACCGCCAGCGACCACCCCGAGTACGCGTTCGCCGAGCGGCTCGGGGCCGAGCTGCACGCAGCGGGCTACGCCGTCATCACCGGTGGTGGCCCAGGGATCATGGAGGCCGCGAACAAGGGGTGCTGCGAGGCCGGTGGGGTCTCCGTCGGCCTCGGCATCGAGCTGCCGTTCGAGCAGAAGATGAATGACTGGGTCGATGTCGGCATCGTGTTCCGCTACTTCTTCGCCCGCAAGACGATGTTCGTGAAATACGCGCGCGGATTCGTGGTGCTGCCCGGCGGCTTCGGCACGCTCGACGAGCTCTTCGAGGCCCTCACCCTGGTTCAGACCGGCAAGGTCACGCGGTTCCCCGTGGTGCTGGTCGGATCGAGGTACTGGGGCGGCCTGATCGACTGGCTGCGGTCGAGCCTGCTCGAAGGGGGCAAGATCAAGAGCGAGGACCTCGACCTGATCCATGTGGTCGACGACGTCGAGGAGGCGGTGCGAGCGATCCAGCGCTCGCAGGGCGGCAGGTGAGCGGCGACCCGCGGTTCGCGCTCTGCGTCTACTGCTCGTCCAGCGAGCGGATCGAGCCGCGGTACGCCGCCCTCGCGGACGAGGTCGGCACCGAGATCGCCCGTCGTGGCTGGACCTTGGTGAGCGGTGGCGGGTCGGTGTCGATGATGGGCGCCGTCGCGAGGGCCGTCCGGGCGGCCGGCGGTCACACCCTCGGTGTCATCCCGCGCGCGCTGGCCACCCTCGAGGTCGCCGACCACGAAGCCGACGAGCTGGTCGTCACCGACGGGATGCGGGCCCGCAAGGGTGTCATGGACGAGCGCTCGGACGGGTTCCTCGCCCTGCCCGGCGGGCTCGGCACCCTCGAGGAGCTGTTCGAGGTCTGGGTGGCCCGGTCGCTCGGCATGCACACCAAGGCGATAGTCGTGCTCGACCCGGACGGGTTGTACGACCCGATCCGTGAGCAGGTCCGGCGACTGGTCGAGCTCGGCTTCACGCGCCCGGAAGCCGCGGGGACGGTGGGCTGGGCCCGTACCCTCCCCGCGGCCTTCGCCCTGCTGGGCGACACAGGACGAACCCCCGACTAGGCTCCCGGCACGCCGATCGCGATCAGCCGGGCGGTGGTGGTGCTGCCGTCCTTCGGGCCGACGACCCGCACCTGGACGCCGGAGGTGATGTCCGCCGAGGTCGCGGGCGCCTTGTCCTTGCGCACCTTGGTCTGGTCGTTGATCGTCCAGGTGACGGTGAAGCCGTCGGAGCTCTTGACCGTGACTGACGTGGTCGACACCGCGGTTACCGTGCCCTTCTGCAGCTCGACGGTCTTGACACCGTCCTTGGTCTGAACGACGAACTCCCCGTGCAGAGCGCGCGACCGCAGGCTGTGCAGCTTCTGGTGACCGGCGCCGGGCGGGTCGCCAGGGTTGGCCGACGAGCTGGCCGACGGTGACGGGCTGGCCGAGCCGGAGTCGGCGGCCATGGCCACTCCGACGCTGCCGACGCCGATGACGCCGACCGCGGTCCAGGCTGCGACGATCGCGGCCGTACGACGCTTGCTGCTCATGAGGTCCTCCGAGGCTGAATGTCCGGTGCTGATGACTTCAGGGTGCTCGGGCAGCGTGCAGCGAGCGTGCAGCGAGTGTTCGGGTCAGGTAAGGCCGCGTCGGGCCACGGAGGGTGGCCGGTCGCCCCTGATCGACGCCACCATGTCCAGCGCCTGCCGGGTCTCGGCCACGTTGTGCGCCCGGAACACCCGCGCCCCGAGCCAGGCGCTCACCGACGTGGCGGCGAGGGTACCGACGAGACGTCCGCCGACCGGCAGGTCGAGGGTCTCGCCGACGAAGTCCTTGTTGGACAACGAGACCAGCACCGGCCAGCCGGTGTCGACGAGCTGGCCGAGCCGCCTGGTCGCCTCCAGCGAGTGCCGGGTGTTCTTGCCGAAGTCGTGGCCCGGGTCGATCAGGATCGACTCCCGGGCGACGCCGAGGGCGTGCGCTCGCTCGGCCAGCCCGACCGTGCGGTCGAGGATGTCGACGATCACGTCGTCGTAGGTGACCCGGTGCGGCCGGGTGCGCGGCTGCTGGCCGCCCGCGTGCGTGCACACGTAGCCGAGGCCAAGCTCAGCGGCGACGGCAGGGAGCTCGGGGTCGACCCCGCCCCAGGCGTCGTTCAGCAGGTCGGCGCCCTCGGCAGCGACCACACGGCCGACCTCCTGCCGCCAGGTGTCGACGCTGATGACGAGCTCGGGGTACCGCGAGCGGACAGCGGCGACGAAGGACGCGGTGCGCCGGATCTCCTCGGCGGCGTCGACGGCCTGGCCCGGGCCGGCCTTGACCCCGCCGATGTCGACCAGGTCGGCCCCCTCGGCGACGGCCCGGTCGACCGCCGCGAGGGCAGCGGGGTCAGTGAACGTCGAACCCTGGTCGTAGAAGGAGTCGGGGGTGCGGTTCACGATCGCCATGACCAGGAGCCGGTCAGGGGGAAAGCTGCGCCGACCCAGACGCAGGTCGGCCGCCGGACGCGTGCTCATCGTGGCCTTTCGTCGCGAGCCGTCGGGTGTGTCGGGGGCCAGCGTGGCACGATCGTCGTCTGGTGTCCGCACGTGGGGTTGGCTGTTCCGGTGAAGGGAGCGATTCGCGGTGATGCTGTTCTTCGTCCTGCTGGGCATCGTGGTGCTCGGCGGGATCGCGGTCGTCGCCGCGGGCTCCGGCGACGGTCTCCGGGCCCCGGTGGTCGACCAGGCCCCGCTCGAGCTCGCGCCCGACCGACTCGTCGGCCGGCCCGACGTCGACGGCTTGAAGTTCTCGGTGGGCCTGCGCGGCTACCGCATGGACGAGGTCGATGACGTCCTCGACCGGCTGGCCGTCGACATCGAGCAGCGCGACCTCGAGATCGCGGTGCTTCGGGCGCAGGTCCACCCGACCCAGGTCGGCCGCGAACCCGCCGTCGGAGCGGCGCTCGTCGTACCCGAGGCGGTGGTGTCGGACCAGCCGACCGAACGCAACCTGTTCGTGCCGCTCGACCCCGAGGCCGGTCCCAATGCCTGAGCACGCGGCGCCGAGGCGGGTCCCGATCGTGGTCGACGTCCTGGTCGACGCGCCCGTCGAGGCGGTGTGGGCGGCGGTGACCGACTGGGAGCGCCAGTCCGACTGGATGCTGGGCACGACGGTGCGGGGCACCACTCACCGCGGCGTCGGGCTGGGCGGCGGGATCGAGGCCTGGACTGGCCTCGGCCGCGGCAACCGACGGGGTTTCGTCGACACCATGGTCATCACCGAGTGGGATCCCCCGCACCGCTGTGCCGTGCTGCACACTGGCAACGTCGTGAAGGGCACCGGCCTGTTCGAGGTGTTCGCGCTGCCTGGCGGACGCTCCAGGTTCGTCTGGTCCGAGGAGCTCGAGCTGCCCCTCGGGGTGCTCGGCCGGATCGGCTGGCCCGTAGTCCGACCCGCGATGGCGGCGGGGGTCCGCTCGTCGCTGAACAAGCTCGCCCGCGCCGTCGAGGCGGAGCAAGGTGACGGCGTCGCCTGACCTGGTCGTCGGCGACGACGGCCTGTCCCGTTGTCCCTGGGCGCTCTCCGCGCCGGACTACGTGCGCTACCACGACGAGGAGTGGGGCTGCCCGGTCCACGGTGACGACCGGCTCTTCGAACGGCTGACCCTGGAGGCCTTCCAGTCCGGCCTCTCGTGGATCACGATCCTGCGCAAGCGGGAGAGCTTCCGAGCCGCCTTCGCGGGATTCTCGTTGCCGGCGGTGGCAGCGTTCGGGCCCGCGGACCAGACCCGGCTGATGGCCGACTCGGGGATCGTCCGGAACCGGGCCAAGATCGCCGCAGCGGTGCAGAATGCCCGATCGGCGCTGGCCCTGGAGGGCGGGCTCTCGGCGTTCTTGTGGTCGTTCGGTCCCGGTCCCGGTCGTCCCTCGCCGCGGCGGCTGGCCGACATCCAGGCGGTGACGCCCGAGTCGACCGCGCTCGCCAAGGCGCTGAAGAAGCGCGGCTTCGCGTTCGTGGGGCCGACGACGGCGCACGCGTTGATGCAGGCCGTGGGCATGGTCGACGACCACCTGGTCGGTTGCTCCGCCCGCCCCGCTGGTTAGAAGGGGGCCGGCAGGACGAGTTCGACGTTACGGTCCGCGGCTGAGCCGCGGCGGTCGTCCGTACGGTCCTGCCAGTCGTTGGCCGCCAGCTCGCGCGAGAGCGACGCGAGCGCGAGCGAGCCGGAACCGCTGTGCGCCGAGGCGGGCCCGGCGTGGTCGACGATCGTGCCGAAGACCGAGAGCGTGCCGTCTGCGTTATCGACGACCTCGACGGTGCGGGACTGTTGGGGCCAGTCGATGTGGGCGGCCGTGTTGAGCTCCCAGAAGCCGCCCGCAACGGCCGACCCTGTGGGGCGGACATGCGGCAGAACCTCGTTGCGATGCGTGTGCCCGTTCACCCAGACGATCACGTTGGGGTAGCGCAGCAGCAGGTCGCGTACCTCGGGACCACCGATCCGGTCGCTGCCGGGCGGGACGTTGTCCATCGTGCCGATCGTGTGGTGGCTGAAGATTGCGATGTACCGGTCGTGGCCGGGCCCGCTCACGGGCGCTCCGGACGGCGACAGCCAGTGCCGGCTCGCCGCCTGCAGCTGGCCCTCGAGCCAGGCCAGCTGAGTGGGGTCGACCGAGCCGTCCGGTCCCCCGGCGCTGCTGACCGTGTCCAGCACGATGCCCCGCAGGCGTCCGGCGTCGAAGGTGTAGTGCGCGGTGCCGTCCGCGAGGTTGCGGGCAGTGAACCCGTGTCCCACGGGCGTCCCGGTGGTGACGAAGTGCTCCGCCACGGTCGTCGCACGGTCGACGATCCAGCGGCCGGTGTCCGGGGTGACGAACCGGCGTCCGCCGTCGCTGAGCATCAGCTGTACGGCAGCCGGGTCCTGCTGCAGCAGGCCGACCACGAACTGCAGCTGGGTGGGCAGGGGTGCGGCAAGAATCTGCGACGGCAGCTCGGTGAGCTTCACGGGTCCGACGGCGAGCTGCTGGAACAGCGGGCTCCGCGGCACCGTGCCTTGCACCAGCCCGTCGTGGTTGCCGTACGCGGCGTACCAGGGCAGCCCCAGCCCGGTGGCGTCGAACGGCTTGCGTGCGGCGTCCAGCAGCCCCGGAACGGTCGGGAACCCGAACGTCGTGCCCGGCTGGCCGAACCCCGACCCCGGGTGCCAGTAGTACGGGTCGGCGGCGACGTCGTCCATGACGCCCTCGAACCGGGTGAGGTCGCCGGAGTCGGGCCGCACGGTTCCGCCGTCGAGAAGGTCGATGTACCAGCGGAGTTCGTTGTGCTGGCAGTTGTCGGTGTTGTCGCCGGTGACGACGGCGAACTGCAGGCGGCGCCCGGTCGCGGGGCCGCGGTGCAGCGCGCGGAGCTGGCGCACCATCGCCTCGCCGACCTGGGCGCTGAGCAGCTCCTGCGGCCGGTACGCGCTGGTGAAGTCGGACAGCCCCGGGAACGGCAGGCTGCCGTACGCGTCGAAGAACTCGAACCGGGCCGGCGACTGGACGTCCATCACGTGCGTGTCGGTCAGCTGGGCGAACGACGCGACGACCCGCCTGGCCGCGGTCCGCCGGCCGGCGCTTCGACGGGCGAAGCCGGCAGCCAAGTCGCTGCGCACGAGGTACGGCTCGCCAGGCCCGAGCACGATCGGGGCGTACCCGCCCGCGCCGGGGGTGCCGCGGGTGAACGTGCGGGCCAGCGTGGTGGCTGCGCGGATACGTCCGGCGGTCGAGGTGGCGGCGGCTTCGGCGGAGCCGGCCCCGAGGCCGGTCACCCCCGCGACCCCGGCGGCCCCCAACGCACCCTTGAGCAGTGTCCTTCGGCTGAGCTCCATGGCGGACTCCGTTGTCGCCGGGCGACGCTCGAAGACCGTCGCGTTGGCGCTACTGAAGCAGCCCGGCGGAGGAATGTCGAGAGCCCAGCCGCACCCGCCCCCCACTCGTGTTGATCTTGACCTTTGCGTGGGACGGGTCAGGTGAGGCAGCGGGTCAGGAACCGGGTCGCCGCGGGCCGTAGCCGCTCGGCCTCGTCGGTGAAGAAGGCCGCAGCCCGCGTGCCGGCCCAGTCCTCGGGCAGGAGCACTCTGGGCAGCCCGGGGTCGGCGAACAGGAACTTGCGCCACTCGTGGACGAGCCGGCTGCGAGCGGCGAACGCGTCGCGGTCGCCGTCCGGTCCGTCGAGGTCCTCGTCGCCAGGTGCGACCGCTCCGCGCTGGAGGATCTCGCCCGCGTGCTCGAGCCAGCGTTCGTACGACCGACCCAGGGCGTCGAGGTCCCAGGCGCGCTGCAGCAGGCCGGCCGGGTCGCCGTCGTAGACTGCCGTGAAGTGCTCGGCGCGAACCCCCTCGGCGTGCAGCAGCTCATCGACCTCGGTGGATGGCCGCGGTGCGATCCAGGTGGCGTCGTCGAGGAGGGCGTACCCGAGGAACGACAGTCCCGAGCGCAGCCGCTCCCGTGCCCCGCGCTCGGCGACCCGCCGGACGACCAGCAGGTGCCAGTGGCCGTCCCACTCGGGGGCGACCCGGCGGTAGACCCGTTGCGTCGCCTCGTCGAGCCGGGTCACTGCCTTGGCGGTGAGCTCGTACCCGGCGCCCTCGGGCAGGCTCAACGGCGACAGCCAGCCCTGCCGGACCATACGGGACACGGCGGTGCGGACCGCCGGTGCCGCGATCCCCAGGGGCGCCATCAGGCGGACCAGGCCGGCAACGGGGGCGGCCCCACCGCGGGTCAGCAGGTGGTCGGCGTACAGGTCGAAGAGGGCGGATCGCGCGTTCACGAAGGACAGTCTGCCGGTCTTGGTCGAAGTCAGGTCGCTGGGTGCGAGATACTGGCCTTGATCGGAACAAACGACATTAGGGAGATGACGATGGCGGCCATGAAGCCGAGAACGGGCGACGGTCCGCTCGAGGTCACCAAAGAGGGACGTGGCATCGTCATGCGGGTGCCCCTCGAAGGTGGCGGACGACTCGTCGTCGAGCTGACGCCGACTGAGGCGGGCGCCCTGGGCGACGCTCTCAAGTCAGTCGTCGGCTAGCACCTCTTTCGACGTACCAGACGGCCCCGGCGCCCGATCCTGCTGAAGGATCCGGCTCCGGGGCCGTCGCGAATTGTGGCCCTCCCGCCTGCCGAAAGGTCGTCGCCTTGTCGTCGCCCACGTTCGTCCTCGAGTCGGTCGCCGCCATCGCTGGTCCGCAGGCTCCGGACGTGCTCGTCGTCGCGGTGGAGCCGGCCGGTGCGGGCGCCCGACCCGCACGTGGACTGCGAGGCGCGCTGCCGGACGGTCCCGACCTGGCTGCGCGGCTGTCCCGCGAACAGGCGAACGGTCGCGCGGGCGAGATCACGACCGTACGGCTGGCGACCGGGTCCGCATCGGCCGCGCCGGCCGCGCCAGCGGTGCTGGCGCTCGGCTTCGGCGACCGGTCGCCGTCCGATGCGCGCAAGGCCGGGGCCGCACTCGGCCGGCGGCTGGCGGGCAAGGAGCTCGTGCTCGTGCTGCCCGGGTCCGTGGGTGGTGGCCGGCTGCTAGCAGCGTTCGTCGAGGGCTACTCGCTCGCGTCGTACGTCCCACGGCGGTCCGGGCTGACCGCCCAGCCGGTGGTGGACACGCAGGTGACCCTCGCGGTGCGCGATCCGGAGCCGGTGGCTGAGGCCCTGCGCCGGGCCGTGTGCACTGCCCGCGCCGTCCACCTGGCCCGCGACCTCGCGCACACCCCGGCCGACGTCAAGTCGCCGCAGTGGCTCGCGGACCAGGCGGTCTCGACCGCTGCGTCCTGCGGGCTGCACGTGCGGGTGCGCGACGAGCGCGAGCTGCTGGTCGAGGGGTTCGGCGGTCTGCTCGGTGTCGGCCGCGGCTCGGTGCGGTCGCCGCGTTTCGTCGAGCTGACCTACGCACCTTCCGGGGTCTCGGCCAAGGCCGCTCGAGCCCTCGAGCACGTCGTGCTGGTCGGCAAGGGGATCACCTTCGACTCCGGCGGGATCTCGATCAAACCGGCCGCGAACCTCGAGCTGATGAAGACCGACATGGCGGGCGCGGCGGCCGTCCTCGCCGCGATGAGTGCGCTGGCAGATCTCGCTGTCCCGGTGCGGGTCACCGGGCTGCTGGCGATCGCCGAGAATCTCCCGGGCGCCGGGTCGATGCGGCCTGGCGACGTGATCACGCCGTACGGCGGAGCGCGCACCGTCGAAGTGCTCAACACGGACGCCGAGGGCCGGCTGGTGCTCGCCGATGCCCTTGCGTACGCCGACCGCGTGCTGAACCCCGACGTCGTGGTCGACATCGCCACGCTGACCGGCGCGGCGACGCTCGGACTCGGTCGGCGCGACGCGCCGCTCTACGCGACGGACGAGCGGCTGGCTGCCGGGCTCGAACGGGCCGCAGTCACGTCCGGTGAACGGGTCTGGCGGATGCCACTCGTCGACGACTACCGACCGGCGATCTCGTCCTCGGTCGCCGACCTGGCGAATGCGGCTACCGGCGGCCTGGGCGGCGGCTCGATCATGGCGGCGCTGTTCCTGCGCGAGTTCACCGGCGGCCGGCCCTGGGCTCACCTCGACATCGCCGGCACCGGCCGGTCCGACCGAGACGTCGACGAGCTGTGCAAGGGCGGCACGGGGTACGGCGTGCGCCTGCTGCTGACGTGGCTGGTCGACCGGTAGGGCTGGGCTCAGACTTTGCGGCCGACGAGCAGCCCGTCGCCGACGGGGAGCAGCAGCGGCAGGAACCGCTCGTCCTCGAGGAGCTGCCGGCCGAGCTCGCGCAGCCCCACCGTCTCAGGGTCGCGCTGGGCGGGGTCGGCCACCTTGCCGCCGTGCAGCGCATGGTCGAACACGACCACGCCACCGGAACGGAGCAGCCGGTGCGCCTCGGTGAGGCAGTCGGCGAACTCGCGCGGGTCGCCGTCGCAGAACACGAGGTCGTACGCGTCGTCGGTGAGCCGGGGGAGGACGTCGAGGGCCTGCCCGAGGATCGTGCGGGTGCGGCCGTGGGCGACCCCCTCGTCGGTGAACGCCTCGCGGGCCAGGCGCAGGTGCTCGGCCTCGGTCTCGACTGTGGTGAGGATGCCGTCACCGGCCATCCCGCGCAGCAGCCACACACCGGACACGCCGGTGCCGGTGCCGATCTCGACCACAGCCCGGGCGTCGAGCAGGGCGGCGAGCAGCCGCAGAGCCGCGCCCGCACCCGGGGTCACGGCCGCGCAGCCGACCTCGTCGGCCCGCTGCCGGGCAGCGGTGAGCACGGCGTCCTCGGGCACATAGGCGTCGGCGTAGGCCGCGCTGGCAGCGTACGAGCCGACCTCAGGTGCTGGGGGCGTGCTGATCGTGGCCTCCTCGGCTCTGTTCGTCGTTCGTCGGCCCAGTTCGTCGTTCGTCGGCCCAGTTCGTCCCCTTCAGCGTACCCAGAGGCGGCCCGCTGATCGGGGAACCGCGCTCGTCTGCGAGGCGTTCTCCTAGTGAGGCCGATGGTCACGGGCGATCTCGCGTGTCCGAAGTCTCAGCCAATCCTTAGGTTTTCTGGCGGTTGTCACAACCCCGCTCGGGGGAGAATGGAGGTGCCGGATGCAGGTCCGGTCCATCCTCCGGAAGGCAAACTTCGTGGCCACCGCAGCGCCCGCCCCCCTCGACCGGTCCGTCGGTCCTGCCGACGTCGGCACGGTCGTGCTGGACGCCTGGGCGGCGCCGAGCTGGGAGGACGTCGTCACGATGCACTCCGCCCGGGTGTACCGGCTCGCCTACCGTCTCACCGGAAACCGGCACGACGCCGAGGACCTCACGCAGGAGGTGTTCGTCCGGGTCTTCCGGTCGCTGTCCTCCTACACCCCCGGCACGTTCGAGGGCTGGCTGCACCGGATCACCACCAACCTCTTCCTCGACCAGATGCGGCGCAAGGCTCGGATCCGGTTCGACGCGCTGCCCGACGACGCCGCAGACCGCCTCCCGGGCACCGGGCCGGGCCCGTCCCAGGTCTACGACGACACGCACTTCGACGACGACGTCCAGCGGGCCCTCGACGCCCTGATCCCCGAGTTCCGCGCGGCCGTCGTCCTGGCCGACATCGAGGGGTACACGTACGAAGAGATCGCCGCCACGCTCGGCATCAAGCTGGGCACCGTCCGCAGCCGGATCCACCGCGGCCGCTCCCAGCTGCGTGCGGCCCTGGCCCACCGGGCCCCCAACGCGCTGCCCGTGCCCGTGGGTGAGCCGGGCCGGTGAGCCTGCCGGAACGCCACCTCGGCGACCGGGCCGCGGCCCTCGTCGACGGTCGGCTCGCGCCCGACGAGCGGGCCGCGCTGCTCGAGCACCTGGGCCGTTGCGGGCCTTGCCGGGCGCAGTACGACGAGCAGCGGGTGATCAAGGGGCTGCTGGCAGACCTGCGCGGCGTCGAGGCGCCCGACGACCTCACTCTGCGACTGGCCCGGCTCGCAGTCCCTTCCCTGCCCGAGCCGGGCCAGTCCTACCTCGCTCCGGTCGTCGCCCGCTCGGTTCGGTCCGAGCGGGTCGGGCGGTCCGCCGCCCGCCGGGTCCGGCTCGCCGGTGCAGGGCTCCTGTCCGTCAGCCTGGTCGGCACCGGTGCCGCATACGCCGTCGGAGCGGCCCCGGTGGGCCTGGCTGTCGTCCCGCCCGTCGACCGGTTCGTCCGCGAGCACGACCACGTGTCCGGGGGACTGCCGCTGTCCGAGCCGGTGCTGGCCCAGGTCCTGCCCACCTCGGCTCCGCCCGGTCCGTCCAGCACCCTCCCGGCGATGTCGGCCGCGACGACGTCTTCGACGCTGCCCTCCGAGGAGCCGGTGTTCGCGTCGGCCCCGGCGAGCGACCCGGAGGCGGTCCGGCTGCTCCAGCGGGGGCTGACCGCCGACTCGTCCCTGGCTTTCACCGGCACCGAGATCGTTCGCATCGCCGGAACCGCAGACCACCACCTGCAGGTGATCCACCTGCCCGGGCGTGGCGCCGTCGTCACGACTGTGGGCGCAGGCAGCAGCGGCCAGGCCGTCTTCGACGGTGACAGCGCGCGCTGGAACGACCGCATGCTCGGCCTGCTCGGCGGCAGCTACCAGCTCGTCGTCGGCGCCGACCAGGTGTTCCTCGGTCGACCGGTCCACACCGTTCAGGCGCTGCGGGCCGACGGCTCAGCGGCGGCGCTGTTCCACCTGGACTCCAGCACCGGGTTGCCCCTGGCTCGCAGCCAGTACGACCGCAGCGGCACGCTGGTGCGCTCGGCGAGCCTCACCAGCCTGAGCTTCTCGGTCACCAGCCCGACCCACCTGCCCCCGATGCTGCCGTCGGCGCGCACCGCCGACCTGTCGACCAGCGACACGAGCCGCTGGGCCGCACAGGGGTGGCCCTGCCCGATGCAGCTCGGCGGGCTGACCCTGGTCGGCGCTGCCGGCGTGTCCGGCACCGGCGGCAGCGTCCTGCACCTGACCTACTCGGACGGGCTCAGCGTCGTGTCGTTGTTCATCCAGCCCGGTCACCTCGATGCGCCGGCGGCCGCCCCACCGGTGCGCGCGGCGACCCTTCCGCCAGGCACACCGCCAGTGTTCTGGAGCGCCCGCGGCTAGGTCTTCACTGTGGTGTCCGACGCGCCCGACGGTGAGGTCGACGCGGTCGTCGCGGCGCTGCCGCACGGAGGGCCTGATCCGGCTGCGACGTCCATCCCGGACCGGCTGGGCCGGGGTGCTGGGCGTTTGCTCTCCTGGTTGAATCCTCTCGACTGATCGTTTCGCCCGCCGACGCACCCCCATGGCCCGGAGGATCTGACTTCGATGACTGACGAGCCGAACCCGTTCGCCCCTCCGCCGCGCGCGCCCGGTGCCGACGCCTACGGCAGCCCGTTCACGACACGTCATCGTGCGTCGGACGTACCGTCCGAGCCGTCGTTCGCGCCCTACGGCGGCCAGCCGACCACGCAACTGCAGCTGGACACGCTGCAGCTGGACACGCTGGGCGACCCGCTGCCCGAACCCGGAATGCGACGTGGCCCGCGCACCGGGACCCTGCTTGCAGGGGCTGCCGTGGTGGCCCTGGTGGCCGGTGGCCTCGGCGGCGCCGGCGGGGTCTGGTGGGAGCACCGTTCGACGTCCAGCAACGTGCTCGACTCGGGGGCCAGTCTCGGTGCGCCGCCGTCGGGCTCGCTGTCCCGCCCGCCGGAGTCCGTCGCCGGTATCGCCCAGAAGGTGCTGCCGTCAGTCGTGCTGATCAAGGTGGTCGCCGGATCTGGCGGCGACACCGGCTCAGGCTTCGTCCTGCGCAGTGACGGCTACATCCTCACCAACAACCACGTGGTCGCCGCCGGCGTCACCGACGGCAAGATCTCGGTGGTCTTCGCCAACGGCGACTCGGTGCCCGCGAAGATCGTGGGCCGTTCGCCGGCGTACGACCTCGCGGTGCTCAAGGTCGACCGCACCGGCCTTCCGGCGGTGACGCTGGGGAACTCCGACGACGTCGTCGTCGGGGACCAGGCGATCGCCATCGGCGCGCCGCTGGGCCTTGCCGGCACGGTCACGAGCGGCATCATCAGCGCCCGCAACCGTCCGGTCACCACCGGCGGCCTCGACACCGGATCCGACCCGTCGTACATCTCGGCGCTGCAGACCGACGCCGCCGTCAATCCGGGGAACTCGGGCGGACCGCTCGTCGACGGACAGGGCCGGGTCATCGGGGTCAACTCGGCGATTGCCACCCTCTCCAACGGCACGGGGCAGTCCGGCTCGATCGGCCTGGGCTTCTCGATCCCGGTCAACCAGGCTCGGCGGGTGTCCGAGCAGATCGTCCGCACCGGTTCCGCGACGTACCCCATCGTCGGGGTGCAGCTCGACAAGGCCTACCAGGGGGTCGGCGCCCGGATCTCGCAGGTCGCGGCCGACGGGCCGTCCGCGAAGGCCGGCCTCAAGGTCGGCGACATCGTCCGTATGGTCGACGGTCAGGCAGTGACCCGGGCGGAGGAGCTGATCGTGGCCATCCGGGCCAAGCAGCCGGGCGACGTAGTGACCCTGGTCGTCGAACGCGATGGCAGGGAGCAGTCACCGGTGTCGGTGACCCTGGGTTCTCGGACCGGCTGAGGGTTCTCGGACCGGCTCAGCCCGCCGACGTCTAGGCTGACCCCACAGCGGCGCGGGCCGAGCGGGCAGTGACCGGACCAGGAGGTGAGCAGTGTTCGACGTCGGACTCGGTGAGATCGCGCTCGTGCTGTTCGCCTCGTTGTTCATCTTCGGGCCGGACCGGCTGCCGCAGGTCGCCGCTCAGGCTGCTCGGGCGCTGCGCCAGATCCGTGGGCTCGCCGCCGGTGCCCGGTCCGAGCTCACCGACGCTCTCGGGCCCGAGTTCACCGACCTGGGCAAGGACCTGGGCCTGGGTGAGCTGCGCGACCTGGCTGGCCTGCGTTCGCTCGACCCGCGCAAAACCATCACCAGCGCGCTCCTCGGCGGCGACGACCCGGCACCTGCCGCTGCGCCCCAGCCCGCGATCCCGGCGCCCGAGCCCGCGATCCCGGCAGCCCGGCCGGCTCCGAGCGCCGCTCCGCTGGCGTTCGACCCCGACGCGACTTAACGCGGACTCAGGTTCAGCGACATACCGGCCAGGCCGCGAGGCTTGGCGGTCAGCTGCTTGGCGATCGCAGCCAGGACGACGGCCGCGGGCGACTGCGGGTCGCTGAGCACGAGGGGTTCGCCGACGTCGGCCTGCTCGCGCAACGCCTGGTCGACCGGTATCTGGCCGAGCAGGGGGACGTCGGACCCGATTGCCCGGGTCAGCGCCGCCGCCACGAGCGCGCCGCCGCCGGACCCGAACAGCTCCATCCGGCTGCCGTCCGGCAGGTCGAGCCAGGACATGTTCTCGATCACTCCAGCGATCCGTTGGTGGGTCTGCAGGGCGATGGTGCCGGCCCGCTCGGCGACCTCGGCGGCCGCGGCCTGGGGGGTGGTCACGACCAGGATCTCGGCGCTCGGGACGAGCTGGGCGATCGAGATCGCGATGTCTCCGGTGCCCGGCGGCAGGTCCAGCAGCAGCACGTCGAGGTCGCCCCAGTAGACGTCGCCGAGGAACTGCTGAAGCGCGCGGTGGAGCATCGGGCCCCGCCAGACCACCGGGGTGTTGCCCTGTGTGAACATGCCGATCGAGATGACCCGTACGCCGTGCGCCGATGGCGGCATGATCATGTTGTCGACCTGGGTGGGTCGCCCGTCGACGCCCAGCATCCGCGGCACCGAGTGGCCGTAGATGTCGGCGTCGACCACTCCGACCGACAGCCCGGACTCAGCCATTGCCGCCGCGAGGTTGACGGTGACGGAGGACTTGCCGACGCCGCCCTTGCCGGACGCGACCGCGAACACCTTGGTGAGCGAGCCGGGCTGGGCGAACGGGATGTCGCGCTCGGCCTGGCCGCCGCGCAGGCGCGCCGACAGGGCGGTGCGCTGGTCGGGGCTCATCACGTCGAGCTCGACCGTCACCCCCGTGACGTCGGCCACCGCCGAGACCGCGGCCGTGACCCGCTGGGTGATCTCGTCGCGCATCGGGCATCCCGAGACGGTGAGCCAGACGTCCACCCGGACCTGGCCCTCGGGCACCCCGTCGCCGCCGACGGTCACGGACTTGACCATGTCGAGCTCGGTGATCGGCTTGCGGATCTCCGGGTCGTCGACGGTGGCGAGGGCGGCTTGGATCAGCTCGAGCGAGGGTGCGGGCATGCCCCGATCGTACGTCGCTCAGCCGGCAGCCCGGGTGACGCGCAGGACCTCCTGGTACGTCGTGAGGCCACGACGAGCCAACGCCAGCGCCTGCATCCGCAGGTCGCGGAAGCCCTGCTCTGCGACCACCCGTGCGAGCTCGTCCTCGTCCGTGCCGGTCAGCAACGCCCGTCGTAGCGCCGGTGTCACCTCGAGCACCTCGAAGATCCCGGTGCGTCCGTAGAAGCCGGTCTGCGTGCAGCGCGGGCAGCCCCGGCCCCGCGCCGGCTTCGCCCCGGCGAGTCCTGCCTCGTCGAGGTCCAAGGCCAGCAGGGTCGCCTCGCCCGGGTCGTACGGGTCCAGGCATTCGGTGCAGTTCGACCGGATGAGCCGTTGCGCGACGATGACCGACAGGGCCGAGCCGACGAGGTACGCGGGTACGCCCATGTCGACCAGCCGCGGGAGGGCCGCGAGCGCGCCGTTGGTGTGCAGGGTCGTGAGCACGAGGTGGCCGGTGAGGGCGGCCCGCAGGGTCAGCTCGGCGGTCTCGGGGTCACGCACCTCGCCGACCAGCACCACGTCCGGGTCCTGCCGCAGGATCGCCCGAAGGCCCCGCGTGAACGTCATGCCGGTGCGTTCGTCGACCGGCACCTGGGTGATCCCGGGCAGCTCGATCTCGATCGGGTCCTCGAGGGTGACGACGTTGCGCTCGGGGGTCGTGGCCTGGTTGATAGCGGCGTACAGGGTGTTCGTCTTGCCGGACCCGGTCGGCCCGGTGATCAGGATCAGCCCCTGCGACGCCGTGAGCGCGTGGGTCAGCACGAGCTCCTGGTCGTCGTCCAGCCCGAGAGTGTCCAGGGTCTGCAACGCCAGGCTGCCCGGCAGCAGCCGGATCACCAGCTTCTCCCCGTGCAGCGACGGCAGCGAGCTGGCTCGGGCGTCGACCTGCCGGCCGTCGATGTTCAGGCGAAGCCGCCCGTCCTGCGGCACCCGGCGCTCGGCGATATCCATGTTGGCGATGATCTTCAGCCGCGAGACCAGCGGCCGGCCCGCGGCCCGGGGAAGGGTCATCGCGTCGCGCAGCATGCCGTCGATCCGGTACCGGATCCGCACCCCGCTCGGCTGCGGCTCGATGTGCACGTCGCTGGCCCGGCTGCGGACGGCGTCAGCCAGGATCGAGTCGGCGAGGCGTACCGTCGGCGCGTCCGCGACCGCGATGTCGTCGTCGGTGATCGGGTCCGGCTCCTCGACGAGCAGCTCGCTGACGGGGGTCGACTGGTCGGTCAGCGCCCACACCCGCTGGATCAGCTCCTGCACGACCGACGGGGTGGCGACCGCGATCTCCAGCCGGGCCACGCCGGTGGCCCGGCGCACGTCGTCCAGGGCGACGACGTCCGTCGGGTCGGCCGCGACGAGGCGTACGCCCTGGGGCCCGTTGCCGAGGATCAGCAGCCGGTCCCGTTCGGCCGACGCCCGGGGGATCAGCCGCGCGTACCCGAAGTCGATCTCGACCGTGCGCGGGTCGACCACCTGCTTGTCGAGCAGCTCGCCGAGGGCCTGAGCGACCTGGTGCTCGTCGACGAGCCCGAGGTCGACCAGCAACGCCCCGAGCCGGACCCGGCGCGTGCCCGGGTCGCCCGACTGTGACTGTTGCTGCTGGATCGCGCGGTCGAGGCCGGCCCGCGTGAGGTCACCGCGTTCGACGAGGATGTCGCCGAGCCGGCGCCGCAGTGCGGCCTCGCCCGCGGAACCGGCGCTCGTCGACGTCGTCCGGGCCGGTTTGAGCATGTGGTCAGTGTCGGCCGAATGCGAGGAGGTCTTGACCTCAGCCGGTGGGCTCGGTGGGCGAACCGGCCACGCGGGCGCCCTGGTCGTGCAGCTCCTCGAACTCCTCGAGCAGGTCGCGCAGCTCCGAGCGCAGGAAGTCGCGGGTGGCGACCTCGCCGAGCGCGATCCGAAGTGCAGCGACCTCGCGGACGAGGTACTCGGTGTCGGCGATCGAGCGTTCGTCGCGCGCGCGGTCCTGCTCGTACTGCACCCGGTCGCGGTCGGCCTGTCGGTTCTGCGCGAGCAGGATCAGCGGGGCGGCGTACGACGCCTGCAACGAGAGCAGCAGCGTGAGGAACTGGAACTGGTAGGGGTCGAACCGCAAATGCTTCGGCGCCAGGACGTTCCAGCAGAGCCAGGCCGCGATGAACAGGCTCATCCAGGCGATGAACCGCCAGCTGCCGATGTAGCGGGCGATCCGCTCGCTCAGCCGCCCGAACGTGTCGGGGTCGTAGGCCGGGCGCGGGACGCGGCGGCGCGGCTCGTAAGGCAGGTCGAGGCGGTGGGCCCGCTGCTGTCGTCGCTCACGAACCATGCGGCGCCCCGTGGTGGTTGTGCACGGCGTCGCGCTCGCGCCAGTCGTCGGGCAGCAGGTGGTCGAGGACGTCGTCGACGGTGACCGTGCCGAGCAGGTGGTCGTTCTCGTCGACGACGGGGAGCGCCACCAGGTTGTACGTCGCCAGGTAGGTCGTCACCTGCGGCAGCGTCGCGTCGGGGCGCAGCGGCTCGAGGTCGGTGTCGCAGATACCCGAGACGAGCGATGACGGGGGCTCGCGGAGCAACCGCTGGATGTGCGCGATGCCCACGAACCGGCCGGTCGGCGTCTCGAGCGGGGCTCGGCAGACGTATACCTGGGAGGCCAGGGCGGGGGACAGGTCGGCGTTGCGCACGCGGGCCAAGGCCTCGGCGACGGTCGCGTCGGGCGACAGGATCACCGGCTCGGTGGTCATCATGCCGCCGGCGGTGTACTCGTCGTAGGACAGCAGCCGGCGGACGTCCTCGGCGTCGTCGGGCTCCATCAGCTTGAGCAGCTCCTCGGCCTGCGCAGGGGGCAGCTCGCCGAGCAGGTCGGCCGCGTCGTCTGGGGCCATCGCCTCGAGGACGTCGGCCGCCCGGCGCGGGTCGAGCTTGCCGAGGATCTCGATCTGGTCGTCCTCCGGCAGCTCTTCGAGGACGTCCGCGAGCTTCTCGTCGTCCAGCGCCGCGGCGATCTCGGACCGGCGCTTCGGGGTGAGGTCGTGCAGGGCGCTCGCGAGGTCGGCGGGGCGCATCTTCTCGTACGCCGCCAGCAGGCTGGCCGTGCCCTGGTCGGCGTCGGACTGCGCGAAGCCGGTCACCTCGTCCCAGTCGACGACGACGGTCTCTCCCCGGCGCCGGAACCCGCCGCCACCGCGCCGGACGTACAGCTGGGTGATCTCCCAGTCGCGGGAACGGGTCTGCTCCATGCCGACGTCCACGATCGTCACGGCTTCGCCAGGACCGTCGGCGGCGGTGAGCGTGACGCTGTGGTCGAACATCTCGCCGAGCACCAGCGTCTCGCCGGCCCGCTGCTCGAACCGCCGCAGGTTGAGCACGCCCGTCGTGATGACCTGACCGGCATCGAGCGCGGTGACTCGGGTCAGCGGGATGAACACCCGTCGGCGCATCGGGATCTCGACAACAAGCCCCAGCACCCGCGGGTTGGCGCGGCTGGTGCGCACCGCCACCACGACATCACGAACTCGCCCGACCTGGTCGCCGCCGGGATCGAACACCGCGACTCCGGCCAGGCGTGCGATGAAGACCCGCCATGGCGTACCGCTCACGGACGTGAGGCTACCGGGCGGGACCGCGTGGTTGAGGTCTCGACGCGGCGTGCCGAAGAAGCGGTATGGGTCCACGTACCCTGGGCGTGGCCGTCGAGGCCACAATCCCCTCCCGAGAGGCTGTTTCCCGTGCGCTGCTCCCGCTCGTTCGCGACCCGATCCGGGGTGGCTGCCGCCGTGCTCGCCACCTCCGCGCTGCTCGGCGCCTGCGGTGGCGGGGCGTCGACCGCCGCGCCTGCCACCTCGACGAGCTCCGCGTCGTCCGGCATCGACCAGAAGACCGGGCCCGAGATCAGCGCGCTCGCCCAGAAGGCCGCCACCAGCGCGAAGAGCATGCACGTCAAGGGCAAGGCAGGGCCCACCGACCTCGACCTCAGCATCACCGACAGCGGCGCTGTCGGCACCGTCGGGGGGGCTGACGGGAAGGTCGACCTGCTCGCAGTCGGGGGCAAGGTGTGGATCAAGTCCGACGCGGCGTTCTGGACGATGAGCGGCCTGCCGGCCGCCTCGGCCGCCAAGCTCGACGGGAAGTACGTCGACGTGAGCACCCAGTCCACCAAGTTCGCCGGGTTCTTGAGCGTGAAGGCCTTCTTCGGGGCGACCACTCAGGGCACGAAGGCGACCAAGGGCGACAAGACGACCGTCAACGGCGTCGACGTGATCACCCTGAAGGACACCGACGGCAGCCTGCTGTTCGTCTCCCTCACCGGCGAGCCGTTCCCGATGCGGGTCAGCAACACCGGCGCGCAGGCCGGCCAGCTGGACTTCGCGGACTGGAACGCCCCCGTGGCGCTCACGGCTCCTACGGCGGACCAGATCGTCGACCTCAAGACGCTCGGTAAGTGAGCGACCAGCTGGAGTTCCACGTCGTCGACGTCTTCACCGACGTCCCGTTCGCGGGAAACCAGCTGGCGGTGGTCCTCGGCGCCGAATCGCTGAGCACCGCCCAGATGCAGACGCTGGCCCGACAGTTCCAGCTCTCCGAGACGGCGTTCCCGCTGGCCCCGACCGTGGCGGAGCGGGCCCGGGGGGTCGACTACCGGCTGCGCATCTTCACCCCGCAGTCCGAGCTCCCGTTCGCGGGGCACCCCAGCGTCGGCTCGGCTTGGTTGTTGGCCCGGCTGGGCCGGTTGCTTCCGGGCCGGGTCGTCCAGGCCTGCCTCGCGGGCGAGCTGCCCCTCGTCGTGGCGCCCGAGGGCGGCCCCGTCGAGCTCACCGGCGGCAGCCCGACGCTGTCCGAGCCGGTCGACCCGGCTCCGTCCCTGGCCGCGATCGGCCTGACCGCCGGCGACCTCGCCCCGCGGGCACCCGCGTCGCGGACCGCGGGCACCGGCCTGGAGTACGTCTACCTGCCCGTACGCCCGGACTCGCTGGACCTGGCCCGGCCGGACCTCGCGGCCCTGGCCCGCCTCGACGTGGGGGCGGTGCACCCGATCGGGCGCTACGCGTTCGCCTGGGACGACGCGACGCGCACTGCCCGGGCGCGGATGTTCAGTTGGGACATGCCCACCGGCGAGGACCCGGCCACCGGTTCGGCCGCGCTGGGGCTCGGAGTCTGGCTGGTGGCGTCCGGCTGGCTGCCGGCTGACGGGACGTCGACGTACACGGTGACGCAAGGGGTCGAGATGGGTCGGCCGTCGCTGTTGGAGTGCTCTGTCGACTCGGTCGCCGGTGCCGCCTGGGTAGCCAGGGTGAGCGGCCGCGTCGCGCTGGTCGCCCGCGGCCAGATCACCGTCCCCACGCCCACCCCCTACCCCCCCACCCCCCACCCCCCACCCCCTAACCCCGCACCCCGACCCC
>JBBQWS010000036.1:0-35000 GCA_038210415.1 Actinomycetes bacterium
GGGCGACCCGGTGGAGTCCGGGGGTCCCTACGCGTGGTTGCTGCTCCATGACCCTGTCCTGCGCCGACTGGCGCGTGACTGCGGCCGCCCGGACCCGTTCACCTGGGACGTCGGCGACCGAACGGGGACGAGCAACTTCGCCGCATCCGCGACGAATCCGGAGGGTGGGTCTTCAGGGCCCCTGCCCGCACACGAAGTCGTCCCGGCGAGCGTTCCTCTGCCACGGATGCGCATCTCGGCCGGTTCGAGGTGGCCGCGGCGACGCCCCTGATTGGGTACCCCAGAAGTGGATGTGCCGCATCAGGGTCCGGTCGTTGCGCTGGACCTCACCCATCCTTGCGAGGATGTCGTCCAGAACCTCGATGGCATCGACGATGCAGGGACCGCCTCGCACAGGGCAAGGATCTGACGAGGGACTTCGGCGAGTCGCACGAAGCCGATCTCGACAGCGAGATCTCCCCGGGCGATCATGACGCCGGGCTTTGGGTGTCGCATTGCGACCAGGAGGATTGCGGGCAGGTTCTCGAAGCCCTGCTTCGTCTCGATCTTCAACATGAGCCCCAGATGCGCGGCGTCGAACGCTTCCAGCCGGGCCGGCACGTGGGCGACGTCAGCTGGGGTGCGTACGAAGGACCCGGCGACCATGTCGGCGTGCCGGGCGACGAACGGCAGCTGCGCCTCGTCATCGACGGTCAAGGCTGGTAGGGGGAGCACGGTGTCAGGAAGGTTGATTCCCTTCTCCGCGCCGAGCCGTTGCCCGCCAGGTTTGGTGCGGACGATGAGCAGCGTCGACTCCCCGTCAACCGCGCTCACGACTTCGGCGGCGATCGCCCCGTCGTCTATCCGAACGGCGTCGCCGGGCCGCATCGCTGCCACGGCCTCAGGGAGGGTGCACCCGATCCAGGCGACTGCCCCAGGTCTTGGAAGGGTCACCGGCGTCAGGTCGCAGGTAAGGACCAGGTGGTCCCCCAGGGACAGGGACAGCCGAAGAGCGATCGGCGTGATGCCGCTGCTGCCTACCGTCTCGCCGTGGCACGACAAACGGCTGCCCTTCGCCAGGTATACGCTCCGCGCGCAGGTTGCCAGGAGTCCCGCGGCGCCGACGGCAGACACGGTGAGGGTCCGCCGTCTTCCGCGCGCGTCGGTAACCGCGATCCGATCACCTACCCGGCGCGCGACCAACCATGCCCGGTCGACTTGGACTTCGAGTGTCGGACGGGTAGCCGACTCGTTCGGCACCGGAGCGGGTGCTGGTGAATCTGTTGGCGTCCGCCAGAGCGCTCGTCGCTGCTCAATGCGGCGACGACGTTGCGCGCGGCAAGTACCTTGGCCTGCACGTTCGCCTCGGTCGTCGCCAGCGAGGTCACGCCGACATCGGTCAGTGCGTCTTGAAGCTCCCGGATCCCCCGGCGGACCGCGGTCATCGCGCCAGTGTCGCCACGGGTCGTACGGGGCTCGTCGCTCACCGGGCTCGGTTGGTTGGGATCGATGCCGTCAACATCGACGACGCGGCGAGCGGCGGCGAGTGCCCCGCGCACGAATCCTTGCTCGCGGCCGACTCCCCATCGTCGAACATCGCACCGGACTCGACCGGCTGCCGATCCGAGGGGCGCGTTCCACCGCGTCACCGCCACGGGTAGCCGACTTCGGTACCTTCCCTGAGCGCGCTTACGCCTCGGTGCCTGTCTCCGCGTAGACCGGTGGCCAAAGCGTTATCGGCCAGAGCCCAGACGAACCGCTTGGCGGCTGGTTGCTGGTGGCATACTCGGCTCGCCGGGAGCGAAACGCGTCCCCGACCGTCTCTTGACAGGACATCCACGTGTCTCTCAAAAAATCTCTTAGGTTCATGTCTGCTGTGGCGCTCGTCTCCACCGGTTCGCTGGCCCTGGCCGCTTGCTCGTCGTCGAGCAGCGGATCCGCCACCCCGACCGGGGGTACGACTGCAGCCACCAAGGTTGACGCTGCCCTCGCCGCCAAGGTCCCGGCCAAGTTGAAGACCGCGGGATTCGCAACCGTCGCAACTGATGCCTCGTACGCCCCGAACGAGTTCTTCGCGGCCGACAACAAGACTGTCCAGGGAATGGACGTCGACCTCGGCAAGGCGATCGGCGACGTGCTCGGAATCAAGGTCAACTTCGTGAACGCGTCCTTCGACACGATCATCCCGGCGCTCGGGACGCGCTACGACTTCAGCATGTCGTCCTTCACGGACAACAAGAAGCGTGAAGAAGTCGTCGACATGGTCACCTACTTCAGCGCCGGCACGTCGTTCCTGGTCAAGAAGGGCAAGAACAGCGACCTGACCTCGCTCGAGGTGCTCTGCGGCAAGCGCGTCGGTGTCGAGAAGGGCACCACGCAGCTCGACGACGTCACCGCACAGTCGACCAAGTGCACCGGGGCCGGCAAGGCGGCCATCGACGTGCAGGCGTACCCCGACCAGAACGGGGCCAACCTCGCACTCAACAGCGGCCGGGCCGACGTCGTTCTCGCCGACTCACCCGTTAACGCGTACGCCGCGACGCAGTCGAGCGGCGCGTTCGAGATCGTCGGCACTGCCTACGGCACGGCGCCGTACGGCATCCCGGTCCCGAAGTCCGCGGAGTACGCCGGCCTCGCCGATGCCATTCGCGGGGCGCTCGCGAAGCTCGAGGCAGACGGCACCTACAAGCAGATCTTGACCAAGTGGGGCGTCCAGCAGGGCGCGATCAACGACTTCAAGATCAACGGGGCAGTTGGCTGACCCGGCGATGACCTCGGACCCGGCGGCGACGCCAACCTCGACGGCGGTACGGCCGGAGGAGCTCACGGCCGTACCGGTTCGCCACCCGGGCCGTTGGGTCGCCGCCGGGATCATCCTCGTCCTGCTCGCCCAGCTCGCGCACTGGCTGGTGACCAACCCTGCGCTCAACTGGTCGATCGTCGGCAAGTACCTGCTCGAGGACTCGATCCTGCAGGGCGTCGAGCGCACCCTGCTGCTGACGGTCATCGCCATGGCCATGGGCATCCTGATCGGCATCATCCTGGCCGTCATGCGGTTGTCGCCCAACCCGATCGTCTCGGGCGTCGCCTGGATCTACATCTGGTTGTTCCGCGGCACGCCCGTCATCGTCCAGCTCATCTTCTGGTACAACCTCCCGACGGTTCTGAAGTCGGTGTCGCTGGGCGTGCCGTTCGGGCCGTCCTGGTTCGCCACCGATCCGCAGACGCTCATCACGCAGTTCGCGGCGGTGTGTCTCGGGCTCGGGCTCAACGAGGCCGCGTACATGGCCGAGATCGCTCGCGCCGGGATCCTGTCGGTCGACGAGGGCCAGACCGAGGCCTCGGCCGCGCTCGGCATGTCCAAGGGCCTGACGATGCGCCGCATCGTCCTGCCGCAGGCCATGCGCGTGATGATCCCGCCGACGGGCAACGAGACCATCTCGATGCTGAAGACGACCTCGCTGGCCTTCGTGATCGGGTACGCGGAGCTGCTCACGACGGCGCAGATCATCTACGCCCGAACGTTCCAGACCATCCCCTTGCTCATCACGGCCAGCCTCTGGTATCTCTTCCTCACCTCGGTGCTCACCGTCGGGCAGTACTACCTCGAGCGGCGGTTCGCGCGCGGCTCCCTGCGCAACCTGCCGCCAACGCCGCTGCAGAAGGCCTTCGCGCGGTTCTCCGGGACTCGAGAGGGGTCACGATGACCGAGGTCACTTCCACGGGCACGGTGACCGGCACGCCGATGGTCAAGGCCGAAGGCGTCCACAAGCACTTCGGCAGCAACCAGGTGCTCAAGGGCATCGACCTCGAGGTCGCGCCGCGGGAGGTGTTCTGCGTCGTCGGCCCGTCCGGGTCGGGCAAGTCGACGTTCCTTCGGTGCATCAACCACCTCGAGAACGTCGACGGCGGACGGCTGTCGGTCGATGGTGAGCTCGTGGGCTACCGGCAGGCCAACGGCAAGCTGTACGAGCTGCGCGACCGCGAGGTGGCGCACAAGCGTCGCGAGATCGGCATGGTCTTCCAACGCTTCAACCTGTTCCCGCACATGACGGCGCTCGAGAACGTCATGGAGGCTCCGCTGCGCGTACGCAAGGAGGCCAAGTCGGAGGTTCGCGACCGCGCCGAGAAGCTGCTTGCCCGGGTCGGCATGAAGGACAAGAGCAACGCCTACCCCAACCAGCTGTCCGGCGGTCAGCAGCAGCGGGTGGCGATCGCGCGCGCCTTGGCCATGCAACCCAAGCTGATGCTCTTCGACGAGCCCACGTCAGCGCTCGACCCTGAGCTGGTCGGTGAGGTCCTCGACGTGATGCGCGGTCTCGCTCAGGAGGGCATGACGATGATCGTGGTCACCCACGAGATGGGCTTTGCCCGCGAGGTCGGCGACACGCTCGTATTCATGGACGGTGGGGTCGTGGTCGAGACGGGCAACCCGCGAGAGGTGCTGCTCAACCCGCAGCACGAGCGGACGAAGGCGTTCCTCTCCAAGGTGCTCTGACCCACAGGCCGGCACCGAGCTGCTGGCCGACGACCGCATCCGGGCCGACTACCTCGCGGTTCACACCACGAGCGCGATGCCGGTCTCGCGCTCGGACACGAGCCAGAGCGTCGCGATCGCCGCGTCCGCCCCCGACCGCAGGAGCGGTCGCCGTACGGCGGGCCCGCTGTTGACGAAGCGCGGGGCGTAGAGCTCGCCGCCGCGGGCCGCGGGGTCGGTGGCAGCACGGATCTGAGGCAGGGCACCGTCAGCCGGACTCATCCCCGTCCGCGCGGCCACGTTGTGAAAGAACTCACCGGAGGCGCCGGTGCCGCCCTCGCGCACCGTCCGCGACTGCAGGTCGGTGTTCGACAGGCCGGGATGGGCCAGCAGACTTGCCGCGTTCCCGCGGGCCTTCTCGAACTCCCGCTGAAGACCGATCGCGAAGTGGTAGTTGGCCAGCTTGGACTGGCCGTAGGCACGCCAGGGCTTGTAGTTGCCGTGCAGGTGCGGGTTGTCGGGGTCCAGCGGGCGCCCCATGTGGTGCGCGGTGCTGGTGACCGTCACGACCCGGGCACGGGGCGCGGCGAGGATCGCGGGCATCAGCAGGGCGGTCAGCGCCCAGTGACCGAGGTGGTTCACGCCGAGCTGCATCTCGAAGCCGTCGGCGGTGCGCCGTTCGGGCATCGCCATCAGCCCGGCATTGTTGACCAGGATGTCGATGCAGGAGTGCTCACTCAGCACCCGGCCGGCGGCCGTACGTACCGACTCCAGTGAACCGAGGTCCAGCGGCACGATCTCGAGGCGGGCGCCAGGTGCAGCGTCCCGAATGACGTCCGCCGCCACCGCTGCCTTCTCCTGGTCGCGGGCCGCCATGACGACGGTTGCCCCCTTGGCTGCGAGCGCTTTCGCTGTCTCGAGCCCGAGACCGCCGTTCGCCCCTGTGACGAGCGCCGTACGGCCGGTCAGGTCGGGGATCGAGTCGGTCGTGAACGTCATGGTGTCTCCTGCGAACCGGTGGCTGCCCGCGTGACCGTGAACATGTAGCAACCGTATGCGACGTTGCGGCTGTGGACCTGGACGACCTCCGGGTGGGCCAGCAGCTCCTCGATGACCCCCTCGGGATCCAGCCCGTCGTGGATCCTTGAGGACCCGTGGATCCACCCGCGCTCGTCGTACGCGCGCAGCACCTGCGGCCGGCCACGCCACTGCGCCGGGTACTCGCTGCGGCCGCGCGGTCCTTCGCACCGTTGGGCGTGGGCGAACACGGCACCGATCTCGCGGTACGTGCTCGACGGGGTTACCGGACACGTCGACGCCGGTCGTCCGGACACTGTCGAGCAGCTCCGGTGGAATCGCCGAGATCAGGAACGGGGTCTCCGAGGTCTGGGTCATACGAGCAGCGTGACTTGTCGTACGACTGCGGGCTAGCGGGTTTCGGACCAGGCGATCAGTCCCCGCTCCCTCGCGATCCGCCCGGCTGACTGAGATGCTCCGCTCCACCAACACCAGGAGGAACCCGTGTCGCGCGTCAAGCTGCTCATGGTCCTGACCGAGAACGACACTCTCGTCGGCTCCCGCGACGTGCGGGGTCTGGTCGACGCAGCGGTCGAGGCCGAGCGCCACGGCATCGACGGAGTCATGATGAGCGAGCACGTCCTGCTCGGAGCGAGCTCCGGATCCGCTGGCGTGATGACGAACCCGCGTGACTACGCCGCACCCGGGAACCAGGCTCCCGGGACCGCCTGGCCGAGCTCCGTCGTGATGCTGTCGGCCATGGCCCAGGCGACGTCGACGCTGCGGCTCATCGCCGGCGCGATCATCGCCCCGCTGCGTCACCCGCTGCTGCTGGCCAAGGAGCTCGGCACGCTGGACCTGTTGTCGGCCGGCCGCCTGGTCGTGCTGCCGACGGTCAGCTGGCACAAGGACGAGTACGACGCGCTGGGGGTCCCGTTCGCGGAGCGCGGCAAGATCCTCGACGAGCAGCTGGAGGTGCTGTCGAAGGCGTGGGGTCCCTACCCGTTTCGGCACGAGGGCCGCTACTTCTCCTTCAGGGACGTCTGGCTGGAGCCTGGCGCGTACCGGCCCGACGGCCCGCGGTTCTGGTT
Source organism: Actinomycetes bacterium (assembly GCA_038210415.1). Taxonomy (GTDB): domain Bacteria; phylum Actinomycetota; class Actinomycetes; order Prado026; family Prado026; genus JBBQWS01. The sequence goes on from JBBQWS010000036.1 coordinate 6,565, forward strand.
CGGCGGGCAGGGCATGCACCCCCCGCTGGTCCGGCGGCTCGCGAGGTACGGCCACGGGCTCAACCCCTTCGGGCCGCTCACCGACGCGGACCTAGCGATGCTCGCAACCGGCATGCGCGAGCACGGACGTGACCTCGCGGAGCTGGAGCTGGTCGGTGGGATCCGCGCGACGTTCCACGGCTCCGACGACCTGGGCGACCTCGACGTCGCCCTCGAGAGCCTGCCCGAGCAGCTCGAACGCGGGTTCACCACGATCTGCTTCAAACCTTCGATGTTCATCGGCGACGCCGCAGACCTCGGCGAGCTCTGCCGCCTACTGGTCGAGAAGGCCGACCGCATCGCGGGGTGACCGGAACACGCGCGGCGCTACGTGATCAGTGCGCCATGGCGCGTCATCGTGACGGACCCCGAGACGGTCGGCCCGCCCACGAAACCGGCGCGCTCGTACAGCCGAAGCGCCGGGTTCGCCGGTTCGACGGTCAGCGTCACGCGGAGACCTCGCCGGTCCGCCTCGGCGCACAGCAGAGCCAGCGCGGTCGTTCCGACGCCGTGGTCACGGTGTGCCGCGGCCACCCGGAAGTCGACGATGTGCACGTTCTCAACGGTGTGATCGACGAGCAAGCGTCCGCCGTCGGCGCCGTCCGTGGTCACGATGCGGTCCTCTGCGTTCGGCCAAGCAGAGGCGTATGCCGAGCGGCGGGCCGTCACCTGCATCGTGGCCAGCTGCGACCGAACGGGTTCGGCGACGGCCGCCAGCCCGGCGAGCGCGTCGGCCAGCACCAGTCCGTCGACGAAGGCCGAGTCCTGAGGCCGGGCTGGGCGCCAGCCGACGGCACCCAGACTCACGGCTGCGGCGGGAAGACCCCGAACAACGCGATGATGAACGAAACCGTCAGGAACGGCGCGAGGTTCTCGTGTGGCTGGCTCGACCCGACCGGCGCCAGCGCGGCGTTGGCCGAGGCGATCGGTGCGTACGACCCACCAGGCGCGAGCCCGAGTGCGGCCGACGGTCGGGTCCCGGTGGCTGCGGCGGCGATCGCGATGCCGTGGGCGGGGATCTGGCCGACCGACAGGGTCACCGTCTCGGCGCCGCCGACCTGACCCTCGACGTAGTTCGCCAGCCCAGGACCCTGGCCGGCCCCGACCATCGCCCGCCCGCGCAGGTCGGGCAGCGCGAACGTCGTGATCCCGTCGCCGCCGTACGTCGTGCCGATCAAGGTGAAGAGCACGTCGTTGTCGGCGATGGACAGCAGCGAGCCGTCGCAGAAGGCCCAGCCCAAGGGTGCGAAGTTCCCGGCGAACATCCGGATCTCTCCGGTGAACGGACTGCTCATGTAGACCTCCGGACGTCAGTTGCGGCTCGGGAAGATGCCGGTGAGGGCGATGGCATACATGATCACGCCGTACGGCGGCAGGTTCTCGTGCGGTTGGCCGCCGCCGACCGAGCCGCTGCTGCCGGTCGTCGGGCCGTACTGCTCACCTCGGGCAGGGGTGGCTCCGCTCGGCTGACGGCTCGTCGACTTCGCGTCCACCCCGACGACGTGCTGCGGTGTCTCGCCGGCTGTGAGCGTGTGCGCCTCCTCGCCGCCGCTGCCTCCCAGCGCAATCGTCAGGCCGACGTGCACCGCGGTGCGCCCGCGCAGGTCGGGCAGTGCGAACGTCGTGATCCCGTCGCCGCCGTACGTCGTGCCGAGGATGGAGAAGAGCGCTTGGTTCTGATTGATCGGGAGCAGCTGCCCCGAGCACACGGCCCAGCCACGGGGAACGTACAGGAACGAGAAGGCCCGGATCTCACCGAGGAACGGGTCCGACATGACGCTCAGCTCCTCGCCGGGAAGACGCCCTGCAGGGCGATGATGAAGCTCAGACCCAGGTAGGGCGGCCGGTTGTTGTGCGGCTGACCGGCTGCGACGGCAGGGGCCGCGGCGATGTACCTGCCACGTGCTGCGGGCACGGCATCGGTCGGGTCCGGAGTGGTTCCTCGACGCGAGAACGCGGGGTGACTGTGGGTCGGAAGGGTCGCAGCTGATAGCGCTACGTCTGCCGCACCACCGCTCTCGCCCACGACCCGCGGGGTGAGCCCGGGCCCGGTCCCTTGGCTGATCGGCACCTGGTCGCGCAGGTCCGGTAGCGCGAACGTCGAGACACCGTTGCCGCCGTAGTTGATGCCCAGCAACGAGAACAACGCGGTGTTCTGCGAGATCGGCAGCACCTGGCCGTCGCAGAAGGCCCAGCCGCGCGGCGCGAAGTTGCCGGCGAAGAGCCGGATCTCGCCCACGAAGGGGTCAGTCATGGTGCCCACCTCCGGCGACGGTGACGACCCAGTCCTGGCCGCGTGCCGTCGGACGGCCCGACGGCACGACAAGGAAGAGGAACGACAGCCCTGGCGCCGTCAACGTGCCCACCTCGCCGCCCTGCCTCGCCGCCCGCGGGCCGGCGAACCGCAGCGAGAAGCTCAGCTCGGTGGCCTTGCTCCGGCCGACCCCCTCGACCGACTCGAGGGTCAGCCACACCGGTGCTGTGCCAGGTGGCGCGAAACGGAACGCGTGGCCGATCAGCGCAGTGAAGGTCGACGCATGCAGCGCCGGCGTCGTAGCGGCGTTCGCGATCGCCCAGGTGCCGAACCCGACCCCGGCTCCGGCCGCGGCGGTGAGCACGCCGGTCGAGGCAAGCAGCTGGCGTCTGCTGATCAGGACACGCTGATGGTGCGGCTGCGGATCGGACATGACGGGAGCCTCGCTCTCCAGCTTTCGTCCAGTCGGGTGTTCCGGAGCATAGAGTCCGGGGCCCGCGGACGTACAGGGTCCGGGAGGTGAACAACCTTTCAGGACGGCCAGAGCGTCCTCATCATTGAAGGGCCCGCAGCGGGGCGTCCGGAGGAATCGGGGGACGGAGTGGTCGAGCGCGCCGAGTTCGAGGACTTCGTCGAGGCACGTGGTCGTACGACGACACGAGTGCGGAGTCGGGCTGGACCCTGGCGGACCTGGGGCTCAAGTCCGGCGTGAGCGTGACGGTCAGCGTGACCGTGCACCGTTACGTCGGCGCCACCTGGCAGCTGTCCGGCTTCGACAGGGCCCCCTGACCCCCCTTCCCGCCACATGGGTCCCTTCATGCCGCTAGGCCGAGCTCTTGGGACACTGACGGAGCGGCGCCGACCCAGGGGGTGGTCTCAAGCGTCGCTGGTGAGTGTGCTGAAAGCTCGGTCTAGTGGCATGAAGGGACCCATGTGGCGGTGGGGGTGGGGTGCAGCGGAGGGACGAAAGGCTCTAGCGGCGGGGGTCGTTGGTGCTTTACAAAGAGAGACCGCCGAGAGGAGCAGTGTGAGCCCGCGCAGCACCAGCATCGAAGAATTGGCCTTGCTCGTCGAAGGGTCCGGGCCGCTGCCGCGGGTGGTGGTGTCGGGAAACTTCGCGACCCCGTTGCCGGTGCTCGACGCCATCGACAAGGTCGTGCCGGAGTGGACGCTGCACGTGCTGAACGCGCAGCCCGGCCTACCGACCCGTGCCGGCGTCCGCCTCGAGACCTGCTTCATCGGTCCGGGGATGCGCGACCAGCCGACGCTGTCGTACGTACCCAGCCGGTTGTCGATGTTGCCGGTGCTGCTCAAGACGACGCTGCCACCGGACGTCGTGATCGTGCACACGACGCTGCCACGCGACGGGTCAGTGTCGCTCGGCACCGAGGTGAACATCCTGCCTGCGGCGATCGAGGCGGCTCGAGCGCGCGGTGGTCTGGTCGTTGCCGCAGTCAACCCGAACATGCCGTGGACGTACGGCGACGCGGTGATCTCGCTGGACCTGGTGGACGTGATTGTGGAGGTCGACGCACCACTTCGTTCGACCCCGCCGTCCGTGCCCGACCCGGTGTCTCAGCAGATCGGCGCGCTCGTGGCGGCCCGGGTCAGCGACGGAGCCACCTTGCAGGCGGGGATCGGCGCGGTTCCCGATGCGGCACTGCTCGGCCTGCGCGGCCGCCATGACCTGGGCATCTGGGCCGAGATGGTCAGCGACGGCGTGATGGGTCTCGACACCGCCGGCGCCTTAGACCCGACCCGTCCGGTCGTGGCGTCGTTCATGTTCGGCAGCGATGACCTGTACCGCTGGGCCGACGGCAACCGTCAGCTCAGCATGCTGCGCACCGAGACCGTCAACGACCCGGCGCGGATCTCGGCGAACCCGCTCATGGTCTCGGTGAACACCGCGCTCGAGGTCGACCTGTTCGCGCAGGCCAACGGGGCACGGGTGCGGTCCCGTGCCTACTCCGGTTTCGGCGGCCAGCCCGACTTCGTGGTCGGCGCGCTGCACTCGTCGGGAGGCCAGGCCCTGATCGCCCTGCGTTCGTGGCACCCGCGGGCCGACTGCTCGACGATCGTGCCGTTGCTGGACGGGCCGGCCACGTCGTTCCAGCACACCGCGGTGATCACCGAGCAGGGCACCGCCGTGCTGTGGGGCCAAGACCAGCACGAGCAGGCAAGAGTCCTCATCGACCACGCGGCGGATCCCCGGGCCCGGGACGAGCTGCGCGAGGAGGCGGCCGAGCTCGGGCTGGCCGGCCGGCCAGGCGCCGAACGGCTGCCGGCGGGAAGGTAGCTGTCGCTCGAGTCGTGACTCAGCAGCACGCTGGGCTTCCAGCCGCTCCCGCTCGTCGAGGTGGTGAAGACTGGGTCTTCGGCCGCTTCAACACGACGACTGCTCTCGCCGGGACCTCCGGAGCCGTACGGTTGGCCAGAGAACACAGGAGGACTGCATGAGCACTGCGGGAAGCACCCCGTCGCCGCTCGACCGGGAACAGATCGACGCGGTGGTCATGGCGGCGTGTCAGGCACCGTCGATCCTCAACTCCCAGCCGTGGCGGTTCCGCGCACAGGGGTCCGACATCGACGTCTTCGCCGTCCCCGAGCGGTCGCCCGCCGTTCTCGACCCGAGCAGTCGCGAGACCCTGCTCTCCCTTGGTGCCTCGTTGCTCAACCTCCGGCTCGCGGTCTCCGCGCTGGGACGGATGCCCGGAGTCCAGTTCCTGCCTTCGCCGGAGGACCGTACGCACGTCGCCCGGCTTCGGGTCGGCGGCCCGGGCCGGATCAGCGAGCTGGAGCGTCCGCTGTACGAGGCAATCGGGACCCGACGGACGAGCCGGGCGCCGTTCACCGACGAGCACGTCCCGGAGGAGCAGTTCGCCCACCTGCAGGATGCCGCCGCGGCCGAGGGGGGCTGGCTCGACCCCGCCACCGGACTGCACCGCCGCACCGTCCTCGAGGTGCTGCACGAGGCTGACAGCGCGCAGCGCAGCGACCCGGTACTCGTGCGGGAGGTCGCTCGCTGGACGGGCGACCGTTATCACCCCGACATCGGGATCCCGCAGGACGCGCTGGGTCCGCGCCCGCGCAACCCGTCCGCGGCGGTGCGTGACCTGACGTTGGGCGCCTCCCGCGACCGCGATTCGGCAGTGTTCGAGAACGCCGGACTGCTCGCCGTGCTGCTGACGACGGGCGACACCGCCGCTGACTGGTTGCGAGGGGGCCTTGCACTCGAGCGGGTGCTGCTCACGGCGACCCACCTCGGCCTGTCGGTCGGCCTGCTGTCGCACGGCACCGAGGTGGTGAGCCTGCGCCCGCTCGTCCGTGACCCCGGCAGCCGTTGGCGGTTCCCCCAGATCGTGCTCCGGTTCGGCCACGGGCCCACCGGGCCGGCTACGCCCCGACTTCCCCTGTCGGACGTGCTCGACGTCGTCGGGGCGGCGTGAGTGAACGTCAACCGAATTCGCGACCGAGTGAGGATGCGAAAGCCATGACCGACGACCTGACGCCCGCCGACCGGGCTACCCCGATCCGGGTCTTCCTGCTGGACGACCACGAGGTGGTCCGACGCGGCGTCCAGGAGCTCCTCGAGTCCGAGAGCGACATCGTGGTCGTCGGTGAGGCCGGCACGGCCGCGGAGGCACTCGCCCGGGTCCCGGCACTTCGTCCAGACGTGGCCGTGCTCGACGTGCGGTTGCCGGACGGCGACGGGGTCAGCGTCTGCCGTGACCTCCGGTCGCAGATGCCGGAGCTGGCGTGCCTGATGCTCACCTCGTTCGCCGACGACGAGGCCCTCTTCGACGCCATCATGGCCGGCGCGTCCGGGTACGTCCTCAAGCAGATCCGCGGGGCCGACCTGATCGGCGCGGTCCGGGCGGTCGCATCGGGGCAGTCGCTGCTCGACCCGCGCACCACCGCGACCCTCATGGAACGGCTACGCGGCCCCGCCGAGCCGAACGACCCGCTGAAGGGGTTGACCGACCGCGAGCGAGAGATCCTGGCCCTCATCGGCGAAGGGCTCACGAACCGGCAGATCGGTGAGCACCTTCACCTGGCCGAGAAGACCGTGAAGAACTACGTCTCGCATCTGTTCGCCAAGCTGGGGATGGAGCGGCGGACCCAGGCTGCGGTGTTTGCCGCGGACGTCCGGCGGCCCGGGACCCACGAGCCGGAACGGCACTAGCCACGAGGCCAGCCTGAGCCACCGAGTCAGACCGGCTGGTAGGTGATCCGCAGTCCGGTGATGATCGTGGGCGATAGCCGCACGAACCTCGGTCCGCCCGAGTCGACCCAGGCCTGGATCCCGAGCTCGGCGGCGCGCTGCTGGTCGTCGGGGTCGGTCATCGGGGTGGCCAGGCCGGTGGCCACGACGCTCCAGCCGGCGCCGCGATGCTCGTCGATGTGGTCGACCTGGAAGGCGATCACGGTCCCGTCCAAGGCGAGGGCGACCTTCGAGGTGTCGTTACTCCTGAAGACGATGTCCCCGGAGTCGAGCGCGTACGCGACCGGCAAGGCAGTCGGCAGCGCCTGCTCGGTCAGGATCACACGCCCGATCTTCGCGCTCGCGAGAAGCTCCTCGCACTCCGCCCGACTGAGCGTGTGGCTGTGACGCTCGTACATTCGCTCACCATCGCCGCCGCCGCCCGTCGCAAGCAAGGGCCGAAGGTCCCGGGCGGCCGGGTTACTGCTGGCCGCGGCCGTTCTCCCGCCACTGCCGTGCGATCGGAGCCGTCCAGACCAGCTCGGTACCGGTCGTCGCCGTGTGCGTGACGGCGTTGAGTGATCCGCCGAGCGAAAGGGCCCGCTCGGCGAGGTTCAACAGCCCGCTGCGGCGGCCGCCAGGAGCGATCCCGATCCCGTTGTCGAGAACCCGCAGCTGCACCTCGTCGGCGTCGACCCGGATGCCGACCTCCACCCGGTCCGCTTCGCTGTGCCGGGCGGCGTTCGACAAGGCCTCGACCAGCACGGCGACCAGATGGGAGGCGACCTCCGCAGGGACGGCGGTGTCGACGGGGCCGTCAAAGCGCACGGAGGGCGCGAAACCGAGCGCACCGGACGCGGCGTCGGCGGCGTCGAGCAGCTGTGACCGCAGGCTCTTGCCGTCGGCCTTGGCGGGGGTCTGCAGCGCGTAGATCGCCGACCGGATCTCGCGGATCGTCATGTCGAGCTCGTCGACCACGTGGCGCACCCGGGTCACGGCCTCTTCGTTGTCGAGCAGCCGGGTCATGCTCTCGAGCTGCATGCCGCTGGCGAACAACCGCTGGATCACCAGGTCGTGCAGGTCGCGGGCGATACGGTCGCGGTCCTCGTAAAGCACGACGCGTTCGCCCTCGCGGCGCGCCTCGGCGAGCTGGAGGGCGACTGCGGCCTGGCCGGCGAAGCCCTCGAGCATCTGCGCGGCCTGTCCGCCGAAGGGAAGCCCGTTCGGCGGCAGGATGACCGCGAGCACGCCGCGGACCCCGCCCGAGTCGAGGAGCGGGACGAGCATCGCCGGCCCAGCACTGTCCGCCAGCGCGACACCGATCGGGTCGCCGGGCTCGAGGCGGGTCACCGTGACTACCTCGGCCGACCGGAAGCAGTGCCCGATCAGGCTCGCGTCCTTGGGCACCGCCAGTCCGAGCAACCGGTCGCTGGCCGCACCGTCGGCGACCTCGACGACGAGTGCGTGCTCTGCTCCGGGCAGGGCGATGAACGAGCAGGCCGCCTCGGCGAGCTCGCGCGCCCGCAGTGCCACGATGGCGAGCGCCGCGGCCGGGTCTGCGCCGGACATCAGCGAGGTGGTGACCTCGGTCGAAGCCTGCAACCAGCGCTCGCGGCGCCGCGCCTCGTCGTAGAGCCGGGCGTTCTCGACCGCGACCCCGGCAGCGGCGGCGAGGGCGACGACAACCCGCTCGTCCTCCTCGTCGAAGGGCACTCCGCCGTGCTTCTCGGTCAGATAGAGGTTGCCGAACACCTCGTCGCGCACCCTGATGGGTACGCCGAGGAAGCTCTTCATCACCGGATGGTTCGGCGGGAACCCGTACGACGCAGTGTGCCGAGTCAGATCGGTCAGCCGTAGCGGCTCCGGGTCGGAGATAAGGACGCCGAGGATGCCCTGCCCACCCGGCAGCGGCCCGATCGCCGCCCTGACGTTGTCGTCGATGCCGACCGTCAGGAACTGGGCCAGGTGTCCTGGTTCCCCGATCACCCCTGGTTCCCCGATCACCCCCAGTGCGCCATACGACGCGTCGACGAGGGTCACGGCCGCTTCGATGATGCGGTATAGCACCGTCGTCAGATCGAGCTCGCTGCCGACGGCCACGATGGCCTCGAGAAGGCTGCCCGGCAGCGGCTCGACCAGAGCTGGCCTGCTCGCGGCCTCACCCTTCAACGTCTCACTCCCCGCAGCTGCTGTGGCTTGTCCGTAGCCCGGACGGGTCAACCTTGCCACGGCGGTGCCCCGAGGGGGTCTGCGACAGGGACTTTGGTCCCGATCAGCGGGGACCTGCGCCTCTGCCTCCCCCTCGGACCGCCCCGGAAGGCTCTCCCACGGAGGCAGCCATGCGAGCACAACCCGTTCGCCGAGCGGACGGAGCGGTGACGAGAGCGGATCGCGCCGGCGGTACGCCGTCGGTTCACTCGGGTCCGCCCGCAGCCGTGACCGGCGTGAGGTCCCGCCAGCTGCTCTTGCCAGCCCTTTCTCAGGAGGATCAGTGATCAATCAGTTGTGGGGTCCCCTCGTCGACCTGGTAGGTGACGGCGGGTACAAGGCCTGGACGATCGGCGACTGGTTCGTGATGAAGTACGCCAACATCGTCGTCTACGCCATCATCGCCGTCCTCTTCCTCGCCGGGATGTTCATCAACATCCCCGACCGTAAGGACTCAGCACGATGAGTACCGATGCGCAGGCGACCACCGATCCGGTGACCAACACCGACGGACACGAGGCCTTCTCGGTGACTGCGCCCTCTCCTTGGGTGCGGTCATGGCTGGTCCGCAACCTGCCCCTTCGTCGGCTGCTCCCGGACGAGGAGCCGGCATACGTGTCTTCGGCTCTCTACGTGATGGGCGTGCTGACCCTCGCCGCGTTCATCGTCACCATCGTGAGTGGTGTGATCCTCGCGGTGGGCGGCGTGCAGTGGTGGCACCACAGCACCCTCGGGGCGTTCATGAACAGCATCCACTTCTGGGGAGTGCAGGCGTTCTTCCTCTTCATGGCCGTGCACGCGCTGTTCAACTTCTTCATCATGGCCTGGCGCGGTGGGCGCGGGTTTACCTGGGTGACGGGCGTGCTCTCGTTCCTCCTCGCCATCGTCACCGCGTTCACCGGCTTCCTGATGCTCACCAACTGGGACGGCCAGTACGTCGCCCAGCAGGCCAAGGACGCCTTCAACGCCATGGGCATCGGCGCGGTCTGGAACGTGATGGACACCGGGCAGCAGTTCACGATGCACGTGGTCGTCACGGCTGGCCTCCTCGGATTCGTCGTGATGATCCACCTGGGTCAGATCCGGCGCCGTGGGGTTGTCCCGCCGCCTGGTGCTGAGGACCTCGAGGTTCCGGACGAGCCCGCTTCGGCAGGCAAGCACCAGCTGGCCGCCGAGGCGGCTGTGGCCCCGGTAGCAGCAACAAGCAGTCAGTCCGCACACGACGATCAGGAACTGCCATGAGCCGCACGAAGAAGAACCCGGTTCGGCACTGGACCGGTCCGGAGCGTTCGTACGACCTGCTCTTCGAAGGCACCCTGGCGGTCATCATCGTCGCTGTGCTCGTCGTCGGCGCGGCGGTCATCTTCGGCTCTGCCAACGGCGGCCTGGCCTACCCGGGTGGACCGGCGTCGCAGGCGGGCGACTCGTTCACCGCGAAGTACTGGGTGAACTCCCCGCTCATCGACGACACCGGCGCCAGTGATCCCAACGGTGGTGCGGCCGACTTCGCGGCCACCGTCGTCGCCGAGCTGGACGGCTCGTCCGACACAGCCGGGTACGGTCCGCCCTTCAACGAGAGCACGGGAGCCACCCAGACGCTCGGCTCGTTCTCGCCGACCGGCATCGCGCACGGCATCTTCGGGCTGACCCTTCCGATCAACTCGGCGAACGACTTCGTCCTCGCACCGCTCACGCAGATCGTCGCACCGTACGACTCCAAGGTCGGCGACGCGATCAAGGCGTACGAAGCGGCGGGCGGGAGCCTCAAGCCGGGGGTCGCAGCCGATGAGCTCATCTCGGAGCAGCAGGGCAAGTGGCTCTCGGACTACAGCGACGCACTGGGCAAGGGCAAGGTCGAGAACGGTCAGATCACCGTCGACGCGGGCGACTACGGCCCGGTTCCGATCATCGTGCAGGCCGAGCTCAGCATCGCGCTCAACGGTTCGCTCGACGGTTATCTGCTCGGAAGCGCCCAGCAGATCAACACCAACCCGACCAACTCCACGATGTTCTTCGGCGACGGTGCGGTCTGGAGCCAGGTGGCTGCGGGTCAGGGTCTGACCGGCGACCAGTGGGGCGTCATGAACGAGCTCTGGAACTACCCGGGCCAGTTCTGGCTCGTCCTCTACGCGATCCCGTACCACATCCCCGCGATCGGCGGCTCGGATGCCGCTGACCTCTGGGTGGGGACGCTGCTGGTGATCGTCGGAATGCTGATCCAGCTGTTGCTGCCCTGGATCCCGGGACTGCGCAGCATCCCCCGGGTCATCCCGTTCTACCGGGTCATCTACCGGAAGTTCTACGCCCAGCAACGTCAGTAGGCGCCAGGCGAAGTGCGCGGGACGGCCACCGTCGTCCCGCGCACTTCTTTGTCGGGGACCGTGAGAACTTGGCTCAGCTGATGTCCTCCCCGGCCCTGCCTCTTCGTCTCTAGGGTGAGGTTCGGCGAGCAGCGCCGAGGCACCGACGAAGGAGCCCCCACATGCCCACCTACGCAGCGCTGATCTACACCCCTGACGTCGACTGGTCGCAGGCGGACCAGGCCGCGATGATGGCCGAGTACGGCGCGTTCGGCGAGGCCGCGTCGGCCGTGATCCGGGGCGGCGCCGCGCTCTACCCCACCGCGACGGCGACGACGGTCCGGGTCCAGGGCGGCAAGGGTGGCGACCCGATCATCACCGACGGGCCGTACGCCGAGACGAAGGAAGCCCTGACCGGCTTCTACCTGCTCGAGTGCGACGACCTCGACGCCGCCGTGGCCCTCGCGCAGCAGATCCCGGCCGCCTGGGACGGCGCGGTCGAAGTGCGCCCGATCATCCCGATGGACTGACCGGCCGATGTCCGCGACGCCCGGTGACGCACTGTCGGCGGTGATCCGCTCCGAGTACCCGCGGATCCTGGCCACGCTGATCCGGGTCACGGGCGACGTGGACCTCGCCGAGGACGCGCTGCAGGACGCGGTGGTCAGGGCGTTGCAGGCGTGGCCCCGCGACGGGCTGCCGGACAGCGCCAAGGCGTGGCTGACCACGACGGCCCGGCACTGCGCCATCGACCGGCTGCGTCGCGAGGCCGTCCGGACCGGGAAGGAGGCAGCCGCGATGTCCCTGCTCGACGCCGACGAGCCGGAGCCACCGGAGACAGTGGTGCGCGACGACCTGCTCCGGCTGGTGTTCATCTGCTGCCACCCGAGCCTGGCGCCCCAGACGCAGGTCGCGTTGAGTCTGCGCACGTTGGCCGGTCTCACGACGCCCGAGGTGGCCAGGGCGCTGCTGGTGCCCGAGGCCACGATGGCGAAGCGGCTGACGCGGGCGAAGCAGAAGATCGCCCACGCACAGATCCCCTACCGCGTGCCGAGTGACGACGAGCTGCCGGACCGGCTGCCGGCCGTCGTCGCGACCGTCTACCTGATCTTCAACGAGGGGTATGCGTCGGCCGGGGCCGAGCCGATTCGAGTCGGGCTGGTGGTCGAGGCGATCAGGCTCGGCCGGCTGCTGCGGTCCCTGATGCCCGACGAGGCTTCGGTTGCCGGTCTGCTCGCGCTGATGCTGCTACAGGACTCGCGGCGCGAGGCACGCGTGGCGGCCGACGGCGCCCTGGTGGTCCTCGCCGAGCAGGACCGCACTCAGTGGGACCGGGAACAGATCGACGAAGGGGTCGTGCTGGTCGGGTCGGCGCTCGCGCGCAGTCCAGGCCGGCCGGACCCCTACGTCGTGCAGGCGGCGATCGCAGCGTGCCACGCCCTCGCGACGCGGTACGAGGACACGGACTGGGGTGCGGTCGTGTCCTGGTACGACGTCCTGCTGACCGTCACGGACACCCCGGTCGTCCGGCTCAACCGAGCTGCCGCTCTCGCCGAGCTCGTCGGACCGGCGGCCTCGTTGGCAGAGGTCGACCAGATCGTCGGCCTCGAGCAGTACCCGTGGTGGCACGCGGCGCGGGGCGAGCTGCTGCTGCGCCTGGGCCGGTTCGATGACGCGTCGGACGCCGCCGATCGGGCATCCGCGCTCGGTCTCTCCGAGCCGCACCTCGCCCGGCTGCGCCGCCGGGTGGCCGACCGCGCCTAGCGGTCGCCTCCTGTCGACGCGCGGGGCACCAGGTGGGTCTCGAGCGTCCGGACGGTTCCCGAAGGCTGGGTTCCCGCCAGCACCTCCGCGAGCAGCTCGGCAGCCCACTGACCCATGACTCGCGGCTGGATGTCGATCGCGGTCACCGGCGGCGTCGACTGGCGCAGGTCGGCTCCGTCGACGCAGGAGGCGACCAGCACGTCGTCGGGCACGCGCAGGCCGTGCCGTTCGGCGGCTTGGAGCACCCCGATGGCCGACCCGTCCATGGCGCTGATGATGGCATCGGGTCTGCGGCGACCGGTCAGCAGGATCTCGGCTGCGTGGGCGACCTCGTCGGGGTGGCTCACCAGGGGGACGTCCTGGATCTGCGGGGTCACCCGGTGCCTGCCGCACCACGCGCCGTAGGCGGCCCGCAGGTCGTGGCCCCACGAGGTCGTGGCGTCGGAGGCGATCAGAGCGGTACGCCGCGCACCCTGGTCGCGCAGGTGGTCCAGCAGTCCGCGCATCGCCGCCTCGTTGTCGGACTCGACCCGACCCACGGGCTGAGAGCCGGGGCTGAGGTCGCGCTCACAGGTGACGACCGGGACGCGCTGCCGGCGTAGCTCGTCGAGCACCGGGTCGCCAAGGACCGGGTCGGCCAGGATCATCCCGTCAAGGTGGAACGACGCGACCCGACGGGAATCGCGCCAACCAGGGATCAACGTCAGCGCCAGGTCGTGCCGCAGAGCACCTTCGGCGGCACCCACGGCCAGCGTCATGTAGTACTCCAGCCCGAGGACGCGGTCAGGGAAGTACAGCCCGATCGTGCCGGTGCGTCCCTTGCGCAGGTGCCGCGCTGACGGGTTCGGGATGTAGCCGAGCCGGTCGGCGACGACGGACACCTTCACCCGCGTCGCTTCGGACAACCGACCGCCGCCGCTCAGCGCGTCGGAGACCGTGGTCACAGAGACTCCGGCCTCACGCGCGACGTCGCGAATCGTGACTCGGGGCCGCTGGTTCATGACGGACGACACGCTACTCGCTGGTAGGGGGTGCAGAAACGTTTCTTTTCTGGTCAACTACCGACTGCGCACCACTCCGACCGCCGCCCAGGAGGATGTAGATGACCGACCTGACCACCGCCGCCCCCTCGTCCGGGATCGAGCACCGCTCGATCGACTGGGTCCCGAATGACGAGAGGCACGGCGAGGTTTCGCATCTCGGGGCGATCTGGTTCGTGGGTAACATCAACCTCACCGCCATGGCCACTGGTGTCACGGCCCTGTCCATCGGGGCCAGCCTGTTCTGGACGATCATCGCGACCGTCATCGGGTCGTTGTTCGGGACGTTCTTCATGGCGTTCCACTCGGCCCAGGGCCCGCAGCTGGGGCTGCCTCAGCTGGTGCAGTCCCGGCCGCAGTTCGGCTATGTCGGCGCGGCGCTCACCGTCTGGGTGTTCGCGCTGATCAACTACGTCGCCTACAACACCTCCGACGCCCTGCTGTCCGGTGCGGCGATGAACACCCTGTTCAGCGTCAACATCAGCGTCGGGTACTTCCTCGCGGCGGCAGTGGCGGCAGCGATCGCCCTCTACGGCTACCGCTGGATCCACCGGATCAACCGCTACCTCACCTGGCCGCTGCTCGCGATCATGGTGGTGCTGACGATCGCAGCGTTCGCCAACGAGGGCATGCCGGCCGGGGCGTTCACTCCAGGAGAGTTCCAGCTCGCGCCGTTCATGACGGTGTTCGTCATCGTCGCGGGGTTCCAGCTGGGCTGGGCGCCGTACGTGTCCGACTACTCGCGCTACTTGCCCGCTTCGGTCAGCGTCCGCAGCACGTTCTGGTGGACCTACCTGCCGAGCGGGCTCTCAGGGGTCTGGGTGTTCGTGCTCGGTGCCGTGATGGCCGCGGCCTCGCCGGATGACGACCCGGTCACTGCGTTCAAGAAGGCGGCGGACAGCCTCTTCAACGGGTTCGGCACGATCGCCATCGCTGCCCTGCTCGTCGGTCTGCTCTCGGTCATGGCGATCAACCAGTACGGCGGCATGATGGCGATGATCTCGATCCGCGACTCTTTCAAGCCGGTCCGGCCCACCCGGCAGATCCGCGCCATCGGCATCGCGATCATGTTCGTCATGGTGTGGGGGATCGCGCAGTTCGTGGGAATCGACCGGTTCAACACGTTCTACGGCAACGTCCTGATCTTCCTGGCGTACCTCTTCACGCCGTGGACCGCCATCAACCTGGTCGACTACTTCCTCGTGCGGCGGGGCAACTACGTCATCGGGGAGATCTTCAACCGCGACGGCATCTACGGCCGCTGGGGCTGGCGCGGCAACCTCGCCTACGGCGTCGGCCTGCTCGCCATGGTGCCGTTCATGGTCACCACCCCGTTCGTAGGGTTCCTGGCAGCGAAGTTCGACTCGGTCGACTACTCGTTGTTCGTCGGGCTCCCGGTGGCCGCGCTGCTCTACATGTGGCTGTCCCGCACGCTGGACCTCGGCCACGAGAAGGACCTGGTCCGCGCTGAGGGCGTCCTCTCGGTGCACGAGTAGCAGCCCGTGCACCTCAGCCCGCAGGAACGCGACCGCCTGCTGCTCTTCACGGCCGCCGAGCTCGCTCGGGCTCGGCGGTCGCGAGGGCTGCGGCTCAACGTGCCGGAAGCCACGGCGCTGATCGCGGACACGGTTGCGGAGGTCGCCCGCGACGGCGGGCGACTGGCAGAGGCGATCGCTGCCGGCCGCTCCGTGCTGACCGTCGACGACGTGCTCCCCGGAGTGCCCACCGTCGTGACGTCGGTGCAGGTGGAGGCGGTGTTCGACGACGGCACCCGACTGGCTGTCGTCGTCGACCCCTTCTGCGCCGCCGCGGCTCCGGGTGGGCCGGGCGAGGTGCTGCCGGCCGACGTCTCCCGGAGCGCGTCGTACGACGACGTGGTGCGCGTCTCGGTGACGAACACCTCGGACGTCCCGATCAGCATCACCTCGCACTTCCACTTCTTCGAGGCGAACGCCCGGTTGCACTTCGTCCGGGCGGCCGCGTACGGCAGGCACCTGGCCGTCGATGCGGGCGCGGCGGTGCGCTTCGACCCGGGTTCGACGTCGCAGGTCGACCTCACCCCGATCGGCGGCGACCGGGTGGTGGTGGGCGGGGCCGGTCTGGTCGACGGACCGCTCGACGCCGCGGGGGCTCGCGAGTCGGCCCTGGCGCGCGCAGTCGCTCGTGGCTACCTCGGGGCGGAGCTGCCCGCATGAACCCGTTGGAGTACGCCGCAGTGCACGGTCCGTCGACCGGCGACCGGGTCAGGCTCGGCGACACCGGGCTGGTGGTCGAGGTGGAGGCCGACTCGCAGCGACTGGGCGACGAGTTCGTCGTCGGGTTCGGCAAGACCGGCCGGGACGGACTCCACTTCAAGGCGGTGACGATCGCGGACAGCTGCGACCTTGTGGTGTCGAACGTCCTGGTCATCGACGCCGTCCTCGGCATCCGCAAGGTCTCGATCGGCATCACTGACGGCCGGATCTCCGGCATCGGTCGGGCCGGCAACCCCGACACCCTCGACGGTGTCGACGTCGTCGTCGGCACCGGCTCGGCGGTCGTCAGCGGTGAGGGCCTGATCGCGACGTCCGGCGCTGTGGACACGCACGTGCACCTGATGTCGCCGCGGGTGATGGAGGCAGCCCTCGCGTCCGGCGTCACGACGATCATCGGCCAGGAGTTCGGGCCGGTCTGGGGAGTGGGCGTCAGCTCGCCCTGGGCGTTGCGGCGGGCGTTCGCCGCGTTCGACGCCTGGCCGGTCAACATCGGCTTCCTAGGCCGGGGCTCGTCGTCGCGACCGGGGCCGCTGGTCGAGGCACTGGCAGATGGCGGCGCCTGCGGCTTCAAGGTGCACGAGGACGTGGGCGCGCACGCCCGCGCGCTCGACACGGCACTTCGGGTCGCCGACGAGCATGACGTCCAGGTGGCGCTGCACACCGACGGGCTGAACGAGAGCCTTTCGGTCGAGGACACCGTCGCGGTGCTTGACGGCCGGACGATCCACGCTTTCCATATCGAGGGCTGCGGCGGCGGCCACGTGCCCAACGTCCTGCGGCTGGCGGGCGTGCCCAACGTGATCGGCTCGTCGACCAACCCGACGCTGCCGTTCGGCCGGGACGCGGTGGCCGAGCACTTCGACATGATCATGTCGTGCCACGGGCTCAAGGCCGACCTGCCGTCCGACGTCGTGATGGCCCGCGACCGGATCCGGGAGGGGACGATGGGGGCCGAGGACGTGCTGCACGACCTCGGCGTCATTCCCATCACCTCGTCGGACGCCATGGGGATGGGTCGGGCCGGCGAGACGATCCGCCGCACCTTCGCGCTCGCCGGCAAGATGAAGGTGGAGCGTGGTGCCGAGCACGAACGGCACGACAACGCGCGGGTCCTTCGCTATCTCGCCAAGCTCACCATCAACCCCGCCCGCGCACACGGGCTCGCGCACGAGGTCGGTTCGATCGAGGTGGGCAAGCTCGCCGACATCGTGCTCTGGGAACCGGCCCGCTTCGGGGCCACCCCCAGGCTGGTTCTCAAAGGCGGGTTCCCGGCGTACGGGCTCACCGGCGACCCCAATGCGGCCGTCGAGAACGCCCAGCCCACGGTGCTGGGCCCGCAGTTCGGCGGCTTCGGCTCGGCCCCGCCCGAGATCTCGGTCGCATTCGTGAGTCAGGCCGCCCTGGCGCAGGGCGACCGGATGCCTACCGGACGCCGTCGGGTCGCAGTCCGTGGCACTCGGACGATCGGCCTCGGGGACATGGTGCTGAACTCGCGGGTGGCGGACGTGACCGTCGACACGTCTACCGGCGCCGTCGAGGTCGACGGAGACCCGATCTCGTCCCCGCCCGCCGACAGCGTCTCGTTGGCCCGCTTGTACTACCTCTGATCCAGCACCCAGCACTAAGGAGCTCCGTCCGTGAACCAGCCCGCAGACCTCGTCATCACCGGCGCCGACATCTACTGCGGTGACCCGGCCGGAACCGTCGTGCAGGCCGTGGCGGTGCGGGGAGACCGCATCGTGGCCGTGGGTTCCGAGGCTCAGGTGCGCGAGCAGATCGGGTCGGCCACGGAGTCACTTCACCTGCCCGGCCGCATGGTCGTCGCCGGGTTCCAGGATGCCCACGTGCATCCGCCGACCGCCGGACGCAACCGGCTCACGGTGTCGCTCAACGAGCTGAGCGGACGACATGACTACCTCGACGCCGTGGCACGCTACGCCGCGGCGAACCCGGACGAGCCGTGGATCGTCGGAGGTGGCTGGGCGATGGAGTACTTCCCCGGCGGGACGCCGACGAAGGAGGACCTCGACGCCATCGTCCCCGACCGGCCGGTGTTCCTCTTCAACCGCGACGTTCACGGCGCATGGGTGAACTCCAGGGCGCTCGAGCTCGGCGGGATCTCCAAGGACACCCCGGACCCGTCCGACGGTCGGATCGAGCGTGACCCGCGCACCGGCGAGGCCAGCGGGACCCTGCACGAGGGCGCCGCGTACTCGTTCAACGACAACGTCGTGCCGGTGCCCGACCAGGCAGCCCTTGAGGCGGCGCTGCTCAACGCCCAGGCCTACCTGCACTCGCTCGGCATCACCGGCTGGCAGGACGCGTGGGTGACGCCGGAGACCGAGGCGGCGTACCGCTCGATCGCTGCCTCGGGGCAGCTGACCGCTCGTGTCGTCGGCGCGCTCTGGTGGAGCCGGCACCGCGGTCTCGACCAGGTGGCCGACCTGCTGGCCCGGCGCGAGCGCGGCTCCGTCGCCGGAGTGGGCAGCTTCCACCCGACGAGTGTCAAGATCATGACCGACGGGGTGCTCGAGAACTTCACAGGTGCCCTGCTCGAGCCGTACTGCGACGGGTGCGGCGGTCACACGGACAACTCCGGCCTCGTCTACGTCGACCGGGACGAGCTCGCCGAAGCGGTCACGGCCCTGGATGCGCACGCTTTCCAGGTGCACATGCACGCGATCGGTGACCGGGCCGTCCGCAACGCCCTCGATGCCGTCGCCGCCGCGCGCGCGGCCAACGGTGCGAGCGACCACCGTCACCACATCGCGCACCTCCAGCTCGTCACCGCATCGGACAAGGCGCGGTTCAGGGAGCTCGATGTGGTCGCGAACTGTCAGACGTACTGGGCTCAGCTGGAGCCGCAGATGGAGGAGCTCACCATCCCGTTCCTCGGTCGCGACCGGGCCGGTGACCAGTACCCCTTCGGCGACCTCCTGCGTACGGGGGCCCGGCTCGCCATGGGTAGCGACTGGTCGGTGACCACAGCGAACCCGCTCGAGCAGATGGAGGTGGCCGTGAACCGGATCGACCCCGAGAACCGTTCCAACGCGCCGTTCCTGCCTGAGCAGCGGCTCACGGTCGCCCAGGCGGTGGCAGGGTTCACGACAGGGACGGCCTACGTCAACCACGACGACGCCGACGCGGGATCGATCGAGGTCGGCAAGCGGGCCGATCTTGCGGTGCTGGACCGCAACATCTTCACCGCACCCGCGAGCGAGCTGTCCGACGCGTCGGTCGAGCTGACCGTCGCCTCCGGTCGCGTCGTCTTCGAGCGCCGATGAGCACGCCTGAGGGCCCCCCCGACGCCCGGGTCGTTCCCCGCTTCGCGGGGCCGGACACCTTCGCGCGGTTGCCCCGGCTCGACCAGGTGTCGTCGGCGGCGGTGGCGATCCTCGGCGTC
Organism: Actinomycetes bacterium; assembly: GCA_038210415.1. GTDB lineage: Bacteria > Actinomycetota > Actinomycetes > Prado026 > Prado026 > JBBQWS01. Next base: position 26,029 of record JBBQWS010000036.1, read on the forward strand.
CCGTTCGACGCCGGGGTCTCCTACCGGTCAGGTGCGCGCTTCGGGCCCCAGGCGGTCCGGGCCGGTTCCAAGCTGCTCCGTCCGTTCCACCCGCAACTCGACGTCGAGCCCTGGACGGTCCACCAGGTGGCCGATGCGGGCGACGTGGCGTGCAACCCGTTCGACATCGAGGAAGCCGTCGGCCAGGTGCACGCCGCGGCCCGGGCGACGCTCGAGCGAGCGGACCGGCTGATCACCATCGGGGGCGACCACACGATCGCGCTCCCGCTGCTGCGGGCGATGCACGAGCAGCACGGGCCGATCTCGGTGGTGCACTTCGACGCACACCTCGACACCTGGGACACCTACTTCGGCCAGCCGTACACCCACGGCACGCCGTTCCGTCGCGCCTCCGAGGAGGGATTGCTCGCGCTCGACAGCTCGGCCCACGTGGGAATCCGTGGCCCCCTGTACGGCCGGACGGATCTGGTCGAGGACCGGGCGCTGGGGTTTGCCACCGTCTCGACCATGGACGTCGCCAGACGCGGTACGGATGAGGCCGTCGACCGGGTGCGCGAACGGGTGGGTGACCGCCCGGTGTACCTCAGCATCGACATCGACGTCCTCGACCCGGCGCACGCGCCCGGCACGGGTACTCCGGAGCCGGGCGGCCTCACGACCCGTGAGCTGCAGCTGATCTTGCGCGGTTTCGACGGTCTGAACCTGGTGGGCGGCGACATCGTCGAGGTGTCGCCGGCGTACGACCACGCGGAGCTCACCGCCATCGCGGCCGCCAACGTCGCCTACGAGTACCTCGGGCTGTTCGCGCGATGACGGCCCGGCTGGCGGCGTTGGCCGCCGACGTCGCTGCCGGCCGGGTTCGCTCGGTCGACCTGGTGGCCGAGTCGTTGGCCCGGATCGAGCGGAGCAACGGAACGCTGAACGCGGTGGTGGCCCTGCGTGCCGACGAGGCCCTCGCCGAGGCCGCGCACGTCGACTCGGCGGTCGCTGCGGGGCGCTCCCTCGGGCCTCTCGCCGGGCTCCCGGTGCTGGTCAAGGACCTCGAGGACGTCGCCGGGATGCGGACGACGAAGGGGTCGTTGCTGCTCGCCGATGCGCCACCTGCAGCTGTGGACGGGCTGGTGCCCGGACGGCTCAGGTCAGCGGGCGCGATCGTCGTCGGCAAGACCAACCTGCCCGAGTTCGCGATCGAGGGGTTCACCAGCAACCTGCTGTTCGGGACCACCGCGAACCCTTGGAACACCGAGCTCTCTCCTGGCGGCTCGAGTGGTGGGTCGGCCGCTGCCATGGCGGCGGGGCTCACCGCCTTCGCCACGGCGACGGACGGCGGCGGCTCGATCCGGATCCCCGCCGCGCTCTGCGGGCTCGTGGGGATCAAGCCGACGGCCGGGGTCGTGGGACGGTCGCCGGTCCCCGACTGGATCGACCTGTCGACCGACGGGCCGTTCGCGACGACAGTGGCTGACGTCCGTCTGCTGCTCGCCGTCCTGGCCGGTCCGGTGGCCGGCGACCCCACCGCCCTGGCCGGGCCCTTGCCGGCCGCACGTCCCCCGTCCCGGCTGCTGGCTGCGCAACGGACGGCGCCGCTCGGACCCTTGCCGGGCGAAGTGTCGGAGCTGTTCGCGGCCGCCGTCGCCGCGATGGCCGAACTGCTCGGTCTCCCCGTCACCTGGCTGGAGCCGAACGCGATCTTCCCGAATGGCAACCCGGACGTCGACTGGTTCACGCTGGCGGGCGCCGAGCACGTCGCGTCTCTAAGCCGCGCCGTCGTCACGGCCGAGATCCACCGGATGCACCCGAGCGCGCAGGAGTTCCTGCGGGACGGGCTGGGGGTCACCATCGACGACTACCTCGCCGCGCGGCGGCGCCGGTTCGACTACGTGCGCGCGTTCGACCGGCTGCTCGCCGACGACGCGGTGCTGCTGACGCCGACGGTCGCGGTCACTGGTTTCCAGGCGGACGGCCGGCTCACCGTCGATGCACCCGTGGGGCTGCTGCCGCCGGGGATCTATTCCACCGCGGTCCAGAACATCACCGGGCACCCGGCGGTGACGGTGCCCGCGGGGCTCGCCGCGAACGGGCTGCCGTTCGGGCTGCAGCTCACCGCATCGCGGTTCGCCGACGAGTCGCTCCTGGAGCTCGCGCAGCGGTGGGAGGCGGCGTACCCCTGGCCGCTCTGCGCCCCGGGCTACGAGCCGTTCCCGTCGACGCCCTAGCTAGTGGGAAGGTCGCCCGCTCGTCAGACCTCGGAAGACGATCGGGGAAGCTCTCGTCGAGCGTGTGGAGGTCGGGCGCAGCGGCCGGGGTATGAATCGTTCCGTGTCGCGGTATGCCGGAGTCAGCCGAGCACCACGACGGTATAGCCACCGAAGACCTGGCCCTGCTGGCTGGCGGTGACCCGGTAGACGTGGGCCTGGCCCGGAGCCGGCGCGGCGTCAGTGCTGTCGAAGGTGAGCTGCTGATCGTCCCCGACGACATGCTGGGTGCCGGCGGCGGAGCCGAATGCGGTCCCGCCGCCGATGGTCCGCGGGGCCGACAGCACAAGGCCGCCGGTAGCTGCGGCCGGCGCCGGGAACTGCCCGCGCACACCGGTGCGCAGCTGGAGCCACGGCATCTCGTGCGGCGCCGCCCGCTCGACCGTCACCTGCGCGCCCTCGCCGTACAACGGCCCGACCTTGATCGTCAGCGGGACCGCAGGCGGCAGAAGCACCAGCGGGCCCGCGAGGGCGAACGCGTGCTGCTCGCCGGCAGCGAGGACGTGGATGTTGCGCTGGGCGACGTGCCGGTTCAAGGATGCGTCCCACGGTGGTCCACCCAGCCCGTCGGACGTCTCGTCCCAGACCCGGACGACGAGGCACTCGTGCCCCCCGTTGACGAAGGTGGGCGTCCACGACTCGGGGCACTTCACCACGGCGTGCGACTGCCCGCTGCCGCGTGCTCCCAGCGAGACCATCGTCTGGCCGACCAGGTGAGCGCCGGACGGCCCGATGCCCAGCGACGGGTCGCACCAGTACCACTCGACGACGACGTTGGGAGCCTGCGCCAGCCCGAAGTTCCAGACGTGGGCGTACAGCGTGTTCGGCGCCTCGGCCAGAGCCGTCTGGCCGAGCGCGGGCGGTACGGGCGGCGCGAGCCCCGGGTCGACGCCGGCCAGCACCAGGATGTCCGGGCTCTCCCAGAACGGTCCTACCACCGGGCGGGCGCCGAGGTCGCCGGGATTCGCGCGCATGAACAGGAAGGGCAGGAAGAGGTCGCCGCGTTGGCCGGGCCACTGGTTGGGCGGCCTGTCGTCGAAGTTGCCTGGCTGCAAGGCCCCGCCGGGCACCTCGCCGGAGCTGGTCCCGACCGTGCGCCCTGGTCGGCCGGGGTTCTTCCAGCCGACGGTGGTTCCGCCGCCGTGCTCGCCCTGCCCGTCCTGGTCATCGTCCCGGTCGCGGTGGTGCGGGTGCTTTTCCATCTGCCCGCAGCAGCAGCAGCGGCAACTGCTGCCCTGGTCCCGGTCTTTCTGGCTGCTGTGGTGGTCGTGGTGGTCGTGGTGGCAGTCGGTGTCGTGGTGCTTGCTCATGACGGACCTCCAAGGTTTGCTTCCGACTGCGCCTCGATGATGACGACGTCAGGCGGGTCGACGTAACGCAGCTGTAGCGGGGATACGCCAAGGTCCCAACCCGGATCCCCTTCAGGCACGACCAGAGGCCGCGGGTAGGGGATCCCCATGCCCGCGACGGCGGTCTCGTCGCCCCGGACCCAGTCCCACGTAAGGTAGGCATAAGCCCGGTCGGAGTCGAGGTTGAACTGGGTCGAGTACCCGGTGGGGTTCGCCAGCTGCCCGATCAGGTACGCGGAGAACGGGACGGGGTCGCCGAGCGGGCTGACCCGGAGCCGGGCCTTGCCGATGTGCGACTCGTTGAGCAAGTCGGTCTGCCACGGCGTCTGCGCTTTCTCATACGCCGCTCGTCCCTCGACGTCGTGGCCGGCGTCGGTGCGGAAGAACACCTGGTCGGGCCGCGTGCCCTCGGGGTACGGCCCCGGCCGGACCGGTCGGAAGGCGCCGTGCGGAGCGTTCGGGTCGGACGCGCTGGGGTCGTAAGTCTCGGTGGGCGTCGGCGTGTCGATGTTGGTGTGACCGTCGTCGGTGAACTCGCTGAGCGCGGGGTACGCCCACGGCCGGTGGAACTCCCAGTCCGCGGGTCTTGAGTGGTCGGCGTGGTACTGCAACACGGGGTAGTAGGGGTAGCGAGGATCGCGGGTCGAGTGGCCGGTCCCGATGGCGGCGCCACTGTCGTCGAGGTTGCCCATCGGGTCGATCGCGTCGGCGAGCGCCTGTCGGAACGTGCCGTCGACGGTGTCCCCCAGGGTGATCAGCGGGAGGTCGATCTCGTTGGGGAGCCGCAACTCGCCGTCGTCGTACCGCTGTTCGGAGTGCGGCATGAAGACGCCGGTGTGGGCCATGACGTCATGGGTCTTCATCACGACGTCCCAGATCATCATCGCGAGCTCGTACAGGCCTAGCCGGAGCAGGTAGGTGCCGGGGCTCGCGGCCATCTTGATCAGGTCGCCGGCCAGCTTGATCGCGGCGCCGAGCTCCTTGACGAGCCACTCGACGAGCGCGATAAAGACGTCGCAGACGTCCTCGATCGGGTTGTCGCCGTTGACGCCGGAGAAGTCGGGTGGCTGGAACAGGTTCGTGAAGTCCGACGCCGGCGGCGTGATGATGAAGTCGGGCTTGCGCGGCTTCTGCAGCTCCCAGCTCCCACTGAAGTTGATCTTGTAGAGCGTGATCATGAGCCGGTACATCGTCTGGACCTCCCAGGGAAGGGGGAAGCCCTTGGGCACATCGAACGGTGCCGGGGGTGCGATGTCGTCGAGCAGCTCGGTGAACGGGCGGTCGAGGCCGTGGCCCGTGACGTCCTTGACGATCTTGGTCAGCAGTCCCTGGTCGATCTGCTGCTGGAAGCCGTCGCCGCCATAGATCTGCGGGTGCGGGTGGCCGACGAACGTCTCCGTCAGCGCCGCGACGATGCCCTCGGCCATCCACAACGGCATCTCACCATCGACGTCGAGCTGCTTCTTGCGCTCGTCCGGGTCGTCGGGCAGCGGCGACGGCCGTTGCTTGCCGTGCGGGTCGTCGGGGGTCAGCTGCACCTGGAACCACAGCGCGGACATCGACAGGTCAGGGTAGTCCGGGGTCTTGCCCCAGGGGTCGGTCGAGATCGTGCCACCCGGCCCGCTCTGCACGTAGTTCCAGGCGTCGATGTGGTTCTCGATGAGGTGGTGCCGGGTCGGATGGTCCCGGAACGGACCCCCGCACTGCTCGTTGACGAACGAGTGGGCGATCGTGTCCGTACCGACATGGGTGATGTAGCCGAGGGCGTACGCCAGGAACTGGCGGAACCGGTCCCCGCCGCCCTCACTCCCGTCGCGGAGTGCTTCGGCCTGCCGCACCAGGGCCTGGCAGAACGCCGAGGTCCGGCGATAGTGGGCCATGTCGCCCCACAGGAAGGACGACTCGGACCAACCCTTCTGCACGCAGGTGTTGAAGTTGCCCCAGATGTCGGCGAAGGTCGCGATCTCCTGCTCGCCGACCATCTTGATGGCCAGCTTGAACTCCTCGAGGGCGACCTGGAACTGGCTGATCAGACCACCGGTCAGGTCGTCGAGGATCTCGGCGGCGGCGTCGACCAGCGGTCCGATCGTCTTGTTCCAGGCCTGCACGAAGTCGTTCCAGATCTTCTGCAGCTTGATCAGGAACCGGATCAGGGCCGCGAGTGGCGAGCTCACTTCGTCGAGGATGATCAGCAACGGCTCCCAGTCGTCCTCCTTCGCGGCGTCAAAGAAGTAGTACGCCGCCAGGGCCAGCATGATCTGGTCAGAGTGCGGGCCGATGGCGTCGCTGTTGTAGTCCTGGGAGAAGTAGAAGAGATCGGCCCCGATCGCCCCGACCGCGGTGAACTTCTCCCATTCCCGCATCACGTCGCCGCAGAACTTCGGCTTGTACCCGCTGACAGCGGCTCCGCCGTCCCCGAGGTCCGGCCAGTCCGTGAAGTCACCGCTCGCGAGCAGGTCCGCTACGCGACGGGCTGTGTAGATGTGGGTGAAGTGTCCAGGCATGACAAGCCTCCGACGGCGAGAGGGCCGGGCGGGTCCACCGGGCGTCGCCCGTCGGCCACGTGCGGTTGATACCCGGAAAGAGGCCCGTCTACACGCCCAGATACATCCCGCCTCCCACCCCGCCAGCCCGCTTGTGGTCGGAAGGGGGACGGGAGGAGCGGGGTCGGCTGGCGGTCCCTCGATAGGTTGGGCGGCATGACTTCGGACGGTCGTATGAGCCAGCACACCCCTACGTCAGGCGCCGGGATCGACGTCGTGCTGCAGGCGCCGCCGCCGCGGTTCAGCCCAGCCGAGGCGTGCATGATCGCCCTGCAGGCGCACGGGATCGTCGCTGCCGACGCGCGCAACCTCGGCAGCGAACGGGACCAGACGTTCATGCTGCTGGGCCCGGACGGTGCTGGCCTGGCCGTGCTCAAGGTGTCGAACCCTGCGGAGGACCCGGCCACCCTCGACATGGAGGCGCTCGTCGCATTCCACGCGATCAGGGCCGACCCGGGCCTTGCGGTCGCACAGCCTCGACGCGGCGCCGACGCGGTCGGACCGGAGGCGTTCCGGTCGCCCTGGACGGTCGAGGGGACGACCTACTGGACCCGGGCCTACGACGTGTTGCCCGGGCGGGCGAGACTCGACCCGCGCACCCTCGCCGACCCTGCCTTGATCGCCTGGGGCGAGACGACTGCTCGGCTCGGCCGGGCGCTGCGCAGCTTCATCCACCCGAACGCGATCCGCACCCTGCCGTGGGACGTCCAGCACGCGGCAAGCGTCCGACCGATGCTGGCCACAGTCCGTGACCCGGACACCCGAGCTGTCGTCGAGGCGGTGCTCGACCGCTTCGACACGGCTGTCGCGCCGCGTTGGTCGGACCTGCGCTCGCAAGTAGTGCACAGCGACCTGACAGCCGACAACGTGCTTGCGGACGACGCCGGCCTGATCACCGGCATCATCGACTTCGGCGATCTCAGCCACACCGCGCTCGTCGTCGACCTGGCGTCGGTACTGGACTCGATGGCGATGGGGCGTCCGGGCGACGAGATGTTCCGGGTGGCCCGGCTGGTCCTCGACGGGTACGAGCGGGTGCTTCCCCTGGAGCCGCTCGAGCGCGAGCTCATGGGAGAGCTTTGGGCCGCGCGCGCCGCGGTCGGCGTGGCGATCGGCTCGTGGCGCGCTGGCGAGGGCCTCGAGGAACCTGATTTCGCCGAGCGGCTGAATGAGACCGCCGTGGTGATGATGGAGCACGTGCTGTCGACCGGGTGGGAGCGCACAGCGCAGCTACTCGGTGCCGGTTCCCCGAGCCGTACGGGCGTCCCGGCTGCCATCGAGTCGTTGGCACGGCGCCGGAATGTGGTGTTCGGCCCGGCGATGGAACCGCTGAGCTACGCGGAGCCGATCGAGATGGCCAGCGCCAGCGGGGTGTGGATGGTCGACACCGACGGCCGGCGGTTCCTCGACACCTACAACAACGTGGTCTGCCTCGGGCACAGCCACCCACGGGTGACGTCGGCGGTGTCGCGCCAGTGGCGGGTGCTGAACACCAACATGCGGTACCTCCACCATTCGGCCGTCGAGCTCGGCGAGCGGCTCGTCGACAGCTGCCCGCCTGGTCTGGACACCGTTCTGTTCGTCAACTCCGGGTCCGAGGCGAACGACCTGGCGTGGCGGATCGCCAAGCACCACACCGGTAATGCCGGCGGGCTGTGTACCGATTTCGCCTACCACGGCATCACCGAGGCGATCGCGGACCTCTCCCCCGAGGTGTTGCCGCATGGGCTGCTCGCCCCGCACATCGAGACGTGGCTGCCACCCGACGCGTACCGCGGCATCCGCCAGAGCCCGGACGGGTTCGCGGCGGCCCTCGCCCGGCTGGCTGCACGTGGGATGGCGCCCGCTGCCACGATCCTGGACGGTGTCCTGCAGAGCGACGGGGTGCTCGACCTGGCGCCGGAGTACGTCCGCGAGCTGGTGCGCCTCACTCACGCCGCCGGGGGCCTCTGGATCGCGGACGAGGTACAGGGTGGGCACGGCCGCACGGGCGACGCCATGTGGTCGTTCGAACGGTTCGGGATCGAGCCCGACTTCGTGACGTTGGGCAAGCCGATGGGCAACGGGCAGCCCGTCGGTGCGGTCATCACCCGGCGCGAGCTCGTCGAGCGGTTCGCCCACGACACAGTCTTCTTCTCGACGTTCGGCGGCAACCAGGTCTCGATGGCCGCGTCGCACGCGGTTCTCGACGTGCTAGCGGACGAGCGGGTGCTCCCTCGCGTGACCGCGGCAGGGCACGAGCTACGTCGGGCGGTCCGCGAGGCGACGGCGGGCCACGACCAGGTCGGCGACGTGCGGGGAATGGGGCTGGCCAACGGGATCGAGATCGTCACCGACCTGGCGTCGCAGGCCCCCGACCCCGCCGGCGCAGCGACCCTCAAGGACGCCCTGCGCGGAAGAGGTGTTCTGGTAGGGACGACCGGGCGGGCGGTCAACGTCCTCAAGGTGCGGCCCCCGCTCGCGTTCACCGTCGAGCACGTACCCGTGTTTGTCGAGGCGCTCACCACTTCCTTGGCGCAGGCGTTCGGCGACTAGCGAGCGGGTCGATCCCGCAGACGTCCAGGGCGAGCAGTGCCAGCGACCGGGCCGCGGTGGCGACCTCGGCGAGCGGCACCGACTCGTCCGGGCCGTGTGCGAGGCCCGCGTCGCCCGGGCCGTAGTGCAGGGTCGGTACCCCGCCGATCCCGTGCATCAGCCTCAGGTCGCTGCCGTACGGCGCGCCCCATGTCTCTTGCGGCGCGCCGCCCGTCGCCCGGGCATGGGCGGACCGGACGCGCGTCGCGAGGTCGCTCGTCGCCGGCAAGCGACCGGAGGCGAACTGGCCG
>JBBQWS010000037.1:0-34980 GCA_038210415.1 Actinomycetes bacterium
CATGCCGGAGGGGACCGCTTCGCCGCTCGCGTGACACGCCCGACTCTGGGGCCGGGTTAAGAATCTCTCCCCTATTTGCTGGGGATCGAGAGTTGTCCGTCTGATCCCACCTGATGGTGCCTGATGTCGCGCCGGTCTGGCTCGCCGATTAGACAGCTGCACGTCGCGCCTTCAGCTCGATGGGCTGACCCGAATGTGAGCAGACATGTGCATCGGGGCTGGTTACTATTGGCGGAAAAGTTGTTGTCCTGCAACAGTATTCCGGGTGATGTTGTCTGGTGTTGTCTTCTGCAAAGATCGGCCGGTCGTCGTGGCGGTACTACCAGCAGACCGTCGCTGGGGGCGGGTGTGAGTACTACACCGAGCACGGTGACCGCCCCGGTCGTTGGCACGGCGCGGGTCTGTCCGAGCTTGGTTTGGTCCAGGGGGTTGTTGTCCAGGAGCAGGAGTTGGACGCGATGTTCGGGCGTGCCCTGTCCCCGACCACGGGTCGGCCGTTGGGGCAGGCGTGGCGGGTGGATGCGGTCACCGGGTACGACCTGACGTTCTCCGCCCCCAAGTCCGTCAGCGCCCTGTGGGCACTCGGCGACCCGACCACGGTCGAGGCGGTCGACTCCGCGCACACCGCCGCCGTCCACGCCGCACTCGGCTACCTGGGTACGCATGCGTCGGTGTCGCGGCGCGGCAAAGACGGCATCGACCAGATCGGGTCCGCAGGTTTGGCGGCGGCGCTGTTTGATCACCGGACGTCACGGACCGGGGACCCGCAGCTACACACCCACGCCCTGGTGATCAACAAGGTGCGGTGCGTAGACAGTGCGTGGCGCACGCTGGACGGGCACGAGATCTACCATCACAAGAAGGCCGCCGGGGCGATCTACCAGACCGCGCTGCGCGCCGAGCTCACCAACCGCCTGTCAGTGACCTTTGGTTCGGTGTCCGACCACGGTCAGGCCGAGATCGCCGGCACCCCCGAGGACCTGACCACCGCGTGGTCCACCCGGACCGCGGCGGTGATGGGTGACGCGGTCCCCACCATCGCCGACACCGAAGCCGCCCTCGGGCGACCGGTCAGCGCGTCGGAGCGGGCCCGGATCATCAAGACCGCTGTCCTGACCACTCGCCCGGTCAAAGAGGCGGATGTTCCGGAAGGGGACCTGCGGGCCCGGTGGGCCAGCCAGGCAGCCGGACTCGGCTGGGACGGACCTTCCCTACGCCTGGTCCTGCAAAGCGAACGCCACGGTTCCGATCACCGCTGCGAACCGCTGGCCTCGGGGTGGGCGGACCGGGTCGCGGTGGAGGCGGTGACCGCGGTCGGCCGGTGCAAGGCGATCTGGTCCCGCGCCGACCTGACCGTCCAGATCGCCGCCCGGATCCCCACGAACCCCGGAACCCCCATGAGCGCCGAACAGGTCGTCGACCTCGTCGAACACCTCACCAACACCGCGCTCGCCGGAAGCGCCCACGGCGCGGTCGCGCTCGGGACCGACCAGGCCGGGGTGACCGCCCGGGCCTCAGACGACCGGTACGCCTCCGCTGAGCTGGTCGACACCGAGGCCCGCATCCTCGAACGGGTCATCACCGGCGGGTTCAACACCCCCGCCCGAGTCCCCGCCCACGCTGTCGGGTGGTTCTTCGACGGCCCGTCCGCGTCCCTGAGCGGCGAGCAGCGCCGCGCGACGGTCAAGCTGGTCGTGTCGAAGGACCTGGTCAGCGTGATGACCGCCCCCGCCGGGGCGGGGAAGACCACCACCTTGGCGGCCGCAGTTCGGGTGTGGTGGCGCCTCAACACGGAGGTGATCATGTTGGCGCCGTCCGCAAGGGCCGCCGCCGAGCTCGCCACCGCGACCGGGGCACCGGGGCAGACCGTCGCCCGCTGGCTCCTGCAACAACAACACCTCGACGACCTCCCAGCCGGGCAGCGGGCTGAGGGTGGTCTGGGTCACCGGTCGGTGGTGGTCGTCGATGAGGCGTCCATGCTCACCACTACCGACCTGGACCAGCTCACCGCGAGGGTCGCCCGCGCGGGGGCGTCGCTGGTGCTGGTGGGGGACCCGGGGCAGATCGGTGCGGTCAACGCACCCGGCGGCATGTTCGAGCACCTCACCCACGTCCTAGGCCCGCGGACGGTGGAGCTGACCGAGCTGCACCGCTTCACCCACCCCTGGGAAGCCGCCGCCACCCTCCGGCTTCGCGACGGCGACCCCACCATCCTGGCGGACTACGCCGAGCACGGTCGGATCCACCCCGAGGCCACCAGCCAAGATGCCGCTGATGCAGTGTTTGACCGCTGGCACACCGCCACCGAGCAAGGCCTGGATGCGTTGATGCTGGCCCGGTCGTGGACAGACGTCACCGAGCTGAACGCCCGCGCCCGCGCCGCCGCGATCGCCACCGGCACCGTCAATGGACCGGTCCTGGCTACTGTCACGTCCAGGACAGCGTCCACACGGGGACATACCGAGCAACGCTCCTGGCGGGCCGGGGACGTCCTGATCGCGAAGAAGAACACCACCCGCATACCCGTCGGCGACGACACCGTGCGCAACGGAGACCGGTACCGCGTCATCGCCGCCGAACCAGGCCAGAACGCAGGACTTGTGGTGGAGGATCTGCGCGGACGCGGGACCACCACCCTGCCCGCCCGCTACCTGGCCAGGTACTCCGAGTACGGGTGGGCCGCCACGATCGACGGCGCTCAAGGAGCCACCGCCGACATCGGCATCGTCCTGGCCCGCTCCGGCCTGGACCGTGAGCACCTGTACGTCGCGATGAGCCGAGGAAGGGAAGCCAACCATGTCCACACCACCCCCGAGCTGAATACCGGCGACGCCGGCCCCCACCGCCCCACGCAAGCCGGACTGCAAGCCTCCGCCACTCCCGCGCTAGCCGCAGTGCAAGCCCCTGGGCGTGGTCAGCGCCGAGCCGAACCGATGCTGCGCACGCTGGAAGGGGCAGGCCAACTGGTTCTGCCGGACCTGGACGCGGCCATCACCCAACTGACCACCGCGGTGAACACCACGGGGCGCGAACGCGCCGCTCACTCCCTCCTCGACCCACCGATTGCCCAAGCACGTGAACGGGACTGGGAGCGACGCGACAACCAACGCCCGCCGCAGCCAGTCCCCGCCACGCACCTACAGAACCAGCGTGACCTCCACAGAGCCCGAGCCCGACTCGAGCAAGCACGCGACCACGTCGACCGACTGGTCACCCAGGTCCGCGACCAGCACACCCAGCTCGACGATGCGCCCAGGTGGGCCCGCAGCCGGCGCGTGGCCCTCACCCGAACCCTCACATTCACCACCGAGACGGTCCTGCCCGCCGCCACCCACGAACTCCACCAAGCCAGCCGCGACGTCGACGCGTTGACCACGGTCGTCGACACCGACTCCCAGCAACGCCTCGACGGCGACACGGCCGCCCATGTACGCCGACACACAGCCTGGTTCAGCCAATCGGAGCGTCCCTACGCCGACCCCAACGACGTGAGCATCACTGCCGACCGGGCGCGGGAGACCACGGTCCAACGCCGACGGGACAACCGCGACCCCTATCGGATCGAGCCCCCCACCCAGGGACCTGTCCGGTCGATGTAGACGACCCGACGGCCGACCGTCGAGTCACTGCGAGGGGGTCGACCACCAGGTCTTCACCAACCCCTTCCCAGCGGGGCGTCGCTAGTGCGTTGCAGCATCACATCGGTGTCCACAGTCGGATCTCAATCGAGACTCTTCTGTTCAGTCTCTTGATCATCCGGGCCGTCTGTGGGCCGTCACAGAACGGCCCGCGGGGGTCAGGAGCGGCGAAGCGCGGTTGGCCACGGTCAGACGTTTCCGCAGGTCAGAGGTGGTGCGGCGGCGAATCCTTGCTGGTCGAGGGCACGTGAGAATCTCCGCGGCGACATTCCGTTTCAACGTCTGACCTGATGGTGGGCCGTCGCCAAGATCGCTGAATCTGCACAGGCGGTTCAGCGCTCGCAGACCTCGTGGCCGTCGGCGACCCGGAGCGCCTGAACGAGACGGCTGTCATCGATCGTGTACACGATCCGGTGGTCGCCGACGCGCGCTCGCCAACGACCCTGTCTGCCGCCGCGAAGCAGCTGGACGGGCCAGCGCTCCGATGTGGAAACTTCGGGGCGCTCTCCTCTGCCTAGTGAACCGGCCCAGGAACTGAACAGAACCTCCCCGAACGTGCCGATGGTCTGACCAAGGGGTGTCGCTGGGTCCGCGCGCGTAAGCGGCGTGTGCTCCCGGCGTCACCGGCGCTCGGAGAGCAGGGTGAAGCCGTGTCGATCGCTGTGGTGTTCGTGGCCGGGACCGCTGTCCGCGGTGTGGCTGCGCGGGTCCTGATGCGTGGCGTCATGGAACGCCACCCCAACGCTTTCCTCGTGACCCTGGACCGGTGGGGGGTCACCATCCCGCTGGACGAGTCACAGGTCTTCATCGCCGACCGCATCAGTGCGGGTCTGCTCCGCCAGGGGCGAGACCCGGGTGAACCGATCGTGCTGGTCGGCCACTCTCAGGGGGGTTTGGCGGTCCTGCGCTATGCCATCGACCACAGCGAGCAGGTCGAGCATGTCGTGGCGGTCGGCACCCCGTGGCAGGGGGCTCGGTTGGCCGGGCTCACGACCGACGTGGCGCACGCGCTGACCGGTAGGGACGTGCCCGCCCTGCGCGACATGCGCCCGGGCTCGCCGTTCCTGCGCCATCTGTGGAACGACATCGAGCCGATAGCGACCCGGGTGACGAACGTCTACAGCACCCATGAGGTGCTGATCAGCCCGTATGTCAACGCCCACATCGACATTCCAGGTGTCACCAACGTGCTCATCGCCAGCCAGGCCGAGTACGAGAGACACCTTCGGACCTACCGCGACCAGTACAGCGTCGACGTCCTCCTGGACGCCCGGGTGTCGCACCTGGGGGAGATGAACTCGCCGCTGGTCCGATCGGTCATCTGGCAGGTCGTCGACAAAGTCGATGAACGGCTCCTCGACCGCCGCGAACGCAACGCCTCCCCCTGACCCCGCGACCACGCAGGGGAACACGCGGTCAGGCCGGGCCTGGGCCCTGGGGCTCTTCGAAGAGAATGTTCAGTCGAGACCGGTAGCCCGCTCCGGGTGGCTGTGGCGCGGGGTCGACTCGTGGCACACCGTCGATGGTCACGTCCAGTGCTCGGTAGTCGTACCCGTCCTGGCTGCCTTCCTCGTACGCGAACTCGACTGTCTGGCCGGCCTCGGCGGCGGCGTAGCCGGCCATGCGCAGGGCGGAGAAGTGCGCCCAGCACCCGCCTGGCGTCTCGGCGGAGTCCAGGACTCCCCAGCCCTCGTCGTGGTGCCACCCGCGCACCACCCCGGAGGTCATGTCCCGATCATGTCCGAGTCGCGGCAACTACCCGGCCTGGATCTGGACATAGTCGATCGAGCCGATGAAGTAGTCGCAGTCGTGGTGCGGCGTGGCGGAGCAGCTCGCCTTGCCGCCGATGCTCAGCGGCTTGGTGTTGGCGATGTTCCCGACGCTGCGGACCAGGCGGGTGGTGACACCGTCGACGGTCGTGCTGACGGCGGTGGCGCTGCGTTCGCAGGTCACGGTGTGCCACTGGTTGTCGGCGACCACCTGCGCGCTGCGGATGCCGCCCGACCCGGTCGGGGAGACGAACTCGCACAGGACGCGGCCGTTACCGCCGTCGAGCTGGATCTTCCAGAACCCGCCGACGGTGCCGGTCTGGCCCTTCTGCATCACGTTGCCGTACGACTGGACGACGTTGGCGATGCGCAACCGCACGGTGACGATGAAGTCGGACGTGCCGGGATTGAGCAGCGGCGACTGGATCACGTCGAGGTGCTGGGGGTCGACGGTGCCACCGGTGCCTCGGGTCACCTTCGGGAAGGTCTGGTAGGCACCGTTGAGCGTGATGGAAGTGCCCAGGCTTCCGTTGAGGTGGTTCGGTCCGGAGTCCGTCAGCACGGTCGCTCCGGCTGTCTCGTTCATGTTCCACAGCGCAACCGTCTGGATCGTCGCGGCCCCGGCAGGGTTTGCGCCCGCCAGCGCGATCGTTGCGAGCACGGCAGTGGTGAAGCCCAACAATGGCTTTCGCACGGTCTCAACCCCCCAGGTTGTGTTCGAGCCCCTCGCTCAGGCGGACACTACTCGTTGGGGCTGCCCATCCGGTGGAGTTTCGCGCGGATCGCCTCGTCGCTGCGTTCACCGAGGAACGCGCGGTGCATCTCGATCGCGAGGACGGCTCGACCGGTCGCCGTCGGCGGCGCGGAACCCGCGGGGAGCTCGTCCGGGTGCTCGGCCAGGAAGTCAGCGGCCGCCCGCACCGCTCCCTGCTCCGTCCGGTCGCTCGCGGCGGCGACGTCGAACCGCCAGCGTCGGGCCCGCTCGGCGATCAGCTGCTTGCCGTCCTCGGCCGCGTCGATGCCGGTCGCCGCGAACACCCGGCAGTCGTAGGTGCGGCAGGTGCGCGGGCGGTCCTCGTAGATCGAGCACGCGGCGTCGACCAGCATCGGGCAGTGGCCGCGCTCGTCGTACCCGAGCAGCACGTGACCACGTGGCAGACCGGGGGCGGGGAAGGTCAGCTCGACGGGGATCGCCGCGAGCGTGTCGACCTCGTCCGGGCCGATGTGAATGAACTGCGACGCCGTGCAGCAGGCGGTACAACCGCCACAGGGCACGTCCGAGGCGCGCTCGCCGCGGATCGCCCCCTGGATCTCGACCAGCCAGGTCGAGAACCGGCCGGCAGGCAGGTCGTCGGCTTCCGTCACGACCGGGAGGCTACCTCGCATAGGGTCGGAATCGACCCTATGCCGCCCGTCCGGAGGACTTCGATGACCACGATCACCCCCTTCCTGTGGTTCGAGGAGAAGCTCGACGAGGCGGTCGCGTTCTACACGTCGCTGTTCGGTGACTCCGCACTTCTCAGCACCACGCGTTTCCCCGAGGGCTCTCCGGGTCCCGCTGGCGAGATCATGATGGCGACCTTCCGGCTGGCCGGGCAGCAGTTCATGGCCCTGAACGGCGGGCCGCGCTTCTCGTTCACGCCGGCGATCTCGTTCCTCGTGTCCGTCGAAGGCCAGGACGAGGTCGACCGGCTGTGGGACGCGCTCTGCGAAGGCGGTGCTCCGGGCCAGTGCGGGTGGCTCGTGGACCGGTTCGGCCTCTCGTGGCAGATCGTGCCCACGGCGCTGGGCCAGCTGATGGGGGACCCTGACCCGCAGCGAGCCGGTCGCGTGATGCAGGCCATGCTCGGAATGACGAAGATCGAGATCGCCGGGCTCCAGGCCGCCGCCGAAACCGGGGACTGAAGCCTGTAGCGCTCGCGCGCTGATGCTGCTGGGGTGGTGGAAGAAGGACCTCTGTCCTTGACCCCGTCTCCAGGAGCGACCATGAACGAGCGACCGGCACTGAGCACGTTGGGGCTGTCGACCGGCAAGAAGGCGCGGCTGGCCAGAATCCTGTTCCAGCACGGCCTCGGCAACGGCACCGCGCTGTTCCTGCCGTACGACCAGGGCCTGGAGCACGGCCCCCGGGACTTCTTCGCGAACCCGGCTGCGTCGGACCCGCGGTACATCGTCAAGCTCGCGCAGGAAGGCGGCTTCAACGGGATCGTCCTGCAGATCGGTCTCGCCGAGAAGTTCTACTGGGACTTCGCCGGAGAGGTTCCGTTGGTGCTCAAGCTCAACGGAAAGACCGAGATCCCCTCCGACGCGGAGGCGCTGTCGCCGATCAACGCCAGCGTCGAGGACGCAGTCCGGCTCGGAGCCGACGCCGTCGGGTACACGTTGTACGTCGGCACCCCGGCCCAGGAGCACGACTTCGCGCAGTACCGCCAGGTACGTGCCGACGCGCAGCGGTTGGGCATGCCCCTCATCGTGTGGGCCTACCCGAGGGGCTCGGCCATCGGGGCGAAGGGCGGCAACGACTCCTTCTACGCCGTCGACTACGCGGCTCGGACCGCGAGCGAGCTCGGTGCCGACGTCGTGAAGGTGAACTTCCCGCACCCGGAGAAGACGACCGCGGTCCCGGAGCCGTACATGGCGAAGTTCACCAGCCAGCAGGCGGTCGACGCCGTCGTACGCTCGGCGAACCGCACGCTGGTCCTGATCTCGGGCGGGAGCAAAGCCGGCGACGATGCGATGCTGGCCAAGGCTCGCGAGTCCTTGCAGGCCGGCGCCACCGGGCTGATCTTCGGTCGGAACGTCTGGCAGCGCGAACACGACGAGTCATTGCGCTTGGTGGCTTCGCTGCGCAAGATCCTCGAAGCATCCCCGAGCACGCTGCGCTGACCCCCTAACGTGGGACTCGACCCCGAGAGCAGAGGACCGAGGCAGGATGACTGTCGCCCACAAGATCGTCGGCAATGCGATGCAGATGATCGTCTGTCAGGTCGCCGAGGGCCAGACGGTGTACGCCGAGGCCGGCAAGTTCCTTTGGAAGACGGTCAACGTGGGCGTCGAGACGCGGATCAGCCGTCCCGACGCGCCACCGGCGACGAGCGGGACCTCTGCGCTGGTCGGCATGGCGACCAACTTGGGCAAGCGGATGCTTGCGGGGGAGTCGCTGGCCTTCCAGTACTTCACCGCGCAAGGTGGGAACGGCCTGGTCACTCTCGCCGGCACACTGCCCGGTGAGGTGCGAGCGCTCGAGCTCGACGGCTCGCACGGCTGGTACGCCGACAAGGACGCCTTCGTGGGCGCGGAGAGCACCATCCACTTCGACATCGCGTTCAGCGGGCTCCGGTCGGGCCTCAAGGGCGGCGAGGGGTTCGTGCTGGAGAAGTTCACCGGGGTGGGCACCGTGTTCGTCGCCGGTGCCGGCAACTTCATCGAGCTCAATCCGGCGAAGTACGGCGGGAAGATCCAGGTGCACGCCGGTTGCATCGTCGCCTTTGCCGACACAGTGAAGTACGGCATCGAACGCGTCGCCTCGCTCAGCACGCAGGGGATCATGACCGCGGTCATGGGCGGGAACGGGTTCAACATGGCCACGCTGGAAGGTGACGGTACGGTCATCCTGCAGTCGATGACGATCGAGAGCCTTGCGCGCGCGATCGTGAAGAACTCGCACCTGGGCCACGACCAGAAGGCCACCAGCCCGTTCCGCGATCTCCTAGGAGGGTTTGACTGACATGGGGTTCCTCGACAAGGCGAAGGAAGCGGCCGAGAAGGCCATGGCTGCGACGCAGCAGGCTGCTCAACAGGGCCAGGCGAAGATCGAGACGATGCAGCAGTCGAAGTCCGAGGGCGAGCTGCTCAAGGCGCTCGGCGACGCCTACTACGGCGAGCAGCGCCACGGCGGCTCGCACGACGCTGTGGAGGCCGCCCTGGCCGCGCTCGATGCGCACCACGCCGCCGTGGCAGCGACAGCCACTCCGGGGGGACCCGCTGACGCGGCACCCTCGGGTGACGCGAGTGCGACGCCCCCGGCCCCGCCCGCGGCACCCACCCCACCCGCCGCTCCGGCCGCCCCCTCCGGGAACTTCACCCTCGACGACCTCTAGGTCGCCGAGATGGCGATCCCCTCGTCGAGCGCACCGACGAACTGGGCGTTGTACAGCCTGTAGTAGGCGCCCTGCCGTGCGAGCAGCTCGGCGTGGGTGCCCTGCTCGACGATCTGGCCCGACTCCATCACCAGGATCAGGTCGGCGTCGCGGATCGTCGACAGCCGGTGCGCGATCACGAAGCTCGTCCGGTCTGACCGCAGGGCCGTCATGGCCTTCTGCACCAGCACCTCCGTGCGGGTGTCCACCGAGCTGGTCGCCTCGTCGAGGATGAGCAGCGAGGGTGCCGACAGGAAGGCGCGAGCGATCGTGACGAGCTGCCGTTCACCGGTGCTGAGGTTGCTGCCTTCGTCGTCGATCAGGGTGTCGTAGCCGTCGGGCAGCGCGTGGACGAACCGGTCGACGTACGTCGCCCTGGCCGCCGCCAGGATGTCCTCCTCGGAGGCGTCCGGTCGGCCGTATGCGATGTTCGCTCGGATGGTGCCCCCGAAGAGCCAGGTGTCCTGCAGCACCATGCCGATCTGGCCGCGCAAGTCGTCCCGACGCATCGACGAGATGTCGACACCGTCGAGAGTGATCCGGCCCGAGTCGATTTCGTAGAACCGCATGATCAGGTTGACCAACGTCGTCTTGCCCGCACCCGTCGGCCCGACGATGGCCACCGACTGGCCTGGCGCGGCTACGAGCGAGAGGTCCTCGATCAGCGGCGTGTCGGCCTTGTAGCGGAAGGACACGTGCTCGAAGGCGACCCGGCCCTTGGGCTCGTCGAGGGTGGTCGGGACCGCAGGGTCCGCGAGCTGCTCGTCGGCGTCGAGCAGCTCGAACACCCGCTCGGCCGACGCCACGCCCGACTGCAGGAGGTTCGACATCGAGGCGACCTGCGTGAGCGGCTGGCTGAACTGCCGCGAGTACTGGATAAATGCCTGGACGTCGCCGAGCGAGATGTTGCCCGAGGCCACGCGCAGGCCACCGAGCACGGCGATGAAGACGTAGTTGAGGTTCCCGATGAAAGTGATGGCCGGCATGATGATCCCGGACAGGAACTGCGCCCCTGCGCTCGCCCGGTAGAGCGCCTCGTTGCGCTCGCGGAACAGCTCCTCGGCCTCGTGCTGGTGCCCGAATACCTTGACCAGCGCGTGGCCGGTGTAGACCTCTTCGATGTGCCCGTTCAGCCGCCCCGTCTCGCCCCACTGGGTGATGAACAAGGGCTGCGACCGTTTGGCGACCTGCGACGTGACGACGATCGACAGCGGCACCGAGACCAGGGCCACGACGGCGAGGATCGGCGAGATGATCACCATCATCGTCAGCACCCCCACCAGGGTGAGCAGCGAGTTGAGCAGCTGGCTCATGGTCTGCTGCATGGTCTGCTGGATGTTGTCGATGTCGTTCGTGACCCGGCTGAGCAGCTCGCCGCGCGACTTGGTGTCGAAGTAGCTCAGCGGCAGCCGGTGCAGCTTGTCCTCGACCTGGCTGCGCAGTCGCAGCGTCGTCCGCTGAACCACGCCGTTGAGGAGGTACGACTGCAGCCACATGCCGAGCGAGGCGACGACGTACAGCCCGAGCACGAGCGTCAGGATCGTCCCGAGCGCGGTGAAGTCGATTCCCTGGCCCGGCACGACCGTCATGCCGGACAGGAGGTTCGCGAAGCCGTCCTGACCGTTTGCGCGCGCCGCGTCGATCGCCTGCTGCTGCGTGATCCCTGCTGGTAGCTGCTTGCCGATCACGCCCGCGAAGATGAGGTTCGTCGCGTGGCCCAGGATCTTGGGGCCGACGACGCTGAGCGCGACGCTGGCCACCGTGATGCCCACCACCGCGAAGGCCAGCGGTCGCTCCGGCTTGAGCTGACCGATCAGTCGCTTGGCGGACGGCCCGAAGTTCAGCGACTTCTCGGCCGGCATCCCCGCGGACATCATGGCGCCGGGGCCGTGCATCGGCCGTGGCGGCGGGCGGGGGACCGTCTGCTGGCTCACGCCGCCACCTCAGCAGGCAGCTGTGACTGCACGATCTCGGCGTAGGTCGGGCACGACTCGAGCAGCGCCGCATGCGTGCCCAGGCCCACCATCGCTCCGTGGTCGAGCACGATGATCTGGTCGGCATCGATGACGCTGGAGACCCGCTGGGCGACGATGAGCACGGTCGACTCGGCGCAGAGCGGTCGGAGCGCGGCCCGCAGCCTCGCGTCGGTGGCGAGGTCGAGCGCGGAGAACGAGTCGTCGAACAGGTAGATCTCCGGTCGCCTGATGACCGCCCGGGCGATGGCCAGCCGTTGTCGTTGACCGCCTGAGAAGTTGGTGCCGCCCTGGGTGACGGTCGCCTCGAGTCCGTCAGGCAAGGCGCGCACGAAGTCTGCGGCCTGAGCGACGCGCAAGGCGTCCCAGACCTCGTCTTCAGTGGCGTCGGGCTTGCCGTACCGCAGGTTGCTCGCCACGGTGCCCGTGAACAGGTAGGCCTTCTGTGGCACCAGCCCGAGCCGCGCATGCAGCACGTCGGGGTCGAGCTGGGTGACGTCGACGCCGTCGATGAGCACTGCGCCGGCGGTGGCGTCGAAGAGCCGCGGGACCAGCGAGAGCAGCGTGGTCTTGCCCGATCCGGTGCTGCCGATGATCGCGGTCAGCTGGCCGGGTGCGGCGACGAACGAGATGTCGCAGAGCACCGGGTCGTCGGCCCCTGGGTACTGGAACGTCGCCCCGCGCATCTCGAGCGTGCCGCGGTCGGTCACTGCCGACACCGGGCGCTCCGGGGAGACCACGGACGACTCGGTCTCGAGGACCTCGGTCAGCCGCTCGGCGCAGACGGCGGCCCGCGGGATCAGGACGAGCATGAACGTCGCCATCATGATCGACGTCAGGATCTGCATGAGATAGCTGAGGAAGGCGGTGAGCGAGCCGACCTGCATCTGCCCGGCATCGATGCGGTGGCCCCCGAACCAGAGCACGGCGACACTGGACACGTTCAGGACCAGCATGACGGTGGGGAACATCAGAGCCATCAGCCGGCCGACCCGCAGCGCCGTGTCGGTGAGCTCGCTGTTCGCCACGTGGAAGCGCTTGCGTTCGACGGGCTCGCGGACGAACGCCCGCACCACCCGGATGCCGGTGATCTGCTCGCGGAGCACGCGGTTGACCGAGTCGAGTAGCACCTGCATGCGCCGGAACTGCGGCACCATGCGCGAGACGATCAGCCCGATCGCCGCGACCAGCACAGAGACGCTCACGACGATCAACGGTGCGAGCCCGATGTCCTGGCGCAGCGCCATGATGATGCCGCCCACGCACATGATCGGCGCGGAGACCATCATCGTGCAGGTGAGCAGGACCAGCATCTGCACCTGCTGGACGTCGTTCGTGGTGCGGGTGATGAGCGACGGAGCACCGAAGTGGGTCATCTCGCGGGCCGAGAACGACCCCACCCGGTGGAAGACCGCCGCCCTGGTGTCACGACCGAAACCCATGGCGCTGCGGGCGCCGAAGTACACCGCCGCGATCGTGCAGACCACCTGGACCAGCGTGATGGCGAGCATCAGCCCGCCGACGCGGAGGATGTACTGCGTGTCCGCTCGAGCGACACCGTTGTCGATGATGTCGGCGTTCAGGGTCGGCAGGTACAACGCCGCCAGCGTGCCCAACAGCTGCAGCACGAGCACCGCGACGAGGGCCTTGGTGAAGGGCCGCAAGTAGGTGCGCAACAGGGAGATCAGCACGCGCGGGTCCGGGCAGTCGTCGTCACCCGTCGAACCTAGGCGAGCGGCCCGACAACGGCAATCGCGCTCGCTGAGGGTCGTAGAGGGTCAGCTCTGCTGGCCCATCGACCAGAGCGACCACAAGGTGGTGCGGACCCGGCGCGGCTGCTTGAGCACCGTCACGACCGCGAACGCGACGTCCTCGGGACGCAGGTAGGTCTCCAGGATCGGCTCGCCGGGGGTGCGCCCGGTGCCGAGCGCGAACTCGGTGTCGACGCCCGCGGGGCAGATCGCGGTGACCCGGATGCCCTTCTCGCGCAACTCGCGGTCGAGGCCGCCGGCCAGGCCCACCTGCGCGAACTTAGTGCCTGCGTAGACCGCCTCGTCGCCGCCACCGCGGAGCCCCGCGACGCTGGCCACGATCACGATGTCGCCACCCTCACCTGTGCGGAGCAGCTCCGGCACGGCGGCCCGAACAGTCCAGACGGTGCCTGCGTAGTTGGTCTCCATCATCTCCGACACGGCCTCGTCCGAGTGGTCGAGGATGCTGCCGTACAAGCCCATGCCGGCGTTCGGCACGACGGAGTCGAGCCGGCCCCACTTGTCGACAGCTGCTGCGACGAGGGCCGCGTTGTCCGCAGGTCGGCTGACGTCGCAGGCCACCGCTACCGCGTTGTCGGCACCCAGCTCGGCCACAAGGGCATCGAGCCGCTCGGTTCGCCGGCCGCCGAGGGCCACGCGGGCGCCCGACTCGACCAGCAGTCGGGCGGTGGCGGCCCCGATCCCGGCTGTCGCGCCGGTCACGACAACCACGGTGTCCTGCAACGAACGGGTCTCGGCGGGCATGTCAGGGCCTTCTTCCTCGGGCGGTTTCCCCCACTCTAGGTCGGCGCGCCGCCTGGTGCGTACCGTGGTTCTGTGCCAGATGCCGAGTTCACTCCGCTGTCGCTCCGGCGACGGCTCGCGCTGGTGCTCGTGGCGGTCGCGGTCGTCGCAATCAGTGGCTTCGGCATCGTTCAGCGGGTCGGGGCGCGCGACGTCTCGCTGCCGCAGCAGATCACCGTGAACGACCGGACGTACGAGCGATCGGCCCGCGTGGAGGACGTGAACGCAGCACCACGCACCGGCCAGTGGACGCAGGTGGCCACAGTGCCGACGACCCACCAGTCGATCTTCGCCTGGGTGGTCCCGGGCGACATCCCGACGGCGGTCTTCGTCCAGCTGACGCCGACGACGTACGTCGAGTACACCGTGGTGGGCGGCTCTTGACCTAGCCCACCGTGCCCCGACATTGCCAAGGGCTGCGTCAGGGGAGGAGCGTGGCGACCGAGGCCGCGCGGTGCTCTGCGCTGAACGGCAGCATGAACTCGCCGCCCATCACGGCGAGGGTGCGCTGGCAGACGTGGTCCCCGATCGTCACCGTGACCGCGGGCTTCTTGCCGCCAGGCCGGATCGTGGTCCGGGACCTCATGAAGTCAGTCCCGCGGGATCGCTCGGGACGTCGACCGCGTGCTGGCGCAGTGCGTGCAACGGGATCAGCTCGAGGGCGCGCACGTGCGTCGACGCGAGGACCACGGCGGCAGGCGCACCGTCGGTGTAGGCCTGCAGCCAGCGCGCCGCGCACACACACCAGCGGTCACCCGGTCGCAGGCCCGGGAAGCCGTACTCCGGCCGCGGCGTCGACAGGTCGTTGCCGGTCCGGGTCTGGTGGTCGAGGAACTCGCGGGACACGACGGCGCAGACCGTGTGGCTGCCGACGTCGTCCGGGCCGGTACTGCAGCAGCCGTCCCGGTAGAAGCCGGTGAGCGGATCGAGTCCGCACGGGTCAAGCGGCCCGCCGAGAACGTTGATCGAGTTGTCCACGGGGTCAGCCTGGCACAACCGCCTCGGCGATCCGTTGAGACACCTGGTGTCGGCCCTCGACGGCACCCTGGCCTCATCGAGTCGCCGTTGTCCGTCGACAGCAGCACTGGGATCGGGCAGAGTCGCGGCCATGACCCTGCGCATCCAGAGCTTGACCATCGACTCGGTCGATCCGTCCGCTGCTGCCACGTTCTGGGAGGCCGCCCTGGGTTGGCGGCGGACCTACGAGGAGGGCGACGAGGTCGTGATCGAGCCGCCCGCCGGGAGTCCGCAGGACGGCGTCGTACCGGACCTGCTGTTCCTGCGGGTGCCGGACGCCAAGGTGGGGAAGAACCGGCTCCACCTCGACCTCCGCCCGGACGACCAGGACGGCGAAGTGGCCCGGCTCGAGTCGATCGGCGCCGTCCGCGTCGACATCGGGCAGGCCGGCACCGAAGGCTGGATCGTGCTCGCCGACCCGCAGGGCAACGAGTTCTGCGTGCTGCGCCCGGTGGCGACGGAGACGACCGGCTAGGGGCTCTTCGCGAACATCGAACGGATTGCGGTGGCGAGACTCCCGTCGCTGCCGTACGGGACGGCGGCAAGCAGGGCGGCTTCGGCCGACGCGCGTCCACTGGTCAACCTGGCTGTCCAGTCACCTGCCCCGAACCGAGCCTGCAGGCCGGTGCGCAGGAACTCCTGCCAGCCCTGCGCGTGCTGAACGAACTCGGTCCGCGCGTCGACGAGCGCGCGGTGCCACGGAAGGATCGAGACCCCGCTGACGGCCACCTCGGCTGTGGCCACGTCGACCGCGCCCTTGACCGAGGCGTCGGTCACCAGGCCCCGCAGGTAGGTCTGGACGCCCGACGGTGTCCGCTCGAGGAACAGCTGGGGTGACCCGTACTGGATCGCGCCGTTCACCTGGGCGTTGGCGAAGTCGATCGACTGCTGGGCAGTCGCCGCACGGGCTGCGAGCTGGGCGAACTCCCGCTGCTGCAGCCAGCGGTCCAGGAGCAGCAGCGCGGCGGCGACCAGCAGCAGGGCCGCCAGCACCCGGCGGGGATGACGGAGCCGGCGACGCGCACGGCGTCGGGTCTCCACCCGTCCGTCGACGATGAGCTCCGCGGTCATGTCCGTCCTCAGATCGTGGTGCCGACGATCCGGCCGATTCCGTACGTGATGGCCATAGCCAGGGCACCGCCGACGACGACGCGCACGATCGCCCGCTGGCGTTGGGCTCCGCCCAGCCGGGCGCTCACCGAGCCGGTCAGGATCAGCGCGACGAGCATGGCCGCGAACGTCACCGGCACGCGGGCCGAGGGCGGCGGGAGCAGGATCGCGACGAGCGGCAGCATCGCGCCGATCGTGAACGCGATGAAGGACGAGATCGCCGCGCCCCACGGGTTGACCAGCTCGTGCGGGTTGATGCGCAGCTCGACCTCGGCGTGCGCGTGGAACGCGTTGCCGTCCTGGCTGAGCTGGACGGCGACCTCGCGAGCGAGCTCCGGCGTCAGACCCTTGCGCTCGTAGATCGTGGCCAGCTCGGCAAGCTCCCCGTCAGGGTCGGTGGCGAGCTCCTTGCGCTCCTTGTCGAGCAGCGCTCGCTCCGTGTCGCGTTGGGTCGAGACCGAGACGTACTCGCCGACCGCCATCGACATGGCCCCTGCCACCAGACCGGCCAGGCCCGCGGTGAGGATGGGCGCTCGCTCGCTGGTCGCCGCGGCCACGCCGAGCACGAGACCGGCAGTGGACACGATGCCGTCGTTGGCGCCGAGCACTCCGGCCCGCAACTTGTTGGAGCGGGCCGCGTAGCCCTCGGCCTGCCCCTGGTCGTTCGGATGCGCACTGATGTCGCTCACGCAGCGACGCTACTCCGGGCCCGCCTGCGCCGCAGCGCTGAGAGCGCCGTCAGACAGATTCAAGGCTCGAGGAACTCAGACGGCGCCGTGGGCGGACGCGATTGCCGAGATGCGGTGGGCGAGCTCGATGTCGAGCTGGGTGACTCCGTACGCCGAGTGGGTCGACAGCTCGAACCGCAGGGTGCGCCAACGGACGTCGATGTCGGGATGGTGATCCATCTCCTCCGCGACTTCGGCGACCTCGTCGACGATCCGGATGGCTTCGACGAACGTCGGCGCGGTGACCCGGTGCGACAGGTTGGCAGTGTCGCCCGTCCAGCCGGGAAGGTCGATCAGCTGGCGCGTGATCTCTGCCGCGTCCAGGAGCCGACTCACCGCGCGTCGCCCACGTCGCTGCCGCGGCGACGCCGGATGGCGCTGCCGAGCCAACGCAGCGGGTCGTACTTCACGTCGACGACGCGTTCCTTCATCGGGATGATGGCGTTGTCGGTGATCTTGATGTGCTCAGGGCAGACCTCGGTGCAGCACTTGGTGATGTTGCAGTACCCGAGGCCGTGCTCCTCCTGGGCGGCGTGCTTGCGGTCCAGCGTGTCGAGTGGGTGCATGTCGAGCTCGGCGAGCCGGATGAAGAAGCGCGGCCCGGCGAAGGCCGGCTTGTTGTCGTCGTGGTCGCGGATCACGTGGCAGGTGTCCTGGCACAGGAAGCACTCGATGCACTTGCGGAACTCCTGGCTGCGCTCGACGTCGATCTGCTGCATCCGGTAGTCCCCCGGCTCGAGATCGGCGGGTGGCGCGAACGACGGGACCTGGCGGGCCTTCGCGTAGTTGAAGGACACGTCGGTCACGAGGTCACGAATCACCGGGAAGGCCCGCAGCGGCGTGACCGTCACCGTCTCGTCGGCCTCGAACGTACTCATGCGGGTCATGCAGAGCAGCCGCGGTCGGCCGTTGATCTCGGCGCTGCAGGAGCCGCACTTGCCGGCCTTGCAGTTCCAGCGGACCGCGAGGTCGGAGGCCTGCGTCGCCTGCAGCCGGTGGATGACGTCGAGCACGACCTCGCCCTCGTTCACCTCGACGGTGAAGTCGCGCAGCTCACCGTCGGTCTCGTCGCCCCGCCACACCCGGAACTTCGCGTCGTACGCCATCAGCCCGTTCCCTCCGGATGTTCGGCCCACTCGACCAGCTCGTCGGTGGTGAAGTACTTGCCCAGCTCGGCCAGCTCGAACAGGCCCAGCAGCTCGATCGGCATCTCCGGGATCGGCTGTCGCCCGACGCGTACGTCCGTCCCGTCGAGCGAGCAGATCAGGTTGACCATGCGCCAGTCGTGGTTCATCGCGGGGAAGTCGTCGCGGGTGTGCCCGCCTCGCGACTCCTCGCGCTCGAGGGCGGCCCGCGCGATGCACTCCGAGACGATCAGCATGTTCTGCAGGTCCAGCGCCAGGTGCCAGCCGGGGTTGAACTGACGATGGCCCTCGACCGCGACGTCTGACGCCCGCCGTTTCAGGTCGGCGAGCCGGTCCAGCGCAGCCGCGACCTCTTCGGACCGGCGGATGATCCCCACCAGGTCGTTCATCGTCTGCTGCAGCTCCAGGTGGAGCGTGTACGGGTTCTCGCCGTCCTCGGTGCGGAACGGTGCCAGGGCCCTCGCCGCTGCCGCCTGGACGTCGTCGTCGGCGATGCTGGGCCGGTCGTCGCCCAGTCCGTCGACGTACTCGGCGGCGCCCAGCCCGGCCCGGCGGCCGAAGACGAGCAGGTCCGACAGCGAGTTGCCGCCCAGCCGGTTCGACCCGTGCATCCCGCCCGAGGCCTCGCCGGCGGAGAACAGCCCGCGCACCCGTGGCGTGGCACCGGTGTCGGGATCGACCTCGATTCCGCCCATGACGTAGTGACAGGTGGGCCCGACCTCCATCGCCTCGGCGGTGATGTCGACGTCAGCGAGCTCCTTGAACTGGTGGTACATCGACGGGAGCTTCTTGCGGATCACCTCGGCGGGCAGCCGCTTCGACACGTCGAGGAAGACGCCCCCGTGCGGCGAACCGCGGCCGGCCTTGACCTCGGAGTTGATGGCGCGAGCCACCTCGTCGCGAGGGAGCAGCTCGGGCGGACGGCGGTTCTCCTCCGGGTCGCCGTACCAGCGGTCGCCCTCCTCCTCGGTGGTCGCGTACTTCTCGCGGAACACCTCGGGGATGTAGTCGAACATGAACCGGCGGCCCTCGGAGTTGGTGAGGATCCCGCCGTCGCCCCGCACCGACTCGGTGACCAGGATGCCCTTGACGCTGGGCGGCCACACCATCCCGGTCGGGTGGAACTGGACGAACTCCATGTTCACCAACGTGCCGCCTGCCCGCATCGTCAGGGCCTGGCCGTCGCCGGTGTACTCCCACGAGTTGCTGGTGACCTTGAACGACTTCCCGATCCCACCCGTCGCGACGACGATCGCGGGGGCGTCGAACACGACGAACCGCCCGGACTCGCGCCAGTACCCGAATGCGCCAGCGACGGCACCGGTGCCTGGCTCACCGTCGAGCAGCAGGTCCGTGATCGTGAGCTCCGCGAACACCTTGAGCCTGGCCTCGGCGTCGCCGAACTCGCGCTCGTCCTCCTGCTGCAGGGCCACGATCCGCTGCTGAAGGGTGCGGATCAGCTCAAGCCCGGTGCGGTCGCCGACGTGCGCCAGCCTGGGGTACTCGTGCCCGCCGAAGTTCCGCTGGCTGATCCGGCCGTCGGGCGTGCGGTCGAAGAGAGCGCCCCACGCCTCGAGCTCCCAGACCCGTTGTGGA
Source organism: Actinomycetes bacterium (assembly GCA_038210415.1). Taxonomy (GTDB): domain Bacteria; phylum Actinomycetota; class Actinomycetes; order Prado026; family Prado026; genus JBBQWS01. The sequence goes on from JBBQWS010000037.1 coordinate 19,671, forward strand.
GCCTCCTTCGCGTGCAGCTCGGCCATGCGCCAGTGGTTCATGAACTTGCCGCCCCGCATCGTGTCGCGGAAGTGCACCCGCCAGTTGTCGCGGCTGTTCACGTTGCCCATCGACGCGGCGATGCCGCCCTCGGCCATCACCGTGTGCGCCTTGCCGAACAACGACTTGCAGATCACCGCGGTGCGCTTGCCCTGAGCCCTCGCCTCGATAGCGGCGCGCAGGCCGGCGCCACCGGCCCCGATCACGACGACGTCGTACGAGTGCCGCTCAACTTCGGTCATGTACGCGGTGCTCCTAGAAGAAGGTGATGTCGGTGATCGCGCCACTGGCCAGGCTGCGTACGTACAGGTCGGCGAGCGCAACCCCGAACAACGACAGCCAGGCGAACATGGGGTGCCGCGTGTTCAGGCGTGACACGAACGTCCAGGCGCGGTATCGCACCGGGTGCTTCGAGAAGTGCTTCAGGCGTCCGCCGATGGTGTGCCGGCACGAGTGGCACGACAGGGAGTACAGCCACAGCAGGGCCGCGTTGGTGAGCAGGACGATCGTGCCAACGCCCATGTGCCCCCACTGGCCCTGCGGGTTGCGGAAGCCGAGGAACGCGTCGTAGGTGAGGACGCAGTTGAAGAGCAGGCCCGCGTAGAAGAACCAGCGGTGGGCGTTCTGCAGCAGCAGCGGCAGCCGGGTCTCGCCGCTGTAGCCGCGGTGCGGCTCGGCAACGGCGCAGGCCGGCGGCGACATCCAGAACGACCGGTAGTACGCCTTGCGGTAGTAGTAGCAGGTCATCCGGAACCCGAGCGGGAACACCAGGATCAGCAGCGCCGGCGACAGGTGCCACCAACCGCCGATCAGCCGCCCGAAGTCGTCCGACCCCGGTGCGCAGTTCTGCGACACGCAGGGCGAGTAGAAGGGCGAGAGGTAAGGGGAGGCGTAGTAGTACGCGTTCTCGAAAGCCCGCCAGGTCGCGTAGACGACGAAAGACAGCAGCACCACGACAGTGATCGCCGGCTGTAGCCACCATCGGTCAGTGCGCAGCGTCCGCAACGAGATGCGCGCCCGCCCGGCAGCGTTGACCCCGCGGTCCAGTGTGCTGTTCGCCATCCAGATGTCCTTCGGGTCGGGGGGCGTGCTGCGCATCGACTGCCGGACGGCTAGTGGCGACCGACGCCCTCGTCTGCGGCGTCGGCCCAGAACTCCGGAGGGTAGTCGCCGTCCGGGATGTGGATCGGTTGCACCGCGGTGGGAGTCGGCGCGTCGCCCGCCACGGCGCCGACGTCCTCGGCGATCCGTGCGACGTCGACCGCCAACCGTCGGACCTCCATCGTGTCCCCTGCCGAGGCGCTCAGCCGTTCCACTGCTCGGCTGAGCTCGACTACGGCGCTGCGCACAGCGATGAGGTCAGGCAGTTCGGCCATCGAGATCTCCTTGCGGCATGGCTTCAGGACCAGCGGTGGTCATTACTTTTCGCAGTCTGGTCGCCCGACGTCGTCCAGCCAAGGACTTGGCCGAAGATTCTTCCGGCGCGGCGGTGAACCTCGGCGGGCTGGCGTACGTTGCCCGAGCATGGGCTCCCTTCCGGCTGCTGACGAGCAGCTCGTGCGCGAGCTCTACGCCACCCATGCCCGACCCCTGCTCGGGTACGTCCGCGGGCTCACGGGCGGCGACACCGGTCGGGCGGAGGACGTCGTGCAGGAGGCGCTGCTGCGGGCTTGGCAGCACCCCGAGGCCTTCTCGACCGACCGCCGGGGCCGGACGTCCATCCGGGCGTGGCTGTTCACGGTGGCGCGCAACCTGGTGATCGACGGCGAACGGGCCCGCCGGGCGCGCCCCCTGGAGGTTCGCGGGTCGACCGGAGCGGACGGGTCCGGCCCCGACCTCGTCGATGTCGCGGGCGCCGTCGACGACGTACGGCTCGACCAGGTGCTCCTCGCGTGGGAGATGGCCGAGACGCTCGACGCGCTCACACCCGACCACCGCTCGGTGATCATCGAGCTCTACTACCGTGACCAGTCCGTCGAGGCGGCGGCCCGCACCCTGGGCATCCCGCAAGGGACGGTCAAGTCGCGGGCGTACTACGCGCTGCGCGCTCTGAGGGCTGCCTGCGAGGAGAAGGGGATGACCCCGTGAACTGCCAGCAGGTCCAGGAAGAGCTCGCGGTCGCACTGCTCACCCGGCAGCCGGCAGACCCAGCCGCGGCCGAGCACGTCGCGGGCTGCGCCGCCTGCTCGGCCGAGGCCGCCGAGCTCGCCCCGATGGAGCAGCTGCTGTCGATCGGGGAACTGCCGTCGGCGCTCGAGACGGACCTGCCGAGCCCGGCGGCGCTGCACCGGTTGCTCGAGGAGGCGGCGCGCAGGCGGAGGTGGCGTACGGGCCGCTGGCTCGTCGCTGTAGCCGCTGCGCTGGTACTCGCCGTACCGATCGGCCTCGTGATCGCCCGCCAGGCCGCTGCGCCCGAGCAGGTGGTCGCTGGACCGACGAGCATCCAGCGCACCGCGACCGACTCGGCGACAGGGGTGTCCGCGCAGGTGAAGCTCTGGCGCGAGGGGTCGGGCAGCGGACTCACCGTGTCGATCAGCGGCGTCAAGCCTGGCACCAAGTGCACGGTCGACCTGGTGAAGCTCGACGGCAGCCGGGTGACCGCGGCGACCTGGTGGGCGACGTACGCCGGAACGGCGTCGGTCGGCGGCAGCGTCGGGGCACCCATGAGCGACATCGTGCGGTTGGAGATCGTCGACGGCTCCGGCAGGCTCCTGGTCCCTATCCCGCTCGGTTGAACCGTGCGCGCTGCACGTCCGTTCATCTGGGGAAAGGCGCCCCCAGGGCGGACCCGTGCAGCCACGACAGGAGCGACGATGGATGTTGACCAGGCAGTGACTCGGCGAACCGCGCTGGTCGGCGGGATCGCCGTCGTCGGCGCCGCCACCGCCCTCGCTAGTTGCGCTTCGTCCTCCTCGGGGGGCTCACCCCCAGCGTCCACAGCTCCCGCGGGCTCCGGGGCGGGACCAGCCGCCCTGGCCAAGCTCGCCGATGTGCCGGTCGGTGGTTCGGTCGCGGCGACGGGCCCCGACGGGCCGATCGTCCTGGCTCAGCCGACGGCGGGAGACGTCGTGGCGTTCACGGCGATCTGCACGCACATGGGCTGCACGGTGAAGGCCGCGGGCAAGGAGCTCGACTGCCCCTGTCACGGCTCGAAGTACGACGCGTTCACCGGCACGGTGATCAACGGACCGGCGCCGAAGCCGCTCGCGGCCGTCCCGGTCAGGGTCTCGGGTACGGACGTCGTCTTGGCGTGAACGCTGTGGCCGGATGGCACAGTGGCTCTTCGTGAACCACCCTGCGGAACTGGTCGTGGCCGCCGCGATCGTGCGCGATGGCCTCCTGCTGGCCGCGCGGCGCACCCAGCCGCCGCACCTGGCCGGCGGCTGGGAGCTCCCTGGCGGCAAGGTCGAGCCCGGCGAGTCCGACGAGGCAGCCCTGCTGCGGGAGATCCGCGAGGAGCTCGGCGTCGACGTCCGCCTGGTGCGGCGGGTCGGAGCGGACTGGCCGCTCGGCCGATACGTCCTGCGGGTCTGGCTCGCCGAGGTCGTCGGCGCCGGCGAGCCGGCGGCGCTCGAGCAGCACGACGCCCTCCAGTGGGTTCCCTTCGACGGGGTGTCCGGGGTTGCCTGGTTGCCGGGCGACCTCGCGCCCGCGCGGGCCGCCGCCGAGCTCGCTGGGAGGGCCGCCGGCGGCTAGCGGTTCGGGGAATGTCGGTTCGCCCCGTACCCTTGGGGTACCGCCACCCACAGGATCGAGTGACCTCGCATGCCCACGCGTACTGACCTCCGCAACCTTGCCATCGTCGCGCACGTCGACCACGGCAAGACGACGCTCGTCGACGCGATGCTCTGGCAGTCCGGCGCGTTCAGCGAGCACCAGGCCGACGAGGGCTCGGTCAAGGAACGCGTCATGGACTCGATGGACCTCGAGCGCGAGAAGGGGATCACCATCCTCGCGAAGAACACCGCGGTCCTGCACTCCGGCGTGACGCTCAACATCATCGACACCCCGGGCCACGCGGACTTCGGTGGCGAGGTCGAGCGCGGGCTCGAGATGGTCGACGGCGTGCTGCTGCTGGTCGACGCGAGCGAGGGCCCGTTGCCGCAGACCCGGTTCGTCCTGCGCAAGGCGTTGCAGAAGCGGCTGCCGGTGATCCTGGTCATCAACAAGGTCGATCGCCCCGACGCCCGGATCGCCGAGATCGTCGACGAGACGTACGAGCTGTTCCTCGACCTGGACGCCGACGAGCACCAGATCGACTTCCCGATCGTCTACACCTCGGCCAAGGCCGGTCGGGCCTCGCTGACCCGCCCCGCCGACGGCGTCATGCCGGACGAGACCGACCTCGAGCCCCTGTTCGACACGATCATCAAGACCATCCCGGCCCCGGCGTACACCGAGGGCGCCCCTCTGCAGGCCCACGTCACCAACCTGGACGCATCGCCGTACCTCGGGCGCCTCGCCCTGTGCCGCATCCGGCAGGGGTGGATCAAGAAGGGGCAATCCGTGGCCTGGTGCCGCACCGACGGCACCGTCGAGCGGGTCAAGATCACCGAGCTGCTGATCACGCAGGCCCTCGACCGGGTGCCGTGCGAAGAAGCCGGGCCGGGCGACATCATCGCGGTGGCCGGCATCCCCGAGATCACGATCGGCGAGACGCTGGCCGACGCCGAGACCCCGGTCGCCCTGCCGCTCATCACCGTCGACGAGCCCTCGATCTCGATGACGATCGGCATCAACACGTCGCCGCTCGCCGGGCAGTCCGGCAAGAAGCTCACCGCGCGTCTGGTCAAGAACCGGCTCGAGGCCGAGCTGATCGGCAACGTCTCGATCCGGGTCCTGCCGACCGAGCGGCCCGACACCTGGGAGGTCCAGGGCCGGGGTGAGCTGCAGCTGGCGATCCTCGTCGAGATCATGCGCCGCGAGGGGTTCGAGATGACCGTGGGCAAGCCCCAGGTCGTCACGAAGATCATCGACGGCAGGCTGAACGAGCCGATGGAGCACCTGACCATCGACATCCCCGAGGACTACCTCGGCGTGGTCACCCAGCTGATGGCCCTGCGCAAGGGCCGCATGGAGCAGATGGTCAACCATGGCACCGGCTGGGTGCGGCTGGAGTACGCCGTCCCGGCGCGTGGCCTGATCGGGTTCCGCACCGAGTTCCTGACCGAGAGCCGGGGCACCGGCCTGCTGCACCACGTCTTCGACAAGTACGAACCGTGGCACGGAGAGCTGCGCACGCGTCCGACCGGGTCGCTGGTGGCCGACCGTCGCGGCAACGCGACCGGCTTCGCTCTGTCGAACCTCCAGGAGCGCGGCACGATGTTCGTCGGCCCGCAGACCGAGGTCTACGAAGGCATGATCGTCGGCGAGAACTCCAGGGCCGACGACATGGACGTCAACGCCACCAAGGAGAAGAAGCTCACCAACATGCGCCAGTCCTCGTCCGACGTGCTCGTGCCGCTGATCCCGCACAAGCAGATCTCGATGGAGCAGGCGCTGGAGTTCTGCCGCGAGGACGAATGCGTCGAGGTCACGCCCGCCACGGTGCGCATGCGCAAGGTCGTGCTCGACCAGACCCTCCGCGAGAAGACCCGCTCGCGCGCAAAGAAGGCCTAGGCCTTCTCGTCCAGAGCCTTCGCGAGGAACTCGCGCTGGATGAGCAGCAGGTTCTCAGCGACGACCTCCTGCGGGGTCATGTGGGTGACCCCGCTCAGCGGCAGGAACGTGTGCGACCGCCCCGCCGCGAGCAGGGCTGACGACAGCCGCAACGAGTGCGCAGCCACGACGTTGTCGTCGGCCAGCCCGTGGATGATCAGCAGCGGCCGGGTCAGGTCTGCGGCCATCCGCACGAGGGAGCCGTCCCGGTAAGCCTCGGGGTGCTCTGCCGGCAGGCCGAGGAAGCGCTCCGTGTAGGCCGTGTCGTAGAGCTCCCAGTCGGTGACCGGTGCGCCCGCGACGGCGGCGTGGAACACGTCCGGGCGCCGCAGCACCGCGAGCGCCGCGAGGTAGCCGCCGAACGACCAGCCGCGGATACCCACCCGGGTCAGGTCGAGCACGCCTGGCATCGCCTCGTCGACGGCCTGCAGGGCAGCGACCTGGTCGTCGAGCGGCGGGTTGGTCAGGTCGAGGCGCACCGAGCGCTCGAACGAGGGCGATCCGGGGGTGCCTCGGTTGTCGCAGACGACCACGGCGTAGCCCTGGTCGGCCCACCACTGCGACTCGAGGTACGCCCGCGCCGACGACCAGACCCTGGCGTGCCCCGGCCCGCCGTAGGGGTCCACGAGCACAGGCAGCGCGGCGTCGCCGGTCTGCCACCAGGTGGGGAGGAGCACGGCGGCGGGCAGTTCACGGCTCCCGACCGAGAGGAGTCGCGGTGCCGGCAGCAGGCCGGGGTCCTCGGCGTACGAGGTCACCTGGTGGTCGGACCCGCCACGCAGCACGCTGAACGTCGTGCTGCTGGAGTCCAACGTCGACGACGACAGGACGACGGTGCCGCCGCTGCCCAGGCCCGCATGCACGCTCGCCCCGGAGCTCACGGCCGCGAATCCCGAGCCTGCGTTGTAGCGGTACAGGTGCTGCTCGCGCAGCCCCGACGTGCCGGTGACGTAGACGTCGTCGCCGTTCGTCTGCACACCGCGCACCTGGACGTCGACCGGCGAGACCGGAGTGCCGTCGAGACATAGTGCGAACGTGTCGCCGACGACCTCGACGGTGACCAGGGCGCCGCCGGAGGTCCAGGCGGGAGTGCCAGGGGTGACGTCGACCCAGCACGGGTCGCTCTGTTCCCGGAGCACGGTGGTGGCGCCGGTGTCGAGGTCGACGGACAGCACCACGGCCCGCTCCTGCCGGCGGGTGTACACGTGCAGCAGGGCGGGTCCGGCCTCGCCCCAGCTGACGGCGACGAGGTACGGGTACGAGTCCCGGTCCCACACGACCTCGGTGCGTGTCCCGTCGAGCCGGATCAGCGACAGGGTCACGTCGGCGTTGGGGGTGCCCGCGGCGGGGTAGCGGTGGACGAGTGGTTCGCGGGCCGGGTTCTCCGGGTCGGCTATGTGCCAGACCTGGACCGGCGAGTTGTCCACCCGGGCCACGAGGAGCGCGTCGGACGCCGGCGACCACCAGAACCCGCGGTACCTGCTGTGCTCCTCCGCCGCGGCGAAGTCGGCGAGCCCGTAGGAGACCTCCGGACCGTCGGGCTCGGCAATCGGGCGCGCACCCGTCCCGTCGACCGCGATCAGGTGCAGCCCGCCGGCAGCGGCGTAGGCGACCAGGGTGCCGTCGGGGGAGGGACGTGGGTCGATCACGGCGCCGGACGCGGGCAGCTCGCGGGCCACACCCTGCGCGAGGTCGGCCAAGAACAGCCGGGACGAAAGGGCGAATGCCGCCGTCGCGTGCCGCCCGTCGCATGCGTACCCGGTGATGCCCGCGCCGCCTTCGCGCATGCGTTCGCGCCGCGAGCGTTCCTCCTGCGAGAGGTTCTCGCCACCGCCGTCCAGCAAGGTGGCGGGGTCGACGACGAGGCGCTCGGCCCACGTGGAGGTGTCGAGCGACCAGAGCGCGGCGGCCCGGTCGGTGCCCGAGGACGACCGCAGGAACGTGACCGAACGTCCGTCCGGGGCCACCTGGAAGCCCCTCGGTGCGCCCGCGGTGAAACGCAGGGTGCGGGCGAAGCGGCGGGGGAAGGAGTCGGCGCCTGCGGCGTCGGCCGGTGGGGCGGTGGGCTCGAGGGTCATGACCGAATCCAACCACCCCCGTACGCTGTGGGCATGACTGGTCGACGACTGCTGCTCGTGCACGCGCACCCCGACGACGAGACCATCGGGACCGGGGTGACGATGGCGAAGTACGCAGCCGACGGCGCCGTAGTGACCCTGGTGACCTGCACCCGAGGCGAGGAGGGCGAGGTGCTGGTCGCCGACCTCGGGCATCTCGCAGCGTCGGTGGGCGACACGCTCGGAGCGCACCGCGAGACCGAGCTCGCGGCGGCGATGGAGCACCTCGGCGTGTCCGATCACCGCTTTCTCGGCGGCCCGGGGCGCTGGCGTGACTCCGGCATGATCGGCACGCCCTCGAACGACCGGCTCGACTGCTTCTGGCGGGCCGACCTGCTCGAGGCGACCAGCGAGCTGGTGGCCGTGATCCGCGAGACCCGTCCCCAGGTGCTCGTCACGTACGACACCAACGGCGGCTACGGCCACCCCGACCACATCCAGGCCCATCGGGTCGCCATGTACGGCGCCCAGCTGGCGGCCGTCCCCTGCTTCCGGCCCGATCTCGGCGCCGACTGGGACATCGCCAAGATCTACTGGGCCGTGTTGCCGAAGTCGTTCGTGCAGCGTGGGATCGACGCACTGGTCAAGGCCGGGGGCAGCGGGTTCTTCGGCATCGAGAGCGCCGACGACATCCCGTGGGCGGTCGACGACGCGGTCGTCACCACGGGCATCGACGGCATGGAGTACGAGCCGGCGAAGATCGAAGCCCTCCGGGCCCACGCCACCCAGGTCGAGCTCGACGGGCCGTTCTTCCGGATGTCCGAGGAGCTCGGGCCGGAGGCTATGGGTCATGAGTTCTTCGTGCTGGTCAGGGGCAGCAAGGGAACCTCGTCGCTCGGCCCGGACGGTCGCGAGACCGATCTGTTCGACGGCGTCGGCTGACCGAACCTCACCGTTCGGTCGGACTTGTTACGCCGGACGGGTGAACGGCCCCACGCCGACTTTCGCCCTCGCCGAGCGCGGGGTTGGGTGACTATGAGTAACCGTGACCCCGGAGGCGTACATGGCTGTGACCGAGCGTGAGGCACTGGCAGTCTCGGATGCCCGCACGCAGGACGTCGGATCGAGCCGGGAGAAGTCTCGGCGCCGGCGCCTCTGGCAGCTCGCCGGGCTGCTCGCCGTCCCGGGTGTGTTCTTGTGGTCGCAGATCCTGAGCGGGCAGCCGTTCGACGTCTTCGCGTTGCCGCAGGTCGACCCGCTCATGCTCATGCCGCTGCTGATCGTGGTCTCGATCGTGGGAACGACGCTCTACATGTTCATGGGCGGGGCGAAGTCCCCGCACGTCATGTACCGGCCGGAGCAGATCGACGTACGCCTCGACGATGTGCTCGGCATCGACGCGGTCAAGGAGGACGTAGTCCGTTCGTTGAACCTGTTCCTCGCGCACAAGCAGTTCGCCTCCCAGATGGGCGGGGCGCCGCGCCGTGGCCTGCTCTTCGAGGGCCAGCCGGGCACCGGCAAGACCTACCTCGCGAAGGCCATGGCCGCGGAGGCCGGAGTCCCGTTCCTTTTCGTCAGCGCCACCTCGTTCCAGTCGCAGATGTACGGCGCGACGGCCCGCCGCATCCGGGCGTACTTCCGTGCGCTGCGCAAGGCAGCCCGGCAGGAGGGCGGCGCCATCGGCTTCATCGAGGAGATCGACGCCATCGGAATGGCGCGTGGCGGCGTCTCCGCCACCGTGATGCCCGAGGCCGTACGCGCCACCGGGGCGGACCTGTGCTGCGGCGGGCTCACCGGCCTGCCGTCGGCGTACGCACAGTCGGCCCCTGTGCGCAGCCGCTTCTCCTCCGAGCGCAGTGCGAGCATGGTGAGCGAGGGTATCGGCGGCGTCGTCAACGAGCTCCTCGTCCAGATGCAGTCGTTCGACGAGCCGACCGGTTGGCAGAAGCAGAAGACCAAGGTCATCGACTGGCTGAACCTGTACCTGCCGGCGGATCGTCAGCTCACCCGTCCGACGGTGGCCCCGAGCAACATCCTGCTGATCGCGGCGACCAACCGCGCCGACAACCTCGACCCCGGCCTGCTGCGACCCGGGCGGTTCGACCGCCGACTGACGTTCGAGTCTCCGACCAAGGCCGGCCGACGCGACCTCATCGACCTCTTCCTCGCCAGGCGCAGCCATCACGACGAGCTCGACAGCGAGGAGCAGCGCGACTCGCTGGCCTCGGTGACCCCCGAGTACACGCCTGTGATGCTGGAGCACCTGTTCGACGAGGGCCTGATCAACGCGGTGCGGCGCGGCGACGACCGGATGAACCGGGTGGACATCGAGCGGGCGAGACTCGTCGAGGAGATCGGCCTCGGCCAGCCGGTCGCCTACACCGCCCACGAGAAGCGGCTGATCGCGACCCACGAGGCCGGCCACGCCACGATGGCGTGGCTGGTTGCCCCGCACCGCCGGCTCGAGGTGCTCACGATCGTCAAGCGTCGGGACGCCCTCGGCATGCTCGCCCACGGAGACCGGGAGGACGTCTTCACCAGGTCCCGGTCGGAGATGCTGGCGCTGATCCAGATCGCCTTCGGCGGTCAGGTGGCCGAGCAGCTGTTCTTCGGCGACATCTCGACCGGACCCGGCGGCGACCTGCTCTACGCCACTAACGTCGCGGCCCAGATGATCGGCGCCTGCGGGATGACGGACACGCTCATCTCGTACCAAGCGGTACAGGGCTCGATGATGAACGACACCAACCTGGTCGGCCGGGTGCTCGGCGACAGCGACGGCCGGGCTCGGGTCGAGGACCTCCTTCAGCAGCAGAAGATGCGAGCCGAAGCCTTGATCGAGGCCAATCGGCATCTCGTCGAGGCTCTGCGCGACGCGCTGCTCGAACGGCATGAGCTGGTCGGCCGCGAGATCACCGACATCCTCGAGGCCGCCCGGTCGGAAGCCGGCAGTCCGCGGGAGATCGACCTGCGCGAGGCCGCGGGCGCGGGCTCCGGCGTCAGCTAGCCGCTACAGGGGTTCGTCTGTTCGGCCGATGACCCCAGCGTGGAGCAGCTACTGACGCAACCGGCCAGCCCGGACCGGCGGGCCGCCGCCGACGGGGTGGCCGAGTCGTACCCGACCGCGGTGCTCGTCCGGTTCGGCGCGGCCAGGTACGCGCTGCCCATGGAGTCGGTCGCCGAAGTCGTCGCGGTCCCGGCGCTGACCAGGGTCCCAGGGTCGCCGCACTGGCTGGCCGGGGTGGTCAACTGGCGCGGCCGCGTGCTCCCCGTCATCGACCCGAGGGCCTTGCTCGGAGCCGACCGCAACGCGCTCCCGAGCAGCGCCCGGCTGCTCGTCCTTTCCGGCGACGGGGTCGAGGCGGGATTCCTCGCCGAGGCTGTGGCCGGTCTCCTCGAGGCCGGCGCCGCCGTGACGACCGCGGCACCCGCCACGGCGAGCGCGGCCGCAAGCTCGCTCGTGCGCGGCGTGCTCTCCGACGCCCACGGCCCGCTGTCCCTGCTCGACGCGACCGCCGTGCTCGCGCTACGGGCTGAGCTGCCGAGCGTGCGGCGCGGTCGATGACTCCCCGTCCCCCGAACGGCTCAAGCGCCCGTCGCGGGAGCCCGATGCTTCACCCGTCCGCCCCTCCGAACAGCGAGCACCGAGGTTGTCCATGGACATGACGAGACGTCTGACCGCAGTGGCCGGAACGATGCTGTGGGTCGGTGTTCTGTTCGGGGTCCTGTCCGCTCTGCTCACCGGGCGCTACCTGCAGCTGGCCCCGGTGCACTGGTCCGGGGTCGTCGTGTGGACGGTCATCGGTTCGGCGCACGCGGCCGTGACGACCTACTTCGGGCGGCGCGCGCTCAAGCACGCCAGCTCGGCCCAGACCGTCATGCGGTTCGCCAGGCTGTCGCTCACCGCCGAGGTCGTCTACATCGCGGGTATCTCCAGCGTCAGTGGCGGCCTGACCGGGGCGGCGATCTCGATGCTGATGGTGGTGCCGCTCTTCTCCGGTCCGATCCTCGGCCGGCGGCAGACTCCTCCGTTCGCGCTGTTCCTGGCCGGCGCGATCGTCGTGATCGGCTACCTCTCGCACACCTGGACCGCCGACTCGGCCCTGATCGGGATCGTCGCGCTGATCACCGTCCCGGTGATGGCGCTGGTGAGCGGTCAGCTCGCGATGTCGTTGCTCGACCAGGAGAAGCGGGCCAAGAGCCAGCGGGCGGCGCTGGAGGCACAGGTGGCCGAGCTGTCCGACGCGTTGTCCCGGACGGCGCACGGTGACCTCTCGGGCACGGCTCTGGGCGGCGGGCTCGACGCAGGCGGCGACTCCACCGACGTGATCTCGAACCTCACGGACTCGTTCAACGACACCGTGAGCAACCTGCGCCAGCTCGTCGAGCAGATCCGGGGAGGCGGCGACCAGCTGTCGTCGAGCGCGGTCCAGCTGTTGTCGTCGGCCGAGGACAACGCAGCCAGCGCGACCCAGCAGTCGTCCGCCGTCGCCGAGACGACCTCGACGATCGAGGAGCTTGCGGCGACCGCCGCGCAGATCGCGGACACGGCGGAGTCGGTGGCCAGGTACGCAGCCGAAACCCTGCGGTACGCCGAGGACGGGCGGATCGCGGTGTCGGCCTCGGTCAGTGCGATGGACGGCATCGCCGACCGCGTGGACTCGATCACCGCCCGGGCGCTGTCGCTGGGCGAGAAGAGCCAGGAGATCGGTCGGATCCTCGAGGTCATCGACGACCTGGCCGACCAGACGAACCTGCTTGCCTTGAACGCGGCCATCGAGGCGGCGCGGGCCGGCGACCACGGACGGGGCTTCGCTGTCGTCGCCGCAGAGGTACGCAAGCTGGCCGAGCGGTCCCGCAAGTCGGCCGGGCAGATCCAGTCGATCGTGACCCAGATCCAGGCGGAGACGAACGCCACCATCCTCGCGAGCGAGGAGGGCAGCAAGGAGGTCCACCATGGCGCCGACCTGGCCCGGGACGTCGTCGAGGCGCTCGAGCGGATCTCCGGCATGGTCGACGAGACCACCACCGCGGCGAAGGAGATCTCGATCGCGACGCAGCAGCAGCGGTCGGCGTCGGACCAGGTCGTGGCCGCGATGACGCAGGTGTCCGACGTGTCGCGGCAGTACGCCCTGGGATCCAAGCAGTCGGCTGCGGCGGCGGCCCAGCTGAACGAGCTCGCGGCCGACCTCCGAGCGTCCATCGCCCAGTTCCGCGTCTCGTAGGGGGCTGCGATGGCCAACCAGTGGACCGACGACCCCGAGCTCGCCGCGATCTTCAGCGCCGAGGTCGAGGAGAAGCTCGCCTCCCTGCGGGACGGGCTGCTCAAGCTCGAGGAGCAGCCCAACCCGAAAGCGCTCATCGCTTCGTTGTTCCGGGACGCGCACACCGTCAAGGGGTCGGCTCGCGCGCTCGCGCTGGAGAGCGTCGTCTCGCTCGCGCATCGGGCCGAGGACCTGCTCGGCGCGCTGCGGGATGGCCGGTTCGGGGTCCGCCGCGACCTGGTCGACCTCCTGCTGGCCGCAGCCGAGGGGATCAGCCGGGCGATGCCGGGCTCGGACCGCCCCGTCAGCGCAGACGACCTGGACGCCCTGGTCGGGGCCTTGGACCAGGCCCTCGACGGAGTCGACCCGGTCGTCGTACCCAAGCTCGCCGTCGCCGCGCCGACCGACGCCGACGATGCGGACCTCGACGTCGAGACGCCCGAGCCGGCCGGCCGACGCGGTCTCACGATCCGGGTACCCACCCGCCGTGTGCACGACCTGCTCGATGTCGTCGGTGAGACCGAGCTCGACGCCCGGCGGGTCGACCTGACCTCTGGCCTGATCACGACGATGGCCGCCGAGCAGGTGCAGTGGGCCAAGTCGCTGCGGCAGGCCGTGAGTACGCACCCCGACGTCCCCCCTGCCGTCTCCGAGTCCGTCTACGCGATCGCCGCTCTCGGCGACCGGCTGCAGGCCGCGGCACGCGACCTCCGGGGCCGGGTCGAGGACACCCAGCTCAAGCTGGCCCGCGTACGCGAGGGCGCGATGGGGCTGGCCATGGTGCCGGTCCGCCGCGTCGTCGCGTCGTTCCCGCAGCTGCTGCGCGAGGTCGCCACGGCGACCGGCAAGGACGTTGCACTCGTCCTCGAGGGGGAGGACGTGGAGCTCGACACCCGCGTGCTCGACGCCGTCGCGGACGCGCTCAAGCACCTGGTCACCAACGCCGTCGACCACGGTTGTGAGACGCCGTCGGAACGGCTCGCCCTGGGCAAGCCGGCTCGCGCGACCGTGCGGGTGTCCGCCCGGTCGGCCGGCTCGACGGTCGTCATCGAGGTCGAGGACGACGGGTGGGGCATCGACGAGGACGAGCTGCGACTGACCGCGGTGAGCCGTGGCCTGCTGCCGGCCGACTCGACGCTGTCCGGCCCCGCCCTGCTCTCGACGCTGTTCGTCCCCGGCTTCACCACCCGGTCCGAGGTCACCGAGGTGTCCGGGCGCGGGGTAGGGCTGGACGTGGTGCGGACCGCGGTCGACGACCTCGGGGGCGCCATCGACATCGAGACGGTCGCCGGCCAGGGCTCGAAGTTCGTGATCACCCTCCCGGTGACCCTGGGCATCCTGCGCTGCCTGATCGCCCGGGTCGGTGACGAGCGGTACGCATTGCCGGTCACCAACGTGGTCGAGACCGTGAACCTTCGGGACGCGGGGACGCAGACCGTGGCCGGTGCGACCGTGCTGGTCCGCCGTGGTCAGTCGATCCCGCTGGCCGACCTCGGCCAGGCGCTGTCGGTACCCGGTGCCCGCTCACAGCGCGCCGCGGTCGTCGTGCGGTACGGCGGGGCGTCGGAGCAGCTGGCCTGGGCGGTCGACGAGCTCGAGAGCGAGCTGGAGCTCGTCGTCAAGGACCTCGGCGGGTTCCTCGGCCGGATGCCCTCGGTCAGCGGGGCCACCATCGACGCCGACGGCGGCGTGATGCTGCTGCTCGACCTGCGCGAGCTGGCAGTCCAGCAGCTCAGCCACGGCACTCCCGTACAGCTCACCCCCCAGGACCGCGACGGGGCCGCCGGTCAGCCAGGTGGCGGCACCGTCGGGGCGGGGGCCGCACCCAAGTCGCCCGCCGGGCAGCGGACCCGTGGGCGACCTCGGGTGCTGATCGTCGAGGACTCGGTCGGGGTACGGGAGCTCCAACGGGTGATCCTTGAGGGCGCCGGCTACGACGTCGTCACAGCAGTGGACGGCACGGACGGGGCGTCGCGGCTCAGCCAGGACCCGGTGGACCTCGTGCTGTCCGACGTCGAGATGCCCGGGATGGACGGTTTCACGCTCACCCGGCAGATCCGCCGGACCCGGGGCTGGGAGAACGTCCCGGTCGTGATCATGACCTCGCGGGGCGACGACGCGGACAAACGGGCGGGGCTCGATGCAGGTGCGAGTGCCTACTTGCTCAAGAGTGAGTTCGATCAGGCCGACCTCGTAGATACGGTCCGTCGCTTGGTCGGCCGATGAGGGAAGGATCAGTCGTGGACCATTCGCAGCCGCTGCGGGTTGTGATCGCCGACGACAGTCCCACGC
>JBBQWS010000038.1:0-33715 GCA_038210415.1 Actinomycetes bacterium
CCGCCGTCCTGCCTCGGCAGCCGACGTCGCGCGGTGGGCTGCTGCTTCGAGGAGCTCGACCAGGCACAGGAGCGACCGC
This sequence comes from Actinomycetes bacterium, assembly GCA_038210415.1. Lineage (GTDB taxonomy): Bacteria > Actinomycetota > Actinomycetes > Prado026 > Prado026 > JBBQWS01. The sequence continues at coordinate 80 of JBBQWS010000038.1, forward strand.
TGATGTTCCCCGCGCTCTTCGCGGCGATCGCTCGCCGTCCCGAGTAGACGGCGACGCCGAAGGGGTCGCGCCCCCTGGATCAGGTGAGGTCGAATCGATCCAGGTTCATGACCTTGTCCCACGCGGCAACGAAGTCGCGGACGAATTTCTGCTGTGAGTCGTCGCTCGCGTAGACCTCCGCGAGTGCACGGAGCTGGGAGTTCGAACCGAAGACCAGGTCGACGCGGCTGGCCGTCCACTTCAGCTCACCGGTCGCGGCATCGCGGCCTTCGAACGCCGCTTCGGTCTCGGACGTCGCTTCCCACTTCGTACCCGGATCGAGCAAGTTCACGAAGAAGTCGTGGGTCAAGGTCTCGGGCCGATCGGTGAGGACGCCGAGTGCGGACTGCTCGTAGTTCGCGTTCAGCACCCGCAGCCCGCCGACGAGGACGGTCAGCTCGGGAGCGGTCAGGGTGAGCAGCTGTGCCCGGTCGACGAGCAGCTGCTCCGCCGGTCGCTCGTGTCCCTTGCCGAGGTAGTTGCGGAACCCGTCCTCGGTCGGCTCGAGCACGGCGAAGGCTTCGACGTCGGTCTGCTCCTCCGACGCGTCCGTTCGCCCGGGCGTGAACGGAACCTGGACGTCGAGCCCGGCCTTCTTCGCAGCCTGCTCGACGGCTGCGCAGCCACCGAGCACGATGAGGTCGGCGAGCGAGACCTGCTTCGGCCCACCGGCCGGCGAGCTGTTGAACTCCTGCCGGATCGCCTCCAGCGACTGCAGTACCTGCATCAGCTCGGTGGGGTTGTTGACGGCCCAGTCGTTCTGGGGAGCCAGGCGGATCCGCGCGCCGTTCGCTCCGCCCCGCTTGTCGGTGCCGCGGAACGTGGACGCCGAGGCCCATGCGGTCCGGACCAGCTGTGTGACGGTCGGTCCCGAAGCGAGGATCTTGGCCTTGATTGCGTCGACGTCAGCTTCCCCGATCAGCTCGTGAGTGACCGCGGGGATCGGGTCCTGCCAGATCAGCGGTTCCGCGGGGACGAGCGGGCCGAGGTAGCGCGTGACCGGTCCCATGTCACGGTGAGTCAGCTTGAACCACGCCTTGGCGAAGGCGCCAGCGAGCTCCTGCGGGTTCTCGTGGAAACGCCGCGAGATCGGCTCGTAGATCGGATCCATCCGCAGCGCGAGGTCGGTGGTGAGCATGACCGGAACGTGCCTCTTGGCCGGGTCGTGGGCATCCGGAACGGTGCCCGCCGCCGCGGGGTCCGTCGGAACCCACTGCTTGGCACCGGCGGGGCTTGCCGACAGCTCCCACTCGTACCCGAACAGGGTCTCGAAGTAGCTGTTGTCCCACGTCGCCGGGGTGGGGGTCCAGGCGCCCTCGAGCCCGCTGGTGACGGTGCTGTCACCGTTGCCGGGGCCGAAGCTGTTCTTCCAGCCGAGGCCTTGTGCTTCGAGTCCGGCGCCTTCGGGTTCGAGACCGACGTAGCGGTCCGCGTCGGCGGCGCCGTGGGTCTTGCCGAACGTGTGCCCGCCGGCGATGAGCGCAACCGTCTCCTCGTCGTTCATGGCCATGCGGCGGAACGTCTCTCGGATGTCTCGGGCAGAGGCGAGCGGATCCGGGTTGCCGTTCGGCCCCTCGGGGTTCACGTAGATCAGACCCATCTGAACGGCGCCGAGCGGGTTGGCGAGCTCGCGCTCACCGCTGTAGCGATCGTCACCGAGCCACGTTTCCTCGGTGCCCCAGTTGGTCTCCTCGGGCTCCCAGACATCCTCGCGGCCACCGGCAAAGCCGAACGTGGGCAGTCCCATCGACTCCAAGGCACAGGTGCCGGCGAGGATCATCAGGTCGGCCCAAGAGATCTTCTGGCCGTACTTCTTCTTGACCGGCCAGAGCAGCCGGCGCGCCTTGTCGAGGTTCGCGTTGTCGGGCCAGCTGTTGAGGGGCGCGAAGCGCTGATCGCCGGACCCCGCACCTCCGCGGCCGTCGCTGATGCGATAAGTGCCCGCGCTGTGCCATGCCATCCGGATGAAGAGCGGCCCGTAGTGGCCGTAGTCGGCCGGCCACCAGTCCTGCGACGTCGTCATCAGGGCCCCGATGTCGTTCTTCAGGGCAGCGAGGTCGAGGGTGGCGAACTCGTCGGCGTAGTTGAACTGCGCCCCCATAGGGTCGGCCATGGGGGAGTGCTGGTGAAGAACGCTCAGGTCCAGCCGATTCGGCCACCAGTCTCGGTTCGACGGAGTCCGCCCAGGGCGCCGGTCGGTTCCGCCCGTAACCGGGCACGTGCTGTCGGTGTTCATGTCGCCCTCTACCGTGGTCGTATCGCGCTCTTCAGGCACCGGAACCTCGCTCCATGTGGGTTGTCGTCTGACAGTTCGGGCACAGGCCCCAGTGGGTGACCTCTGACTCGTCGATGACGAAGCCGTGGGCGTTGCTCGGGTCCAGGCACGGGGCGGAGCCGACAGCGCAGTCGACGTCGGCGGTGGCACCGCAGACGCGACACACGACGTGATGGTGGTTGTCGCCCACGCGCGTCTCGAACCGGGCCGGACTCCCCGCGGGTTCGATGCGACGAACCAGGCCCGCCCTGGTGAATGCGCGGAGCACGTCGTAGACCGCCTGGGTGGACACCCCCGTGCTGGCGCGGACCGAGGTGAGCAGCCCATCGACATCCGCGTGCGGGACTGCGTAGAGCGCGTCGAGCACCGCCACTCTCGGGGCGGTGGCCCGCAGGCCGGCCGCGCGGATGCGGTCGGCTGTCGAGGCGGTGGGGACGGTCTCGCTCACCCTCCTGACTTTAGTCTCTGTCTGGAATCAGTCAAGACAACGAACAGTCGTCGGGCGGAACCGCACGAGTGGTGGCGTCGAAGGTCGACACTGGGCAGCGGCGACACGACGCTCGCCGGTTTCCGCCGAGACAAGGTGGCCGACATGACCGCGACAGGACAGGTCCTGATTCAGCAGCCCGGCGAGGGCAGGACGATCGACATGGGTTCGTTCCGCATGACGGTTAAGGCGGAATCCGGTGATACCGGCCACGCACTGTCCGTCCTCGAAGCCGACGAGCCGCCCGGCTTCGGCCCGCCGATGCACATCCACCGTGACGCCGGCGAAGCGTTCTACGTCGTGAGCGGCGAGTACCTGATCCTCGTTGACGAGGAGGAGCACGTCTGCGGGCCGGGCGCCTTCATCTACATTCCCGCGGGAGTGAACCACGGTTTCCGGGTGGGGGGTTCGCCGAGCCGCAAGCTCAACATCTACGTCCCAGCCGCGATGGTCGGCTACTTCGACGAGCTGGCCGAGGCTAACCACGGGGCTGCGGCCCTTGATCCCTCGGCGCTCGGTGCGCTCGCTGAGCGGTACTCGATGCAGGTCACCGGCGCGGTGCCGACCGGCTACGTGTGACGTCCCGCCGCAACGGTCGTGCGGCTAGCATCCGAGGGACACCCGCCGCAGTCTCGTCGGGGCCCCGGTCTGCGAACGCGACGACAGCGGGCGTGTGGTCGTCGTCGACCGGCCGTGGACGGGTCGCACGAAGGACTCGGCCGGAAGACGGATCGCGCCGTCGGACCCGGGCCGGTTCGCGCTGCGCTCGCGCATGCGGCCGACGGGACCAACCGGAAGTCGTCGGCCTGCGTGGGGGAGACCGGTTCCAGCTTCTACGAGGGTCTCGTTGGCCGCTGCGGAATCGTCGCGGACCCTCAACGGGATCGCGGGCACAGATGGGCTGGAAGGCCTCGCCGGTGGTGCTCAGCCTCCGGAGACGAGCCCGGCCGGCGTCATCACCAGCACCGTCAGCGAGGCGATGCCGGCATCCCGGAACGCCAGGGTGACCTTGACGAGGTGCCCCGGCGTGGCGGTGAGCTTCTCGAGCAGGACCCGGTTCGTGCTGTCGGGCCCGATCGGCACGGTGACCTGCGGCGGGATGTTGAGGGAACCGCCCGGCACCTGCACCGGATCGGCGCCTTCGACGGTGATGCCGGTGAGGGCGTCGTCGGTGGTGCCGTTGTTGACGAGCACCGCGATCAGGTCGGCCTGCCCACTGCCGTTGTCGTTACCCACGATCACGACGCTGCGAACCCGGATGTCGCCGACGGACGCGATGGCGCCGTTGGTCGGCGTGTAGGGGCGGTTCGTCGCCGCGTTGAAGCCGGCGGCGCACCCGCTCAACGACGTGAGCGCGAGGAGCGCGACCGCGACTGCGGTGCGGGTGCGGACGATGGTGCGGCTCACGGGACCCTCCTGGGTCGGGCGGCGGGGCAGGCGTCGGGCGGTGGGGCGGCGGGGCACGCACAGCCTACCGAGGGGCAGCTACGTCAGCGCGGTGCCCCGCGCGATCAACTCAGCGCGGTGCCCCGCGCGATCAACATCCCGACGACGGCCAGCGCTGCCGCGACAGTCAGGGCGAACGGCGCCCGCGATGCGACCGGCCAGCGCAGTCCGAACGCCCCCACCAGCAGCAGCGCAGTCACGACGAGCCCCACGAGACCAGCCGACCCGGGCGGACCGGGTGGCGCGAACGCGAGCAGCAGGGCACCCGCGGCCAGAGCGCCGGCGGCCACGCCTCGAGATGCCGTCTCGCCGAGTCGTTGAGGAAGGCCGTGCACGCCGGTCGCTCGGTCGTCGGCGAGGTCGGGCAGGGCGTTGGCCAGGTGCGCGGCGACGCCGAGGCACGCGCCCGCGGCTGTGCCCCACCACGGCGACCACAGCGGGGGGTCGAGCGACAACGTCGCGATCGACGGCAGCAGGCCGAAGCTCAGCGCGTACGGCAGGAAGGAACCCAGGCCCCGCTTCATCCCTAGGTCGTACGCCCAGCCCCCACCGACCGCGACGAGATGGACGACGCCGAACGTCGGCCCCACGGCGAACGACAGCGGGACGCAGGCGCCCAACGCGGCCAGACAAGCGATGCCCACAGTGCGTACGCCGACAGCACCCACGGCGACCGGCTTGTCCGGTCGACCGGTCGCGACGTCGCGCTCGCGGTCCACGTAGTCGTTGCACCAGCCGATCGAGAGCTGGCCCGTGAGCAGAGCGGCTGCGACCAGGATGCAGCCGACGAACGACTGCCCGGCGGTGGCGGCGAGCGTCGTACCGATCACGGTGACGACGAGCGAGGGACCGGGGTGAGCCGCCTTCACCAGCCCGAAGGCGGCGTTCAGGCCGGGATGCCAGGTCGGCTGAGCTGCGCCAGCGCTGTCTCGAGCCGCTGGGTCGCGGTGACGTCGTGGAGCACGTCGCCGACGATGCCGTCGGAATGGACGAGGACCGTGGTCACCCCGCTGGGCAGGTAGGTGCGCCCCAGGACGTCGCCGGGATCCACCATGACCGCGGCGGACGCGCCCAGGGCATCGCGCTCGATCTGCTCCAGCCGCGCGGTCTGGCTGGGCGGACCGGCGATCACCAGGTCGAGCCGGTACTCCTGGGCTTGCAGCGCGATGCTGTGCAAGATTGTGGTGCAGTCGGCGCAGTCGCCCTGGATCAGCACCAGCATGAGCGGACGCAGACTCCGTAGCGGGGCGTCGGCGATCGGGTTGCTGAGGACGATGTCAGGGGTCAGGCCCCCGATGGACCCGACCGGCCCGGCGCCCGTGCCTGCGAGCGGCACTACGGGTGTCGGGGCCAAGGCGGGGCTGCCGACTGCGGCCGCGAAGATGCCTGCGACGAGCCCGACGGTCAGCACCAGCACCAGCAGAAGCGGTCCTGGTACGCCGAAGCGGTCCAGCCAGCGCGGGGCGACGAAGCGACGTAGGAACGGCGCCGGCGGCCGAGCGGCACCGGCCCGCTCGCGCAGCTCGTCGAGGTAGTCGAGCCGGTCCTGGTCGAGCGACCTCGGATCGTCCGGAACCAGGAGAGCGAGCCCCTCGAGCTCGGCTTCTCCAAGGTCGTCGTGGCGCCCGTCTGGTCCGGGTGGGCCGCTCATTCCCTCAGTATGCGGGCGACACGTTCCCGGCGCCAGCACGGAGAACCTCGGGTTGTCAACCCCCGACTGGGGGCTCCTTGTCCCGGCAACAGGGCTCTGACCTGCACAAACGCGGCTGAGCGGCCCTTCGATGCGTGATAACCTTGAGGTCCAGAAAGGGGCAACTGACACATGGCTTTTACCGTCGGCGAGACCGTCGTCTACCCCCACCACGGCGCGGCCCTGATCGAGGCGATCGAAACCCGCACCATCAAGGGCGTCGAGAAGCTCTACCTCGTTCTCAAGGTTGCTCAGGGTGACCTCACCGTTCGCGTGCCCGCAGAGAATGCCGAGTTTGTCGGTGTTCGTGACGTCGTCGACCTTGCCGGTCTCGAACGCGTCTTTGCGGTGCTGCGCATGCCCCACACCGAGGAGCCGACCAACTGGTCGCGCCGTTACAAGGCCAACCTCGAGAAGCTCGCGTCCGGTGACGTGATCAAGGTCGCCGAGGTCGTCCGTGACCTGTGGCGCCGCGAGCGTGAGCGTGGCCTTTCCGCCGGCGAGAAGCGGATGCTGGCGAAGGCGCGTCAAATCCTTGTGTCCGAGCTCGCACTTGCCGAGAACACCAACGAGGACAAGGCAGAGACCATCCTCGACGAGGTGCTCGCGTCGTAGCCGCACCTCGCCTCGGCGGCACCTGACGGCACGTCCGTCTCGTGCATGGTGTGGGAGCGTGCGGCAGATGAGTGACCGCTCGAAGCGGATGCCGGGCATAGTCGTCGAGTTGTTGCGGCTGTGCGTCGTCGTCTTCTTTGCCGGCATCGGTTACGAGATCGCCCTGCTGCTGGAGAACTCCGGTCACCGTGACGTCCTCGGTGACGTGGACCCGCTCTGGGTGGGGCTGCTGCTCGGCACCGGCCTCGGGTTCGTCCTCGGTGGCGTCCTCGGCCGGTTCACCGAACGCACCGTCGCGCGCACCGAGCGCTCCATGCAGGACGTGTCCGCAGAGCACATCGTCGCGGGCGTGTTCGGCGCCATCATCGGGCTGCTCGCCGGGTCGGCGGTCGCCTGGCCGGTGTTCCTCATCGGGAACCGACTGCTCGCCGTCCCCCTCTTCGCGTTCGTCCTGGTGACGCTGGCGTTGCTCGGCTACCGGGTCGGCGTCTCGCGTCGGGACGGCATGCTGGGCATGTTCGGCGCCTCAGCAGGGCTCTCACCCAGGCAACCGTCCACGGCCAGCCTGCCGCGCCTCGTCGACACCTCGATCGCCATCGACGGGCGCATCATCGACGTCGTACGGGCCGGCTTCCTCGGCGGGGTCATGCTCGTGTGCGCACCGGTCCTGGCCGAGCTGCAGGGCCTCGCTGACGCCTCCGACGAGCTGCGTCGCGGCCGCGGCCGCCGTGGTCTCGAAGTGCTCGAGACGCTCAAGCGTGAGCCCGGCATCGACCTGGTCGTCATCGACGACGAGGCACCGGGTGTCCACGAGGTCGACGCCAAGCTTGTCCGGATGGCTCTGGACCGCGGCGCCGGACTGCTCACCCTCGACACCAACCTGGCCCGCAGCGCCGCCCTGGCCGGCGTCCGGGTGATGAACCTGCATGCGCTCGCGATCGCGTTGCGACCACCGGTGGTTGCCGGCGACGAGGTCACCGTGCTGCTCACGAAGCCGGGAAAGGAGTCCGGCCAGGCGGTCGGCTACCTGGACGATGGCACCATGGTCGTGGTCGAGCGGGCGCGCGAGGGGGTCGGCCAGGAGGCCGTCGTCCAGGTCACCAGTGTTCTGACCACGGCGAACGGACGGATGGTGTTCGCGCGGCCGCAGTCGATCGCCGGTACCCGGCTTTGAGTCCGGTACCGCGTCGAGGTGACACGATAGGCGCGTGCTGACGACGGTTGCGCTGGTACCCGCTGCGGGTCGTGGCGAACGGCTGGGCCCGGGTGAGCCGAAGGCATTGCGACTCCTCGGCGGTGAGCCATTGCTGCACCACGCTGTGCGCACCCTGCTCAAGGTGGTCGACCTCGTGGTCGTCGCCGCGCCTGCCGACGAGGTGACCAGTGTGCGCGCCGGACTCGTCTCCTTCGGCGCCCAGGTCGTCGTCGTGTCCGGGGGAGCCACCCGGCAGGAGTCCGTCTCGCTCGCGCTCGCGGCCGTTCCCGCGGGAGTCGATGTCGTGCTGGTGCACGACGCCGCCCGCCCGCTCACCCCGGGCTCGCTCGTCGCTGCCGTGGTGGAGGCTGTTCGCGGCGGTGCGCGGGCTGTGGTCCCCGGGCTGCCGGTGGCCGACACGATCAAGTCCGTCGACGACGCCGGACGGGTGGTGGGCACCCTCGACCGCTCTCGGTTGAGGGCGATCCAGACGCCCCAGGGATTCGCCCGTGACCTGCTCGAACGCGCGCACGCCGCGGCCGGCGAGGACCAGCACACCGACGACGCGGGGCTGGTCGAGCGCCTGGGCGAAGCGGTCACGGTGATTCCAGGTGCGGAGGAGGCATTCAAGGTGACCCGCCCGTTCGACCTCCTGCTGGCCGAAGGTCTGCTTGCGGCGCGGGCAGGGCGTGCCACATGACCGGCCTGCCACGTACGGGTCTCGGGGTCGACGTCCACCGGCTCGCCGCGGGGCGGCCGATGTGGCTGGCCGGGCTGCTCTGGGCGGACGCGGCGGCCGGCCTCGCCGGGCACAGCGACGGCGACGTGGCCGCGCACGCCGCGTGCGACGCGGTGCTCTCGGCGGCGGGGCTCGGGGACCTCGGGACGCACTTCGGCACCGACCGGCCCGAGTGGGAAGGGGCGTCCGGTGCGGTGCTGCTCGCCGAGACGGCGCGAATCGTCCGGGCGGGCGGCTTCGAGATCGGCAACGTCGCGGTGCAGGTGATCGGCAACGGGCCCAAGGTCGGCACCCGCCGGGCGGAGGCCGAGGCTGCGCTGTCATCGGCGTGCGGTGCGCCCGTCTCGGTGAGCGCCACGACCACCGACGGGCTGGGCCTGACCGGACGGGGAGAGGGTGTGGCCGCCATAGCGACCGCGCTCGTCGTCGGGCGGTGACCTCCGAGCAGTGGGACCAACGGCAGCGGGCGCGCTCGCTCGTCGACCGGGGTCTGTTTGCGGAGGCGCGCGACCTGCTCGTCCCGGTCGTCCAGGCCGCGCCGGACGACGCCGACGCGCTGCGGCTGCTTGCCCGCGCGCATCTCGGGCTCGACGACGCGATCCGCGGGCTGCAGGCGGCGCACGCGTCGCTGATGGTCGAGCCGAACGACCCGCAGGGCCATGTGCTGGTCAGCGGCGCGTACGGAGATCTGGGCCGAACCCGCGACTCGATCGAGGCTGCGCAACGGTCGGTCGACGCCGACCCCGAGATGTGGTGGACGTGGACGACGTACGCGAAGGCGCTCAACCGCGACCCTGATCAGCGCACCGACGCCTGGCTGGCCGCGATGGCGGCCGTACGTCGCGCGCCGGCCGAGGCCGCCGTCCACCGGGCGGTCGGCGAGGTCGCGCAGGCCTTGGGTTGGTCCGACAAGGCGCGGACGGCGTACGAGGCGGCGCTGTTGCTGGACCCGACCGATGCGACGACCCTGAACAACCTCGCCCGACTGCAGCTGGTCCAGGGCGACGAGGCATCCGCCGCCACCGGCTTCATGTCGGCGATGTCCGCCGACCCGGACAGCGACGCCGCCGCCGACCAGCTGACGGCGATGGCGTTCCGGCTGGTGCGCCGGGCCCAGTCCGTGGCGCTCATGTCCGCGTTCATCATCGGATGGTCGTTCTACGCCGAGGTGCCGCTCGACCTCGGGGCCTGGCCGAGCGCGTTCCGATGGGTGCTCGGTGTCGCCGTCGGGGCCACGATGGTGGGACTGCCGCTGTCCGTCTGGAGGAGCGTTCCCGACGACGTTCGCGAGGCCTGGCGCAGGTCCATGCAGGTCGAGCCGGCGCTGCGCAAGGGCGCCGCCCTCGCCGTCATCGCCAGTGTCTGCGTCTTGCTCGCCGCACTGCTGCCGGTCTTGCCGGCGTTGGTCATGCTGGGCACGGGCGCACTCGTGGGTGGGGGTGCGATGCTCGCCGGATTCGCCGACGGTTCGCGCCGGGGCTAGCGTCGACGTATGACCGCGATCCTTGACGACCGTTCCCGTGCCCTGCTCGACGCCCCGGAGTTCGCGACGATCGCCACGATCGAGCCGGACGGACAGCCGCAGCTGTCGGTTGTCTGGGTCACCCGCGAAGGCGACGACGTCCTGGTGTCGACGGTCGAAGGTCGGCGCAAGCACCGCAACCTCGTGGCCGACCCGAGGGCCACGTTGCTCGTCTACTCGCGCTCCGACCCGTACGCGTACGTCGAGGTCCGGGGCACGGTGACCATGACGCGCGACGGCGGCCCTGAGCTCATCGACCGGCTGGCCCGCGACTACCGCGGCGTCGACCGTTACGCAGGCGACGACGGCACCGACAACGTCCGCGTCGTCGTCCGGCTGACTCCGGACAAGGTGATCACCCGGTTCTGAGCCGCGGCGCCGCCCCGTACCCTTGTGCGGTGAGCCTTCGCCTCTACGACACCGCCGCGCGGTCCGTCCGCGACTTCGTCCCCGTGAACGCTGGGCGGGCGTCGATATACCTGTGCGGTGCGACGGTGCAGGCGCCGCCGCACATCGGTCACGTCCGGTCGGGCATCGCCTTCGACATCCTGAGCCGCTGGTTGACGTACTCCGGCTACGACGTCACGTTCATCCGCAACGTCACCGACATCGACGACAAGATCATCAGCAAGGCCGCCGATCGAGGGGTGCCGTTCTGGCAGCACGCCAACGACGGCGAGCGCGCGTTCACCTGGTCGTACGACACGTTGGGCTGCCTGCGGCCCACCTACGAACCGCGGGCCACCGGTCACGTCACGGAGATGATCGTGTTGATGCAGCGGCTGATCGACCTCGGTCACGCGTATGCGGCGGGAGGCGACGTCTACTTCGACGTGCGTTCGTGGCCGAGCTACGGCTCGCTGTCGGGGCAGAAACCGGACGAGATGCAGGCCGCCGCCGACTCCTCGAGCAGCGTCAAGCGCGACGTCCGCGACTTCGCGCTCTGGAAGGGCGCCAAGCCGGGGGAGCCGAGCTGGCCGACCCCTTGGGGAACCGGCCGACCAGGCTGGCACCTCGAGTGCTCCGCAATGGCAGCCAAGTACCTCGGTGCGGAGTTTGACATCCACGGCGGCGGGCTCGACCTGGTGTTCCCGCACCACGAGAACGAGCTCGCTCAGTCGGGGGCGGTCGGCGACCGGTTCGCCCGCTACTGGATGCACAACGCCTGGGTCACGACGTCGGGCGAGAAGATGAGCAAGTCGCTCGGCAACAGCCTCCTGGTGTCCGAGGTCGTGCAGCGGGTGCGTCCGGTCGAGCTGCGCTACTACCTCGGCGCCGCGCACTACCGCAGCCACATCGAGTTCTCCGAGGAGGCTCTGCGCGAGGCTGCCACCGGGTACCGCCGGATCGAGGGCTTTCTGCAGCGTGCCCGCGAGGTCGTCGGGACGGTGCCCGCCGACGCGCGCGTGCCTGCTGAGTTCGCTGCCGCGATGGATGACGACCTTGGCGTGCCGCAGGCGCTCGCAGCGCTCCACGACACCGTGCGGACCGGCAATGCCGCTCTGGCCGACGGGCAGACCGCGGCTGTCACGACAGCGGTCGGCGCTGTCTCGGCCATGCTCGCGGTGCTCGGGCTCGATCCGACGGCCGAGCCGTGGGCCCGTGACCATTCCGGCGACGAGCTTCGTCCGGTGATCGACGCACTCGTGCAGGTCGCGCTCGCTCAGCGCGCGGAAGCCAGGGCCCGCAAGGACTTTGCGGCGGCGGACGCCGTCCGTGACGGATTGAAGGGGGCCGGGATCCTCATCGAGGACACCCCGCACGGCCCCCGCTGGACTGTCGCCGCGCTTGCGGCCGCACCTGACGATGAGAGCGAGTCCTGATGGCCGGCAACAGCCAGCGCAAGGGTGCGAAGCGCAGCGCCGGATCGAAGAAGGGCGCCGTCGTCGGGTCCGGTGGGGCCAAGAGCAAGGGGCTGCGTCCCAAGGGGCCGACTCCGCGGGCGGAGGATCGCACCAAGGCTGCGAAGCGGGCCGGCTCGCCGGGGGCGCGCACCAACCGTGAGGGTCCGGGCCCGGCGACCCCGCGGCCGACCCGGAACGCACCTGCGGCGAGGCCGGCCCGCGGCCCGGAGCCGCCCAGTCCGCGTAGCGAGGGCGCAGCGACCCGGCCGACTCGTACTGGCGCCGCACCGCGCACCGGCACCCGCAGCGCGCGCCCGGCCGCGGGTCGGTCCGGGCCGCCCGCTCGGTCCGGTCCGCGACCCGGTGGTGCGCGAAGCACCCGACCGGCACCCCGCAAGGGCGCCGGCAAGGAAGGGTCCGAGACGGTCGTGGGTCGCAACTCGGTCGTCGAGGCGCTGCGGGCCAAGGTTCCCGCCACGGCTCTGTACGTCGCCGAGCGGATCGACGCGGACGACCGCGTGCGCGAGGCGATCAAGCTCGCCACCGACTCGGGGCTGCCGCTGCTCGAGTGCCCGCGGGCCGAGCTCGACCGGCTCACCGCGGGGGCCGTGCACCAGGGCCTCGGCCTGCAGGTGCCCCCGTACAGCTACGCGCACCCTGACGACCTGACCCGGCTGGCCGCCGAGCAGCACGAGACCCCGCTCGTGGTCGCGCTCGACGGAGTGACCGACCCGCGCAACCTGGGCGCAGTCGTCCGGTCGGCAGCCGCGTTCGGTGCGCACGGGGTGCTCGTCCCCGACCGTCGATCTGCGGGCATGACCGCAGGGGCCTGGAAGGCCTCCGCCGGCGCCGCAGCGCGGGTGCCGGTGGCGCGTGCGACCAACCTGACCCGGCAGCTGGAGAAGTACCGTGCCGACGGGTACGTCATCGTCGGGCTCTCGGCGCAGGGCGTCGTCGACCCGGGCGACCTCGAGGTGTCGAACGACCCGCTCGTGCTCGTCGTCGGGTCGGAGGACGCCGGCCTGTCGCGCCTGGTCGAGCGCAGCTGTGACGTGCTGGTTCGGATCCCGATGTCGTCAGGCAACGAGTCGCTCAACGCCGGTGTGGCCGCCGGAATTGTCCTGTACGAGGTAGCCAAGCACCGCGCCGCCCAGTAGCCCGCCCCCTCCCCCTTCCGCCACATGGGTCCCCTCATGCCAATAGGTCGAGCTCTCGTGCCACTCATGCGGGTCCGAGTCCGGGAGCAGGGGCGGAGGGCACCGCCTCACCTCGGGTAGCGCTGCTGGTCTCCGGTGCCAGTTGCCGAAGTGGCCCGGGTGACGGTGTGCGTGCGGGTGAAGCCCGCGATCGGGCGGCGGCATGCCTTCGCGGAAGGACGGCACCACTGCGTGGGTGGTCTGCAAGTGCCATCTAGTGGCATGAAGGGACCCATGTGGCGGAAGGGGGGATGGGCGGGCGGGCTACTCGTCGTTCTCGGTGAAGGTAAGCCGGAACGCGGCCGTGTCGTCGGAGACGGCGCCGAGCTGGGTGCCGAGGACCGACTGCTCGACCGGCTTCGTGTGCAGGACGGTCGCGACGTACGACTCCGCCGCGGCGTCGATGCCGACATCGCGACCCGCTTGCTCCGACAAGAACCAGCGGTGCTCGAGCACTTCGTGGAAGACCTCTGCCGGCTCGAGCTTGCCGCGCTGGTCCTTGGGGATCGCTCCGACCACGGGCTCGAAAACCTCGTTGACCCAGCGGTGCGCGGCCACGGCCTCGTCGGCCTCGGGCAGCTGCAGCGCGGCGCGGTACGAGTCGAGGTCGTTGAGCAGTCGCCGGGCCTGGTTCTCCTGGACGTCCAGCCCGGTCAGCCTGATCAACCGACGGCTGTGATGCCCGGCGTCGACGACCTTCGGTTGCACCCGCGCCCGAGTGCGTTCGGCCTGGGCCACGACCTGGAGTTCCGCGACGTCGAAGCCGAGGTCGTTGAGTCGGCGGATGTGCGCGTCGACCAGGTAGCGCTCCCCCTCCTTGATCTCGACCGCCCGGGTGAGCTCGTCCCACAGCCGGTCGTACCGGCGGACGACGGCGTCAGCGGTGTGCAGGGCGTCGACCGACTCGTGCAGCATGCCGCCGGCTTCGAGGTCGGACAGCTCCCCGTAGATGTTGACCCTGGCCACTTCGAGGTCGGCTCGGCGCTGCCCGTCGGACAGCCTCGGGTGCAGCTCGCCGGTCTCCGCGTCCACGAGGTACGCGGCGAACGCGCCGGCGTCCCGACGGAACAAGGTGTTCGACAGCGAGCAGTCGTTCCAGGAGAACCCGGTGAGGTGCAGCCGGACGAGCAGCAGCGACAACGCGTCGAGCAAGCGGTTGGCGGTGTCTGGGCGCAACGTCGAGGAGAACAACGCGCGGTAGGGCAACGAGAACTGCAGGTGCCTGGTGATCAGGGCGGGGTCCAGCGGTTCACCGTCGGTGGTCTCCCGCCCGGTGACGACTCCGACGGCCTGCACGCAGGGGACGTCTAGACGTTCGAGATCGCGGAGCAGGCGGTACTCGTGGTTCGCGAGCCGTTCGCCGACCTCCTTCACCGCGTAGACCACGCCGTGCAGTCGGACAAACCGCACCACGTGCCGCGAGATGCCTCGGGGCAATGCAACGAGCTGGTCCTCGGACCAGTCTTCCAACGGGATGTGCCAGGGTAGGAAGAGCAGGTCCGGGTCGTCCGGAGCCGCCGTCATGTGCAGGGGCACGAGGCCTCCGAGTGGTTCGGCGCGAGCGGGTCGGCGCGTCCAGGTAGACGGGCCCCAAGCGGCCAAACGAACGGCCCGGGAACGACCTGCGCTCCCGGGCCTTTCGTCCGACGATGCTTAGCTGACGCGTGCGCCCGTGGCGGTCGAGAAGACGTGCGAGTGACCGGCCTTGATGGCCACGTGCACCGTCTCGCCGCGGCCTGGGGGACGCCGACCGTCGGTACGGACGATGACCTCCTTGTGGCCGCCGTCGAGCAAGGTGACCTCGCCGTAGACGTACGCGTCGGCGCCGAGCTCCTCGACGAGGTTGACCTCGACGGGGATCCCGCTGCCGTCCTCGGAGATCACGAGGTCCTCGGGGCGGAAGCCCAGGTGCATGGTCTTGACACCGCCTTCGGCCGCCCGAGCGAGCGCGTCGCGCTCGACGGGAACGACGGTGCCCCGCACCTGGCCACCGCCCTCGACGATCGGCACCTCGATGATGTTCATGGCCGGTGAGCCGATGAAGCCCGCGACAAACACGTTGGACGGGGAGTCGTACAGGTCGCGAGGTGTGCCGACCTGCTGAAGGATGCCGTCTTTGAGCACGGCGACCCGGTCGCCCATCGTCATGGCTTCCACCTGGTCGTGGGTGACGTAGACGGTGGTGGTGCCGAGCCTGCGCTGCAGGGCGGCGATCTGGGTGCGGGTCTGGACTCGCAGCTTCGCGTCGAGGTTCGACAACGGCTCGTCCATCAGGAACACCTGAGGCTCGCGGACGATGGCACGGCCCATGGCGACCCGCTGACGCTGACCGCCGGACAAGGCCTTCGGCTTGCGCTCGAGGTAGTCGGTGAGGTCGAGCAGCTTGGCGGCGTCGCCGACCCGCCGGGCGATGTCGGCCTTCGGCTCGCCGGCGATCTTGAGTGCGAAGCCCATGTTCTCGGCGACGGTCATGTGCGGGTACAGCGCGTAGTTCTGGAAGACCATCGCGATGTCGCGGTCCTTGGGCGGAAGGTGCGTGACGTCCTTGTCACCGATGCGGATTGATCCGGCGTCGACCTCTTCGAGCCCCGCGAGCATGCGCAGGGAGGTGGACTTGCCGCAACCGGAGGGGCCGACGAGGACGAGGAACTCGCCGTCGCCGATCTCGAGGTCGAGCCTGTCGACCGCGGGCTTGTCGGTCCCCGGGTAGATCCGTGAGGCCTTGTCGAATACGACGTTTGCCATGCTTCACCAGAACCTTCCACCGGCAGGAACGTGCCGGACGATCCGTTGTGGAGGTGTAGCTCGTACTTCGCACGTTACCTGGCTGTGCGACGTTCGTCACTCCCCCCGGCTAAGGCAGGTTGCTGGTGAAGTCGGGGAACGTCTTGCGATAGGTCGCGGCCACGTCGTCGAGGGCCTGCTGGGGGCTCTGGTCGCCGCTAAGGGCACGGCGGAACGCCTCGTCCAGTGGGGCGAGCAGGGCCTGGTTCTGCGGCAGCTGGGGCAGCGGCGTGCCGGCTTCAATGACCGGCTCGAAGCCTCGAGCCAGGTCGCTGGCCTGGACGTTCGGCATGCGGTATGCGGACGTGCGGGTCGGCAGCAGGGACAGCGCCCGGGTCAGCTGGTCCTGGGTCGAGGCGGAGGAGAGGTACTTCACCAGCTCGTACGCCGCGGGCAGCTGCTGGGACGCCGCGTAGATGGCGAACACGGCTCCGGTCAGCAGGCTGCTTGACCGTTGGCTGCCTTGAGGGATCTTGGCGATGCCGATGTCGTTCGTCGTCGTGAAGGCGGCGCCGCCCGCGAGCCCGGGCACCGCGGCGGCGTCGTCGATGATCATCGCGACCCGGCCCGCTCGGAAGGCCGCACGCATCGCCGTGACCGAATCGGCGCTCGAGTCGCTGCCAGTGACGTCGGTGGCCTGCAGCGCGACCCGGTCGGTGAGACCGCGCACCGCGGGCGTTCGGTTCACCAGGATCTGCTTGGCGTCGGGGTCGACCAACGCCCCGCCGTCGCCGTAGATCCAGGGCAGCAATGCCTGCCCGGTGGCGGCGGCATACAGCGTCTGCACGCCGTTGGCGGTGAGCTTGAGGCGCGCGGCCGAGACCTGCGCCCAGGTCTGTGGCACAGGGACTCCGGCCTTGCGCAGCAGGCTCGGGTTATAGAGCAGGGCGTCGGCGTCGGCGTTGCGCGGCAACGCTACGAGGCGCCCGTCCCACTTCAAGGTGGGGACCACCGCCGCGACGATGTCGTCGATGCCGGAGGCGGCAAGGGTGCCGTCCAACCGGGCCAGGTAGCCACGGGAGCCGAAGTCGGCCACCCACGTCGAATCGAGTGTGATGACGTCCGGCGCTCCGGAGGCGGACTGCGCGGCGGTGTCGAACTTCGCCTTCACGTCGTCGAGGCTCAGCTCGACCAGGTCGATGGTGATGCCGGGGTACTCCGAGTGGAAGCGGTCGACTAGCTCCTGGGCGACCGGCTGGCTGGCCGTCTGCTGGGCGATGTCCCACCAGATCAGGTGGCCGCTCACAGCCGTTGGTGAGGGAGTCGGCGTCGAGGCGCTGTCGCTGCAACCGGTCGCGACCACGGCGAGAACGGTGAGAACCGCGGCCACGGGCAGACCCGCTGGCGCGCGTCGGGGCCGGTTCGGTCGTCGCACGGTGGTCGGCTCTCCCGTCGTGCGGATCCGCCGTGGTTCCGCACGCTCACGCTAGCAATGAGGCGGTGCGGAGCGGACGACCGGTGGGACCTACACTCGCGGACTGTGCATCATTTCGACGAAGATACCGAGCGCCTTTCGCAGTCCGTCATCGACTATGCCCGCAAGCGGCTGCGGATGGATCCCGTTCCGCTTGACGGCCCCAAGAGCCTTGCGGAGCTGACTCGCACCGCGGGTCAGACGATCACCGCCGACGGGCTGGGTGGCGAGGAGGCGCTGGGCCTCTTCGAGAGCGTACTGGCGAAGGCGTGCTTGTCGATCGACCACCCCCGCTACCTCTCGTTCATCCCGTGCGCGCCCACCGAGGCCGCCTCGTTGTTCGACCTCGTCGTCGGTTCCTCGTCGATCTACGCGGGTTCGTGGCTCGAAGGTGCTGGCGCGGTATACGCGGAGAACCAGGCGCTGCGCTGGATCGCCGACCTCGCGGGTCTTCCTGCGGAGGCGGGTGGTGTCTTCGTCCAGGGCGGCACTCTCGGCAACCTGTCAGCGCTCGTTGCCGCTCGGCATGCGGCGCAGGCGCTGCGTCAGGGTGAGCGGCCGGCCCGTTGGGTGGTCGCCTGCAGCGCCGAAGCGCACTCGTCGATCGCCCATGCCGCTCGAGTCATGGACATCGACCTCCTGAAGATCCCCGTCGACGAACGTGGTCGGCTGACCGGCGAGGCCCTCGAGCACGCGTTGTCGGTGCGTGACGGCGACGACGTGTTCGCGGTCGTGGCCACTGGCGGCACCACCAACTTCGGCATCGTCGACGACCTCGCCGGTGTGGCCGAAGTCGCGGCCGCGCGCGGCCTGTGGATGCACGTCGACGGGGCATACGGGTTGGCCGGCCTCGCCGCGCCGTCGGTGCGGCGGTTGTACTACGGGATCGAGCGAGCCGACTCGGTCATCGTCGACCCCCACAAGTGGTTGTTCGCACCGTTCGACGCGTGTGCCCTTATCTACCGCAACCCCGCGCAGGGGCGGGCGGCGCACACCCAGGGCGCGGAGTACCTCGACGTGATCAACGACCGACCGGACGAGTGGAATCCGTCGGACTACGCGTACCACCTGAGCCGGCGCGCTCGCGGGCTGCCCTTCTGGTTCTCGCTGGCCACGCACGGGACTCGTCGGTACACCGAGGCGATCGAGCAGACCCTTACCGTGGCTCGCGCGGCGGCCGAAGAGGTACGGACCCGAAGCTACCTCGAGCTGGTCCGCGAGCCCGACCTCACGGTGGTCGTGTTCCGTCGCATCGGCTGGACCGCCGAGCAGTACTACGACTGGTCCGAACGCTTGAGGGCGGCCAACTATGCGTTCGTCACGCCTTCGTCGCATGCCGGCGAGACGATCACCCGCTTCGCGATCGTGAACCCACGCACCACGGTGGCCGACATCCAGGGGATCCTCGACACCATGGCCTAGGGACGGACCTTAGGGAGCGGTCGCGCCGCGCTCGTCCTCGATCTGGACGACCATCGTCCGGAGCTGCCGAGCCAGGGTCGAGGTCTGCGCGTGGGTCAGTGAACCCGTGATCGTGCGCTCCTCGCCGTTGATCTCGGGCAGCAGCACGCTCATCAGTGCCTTTCCCTGGTCCGTCAGCGCCACGAGCACCCGACGTGCGTCTTCCGGGTGCGTGCGTCGCTGCAGCAGGCCGCGGGTCTCGAGCGCACCGAGCACCCCGGTGAGGGTGGGCTTGGAGATACCGGCCTCGTACGCGAGGTGGCGGGTCTCGACATCGCCCCAGATCCAGCCGGCCCAGAGCACTTCCCAGGCCGTCCACGTGAGGCCGTGGTCCGCGAGGACATTGCGCTCGCAACGCTTCCGTACTGCGTTGGCGGCCCGGTTGAGGTTCTGCACGGCTGCCATCGCATCGACATCGATGTCCATGCCGACCAACCGGTGGGCAACGGCCTCGTCTGCTGGTGGCCGGGTCGCTCGGACGTATCGGCTCAACGTGCAGCTCTGGTCGTCGCACGGACAGCGGTCGGGAAGGCACTCGACTCGGGCTTCGCGCGTCACCGCGATCTCGTGCATCGGGAGAAGCCGTCGCCCGGACATCCGTCCGGCGAGCGTGAGCCGCACGTAGTGCGATTCGGGCGAACGGACCCAGGAGGGGATATCGGCGCGGTCAAGAGCGGCAACCTCGTCAGGGTCGGTGACGACAGCGGCCAAAGCGGTGACCACGACGCTCCAGCCGACGTGCAGGTCTTCGTTGAAGTCGTCGACCTCGAACGCGACGACGGTCCCGGCGGAGGCGGCCGACAGCTTGAGACCAGGGCCGCTGCGGAAGACGATGTCCTTGCCCACCATGGCGTACCGCACCGGCAGTGCGGTCGGGAGCGCAGCGTCAGACAGGATGACCCGGCCGATCTTCGCCGATGCCAGAAATCGCTCGCACTCGTCCGGCGACAGCACGTGGACCGTGCCCTCGGCGCTCATCGATCGAGCGTGCGCGCCGTGATCGGCGCACGGCCAGGGTCGAAGGTCCCTGGCTGTTTCGGGGTCGGCGCGTGCGGGATGATTGGGCCCGAGCAGCCCAATAGGCTCGGGCAGCTCGATGCCGGCGTGGCGCAATTGGCAGCGCATCCGACTTGTAATCGGAAGGTTGTGGGTTCGATTCCCACCGCCGGCTCCACATCACCGCAGGTCAGGGGCTTGTGGGAGGGACACCTGCAGGCTGGCCAGCGCGGAGGCGGTGGTGTGCCGGGCATCGTGCAACCGGATCTTCAGGACCCCCTGTGTTGTGGGCGATCTCTTTGAGCCTTCGTGGCCGCCCTGGTCGGTCGAACCCGTGACCTGACACGCTCTGATGCGCTTATCAAGCGGGTCGCGACATTGTCCTGTTCAGCAGGAGTCACCACCCCGGGACCTTCCGCGTTGGTTGTTGCATCGGTCACGCTTCTGGATCTGCTCGGCGTCGGCGGCACCGCGCACGCCTCGTACAACAACACGTCGCTGGATGCCGGATGCGGTCACAAGGCCGTCACCGCTTACGCCTCAAACCTGCAGGGTTCCTCCTGGTCGGTCCACTGGAATCCGACGCTGTATCGCTATACGACGGCAGGATGGCAGCCGTATCTCGTGGGTCCGTGGAAGTATCAGAGCTCGGCAAGTTGGATGGTCGACCCGGTCAACTTCACCAACCTGCCCAGCAACACGTACTGCCAGGTGCGTGACACGGTCCAGTGGTACTACAACGGAGCGGCTCACGGCGCGGTGACCCCCAACGTCTTCTTGAACCACTTCCTCGACGGTATGTCGGTGAACCTCTCGGCGCCCGAGTCCCGCAACAGCACACCGAGCTCCTGCTTCGTGTACTAGCCCGCTCGCACCTTGGCTGTTCGGTTGTTGGGCCAGAGCCACATCGACTACGCCATCGAGGTCTGCGAGCACGTGACGCGAGGCGACGAGCCCTACAGATGGCCCCAGGGCGCCACCCCGAGACACGAGGGGAATGGTCACAGAATCGCAGCCATTTGGCCAGGCAGCAGTCAAGAACGTGCACGGCCGCGCCGTGGTTCGGTAGGTTGCGCGCAACAGCCGCCCACTTTCGCGGCGTGAACCAGAAGGAGCTCCTCTATGAGTCGACGAAGTCTGCTCGTCCGTTCGGTCGTCGCGATCAGCGCGGCGAGCCTGGCGCTCGCGGCTTGCAGCAGCTCGGGGTCCAGCCCTTCGAGCTCCGCCGGCGGTGGCGGCACAGTGAAGATCGGCTTCATGGGCGATCTCACCGGAGCAAACAAGGCCCTGGGCATCAACATCCGTAACGGCGCGAAGCTCGCCATCGACCAGTACAACGCCACCAACCCGGCGACCAAGATCACCCTCAAAGAGTACGACTCCCAGGGTGACCCCAAGCAGGCCTCGAGCCTGGCGCCGAAGGCCGTCGACGACGGCATCGTCGGCCTCGTGGGCCCGGCGTTCTCCGGTGAGACGGCCGACACCGGCGCGATCTGGCAGGAGGCCGGTGTCCCGTTCATCTCCGCCTCGGCCACCCGGGTCTCGCTCGCCACGAACTCATGGAGCACTTTCCACCGGGTTCTCGCGGACGACGGCTTCCAGGGACCTGGCGTCGCGAACACGCTGATCAAGGCACTCGCGGCGAAGAAGGTTGCGGTCATCGACGACAAGTCGGAGTACGGCAAGGGCCTCGCTGACGCGGTTGCCGCTGCCCTCACCGCGGGCGGCGTCGCAATTCCGGTGCGCGAGGCGGTCGCGGCGGAAGGCACCAACGTGCCGAACTACTCGTCCACGATCACCAAGATCAAGGGCGCTGGAGTCGACGCGATCTTCTACGGCGGCTACTACGCCCAGGCCGGTCCATTCGCCAAGCAGCTCAAGGACGGCGGCGTCACCGCGCGGTTCGTCTCCGGTGACGGTTCGCTCGACCCCGCGTTCATCACCGGAGCAGGAGCAGCCGCGGAAACGGCGATCCTTTCCTGCGCCTGTGCCCTGATCAACTCGGCGGCGACCGGCACGGCCAAGACCTTCTACGACGCCTACAAGGCAGCGTTCAGCGCGGAGCCGGGCACATACTCGCCGGAGGGCTACGACGCGGCGACGGTGTTCATCAACGCGATCAAGGAGGGCAAGACCATTCGAAAGGACATCGCGGCCTATGTCGGCGGCGTGAACGTCGCTGGTGTCTCGAAGCAGATCCAGTTCGAGACCAACGGCAACATCAAGGGCGGGACGATCCTCTTGTACGAGGTGAAGAGCGGCAAGATCGTGGCAATCGGGACTTCGGACAGCCCGACACCGTAACTGGTCCGAGTTCGACCCAGGCCTGATGGCGGGGGCGTTGGCGCAAAGGCGCTGGCGCCCCCGCCGAGGACGGACACGCGTGCACAATCTTCTGCCAGAGTTCTGGGCCTCCACGATCGACGGCCTGACTCAGGGCGCGATCTACGCCCTCGTCGCGCTGGGCTACACGCTGGTCTACGGTGTGCTCCGCCTGATCAACTTCGCGCACTCCGAGATCTTCATGATCGGGACCTTCACCACGGTGGGGGTAGTCACGGCGTTCGGCGTAACCGCTCCGCTGACCGGCCTGGCCCTATGGGGCTTCCTGCTCGTCGCTGCCGTCGTAGCCGCCCTGGCCTCCGGGGGATCGGCCGTGATCCTGGAGCGAATCGCCTACCGACCGTTGCGCCGACGCGGGGCGACGACCCTAGCGGCCCTGATCTCCGCGATCGGCGCCTCGCTGTTTATCCAGCAGGCCTTCTCGCTGCGCTTCCCGGACGCGGTCGACACGACCCGGGTCCTGCAGAAGTCGATCCTGGCGACCGTGGGCACCGGGCTGATCCGCGCTGACAAGGTGCTGGTGTTCCTCGGCGCGATCTTCATGATGGTGCTGCTGGACCGCCTGGTGAACGGCACCCGCTTCGGGCGGGCGATCCGCGCCACGGCCCAGAGTGCCGACACCGCCACCCTCATGGGCGTCAACATCGACAGGATCGTGATGCTGACGTTCCTCATCGGTGGTGCGATGGCCGGAATCGGCGGGATGCTCTATGTCATCTTCTTCGAGGTGACCACGTTCAGCGTGGGCTTCGTCCTGGGCATCAAGGCGTTCACCGCGGCCGTGCTGGGGGGCATCGGCAACCTGCGCGGGGCACTGCTCGGCGGGCTCCTGCTCGGCCTGATCGAGGAGTACGGCGCCAGCGTCGTCGGCGCCGAGTGGAAGGACGTCATCTCGTTCTCCGTGCTCGTGCTCGTGCTGATGTTCCGACCGACCGGCCTGCTCGGCGAGTCCCTCGGAAAGGTCCGCGCATGAAGCTCCTAAATCCGTTGAGAGGCAAGACGCTTCCGTGGACCGGAGCATTCGAGGCAATAGGCGTCCGGTGGCGAGCGCTGCCGCGGGTCGCCCGGTGGATCGGCTACCTCGCCATGTTCGCCTTCGCGATCTCCTTGCCGGACATCCCCAACCTGGCC
The DNA here is from genome assembly GCA_038210415.1 of Actinomycetes bacterium. Taxonomy (GTDB): domain Bacteria; phylum Actinomycetota; class Actinomycetes; order Prado026; family Prado026; genus JBBQWS01. Next base: position 23,257 of record JBBQWS010000038.1, read on the forward strand.
GACATCATGGCTCCAGGCAGCAGTTGGCAGCGCATCTTGTTCTTCCCGATCAGCATCTACGTGCTGCTGGCGCTGGGCCTCAACGTGGTCGTCGGGTACGCCGGTCTGCTCGACCTCGGCTTCGTCGCCTTCTACGCGATCGGCGCCTACAGCATGGCCATCCTCGGGACCTACCACGGGTGGGGCTTCTGGGAGGTGCTCCCGGTCGGGATTGGCGGCGCCATGCTCGCCGGGCTGCTCCTGGGCACCCCCACGTTGCGGCTGCGCGGCGACTACCTCGCCATCGTGACGCTCGGGTTCGGCGAGATGATCCGGGTCACCGCCAACAACGTCGACTACCTCGGCGGACCTCGCGGGATCAACAACATTCCGCGGCCCCCGTCGATCGGGAACGTCTCGTTCATGCAGTACGGGGTGCTGAACTCGCGGCCGTACTACTACCTGGTGGTAGTCGCGATCGCCATCGTGATCGTCATCATGAAGCGGCTGGAGAAGAGCCGGGTAGGCCGTTCGTGGACCGCGATCCGTGAGGACGAGGACGCCGCCCAGCTCATGGGGGTCCCGACCCTGAAGTTCAAGCTGTGGGCATTCACGGTGGGCGCGGGGGTCGGCGGCGCGGCCGGCGTCATCTTCGCCTCGTCGAACTCCGCGGTCCGACCCACCGACTTCACGTTCATCCTGTCTGCCACCATCCTCGCGGCGGTCGTGCTGGGTGGCGCCGGCAACCTGCCCGGAGTCATCCTCGGGGCGTTCCTTGTGGCCTGGGTCCCTGAGGCCGCCCGCGGATTCAGCCAGTACCGCGTGGTGGTGTTCGGAGCCGTCCTGGTCTTCCTGATGATCTTCCGGCCCCAGGGCATCTGGCCGTCCCGGATCCGGGCAGCGGAGTTCAAGGAGGGCGAAGGCGGGATCGACCGGCTCGGCGGCGAGGTCGGCGTCGTGCAGGCACAGGCCGGCGCGGCCGACTCATGAGCGCCACCGACGGCGGCCTGCTGAGCCTTCGCCACCTGACCATGAAATTCGGCGGTCTGACGGCGGTCAACGAACTCGAGCTGACGCTCAACGAGGGCGAGATCCTGGCCCTGATCGGACCCAACGGCGCCGGCAAGACGACGGTGTTCAACATGGTCACCGGCGTCTACGCCCCGTCCTCGGGCGACATCGTGTTCAAAGGGAAGCGCATCAACGGCCTGCGCCCGGATGTCGTGACGAAGCTTGGGCTCGCGCGCACCTTCCAGAACATCCGGCTCTTCGACAACATGACCGCCCTCGACAACGTCATCGTCGGGACCCACGCGCGCCATCGGTCCAGCGTGGTCGGCGCGATCCTCGGACTCCCCCGCTACCGCGCCGAGGAACGCGAGGCGCTCGAGAAGTCCCTGCACCTGCTTGAGTTCGTCGGCATCGCCGACCGTTCGCACTCGGCCGCACGCAACCTCCCGTACGGCGACCAACGTCGGTTGGAGATCGCGCGGGCCCTCGCCACAGGCCCCGCCGTGCTGCTGCTCGACGAGCCCGCGGCCGGAATGAACCCCTCGGAGAAGGGGTCGTTGATGACCTTGATCCGGCAGATCCGGGATTCTGGCGTCACAGTCCTGCTCATCGAACACGACATGACCCTCGTGATGGGCATCAGCGACCGGATCGCTGTGCTCGACTTCGGGCAGAAGATCGCCGATGCGCTTCCCGGCGAAGTGCGCACCGACCCCGCGGTCATCAAGGCCTACCTAGGGGAGGAAGCCGATGCTTCTTGAGGTCGAGCACCTTCGTGTGAACTACGGCAAGATCTCCGCGATCAGGGACATCGGCCTGACCGTCGACGAGGGTGAGATCGTCACCCTCGTGGGGGCCAACGGAGCCGGTAAGACCACGACGCTGAAGACGCTGTCCGGGCTCCGCCGGATCGTGAGCGGCACCGTGCGCTTCGACGGCAAGGACATCACATCGATGCCCGGCCACCTTCGCGTCCGAGCCGGACTTTGCCAGGCGCCCGAGGGGCGGGGCATCTTTCCTGGCATGACCGTGGGAGAGAATCTCGCGATGGGTGCGTACATCCACGGGAAGACCGACAAGGCGGACCTCGACCGGGTGTTCGACCTGTTCCCTCGGCTGAAGGAGCGCGAGAAGCAGCCGGGCGGGACCCTGTCGGGCGGCGAGCAGCAGATGCTGGCGATCGGTCGTGCCTTGATGTCGAAACCTCGGCTGCTGCTGCTTGACGAGCCGTCGATGGGGCTGGCGCCCAAGCTCATCCAGCTGATCTTCCGCATCATCACCGAGATCAACGAGCAGGGCACCACGGTCCTGCTGGTCGAGCAGAACGCCTCGCAGGCCTTGGCCATCGCCCATCGGGCCTACGTGCTCGAGACCGGCGAGATCGTGAAGACCGGCACCGGCGCCGAATTGCTCGGCGACCCCTCGGTGGTCGCTGCGTACCTCGGCGGCGGCTGAGCCAGCCCGCACCGGGCTAGGCCCAGGATCGGGTTGGCAGTCTGCTCGCCGATCATGCCTCCTGCCCGCAGTATGGGGGAATGAGACGACCCCACGCCGGACCTGACACGGCAGCCCATCTGCTCGCCGGGTTCATGGCTATAGCCGGCACGGCGCACTTCGTCATGCCGCGTACGTACGAACCGCTGATCCCGTCGATGCTGGGCTCGCCGCGGGCATGGGTGCTGGGCAGCGGGGTCGCCGAGCTGGTCTGCGCGGCCGGGCTGGCCGCGTCGAGGACTCGTCAGGTGGCGGCCTGGGTCACGGCCGCGACGTTCGTGGCGGTGTTCCCGGGCAACGTGACGATGGCGGTGAACGCGCACGAGCGCGACGCGTGGTTCCAGGCGGTGGCGTACGCCCGGCTGCCGCTGCAGGTGCCGCTGGTGTGGTGGGCGGTCGCGGTGGCTAGGAGCGCTGGACGGCGTGGTGCAACAACAGCCAGCCGTCCTCCTCGAGCAGCAGGGTGAGAACGGTCGCAGCGGGTTACGTCGAGCGGCTGGCCGCCGAGGATGCGAGGAGTGCCGCCGCCCGCGAGGCAGGACTTCCGCGACAGGCGGGCCTTCGGCATCGGCGGTGGGACCTACGAGCTCATGCGCGAGCGATCACCATGCTGTTGCTGGCCCGATGAGCTACCTAGAAGTCCGGCACGTTGTCCGGCTGTTCGATCGATCGGGGCGGCAGGCCCAGACTGCGCACGTGTTCGGCGATCTCCGCAAGCGACGCGACCCACACGTCCGAGCAGGCCACGACGTGAGCCATCAGCCGGTCGAGCTCGACCGCCCGTGACGGCCGGCCGGAGAGGAACGGATGGTTGGTCAGGACCCAGCAGCCCCCCACCGCGCGCAGCGCCTCGAACTCCGCCTGCCACAGCTCGCGTGCCTTCGCCGGGGTCTCGAGCAGCCCGCTGCCGCTGATGTCCGGCAGGTAGCAGTACTGCTCCCAGTCATCGAGCGCCCACTGGATAGGGATCTCGACGATCGAGCGGGGCTCGGGCCCGTCGACTGCAAGTTCGTACGGGACGTCCGCGTCCATCAGGCTGGAGTCGTAGAGGAATCCTCGCTCGGCCAGGAGCGCCGGGCTCCGCCAGGACAGGTCCCACATCGGTGCGCGGTACCCGACCGGTCGGACGCCCGCGACCTCGTCGAGCGCTGCGAGCCCGCGGTCGAGGTTCGCGGCCTCCTCCTCAGCAGTGACCGAGGTGGGCTGTTCGTGCAGGTAGCCGTGATGGGCGATCTCGTGACCGGCAGACGCGATGTCCCGGACGACGGCCGGGTACCGGTGCGCGGTGTACCCGGGCACGAAGAACGTGGACCGGATCCGGTGCTTCTCCAGCAGTCCGAGCAGACGCGGGACCCCGACGAGCGGGCCGTAGGCCTGATGGCTGATCACGCTCATGCGGTCGGCTGTCTGTGGAGAACCCCAGAGGACGGCGGACTCCGCGTCTACGTCGAAGGTGAATGCGGCCGCTGAGGTGTGGGCGGAGGGCCAGGGGACCGGTGCCGCTGCTGTCGTCACGGGGTCTTCTTCATGGCGAGGATGGTGACGAGCTCGTACGCCAGGTTCGCCGCGGCGACGGCAGTGATCTCGGCGTGGTCGTAGGCGGGCGCGACCTCGACGATGTCCGCGCCGACGAGCCGGGTCCCGCTCATCCCGCGGAGCACGCCCAGCAGCTCGCGACTGGTCATGCCGCCGGCCTCGGGCGTTCCCGTCGCGGGCGCGAAAGCGGGATCGAGGACGTCGATGTCGATTGAGACGTAGACGGGGGAGTCACCGACGCGGTCGAGCACCTGCTCGAGGATGCCGTCCACGCCGAGCCGGTCGATGTCGCGGCAGTGCACGATCGTGAAGCCGAGCTCCTCGTCGTCGACGAGATCGGTGCGGTCGTAGAGCGAGCCTCGGATCCCGACGTGTGCCGAGCGACCCTTGACGATGAGACCTTCCTCGGACGCGCGCCGGAACGGCGTCCCGTGCGTGAACGGGGCGTCGAAGTAGGTGTCCCAGGTGTCCAGGTGGGCGTCGAAGTGGACGAGGGCCAGCGGGCCGTGGTCCGCGTACAGGGCGCGCAAGATCGGCAAGGCGATCGTGTGGTCCCCACCCAGGCTCACCACGCTGCGGTTGCCCCCATGGCTCAGGGCGGCGATGCCGGCCTGGATCTGCGCCAGCGCCTCGTCGATATCGAAGGGGTTGCACGCGATGTCGCCCGCGTCGACCACCTGCGCTGAACGGAACGGTGCGACGTCCAGAGCCGGGTTGTACGGCCGCAGCAACCGCGACGCCTGCCGGATGTGGGCGGGGCCGAAGCGGGCCCCGGGGCGGTAGGTCACCCCGGTGTCGAACGGAACCCCCACGACGGCGACGTCGAACGTCTCGACGTCCTCGGCGCGTGGAAGCCTGGCGAAGGTGGTCAGGCCCGCGTAGCGCGGTACCTGCATACCGTCGACCTGGCCGACGATCCCGTTGTCGTAACGCACATGCTGCTCGGTCACTGCTGCTCACTTCTCTCGTCGGCACCCGCCTGGACTCCCGGCCGTCAGACCCGGCTGCGGGTGGTCCCTCCGTTCACCTGCACCGTCTGGCCGATCATCGCTGCCAGTCTGAAGTCTGCGAGCAGCGACACCACCGCGGAGATCTCGTCGGGCCGCCCTAGACGACCGAGCGGGATCGCGTCCGCGTAGAGCGCGTGGATGTCCTCGAGCGGCACACCGGCAGAGGCGGCGTCGACGAGCAACTGCGGGGTGTCGATCACGCCGGGTGCGACGGCGTTCACGATGATGCCCTCAGGTGCGAGCTCGCGCCCGAGGGTCTTGACCAACGCGATGAGGCCGGCCTTGGACGCCGCGTAGGCGGTCGCATCCGGCCACCCGGTCACTCCCCACTCGCTGGCGATGACCACGATGCGACCGCCTCCGGCGGCGCGCATGACCGGCACCGCCGCCCGGATGAGCGCGAACGTGCCGGAGAGGTTGGTGTCGACGACCTTCCACCAGTCGTCCGGGTCGTGCTCGAGGAACGGCGCCATGCTCATGTACGCGTGGTTGGCGACCAGGACGTCGAGCGAACCGAGCCGGCTGCGGACGGTGTCGATCAGCGCCTCAACGCTGTCCGGGTCGCTCACGTCAGCCGGGAACGCCCCCCCGCCGATCTCGGTGGCGAGTGCGGTGAGCTCCGGTGAGGCGACCCGGTCGTTCACGGCCACGACGGCTCCGTCGGAGCCGAGCCGTCGGGCGTGCGCAGCGCCCATCCCCTGGGCAGCGCCGGTGACCAGCGCGACCCGGCCGCGCAACGAGCTGCGGGACATCTCAGATCACCGCCCCAGCGTTCGGGTTGAGGATCTCGCCGGTGCAGAAGCCGCCCTCGTCGACGAGGTACGCGACGCACAGCGCGACCTCATCCGGGCTGGTGAGACGACGCAGCGGCAGTGTGGCGAGGTAGTCCGGGTCGCGCCAGGGCGAGTCGGGGGCAAGGAGCGGGGTGTCGGTGGGCCCCGGTGCGACCGCGTTGACGCGTACGTCGTCGGCGGCCACTTCGGCCGCCAGGCTACGCACCACCCCGATGATCGCCCCCTTCGCCGCCGCGTAGTGGGCATCCTCGCCGCCGCCACCGATGGCCAGCTCACTGGTGATAGCCACGATCGAGCCGTCGCGTCGCTGCTTCATGCCGGGCAGGACGGCGCGGGTTAGGTTGACCAGCCCGCCGAGGTGCACGCTGAGCATGCGGGTCCAGCTGGCCGTGCTGATCTCGGTGATCGGCGCCATCTCGTAGTAGCCGGCCGCGGACACCGCAGCGCCGACGACGCCGAGCTCGCGTTCGAGCGCGTGCACCGCCTGCTGGACGGCGTCCGAGTCCACCATGTCGACCTGGGCCGACCACGTGCACGCGGGTGAGGGCGCGCGGTCGAGTCCGGCGACGACCCAGCCACGGTCGGCCAGCTCCCGGGCCACCGCGGCACCGATCCCGCTGGCCGAACCGGTGACCACCACCACGGAAGGTTCGGATGCCCCGCTCACGCGAGCTGCGCTCGTTCGTCGGCGAGCTCGTCCGCGAGCTCCTCCGCGTCGATGAGCGAGGTGGGCACCATCCGCGAGCGGACCGTGGCGAAAACCACGAGGCCCACAGTGCCGAGGACGGCCACGGCGATCCAGACCGACCAGTCCAGATAGCGGTCGGCGTTGACTGCGCGTGGCCAGGAGATGTTCAGGAACTCGAACGCCGCCCACACCGTCGCGAGGACGGTGACGAACAGGGAGCCGCGGCCGAGAGTGAACGGACCGGGTCGCCACAGGCCGCGCAGCTGGAACACCAGCATGCCGACGAGCGGGAACAAGAACGCCAGGAAGAACCCTCCGGTGGTGAAGTTGACCATCAGCAGGTAGACGTTCGGCGACAGGTTGCTGAGCAGGAACAGGCCCGAGCCGATCACCGTGGTCACCACGATCGCGATGACAGGCTGCTTCTGCCCGGTGCTCAGCTTGGTCAGCAGCCGGGACGCCGGCAGTGCGTTGTCTCGCGCGTACGCCCAGATGACGCGGGAGGCGGAGGTCTGCAAGGCCAGGAAGCTCGCCAGGAAGCCGATCACGAAGAGCACCTCGACCGGCTTGGCGATGCCGTTGCCGAGCGCGGACGTCAACGTGGAGTAGACCGGGTCGGCGACGTGGCCTGGGTCCGTGGGCAGCGAGGTCACTGCGGACATGTCTGGGATGGCCAGGATGATCGCCAGGCTCGAGTACATGACGACGATCGCGATGAAGGAGAGCGAGAAGATGACGGCCTTCGGGAGGTTCTTCCGCGGCTCATGGACCTCCTCCGCGATCGCGCCGGCGCTCTCGAAGCCGACGAACGACCAGCCGACGAACGCGACTGCGACCAGGAACGGGCCGGAGAGCGAGAGGTAGCCGTTGCCCGTGCCGGAGCCCAGGCCGCTGGTCAGGACACTCAGCGGCTGATGGCGGTGGAACAGGAGCAACCAGGTGCCCAGCCCGAGCGAGCCGATCACCTCTGCGGCGATGCTCGCGGTCATGAAGAGCTTCAGCGCGTGCCGTCCGACCAGGTTGAGGCCCGTCCCGCAAAGGAGGATGACGAAAGCGATGAGCGCCCTCTGCGAGGCCGAGGGGGAGTCGAGACCGAAGATGTTGGCCAGGAAGCCGGCCGCTCCGAGGGCGACCGTCGCCATCGCGATGACGAGGGTCCACATGTACGCCCACCCGGCGAACCAGCCGTAGCCCGCGCTGACCAGACGGCGGGACCACTGGTAGATCGACCCTTCAAGGGGCCACCGCGAGACCAGCATCGCGAAGACGAACGCGACGAGCAGCTGTCCACCGAAGACGAGGAGGAACCCGAACCAGAACGTGGGACCGGCCGTGCTGATCGCCAGGCCGAAGATGCCGTACAGCGCCACGATCGGCGAGATGAATGCGAAGGCGAAGGCGAACGACGACCAGAGCGAGAAGTCGCGGACGAGCGTGTGGTCAGCGGGTGCGACCACGGGTGCATTGGACATCGGACCTCCACGGGGATGTGACGAGAATCATCCCCGTCCTGTGCAGTGGCACAAGGGATCGGCGCGAAGAGAGGACGAGACCACTCTCTCGGGGGCGATTGGTTGGAGGTTCGTCCAACGAATCGGCTGCGAAAAGCCCCGTCCGCTTGTACGTTGGCGCCGTGGAACCGCAGCCGACGACCCCGCCGCGCGATCCGGCGGCGGTCTCGCTCGCGGAGCTCTTGGCCGCGCCGGAGCTCCGGCTGACCTGTTGCTCGGGCGCCGACCGTCTGGACCGGGCCGTGCGGTGGGCGCACACCACCGAGCTGCTCGACCCGGGCCAGTACCTGCGTGGTGGGGAGCTCGTGTGCACCGTCGGCTCGTCCCTGCTGGACGATGACGCCTGCGCTCGGTTCGCCCTTGCGGTCGCGAGCGCGGGCGGTAGCGGGGTCTGCTTCGGGGTCGGTGATGTGCACGACGAGGTACCTCCGTCGCTGGTGGACGCCTGTCAGGCCCACGACCTGCCACTGCTCCTCGCCCCGATGGGCGCCCCTTTCATCGCTGTCAGCGAGTACCTCGCTAACCGCCGGGTCGAGGCCGAGACGGCAGCGGGGGAACGCAGCGACCTGTTGCTGGCTGGCCTGCTCGGGGGTGTCCGGGCGCACGCCACGCCAGCTGAGCTGTTGCACCTCGCGTCGACGAGCCTCGGCGGGCGGCTCTCGCTCAGTGACGGTGACCGGGTGCTGCACTCGTCCGGCCCGGAAGAGCCGGACGACCCGCGGCTGCTGACTCTCGAGGTGTCCGCGCCCGACGGGACCGTGCTCACCTGGCGCGGCGACGGTCCTCCTCCGACGCCGGCGTTGCTCGCGACGCTCGTGCGCGTGCTCGACGTCGCGCGGCACGAGCGAGATGTCGAGCAGGACCTGCATCGCGAGCGCGTCGGCCAGCTGTTGGCCCTGGTCGGCGAGCGCCTGGCCGACCCGTCCGCCCTTGCGCCCGCACTCACCGCTGCCGGCCTGGCCAAGGCGGACGTCGTGTTCTCGGTCTGGCCGTCAGGTGCGGCCCGGGTCCTGGCTGCCACCCTCTCCACGTCGACAGCAGTGCTGGGTGAGACCCCGGCTGCGGCTGTCGCTGTGACGAGCTCAGCCGAACGGGTGCGGGAGGCTGCGGCCGCGCTGGGGCTGCCTTGCGGGGTCAGCCGGAGCATGGCGTTCTCCGATGCCGCCCGGGGCATTGGCGAGGCTCGCGCTGCGTTCGAGCTCGCTCGCAGGCACGGTGGCTGCGTCGGCCCGGAAGGCTTAACCAGTCTCGAAGGCCTGCTGGAGCAGCAACCGTTCGAACGGCTGCGCCCGTTCATCGACCAGCTCATCGCCCCGCTCGTGGTTTCGGACGAACAGCGTGGGACGGCGCACGTCCGAACGCTGCGGACGTACCTGGCCCATGACGGCTCGTTGGCCATGACCGCAAAGTCGGAATTCCTCCACGTCAACACCGTGCGGCACCGGCTCGAACGGGTCCGCGAGCTCACCGGCCGTGACCCGCAGGCGTTCAGCGACCGCGTCGCGCTCGCCATCGGCCTGTGGGCTCACGACCATCTCGATCCGATCGCCTAGGCCCTGGATGTGCGCGCAGGACCTGTCGACCGAGCCCCTTGGCACCCCTGAGCGATCGCGAACTGCGTGCTGACGCCATCGGTGGCGCCCCTTGGGTTGGCGGTGTTGGGTCATCGTGCAGGGTCGAGCGTACGGTCTAGGTATGCCCGTGCCGCCAGCCCTTTCCCTTCGCGGGCCCCACCGGAGGCTGCTCTTCAGCGCGATAGCCGTGCTCGTCGTGGCGGTCATCGCCCTCGCTCTGCTCGTCAAGCGGCCCTCCGAGGCGACGCCGACCACCGAGCAGACACGGCTCGGCCCGGTGATCCTGGTCCCCGGCTACGGCGGCGGCACTGACGCCCTCGACAACCTCGCGGCCCGGTTGCAGACCACCGGGCGTACCGCCACTGTGCTGAAGCTGGCCGGCGACGGGACGGGCGACCTCCGCGTCGAGGCCGGCCTGCTCAAGGTTGCGGTCGACGCCGCCCTGGCCAGCGGCGCGCCGTCGGTCGACCTCGTCGGCTACTCTGCCGGCGGTGTGGTCACCCGGTTGTGGGCCAAGGAGCTGGGCGGCGCCGTGCACGCCCGACGCATCGTGCTGCTCGGTTCGCCTAACCACGGCACCGACATCGCCGCTCTCGGCGCGTCATTCGGGGGATCCCTCTGCCCCGCGGCCTGCCAGCAGCTGGCCCCCGACAGCTCGTTGTTGCAGTCGCTCAACGCCGGCGGCGAGACCGTCGAAGGTCCGCAGTGGGTGAGCATCTGGACCAACCAGGACCAGGTCGTGACGCCACCGGACTCGGCCCGCCTCGGCGGCGCGCTCGACATCGTGGTCCAGGACGTCTGCGCGGGAGCGCAGGTCGACCACGGGCGGCTACCCATCGACCGGGCGATGCAGGGGCTGGTG
>JBBQWS010000039.1:0-33122 GCA_038210415.1 Actinomycetes bacterium
CAACCCCTCACCCCCTCACCCCCTCACCCCCACACCCCCTCACCCCCGTAACCCCGTTCTGCCACAAGGGTCCCCTCATGCCACTGGGCCGACGTTTCGCCGCCACCACGACACGCCCGGCGGCGCCGTTCCCGAAACGACAGGGGAAGCCAGCCGCGGACTAGGCGCATCAGGGGACCCTTGTGGCCGAAAGGGGTGCAGGGGTTGGCCCGGGCGGGAGTGGGGGCTAGCGGGCGGCAAGGATCAGGTCGGCAGCCTTCTCGGCGACGGCGATGGTGGGAGCGTTCGTGTTCCCCCGCGGCACCGCCGGCATCACGGACGCATCCACGACGCGCAGCCCGTCGACGCCCCGGACCCGGCAGCTGAGGTCGACCACTGAGGCGTCCCCGACCCCCATCGAGCAGGTGCCGACGGGGTGGTACAGCGTCTGCGAACGTGCCCGCACGTGCTCGCGCAGGGCCTCGGCCGAGACGGCTCCGACGCCGGGCATCAGCTCCGCGCCCAGGTAGCGTCCGAGCGGACCCGAGCCGGCGATCTCACGCGCGAGCTCGGTCGCGGCCACCAGCGCGTCAAGGTCCTGCTCGGCCTGGAGGTAGCCGGCGTCGATCTCCGGGCTCCAGCGCGGGTCGGCCGACCGCAGCCGCAGCGCCCCGACGCTCGCCGGAGCCACGAGCACCGGACCGATCGTGAACCCGGGCCCGGGCGGCTCACCCATGCCGTTGTCGACGAACGCCGCGGCAGCCACATGGAACTGGATGTCCGGCGCCGGCAGCCCATCGGAGGAGCGGACGAAGGCGCAGGCCTCGGCGACGCTCGACGTGAGCGGACCCGACCGCAGCAGCTGCCAGCGCAGCAGCGAAGTGACGGTCTCCGCCTCCGACAGGCTCGAGGTGTCGTGGGTGAGCCAGACGACCGGGCTGGCGAGGTGGTCCTGGAGGTTCTGCCCGACCCCGGGCAGGTCGCAGACGACGTCGATGCCCAGCTCGCGCAGCTGAGGGGCCGGCCCGACCCCTGACAGCATGAGCAGCTGCGGGCTGTTGATCGCCCCACCGGAGACCACGACCTCGGCCTCGGCCCGGGCGGTGTGCGCCTCGCCGACCGTGGTCCAGTCGGCACCGACGGCGCGTCCGGCCTCGATCACGACGCGGGTCACCAGCGCACCGGTGACGACGGTCACGGCACCCGCACCCGCGGCCAGCGCGGGCCGGAGGTAGGCGTCAGCCGTCGACCACCGCCGGCCGCGCTTCTGCGTCACCTGGAACAGCCCGGCGCCGTCCTGCTCGGCGCCGTTGAAGTCCGGGTTGCGCTTGATCCCCGCCGCGACCGCCGCTTCGACGAACGAGTGGCAGATCTCGTGCGCGTACCGCAGGTCCTCGACCCGCAGCGGGCCACCGGCGCCGTGGTACTCCGACGGGCCGCGCTCGTTGTCCTCGGCCTTGACGAAGTACGGCAGCAGGTCGGCGTACGCCCATCCTTCGCAGCCGAGGTCGGCCGCCCAGGTGTCGTAGTCGAGCCGGTTCCCGCGGATGTACAGCTGCGCGTTGATCGAGCTGGACCCGCCGAGGACCCGCCCGCGGGGCCACTGCATCCGTCGGCCGAGGGCGTGCTTCTGCTCGACCGTCTGGTAGTCCCAGTCGTGCTCGGTCTTGAACAGGTTCGGGAACGCGGCGGGAATGGCGATCTCGTCGACCCCCTCGTCGCTGCCGCCGGCTTCCAGGACGAGCACGCTGTGCCCTGCCTGGGAGAGCCGGTACGCGAGGACGCATCCTGCGCTGCCGGCACCGATCACGATGTAGTCGTACGTCTGGGTGTCCACGCTGGCCACGGTAATCCCCACGCCGGGGATCCACTACCGTCACCGTTCATGCGACTCGTGATCGCCCGGTGCAGCGTCGACTACGTGGGCCGGCTCAGCGCGCACCTCCCGCTCGCCCCCCGGTTGATCCTGGTCAAGTCGGACGGGTCGGTATCCGTCCACGCCGACGACCGGGCGTACAAGCCGCTCAACTGGATGAGTCCGCCGTGCACCCTGCGGGTCGAGGCGGACGACGACGGTATCGGCGTTTGGACGGTCACGAACAAGGCCGGTGAGCGGCTGCTGATCACGGTGACCGAGCTGTTGCACGATTCGTCGCACGAGCTGGGCATCGACCCCGGCCTGGTCAAGGACGGCGTCGAGGCCCACCTCCAGGAGCTGCTGGCCGAGCAGGTCGAGACCTTCGGCGTGGGCTGGCGCCTGGTGCGCCGCGAGTACCCGACCGCGATCGGTCCGGTCGACCTCCTGTGCCGCGACGCGACCGGCGCCGCGGTGGCGGTCGAGATCAAGCGCCGCGGTGACATCGACGGCGTCGAGCAGCTGACGCGGTACCTCGAGCTGCTCAACCGCGACCCGCTGCTGACGCCCGTGCGCGGGATCTTCGCCGCGCAGGAGATCAAGCCACAAGCCCGAGTGCTCGCCCTCGACCGGGGCATCGACTGCGTGACCCTCGACTACGCGGCCATGCGCGGCACCGACGACTCCGAGTCGCGCCTGTTCTGAGGCATGGGTCGATGAAAGGATGTCGGCCATGAGCGACCTGGCGATCTCGGTCCGCGGCCTGCACAAGTCGTACGGCGCGATCCGTGCCGTCGACGGGATCGACCTGGACGTCCACCGGGGTGAGATCTTCGCCCTGCTCGGCCCGAACGGCGCCGGCAAGACCACCACCGTCGAAATCCTCGAGGGCTACCGCGACCGCACCGCAGGCGAGGTCAGTGTGCTCGGGCACGATCCGGGCCACGCGTCGCCGTACTGGCGGGCCCGGATCGGGATCGTCCTGCAGTCCACGAGCGACAACGCCGACCTGACCGTCGGCGAGGTGGTCGAGCACTTCCGTACCTTCTATCCCCGGCCCCGGCCGGCCGACGCCGTGATCGACGCCGTCGGCCTCACCGACAAGCGCCACTCCCGGACCCGCGACCTCTCCGGCGGCCAGCGACGTCGGCTCGACGTAGCGCTCGGGATCCTCGGCAACCCCGAGCTCGTGTTCCTCGACGAGCCGACCACCGGCTTCGACCCCGAGGCCCGGCGGCAGTTCTGGGGGCTGATCGAGCACCTCCGCGACGACGGCACGACCATCCTGCTGACCACCCACTACCTGGACGAGGCCGAACGGCTGGCCGATCGCGTGGGCGTGATCCTCGCCGGTCGGCTGCTCGAGGTCGGGACCCCGGCGACGCTCGGCGGCCGGGCCGACGCACACGCCATCGTCCGCTGGACCGAGGACGGGACGCAACGAGAGCAGCAGACGCCTGAGCCGACCCGGACGGTGCTCGAGCTCAGCCAGCGGTTCGGGGGCGGCGAGGTGCCCGAGCTCTCGGTGCTTCGGCCGAGCCTGGAGGACATCTACCTCGCGATGATCGGCGAGCAGGAGGGGGACGACGCATGACCGCGATCAGCGAACGGGACACCGTCGCCCTGCCCTCGGTGCTGACCGTGGGTGCGGCCCGGGCCCGGATGGAGCTCAAGCAGTTCTTCCGCGACCGCCGCTCGGTGATGTTCACCTTCGCCCTGCCGCTGATCCTGCTGCTGATCTTCGGGTCGGTTTTCAACAAGGACATCCAGCCCGGTGTGACGTTCAGCCAGTACTTCCTCGCCGGCATGATCGCGTCCGGGTTGGTCTACAACGGCTTCCAGAACCTCGCGATCCAGATCCCCCAGGAACGCGAGGACGGCACCCTGAAGCGGCTCGCGGGGACGCCGTTGCCGCGGCCCAGCTACTTCCTCGGGAAGATCGCGCTCGTCTCCGTGTCGCTCGTGGCGCAGATCGCGCTGCTGCTGGTGATCGGGGTGGCCTTCTTCGACGTGAAGCTGCCCAGCACAGCACTCAAGTGGTTCACCCTGCTCTGGCTGGCCGTCCTCGGGCTGCTGGTCTGCACCCTGCTCGGGGTGGCGTTCTCGTCGGTGCCCAAGACCGCACGCGGCGCGCCGGCCCTGGTGTCCCCAGTGGTGCTGGTCCTGCAGTTCACGTCCGGCGTGTTCTTCGTGTTCACCGACCTGCCGCGGTGGATGCAGACCCTGTCGTCGGTCTTCCCGCTGAAGTGGCTGTGCCAGGGCATGCGGTCGGTGTTCCTGCCGGACTCGTTCGCCAGCGGCGAGATCACCGGCAGCTGGGAGCTGCCCCGGGTCGCGCTGGTCCTGCTGATCTGGCTCGTCATCGGTGCGGCCCTGTGTCTGCTGACGTTCCGGTGGCAGCGGGCCGACGAGCGTTAGCCGAGCCCGTTCGCCCGCCGGATCACCAGCACGATCCGGCGCATCACCTCGGTGAGGTCGTAGTCCTTCGGGGTGAAGACGTCCGCGACCCCGAGGGCGCGCAGCTTCGCCTCGTCGGCCTCCGGGATGATCCCGCCGACTACCACCGGGACGTCTGCGATGCCGGCTTCGCGCAGGCCGTCGAGCACCGCCGGCACCAGGCCGAGGTGCGAACCGGACAGGATCGAGAGCCCGACGCAGTGGACGTCCTCCTGCGCCGCGGCGCTGACGATCTGGGCCGGGGTGAGCCGGATGCCCTGGTAGACGACCTCGAAGCCGGCGTCGCGAGCACGAACGGCGATCTGCTCGGCGCCGTTGGAGTGACCGTCGAGGCCGGGCTTGCCGACGAGCAGCCGAAGTCGGCCACCCAGCGCCGATCCGGTGGCCGCGACGGCCTCGCGCACGGCGAGCAGGTCGGGGTCAGCTGCTGCGATGCCCACCACGCCGGAGACGCCCGTGGGCGCCCGGAACTCGCCGAAGACCTCGCGCAGCGCGCCGGCCCACTCCCCCGTGGTGACCCTGGCCCGGGCGCACCGGAGGGTGGCCGGCATCAGGTTGGCGGTCGTGCCCGCAGTGGTGCGCAGCTCGTCGAGCGCGGCGGTCACCTCTGCGGCGTCGCGATCGGCCCGCCACTGCCGGAGCGCGGCGACGGCGGCCGCCTCGACGCCCGGGTCGATCACCTGGATGGACGAACCCTGGTCGCCGGTCAGGGGGCTCGGCGCTGTGGTCGTGAACGCGTTCACGCCCACCAGGACGTCGGCGCCGGACTCCAGCCGCGCCCGTCGGGCCGCGTGCGAGGCCACCAGCTCGTGCTTGAGGTAGCCGCTCTCGACCGCCGCGACGACCCCACCGAGGGCCTGGATCCGGTCGACCTCGGCCCGGGCGGCCGAAACCAGATCGTCCGTCTTGGCCTCGACGACGCGCGACCCCGCGAACAGGTCGTCGTACTCGAGCAGGTCCGACTCGTACGCCAGCACCTGCTGGATCCGCAGCGACCACTGCTGGTCCCAGGGCCGTGGCAGGCCGAGCGCCTCGTTCCAGGCCGGCAGCTGCACCGCGCGGGCCCGGGCGTCCCGCGACAACGTGACCCCGAGCAGCTCGAGCACGATCCGCTGGACGTTGTTCTCCGGCTGAGCCTCGGTGAGCCCGAGGGAGTTGACCTGGACGCCGTACCGGAACCGGCGCTGCTTCTGGTCGGTGATGCCGTACCGCTGCCCGACGAGCTCTTCCCAGAGCAGGACGAAGGCGCGCATCTTGCAGAGCTCCTCGACGAACCGCACGCCGGAGTTCACGAAGAACGAGATCCGCTGCACAACGTCGCCGAACGCCTCGGGCGGCACCTGTCCGCTGTCGCGCACCGCGTCGAGGACCGCGATCGCCGTGGCCAGGGCATACGAGATCTCCTGCACCGGCGTCGCACCGGCCTCCTGCAGGTGGTAGCTGCAGATGTTGATCGGGTTCCACTTCGGCACGTTGGTCACGGTGTAGGCGATCAGGTCGGTCGTCAGCCGCAGCGACGGGCCCGGCGGGAAAACGTAGGTGCCGCGGGAGAGGTACTCCTTGATGATGTCGTTCTGGGTGGTGCCCTGCAGCTGGCTCGGTGCCGCACCCTGCTCCTGCGCGGCCACCTGGTAGAGCGCGAGCAGCCACATGGCGGTGGCGTTGATCGTCATCGAGGTGTTCATCTCGGCGAGCGGGATGCCCTCGAAGAGCCGCCGCATGTCGCCCACGTGCGCGATGGGCACCCCGACCTTGCCCACCTCGCCGAGGGCCAGGACGTGGTCGGCGTCGTAGCCGGTCTGGGTCGGCAGGTCGAACGCCACCGAGAGCCCGGTCTGCCCCTTGGACAAGTTGGTGCGGTAGAGCTCGTTGGACGCGGCCGCAGACGAGTGACCGGCGTAGGTGCGCATCACCCACGGCTGGTCGCGCCGGCGCTGGTCGGAGCCCTCGTCCATACCTTCAGGCTACTTCCGGCTCAGGCGCCGAGATCGACCAGGGTCGGATGCCGGTCGACGTGCAGGACGCGGTGCAGCCGGGTGACGGCCAGCAGCCGTAGCAGCCGGGGCGACGGGTCGGCAAGAACCAGCCGGTGCCCGAGCCGGGCCGCGTTGCGGTGGGCGGCGACCAGGAGGCCCAGCCCGGCGCTGTCGAGAACGAGAACACCCGAGACGTCGGCGACGACGTCGACCGCCGGGGTCGCGTCCATGGCCAGCTGGAGCGCTGCACGGACGTCGGACACCGTCGTGACGTCGAGGCGTTCGGGCAGCACGATGTCGGCCCGTAAACCCACGGTCGACCGCATCACGCCTCCACTCACGGCGAAGGTCGCGGACCGGAACCACGGGTGCGGCTCCGGTCGGGGGAAGCGGCTGCGCCGACAGGTGGCTGAGCGCGTACGACCAGCCAGGATCGCACCGTAGGACACCTCGAGCCACGGTCACCGGCGACACGCTGGTGTCAGCGGGGGTACGTGTAGTAGCCGCGTCCGGTCTTGCGGCCCAGGTCGCCCGCCGCCACCATGCGGGCCAGGCTCTCCGGCGGGTAGAACTTCTCGTCCTGGGTGTCGGCGTAGATGTTGCGCGCTGCGTTCACCATGATGTCGACGCCGGTGAGGTCGGCGGTCTCGAGCGGGCCCATGGCGTGCCCGAACCCCAGCCGGCAGGCGATGTCGAGGTCCTCGGCGGTGACGACACCGGACTCGACCAGCCGGGCGGCCTCCATTGACAGCGCCACGATCAGCCGCGTCGTCACGAAGCCCGCGACGTCGCGGTTGACCACGATGCAGGTCTTGCCGACCGCCTCCGCGAACGTCCGTGCCGACGCGAGCGTGGCGTCCGAGGTCTTGAACCCACGGACCAGCTCGCACAACCGCATCATCGGGACGGGCGAGAAGAAGTGCGTGCCGACCACGGACTCCGGCCGACCCGTGACGGCTGCGATCGACGTGACCGGGATGGCCGAGGTGTTGGTGGCCAGGACGGTGTCGGCGCGGCAGACCCGGTCGAGCTGGACGAAGACCTCACGCTTGACGTCGATGCTCTCGAACACCGCCTCGACGACGATGTCGACGTCGGTGGCAGCCTCCTCCAGGTCGGTCGTCGTGACGATCCGGGCCAGCGCGGCGGCGGCGTCCTGCTCGGTCAGTCGCCCTTTGGCCACCATGCGGTCCTGGGACGCCCGGATTCCGTCCAACCCCCGCGTCAGCGCCGCCTGGTCGACGTCGCGCAGGGCGACCTGGTAGCCGGCCTGAGCGGCGACCTGCGTGATGCCCGACCCCATCAGTCCCGCTCCGACGACGGCGATCCGGCCCAGCTCCCCAGTACCCATCCCCCCACTTTCCGTGTTGATCTTGAGCATTGCGTGGCCGACACGCCGTTATCGGCCACGCAATGCTCAAGATCAACACGCGGGGTCGGGAGGGTGAGGGGCACACTGGTCGGGTGCCCTCGTGGAACGCGTTCTCCTACGTCTTCGGGCCGCTCACGGCCTTCGGCGGCATCGCCCTGCTGATCCTCGTGCTGCGGTGGTCGACGGCCAGCGGCGGCTCGCTCGTCCAGCGGCCGGTGCGCCCCGGCGCCGCCGGCGAATACGGGCTGCTCGTCCCGGTGGCCGAGCCGCGGACGGTAGCCGAGGGCGAGGCGATCAGGCTGCGCCTTGAGGAACGCGGGCTCAGGGCGACCCTGGCTCGGACGAACGACGGCCCGCGGGTGCTGGTCTTTGCGGGCGACGCTGAGCGCGCCCGCTCACTGCTCGGGTGACTGCTCCCGGGTGACGTCGGCGCCCAACGCCTGCAGCGACTCCACGAAGCCGGCGTAGCCCCGGTCGATGTGGTGCACCTCGTCGACGAGGGTGACGCCCTCGGCCACCAGCCCGGCGAGCACGAGCCCGGCCCCGGCGCGTACGTCGCTGGCCTCGACGGGGGCTCCGGACAGCCGCTCCCGCCCTCGTACGAGGGCGTGGTGGCCGTCGGTACGCACGTCCGCGCCGAGCCGCGTCAGCTCGTTCACGAACCGGAATCGGGCCTCGAAGAGGTTCTCGGTGACCATCGCAGCGCCGTCCGCGATGGCATTCAGCGCGATGAACTGCGGCTGCAGGTCGGTAGGGAACCCTGGGTACGGCAAGGTGATGATGTCGACCGCGGTGGGCCGCCGCTCCATCCGGACCCGGAACCCGTCGGGCACCAGGTCGATCCGGGCGCCTGCGTGCACCAGTTTGTCGAGGGCGATCTCGAGGTGTTCGGGGTGCGCCCGGTGGACCGTGACGTCGCCCCGGGTCATCGTGGCCCCGACCGCCCAGGTGCCGGCGACCAGCCGGTCGGCCACCACGGTGTGAACGGTGGGGTGCAACCGGTCGACCCCCTTGATCTCGAGCATCGACGAGCCGATCCCCCCGATCTGCGCACCCATGGCCACCAGGAACTCGCAGATGTCGACGATCTCGGGCTCGCGGGCGGCGTTGTCGATGACGGTGGTGCCCTTGGCGAGCACCGCAGCCATCAGCAGGTTCTCGGTAGCACCGACGCTGGGGAAGTCCAGCCAGATCGACGTTCCGTGCAGGCCGTCCGGCGCCCGAGCAAGCAGGTAGCCGTGCTCGCTGACCACGGTCGCCCCGAGCCGGGTCAGGCCGCTCACGTGGAAGTCCAGGCCGCGGGAACCGATGTTGTCGCCGCCCGGGAGCGCGACGTCGGCCTGGCCGACCCGGGCCACGAGGGGACCGAGCACGTTGATCGATGCCCGCATCCGCCGGACGAGGTCGTAGTCGGCCTGGTGGCCGGGCTCCGCGGGCACCGCGATCGTGACCGACCCGGCGTCCAGGTCGTGGTCGACCACGCAGCCGAGCCGGCGCAGCAGCTCACCCATGATCTCGACGTCGAGGATGGTCGGTACCTCGTGCAGCACGGTTGTGCCCTCGGCCAACAACGAAGCGGCCATCAGCTTCAGCGCGCTGTTCTTGGCACCGGTGACCTGCACGTCGCCGGCCAGCCGGGCTCCACCCACCACTCGAAAGCGTTCCACCGCGTCAGAGTACGGCTCACGCCCGTAGGCTTCGGTCATGGTGAACCTGACACGCATATACACCCGCACCGGCGACGACGGCACGACCTCGCTCGGCGACATGAGCCGGACGACGAAGACCGATCCCCGGCTGGTCGCCTACGCCGACGTCGACGAGGCCAACTCGGCCATCGGGGTGGCGATCGCGCTCGGGGGCCTACCGGCGCCGGTCGCGTTGCTGCTCACGCAGATCCAGAACGACCTGTTCGACGTCGGTGCTGACCTGTGCACGCCGGTGGTCGAGAACCCTGAGTACCCGCCGCTGCGGGTAATGGAGGCGTACGTCGACCGCCTGGAGGCGGCTTGCGACGAGTACAACGACCAGCTCGAGAAGCTGCGGTCGTTCGTGCTGCCCGGCGGCACCGGCGGTGCGGCCCTGCTGCACGTCGCGCGCACCGTCACCCGTCGCGCGGAGCGGGCGACGTGGGCGGCGCTGGACGTATACGGCGACACCATGAACCCGCTTGCCGCCCGCTACCTCAACCGGCTCTCGGACTTGCTCTTCATCCTGTCGCGCACCGCGAACACCGCCGCCGCCGGTGGGGACGGCGACGTGCTGTGGCTACCCGGTGGCAACCGCTGAGCCAGCGATCGGCGCTGCTAGTGACGAGGCGCCTGCTGGTGGCTCATCGCGGCCCGCAGCCGGGTCTCGCCGCGGAGGACCGCAGCGATCTCGTCAGCGTCGTCGGCGCCAGCCGCGTTAGCCCGGTCGATCGCCCGCTTGGCCCGCTCGACATCGATGTCGGCTGCCAACTCGGCGGTCTCGGCGAGGATCGCGACCTGGTCGCCGTCGACCGAGAAGAAGCCGCCGTGGACGGCGGCGATCAGCCTGCCGCCATCGACCTCCTCGATGCGCACGACTCCGTCGACGAGCAGCGCGAGCACCGGTTCGTGCGAGGGCATGATGCCGATCTCACCCTCGCTGGTCTTGGCAACCACGAGGGTGGCGGCGCCCGACCAGATCTCGCGATCGGCCGCCACCAGGCGAACGGAGAGCTCAGCCATCGTCAGCCGGCCAGCTTCTTCGCGTTGGCCTCGACGTCCTCGATGCCACCGCACATGAAGAACGCCTGCTCCGGCAGGTGGTCGTACTCACCCTCACAGAGCAGCTTGAACGACGCGATCGTGTCCTCGACGGACACGAACGAGCCCTTCTGCCCGGTGAAGGCCTCTGCGACGAACATGTTCTGGGAGAGGAACCGCTGGATCCGCCGGGCCCGGCCGACGAGCACCTTGTCCTCTTCGGAGAGCTCGTCGATCCCGAGGATCGCGATGATGTCCTGGAGGTCCTTGTAGCGCTGCAGGATCTGCTTGACCCGCTGGGCGACGAAGTAGTGGTCCTCGCCGACGTAGC
The DNA here is from genome assembly GCA_038210415.1 of Actinomycetes bacterium. GTDB lineage: Bacteria > Actinomycetota > Actinomycetes > Prado026 > Prado026 > JBBQWS01. The sequence continues at coordinate 10,700 of JBBQWS010000039.1, forward strand.
GCGGGTCGAGGATCCGCGAGTTCGAGTCCAGGGGGTCGACAGCCGGGTAGATGCCCAGCTCGGAGATCGGCCGCGACAGGGTCGTCGTCGCGTCGAGGTGGGCGAACGTCGTGGCCGGCGCCGGGTCAGTGAGGTCGTCGGCCGGGACGTAGATCGCCTGCAGGGACGTGATCGAGTGACCACGGGTCGAGGTGATCCGCTCCTGCAGCTGGCCCATCTCGTCGGCGAGCGTCGGCTGGTAGCCGACGGCCGACGGCATCCGGCCGAGCAGGGTCGAGACCTCGGACCCGGCCTGGGTGAACCTGAAGATGTTGTCGACGAACAGCAGGACGTCCTGCTTCTGGACGTCGCGGAAATACTCCGCCATCGTCAGCGCCGACAGGGCGACCCGGAGCCGGGTGCCGGGCGGCTCGTCCATCTGGCCGAAGACCAGAGCGGTGTCGGCGAGGACGCCGGACTCCTCCATCTCAAGGAACAGGTCGTTGCCCTCGCGGGTGCGCTCGCCGACCCCGGCGAACACCGAGACACCGCTGAAGTTCTTGGCGACGCGGGTGATCATCTCCTGGATCAGAACGGTCTTGCCGACACCGGCACCGCCGAAGAGCCCGATCTTGCCGCCCTTGACGTACGGAGTGAGCAGGTCGATGACCTTGATGCCGGTGACGAAGACCTCGGTCTTGCTCTCGAGCTGGTCGAACGCCGGGGCGGAGCGGTGGATGCTCCAACGCTCGGTGATCTCCAGGCTCGACTCGGGCACGTCCAACGGCTTGCCCAGGGTGTTCCAGACGTGGCCCTTGGTGACGTTGCCGACCGGCACCGTGATCGGGGAGCCGGTGTCGGTGACCGGGGCGCCGCGGACCAGCCCGTCGGTCTGCTGCATCGAGATGGCCCGGACCATGTTGTCGCCGATGTGCTGGGCGACCTCGAGGGTCAGGGTGCGGGCGTTCTCCCCCTCGACGTCGGCTGCGTCGGCGAACCTGACCCCGACGGTCAGGGCGTTGTACAGCGCAGGCATCGACTCGGCGGGGAACTCGACGTCGACGACGGGTCCGGTGACCCGGGCGACGCGCCCGACGCCGCCGGCCGCGGCCTGTTCAGTGGACTCGATGGTGGCGGTCATTGGATTCACTCACTCCCTGCATTGGCCCCGGCAAGCGCGTCCGCGCCACCGACGATCTCGCTGATCTCCTGGGTGATCTCCGCCTGCCGGGCGGAGTTCGCCTGACGGGTGAGGGTCTTGATGAGCTCCTCCGCGTTGTCCGTGGCGGACTTCATCGCCCGGCGGCGAGCCGCTTGCTCGGACGCCGAGGCGTGGAGCATCGCCACGAAGATGACGTTGGCGACGTACCGCGGCAGCAGCGCGTCGAGCACGGCGTTGGCGGAAGGCTCGAACTCGTAGAGCGCGAACACCTGGCTGCGGTCAGCGCGGACGGCCCCCGTGGACTCGGCGGGGACGACCTCCTCGACGACCTCGAGCGGCAGCACCCGGCGCACGACCGACTTCTGGACGACGGTGTTCACGAACTGGGTCGACACGATGTGGATCTCGTCGGCCCCGCCGTCCTCGGTGGGCCGGCGGAAGATCTCCAGCAGGGCGTCGGCGATCTCACGGGCATGCTCATACGTCGGCGCCTCGGAGAAGCCGCTCCACGACTGCCGGACCTCACGGCCGCGGAACCGGTAGAACCCGATCGCCTTGCGGCCGACCAGGAACGGCACGACTTCCTTGCCCTCGGAGCGCAGCAGCGCAGTCAGCGCCTCGCCCTCCTTGACGACGTTGGAGGAGTACGCCCCGGCGAGCCCACGGTCGGCGCCGATGATGAGGACCGCAGCGCGCTCCTCCAGCCGGTGCGAGGCCAGCAGCGGGTGGGTGCTGACGCCGGACGCGTGCGATGCGGCGGCCGTGACGGCGCGGACGAGCTCGGCGGTGTACGGCGACGCCGACGCCAGCCGCTGCTGCGCCCGGACGATCCGGGACGCGGCGATGAGCTCCATCGCCTTGGTGATCTTCTTGGTCGACTGCACCGAGCGGATCCGTCGGCGGTAGACCCGAAGCTGGGCACCCATCGGTCAGTGACCGGCCGCGGCGCCGCGCACCTGGCGGGTGATGGTCGTCGGGTCGACGTCCTCGTCGACGAGCGCAGCCACCGGCTCGTCCTTGACGAGCAGCTCGCCGTCGCGCACCGCGAACTGGCGCTTGAACGCCGTGATGGCGTTCTCGAGCAGTCCGACCGTCTCGTCCGACAGGTCCTTGGTCTGGGCGATGGTGGTCATGATGGCCGACTGGTGCTGTTCGAGGTAAGCGAGGAACTCACTCTCGAACCGGCGGATGTCCTCCAGCGGCACGTCGTCGAGCCGACCCGTCGTCCCGCACCAGACCGACACCACCTCGCGCTCCAACGAGAACGGGGTGTACTGCGGCTGCTTGAGCAGCTCGACCAGCCGGGCACCGCGCTCGAGCTGGGCCTTGGAGGCCGCGTCGAGGTCGGACCCGAACGCCGAGAACGCCTCGAGCTCGCGGAACTGCGCCAGGTCGAGACGAAGCCGGCCGGCGACCTTCTTCATCGCCTTGACCTGCGCCGAGCCGCCGACTCGGGACACCGAGATGCCGACGTTGATGGCCGGCCGCACGCCTGAGTTGAAAAGGTCGGACTCGAGGAAGCACTGGCCGTCGGTGATCGAGATGACGTTGGTCGGGATGTACGCCGACACGTCGTTGGCCTTGGTCTCGATGATCGGCAGGCCGGTCATCGAGCCGCCGCCCAGCTCGTCGGACAGCTTCGCGCAACGCTCGAGCAGCCGGCTGTGCAGGTAGAACACGTCGCCGGGGTACGCCTCACGGCCCGGGGGACGGCGCAGCAGCAACGACACGGCGCGGTAGGCCTCGGCCTGCTTCGACAGGTCGTCGAAGATGATCAGGACGTGCTGGCCCTGGTACATCCAGTGCTGGCCGATCGCGGAGCCGGTGTACGGCGCGAGGTACTTGAAGCCCGCCGGGTCGGAGGCGGGTGCGGCGACGATCGTCGTGTACGCCATGGCGCCGGCGTCCTCGAGCGCACCCTTGACGGCCGCGATGGTCGAGCCCTTCTGGCCGATCGCGACGTAGATGCACTTGACCTGCAGCTTGGGGTCGCCGGACTTCCAGTTGTCGAGCTGGTTGATGATCGTGTCGATCGCGACCGCGGTCTTGCCGGTCTGCCGGTCGCCGATGATCAGCTGGCGCTGGCCGCGGCCGATGGCGGTCATGGCGTCGATCGCCTTGATGCCGGTCTGCATCGGCTCGCGCACAGGCTGGCGCTGGACGACCGAGGGGGCCTGGACCTCGAGCGCGCGGCGGGTCTCGGCGACGATCTCACCGAGGCCGTCGATCGGCTCGCCCACGGGGTTCACGACCCGGCCGAGGAAGCCGTCGCCGACCGGGACGGAGAGGATCTCGCCGGTGCGTCGCACCGACTGACCCTCCTCGATCTTGGACCCCTCGCCGAGGAGCACGACGCCGATCTCGCGGATGTCGAGGTTGAGCGCCAGGCCCAGCAGCCCGCCATCGAACTCGAGCAGCTCGTTCGTCATGGCGGAGTGGAGTCCCTCGACGCGAGCGATGCCGTCACCGGTCTCCAGGACCCTTCCGACCTCCTCGCGAGCGGTCTCGGGCGTGTAGGCCGCGACGTTCCGCTCGATCGCGTCGCGGATCTCCTCCGGCCGGATCGTCAGCTCCGTCATGTGCGTCCCTGCTCTCTTGCTCGGCGCCCGGTCTCGCCGGGCGGGTCTGTGACTTGCCAAGAACTTGTTGCCTTGCCTGAAGAACTTCGTCGAGCTTTGGAACGGGTAGGGCTCAGCCGGTGAGCTGCTGCTTGGCCTGCTGGAGGCGTCGCGCCACGCTGCCGTCGATGACCTCGCCGGCGACGACCACCTTGACTCCCCCGACGACCTCGGGGTCGACGATCTCGCTGAGCCGGACAGGTCGCCCGTAGATGGCCTGCAGGGCCGCCGTCAGCCGGGTGGTCTGGTCGGCGGCCAGCGGTCGGGCGACGTACGCCTCGGCGAGCACCTCGCCGTGCCGCTCGGCCGCGAGCTGGGCCATCTGCTCGGCTGCAGCCTCGAACCGGCGTCCGCGCGGCGACAGCACGAGCTGCTCGACGACGGCCAGCGTCTGCGGGTCGACCTTGCCGGCGAACAGGTCGCGCACGAGGGCTCGCTTGTTGGCGTTCGGCATCCAGCGGTCGGTGAGCGTGGTGCGCAGGTCGGCGCTCGAGCCCGCGATCCGCGAGATCCGGTAGAGCTCGTCCTCGACGGCGTCGATGGTTCCGTTGGTCTCCGCGGCCAGGAAGCCCGCCTGCGCGCCCAGGATCTCGACGGCGTCGACGAGCTCGCCGCCGTGGGACCAGCGACGTCCCACGACGTCTTCGAGCACCTCGACCGCCTCGGCCGTGATCTTGCCGCCGAACAAGGTGCGGACCAGGTCCAGCCGACGGTCGAGCGCGGTGCCGCTGTCGGACAGCATCCGTCGGAGGTCGAGGTTGCCGTCAAGGACGTTGGCCACGGCGAACAGGTCGCTGCAGACTGCGGCGAGACCCTCGGTGCCGGACTCGCGCGAGCGCGCGAGCAGTGCAGCACTTGCTGCCTCCAGGGACCAGCGGCTTGACCCGAGCATCAGGCTTGCCCCGCCTCGCCGACGGTCGCGGCTCCGGCCTCGAGGTCCGTGATGAACCGGTCGACGGTGGCGCGGACCCGGGCGTCGTCTTCCAGCGACTCGCCGACGATCTTGCTGGCCAGGGACACCGACAGGGCTCCGACCTCTCGGGTGAGCTCGCCGCGCAGCTGCTGCCGCTCGGTCTCGAGCTGGGCCATCGCCCGGCTGGTCACCAGCTCGGCGGCCGTGGTCGCCTCACCCTTGGCGGCCTCGATCATCGCGGCCCGGTCGGACTGGGCCTGGGCACGGATCTCTGCTGCCTCGGTCCGTGCCTCGGCGAGCTGCTGGCGGTACTGCTCGAGCAGCGCGTTGGCCTCCGCCTGGGACGCGTCGGCCCGCTTGAGGCCCCCCTCGATCAGATCGACCCGCTCGTCGAGGGTCTTGGCGATCTTCGGGAAGGCCAGCTTGGCCAGCGCGAAGAAGACGATCAGGAAGGCGGCCGTGCCGATGATCAGCTCGTCCAGCGGCAGCCGCAGGACGTTCGCGCCTTCGGCGAGGAGCTGACTGTTCACGGTGAGGAACCCTTCGTCGACTCGGGTGGGGTGACTACTTGCCGTAGACGAACGGGACGACGAACCCGATCAGGGCAAGCGCCTCGGTCAGGGCGAAACCGAGCAGCATGTTCTGCCGGATGATCGGGTAGGCCTCAGGCTGGCGCGCGATCGCCTGGACGCCGTTACCGAAGATGATGCCGACGCCGATGCCTGGGCCGATCGCGGCGAGGCCGTAGCCGATTGAGCCGAGCGAACCCGTGACGCCTTCGGCGAGGAGGTTGATCATGTCGCTGTCCTTCGTGTCGTCCCGGCGGGGGTTCCGCCGGAGGCTGGGTGGTGCAGGTCGGAACTGATCGGTGTTCTGCTTCCTCAGTGTTCTGCGTGCAGTGAGCCGCCGATGTACACGGCCGTCAGGAGGGTGAAGATGAACGCCTGAAGCGCTTGGATCAGGAGTTCGAACCCGGTCAGAGTCACGGTAACGACCGCGGAAGCGGTCGAGCCGATCACCCCGACGATGCTCGGGCTCAGGAGGTACCACGTCGCCACGGTGAACGTGGTCAGCAGCAGGTGGCCGGCGAACATGTTGGCGAAGGCCCGGATCGCCAGCGTGAACGGGCGGACGATCACGTTCGAGATGAACTCGATCGGGGCCAGCAGGAAGTAGAGCCAGACCGGCAGTCCGGGCGGGAACATCATGTTCTTGAAGAAGCCGATCGGGCCCTGGTGCCGCATGCCGAGGTACATGTACGTCAGCCACACCATGATGGCGAGGGCGACCGGGAACGCGAACCGCGCCGGCACCGGGAACTGCGCCATCGCGATCACACCGAATAGGTTCATGATCCAGACGAAGAAGAACAACGACGCGAGGAACGGGACGAAGGCGTCGCCGTCCTTGCCGATCACGTCCCGGGCGATCTGGTCACGGATGAAGAGGTAGCCGACCTCGCCGAGGTTCTGCATCCGCCCGGGAACGAGCTTGGGCCGCGCGAACGCAGTCAAGAAGAACCACAGGATGAAGACGGTGCCGATGATCGCCAGGACCACAGGCTTGGTGATCGACCAGTCGATCCCGAGGAACTTGAACTGCGCGTACGGCTCGAACTCGAAGATGTCCGCGTTCGGGGCCGGGAACCCGCATCCGGAGCCCAGGTGGCAGGCCTCGGTGAATGCGGCGGCGAGCGCGTTAGCCACGAGTGGCTCCGGCGACGGGTCGCATGGTGCGGGGTACCTCCGGGCGGGGTGGAAACGTCAGGGCGGCGCGGTCAGACGGACGTGGCGGATCAACCAGGAAAGGCCGACGGCTGCCCGCTGCGCGCCAGACACTATCAGCGCAGCTCTGCTGCCCGACAATCGGGGCGAGAGCCTCACCAGGGCTAGATCCGGTCGGTGCGTTCGGGGTCCACGTAGAGCATCTTGAGCTTGCTGAACGTGCGCACCTCGAAGCCGGTCCAGACGATCGTGCAGACCACGATCGTGAGCCCGAAGACCTTGGTGTCGAAGAGCGTCGTGTCCTTGAACACCAAGATCAGCCCCAGCATCACGGCGATCTTGACCATGTAGGTGATGAGCGCCGCGTTCATCGCCGCGTAGGCCGACCCACGGGAGGCCCGACCGACCACGAGGGAGCTGAAACTGAAGAACCCGAGCACCATGGCCGTGCCCAAGAAGGCCCCGAGGGCACCCTTGCCGGACGCGACGACCGCTCCGACGACGACCGCCACCACGCCGGTCAGGGCGGTCGGGACGGCAGCTCCGCGCAGCATGGCCGCATCGTTCTCACGCATGGTGCTCATGGCAGGAGGCTACCGCTCGGCCGCCGCGCGCCCTGCAGCCACGGCCAGCTCACCAGCAGCACCAGCACGACCAGCCCGGTCATGATCAGCACGCCGGCCACCCCGACCGGCAGCACCGCGAGGCCGACCGCACCGTAGGCGACCAGCGCGGTCCAGCCGTACATGATCAGCACGGCCCGGCGCTGGGAGTGCCCCAGCTCGAGCAGCCGGTGGTGCAGGTGCTGCTTGTCCGGGGCGAACGGCGATCGCCCGGCCCTGGTGCGCCGCACGATGGCCAGCCCCATGTCGACGGCCGGCACGCCGAGCACCGCGAGCGGCACGAGCAGGGGCAGCAGGGTCGGCAGCCGCTCGAGCCCACCGACCCCGCCACCTCCGACCCCGCCCCCGAAGTCGACCCGACCGGTGAGCGTGAGCGTCGATGACGCCAGCAGCAGGCCGATGAGCATCGACCCTGAGTCGCCCATGAAGATCCGGGCCGGGCTGAAGTTGTGCACGAGGAAGCCCGCGCACATGCCCACGAGCGCAGCCGACAGCAGCGAGGGGGTGACGGCCCGCTGGACGTCGTGCTGCACCGAGAAGACGTACGAGTAGAGGAAGAACGCGCTCGCGGCGATGCCGATCACCCCGGCAGCGAGCCCGTCAAGCCCGTCGACGAAGTTGACGGCATTGATCGTCACGACGACGACCAGAATCGTCAGCAGGGTGCCGGACGTGCTGTCGAGAACCAGCGTCTGGCCCGGGAGCGGCAGCCAGAACAGCTGCACGCCCTGCAAGGCCATCAGGCCGGCCGCGAGAGTCTGCCCGGCCAGCTTGGTGATCGCGTCGAGCCCCCACACGTCGTCGACCACGCCGACACCGGTGATCACCAAGGCACCGATCACGACACCCCGCACGTCGCCGTCGGTCCCGAAGACACTGCGGAGCAACGGCAGCTTGCTCGCCACGAGCAGCGCGGCCAGCAGGCCCAGCAGCATCCCGACGCCGCCGAGTCTGGGGATCGGAGTGTCGTGGACGTCGCGGTCCCGGATCTCGGCAAGGACCCGGAACCGGATCGCGACGGCCCGGATCATGCCGACGGTGAGGTACGTGCAGGCCGCGGCGACGAAGAGGGTGAGCAGGTATTCGCGCACCCCGCGGGGCCGACTAGTCCCGCGGGTAGGCCGGGTGGCGCGCCACCATCGACGTCACCGCCGCACCCACCTCGGCGGCCGCGGAGCCGTCGGCGTCGCGGACCGCCCGGCCGATCAGGCCCGCGATCTCCTTCATGTCGGTCTCGGCCATGCCCTGCGTCGTGACAGCCGGCGTGCCGACCCGGATGCCCGAGCCGATCGACGGCGGCTGCGGGTCGTACGGGATGGAGTTCTTGTTCAACGTGATGCCCGCGGCTCCACAACGGGCCTCAGCCTCGCTGCCGGTCACCTCGAGGTTCTGCAGGTCGATCAGGGCGAGGTGCGTGTCGGTGCCCCCGGACACGGTGCGCATGCCCTCCTCGGCCATCGCGGCGGAAAGCGCCTGGGCGTTGGCGATGACCTGGCGGGCGTACACCTGGTACTCCGGGGTCGCCGCCTCACGCAGCGCAACCGCCTTGCCGGCCACGCAGTGCATCAGCGGCCCGCCCTGCATCATCGGGAACACCGCCTTGTCGATCGCGGCGGCGTGCTCGGCCTTGCACAGGATCATGCCGCCCCGCGGGCCGCGCAGGACCTTGTGCGTCGTGAAGCAGACAACGTCGGCGAACGGCACCGGTGACGGGATCGCCTTGCCGGCGACCAGCCCGATGAAGTGGGCGGCGTCGACCATCAGGATCGCGCCCACCTCGTCCGCAATCGAACGGAACGCGGCGAAGTCGATCAGCCGCGAGTAGGCCGTCGCCCCGCAGATGATCATCTTCGGCTGGTGCTCTATCGCGAGCGAGCGCACCTCGTCGTAGTCGATCAGCTCGGTGTCCCTGCGGACGCCGTAGGAGACGATGTTGAACCACTTGCCGGAGAAGTTCACCTTCGAGCCGTGGGTGAGGTGACCTCCGTGCGGCAGGCTCATCGCGAGCACCGTGTCGCCGGGCTTGACGAACGCGCCGTACGCCGCGATGTTGGCGCTGGCGCCGGAGTGTGGCTGAAGATTGGCGTGGTCGGCGCCGAAGAGCGACTTGGCCCGCTCGATGCCGATCAGCTCGGCCTTGTCGACCTCGGAGCAGCCGCCGTAGTAGCGCTTGCCCGGGTAGCCCTCGGCGTACTTGTTCGACAGCGTGGAACCGACCGCCGCGAGCACCGCGGGTGAGGTGAAGTTCTCGCTGGCGATGAGCTGCAGCCCGCCGCGCAACCGGTCGAGCTCGCCGAGGATGACTGCGGCGATCTCCGGATCCTCGTGCTGGAGAGCGTTGAAGTCGGGGCCCCAGAAGGGAACATCGGAGTGGTCGCTGCTGCTCACGGCAAGGCTCCTCGGTCTGACGTCGCTGGTCGCGCAGAGTCTAAGCCTCCGGCTACAGCGGACGAAGGATCGCCTCGACAGCGCCGGTGATCTCGCGGGCCGTAGCCCGGTAGACATCCAGCGGCTGGTCGTACGGGTCGTCGATGTCGTCCGCGTCGCGGTGTGGCGGCGAGGCGATCGCCCGGCGCTGGACTCCGACCTCGACCAGTGCCCGCAGCCGGTCCGCCGGGGAGCCTGGTGGAAGGTCGTCGGGTTGGACCGCGGCGACGAGCCGGGCCAGCTCACGCAGGGCGAACGTGCGCCGCAGGGCTCGTGGTTCGAGCCCCAGCACCTGTCGTCGGTGGTCGGCGGTCGCGGTCAGGACGAGGTCGGCCCACTGCACCTGAAGCTCCCGCAGCCAGGTCGCGGTGAACCCGCTCGCGTCGACGCCCAGCTCGCCGAGCACCCGCGTCGCCGGCCCGTGCATCCCCTGACCGGCGTGGCCGCCGTACGTGCCCGCTCCGCGGACCTCGAACTCCGCCGACTGGTCCCCGAACCGCGCCTCGAGCTCGGCGCGCATGATCCGTTCGGCCATCGGTGACCGGCAGATGTTCCCCGTGCAGACGTGCAGGACGGTGAACGTCACTCAGCCACCTCGAGGTCGGGGCAGACCTCCCGCAGCTGCTCGAGCGAGATCGCGCCGAGCCGAAGCAACCGGGGTACCGGCTGGGTCACGTCGACGATCGTCGACGGAACCGGCGCCCGGCACGGTCCGCCGTCGAGGTAGACCGACACCGCGTCGCCGAGCTGAGCCTGCGCCTCGTCGGCGGTGGTCGCCGGCAGCTCCCCGCTACGGTTCGCCGAGCTCACCGCCATCGGACCCACGAGCTCAAGCAGCTCGATCGCCACCGGGTGCAGCGGCATCCGGACCGCGACGCTGCCGCCTGCGTCGCCGAGGTCCCAGGCGAGCGAAGCGGCCTGCTTGACCACGATCGTGAGCGCGCCGGGCCAGAACGCCTCGGTCAGCCGCTCCCCCGCGAACGACAACCACCCGGTCAGCCCGGACACGGTGCGCGCCCCCCCGACGAGAACAGGCACCGGCATGTCCCGGCCGCGGCCCTTCGCCGCCAGGAGGTCGGCGACAGCGGTCGGCTTGAACGCATCGCAACCGACGCCGTAGACGGTGTCGGTCGGCAGGACGACGAGCTCGCCGCGACGCGCGGCCTGGGCGGCCTGCTCGATGCCCTCAGCGCGCTGCTCGGAGTCAGAGCAGTCATACCGCCGGCTCATGTCGGGTCCCTTCGTACAGCTGTGGCGAACCGGTCCCGCCCCGCGAGGTCGCGATGCCCGGTGATGTCGGTCCATCCTGCCTGCTCGGTGAGAAGTGCGACCACGGACGCGCCCTGGACGTCGGCGTGCTCGACCACGAAGCCGCCGCCCGGCCGCAGCAGTCGAGCAGCCGTCCGGGCCACGCCACGGACGAGGCCGAGGCCGTCGGGGCCTGTGCCCCACAGCGCCACGGGCGGCTCGTGCGCCAGCACCTCGGGGTCGCGGATCAGGCCGTCGGCGGGGATGTATGGCGGGTTCGCGGCCACGACGTCGACCTGGCCGTCCAGCTCGGGCAACGCCGTCAGGGCGTCGCCCTCGTGCACCCCCACCGATGTGCCCGCGGCGTTACGGCGGGTCCAGACCAGCGCGTCGGGAGACAGCTCCACTGCGTGGACCACCGCCGTGGGAACCTCGTGCGCGATCGCCAGCGCGATCACCCCGGATCCGCTGCACAGGTCGACGACGACCGGGCGTTGCCCGGTGGCCGCGACCGCCTTGGCCCGGTCGACCGCCCACCCGGCCACCAGCTCGGTCTCCGGACGCGGGGTGAAGACACCCGGCCCGACCGCTACCTCGATGTACCGGAAGGCCGCGGTCCCGAGGATGTGCTGCAACGGCTCGCGTCGCTCGCGTCGCTCGACTGCGGCGGCAAAGGCGGCAGCCTGACTCGTGTCGAAGGAGGCGACGGCGAGCAGCCGACCGCGGGTCGTACCCAGCGCGTGTGCTGCCAGCTCCTCGGCGTCGAACCGCGGCGACGGGACTCCGGCCGCCTCGAACCGCCGCGTCGCCTGCCCGACCAGCGTCCAGACGTCAGACATCGCCGGCGAGCTTGGCCGCCAGGTCGGCGTCGACCGCCGACTGCACCACCGGGTCGAGGTCGCCGGCCAGCACCTGCTCCAGGTTGTACGCCTTGAAGCCAGTGCGGTGATCGGCGATCCGGTTCTCCGGGTAGTTGTACGTGCGGATCCGTTCGGAGCGGTCGACGGTGCGCACCTGGCTGCGCCGCAGGTCCGACGACACGGCGTCGGCCGCCTCCTGTGCGGCGACGAGCATGCGCGCCCGCAGGATCCGCATGGCCGACTCCTTGTTCTGCAGCTGCGACTTCTCGTTCTGGCAAGACACGACGATGCCCGTGGGCACGTGCGTGATCCGGACCGCCGAGTCGGTCGTGTTGACGCTCTGCCCGCCCGGCCCGCTGGACCGGAAGACATCGATCCGCAGGTCGTTCGGGTCGATGGTGACCTCGACGTCCTCGGCCTCAGGCAGCACCAGCACCCCGGCCGCCGAAGTGTGGATCCGCCCCTGCGACTCGGTGGCCGGCACGCGCTGCACCCGGTGCACGCCACCTTCGTACTTCAGCCGCGCGAACGGCGCGGTGCCCGGCTCGGGGATTCCGCGGGCCTTCACCGCGACCGAGACGTCCTTGTAGCCCCCGAGGTCGGACTCCTGGGCATCGAGGATCTCGGTCTTCCAGCCCCGCTTCTCGGCGTACCGCAGGTACATCCGCAGCAGGTCGCCCGCGAACAGCGCCGACTCGTCCCCGCCCTCGCCTGCCTTGACCTCGAGGATCACGTCACGGTCGTCGTCGGGGTCACGCGGAACGAGCAGGTGCTGAAGCTGGGCCTCCAGCTCGCCCCTGCGCCCGGTCAGGCTCTCGACCTCGGCGGCGAACGACTCGTCCTGCTCGACCAGCTCGGTCGCGGCCTCAAGGTCGTCGCTCACCTGCCGCCACTCTCGGTAGGCGCCCACGATCGAGCCGAGCTCGGCGTAGCGGCGACCGAGCCGACGGGCCGCACCAGCGTCGCCGTGGATCGCCGGATCGGCCAGCTGGGCCTCGAGGTCGGCGTACTCCGAGACCATGCCCTCGACGTTCTCGAACACGAGCAGTCCCTTCCTCGTACCGGAGATGCCTGCCTCGGAAATGACAGCGACGCCGCCCCGGTTCTCCGGGACGGCGTCGTGTGCACAGCTACTTGGACGCGTCTTCCTTCTTGCCGAACCGCTGCTCCCACTTGGCCACGCGACCGCCGGTGTCCAGGATCTTCTGCTTGCCCGTGTAGAACGGGTGGCAGGCCGAGCAGACGTCGGCGGAGATCTGGCCGCTCTTGGCGGTGCTGCGGGTGGTGAACGAGTTGCCGCAGGTGCAGGTGACCTTGGTCTCGATGTACTCGGGGTGGATGTCCGGCTTCATGCGTCGTCTCCTCAATCGGTTCGGTGGCGCCGGGTCGTCGTCCCCCGCCGAGCTGGTGGGGGTGGACGTGAACCGGGCCGAGCGCCCAGTGTGACAGCACGGGCTGCGTACGCCCAAACGGCTGGCAGGGGTGGGCTATTCCTCGTTACCGCTGTTCGCCGTGGTCTTGGCGACCTGGAGCAGGAACTCGTAATTGCTCTTGGTCTCGCGCAGCTTGTTGATGAGCAGCTCGATCGCCTGCTGGGAGTCGAGCGCGTGCAGCACCCGGCGCAGCTTCCAGACGATCTTGAGCTCTTCCGGCGAGAGCAGGATCTCTTCCTTACGGGTACCGGACGGGTCGACGTCGACCGCCGGGAAGATCCGCTTGTCCGCCAGCCGGCGGTCGAGCTTGAGCTCCATGTTGCCGGTGCCCTTGAACTCCTCGAAGATCACGTCGTCCATCTTGGAGCCGGTCTCGACCAGCGCCGTCGCGATGACCGTGAGCGAGCCGCCGTCCTCGATGTTGCGAGCCGCGCCGAAGAACCGCTTCGGCGGGTAGAGCGCGCTGGAGTCGACACCACCGGACAGGATCCGGCCGGACGCCGGCGCGGCCAGGTTGTACGCGCGGCCCAGCCGGGTCATGGAGTCGAGGAGCACGACCACGTCGTGACCGAGCTCGACGAGCCGCTTGGCGCGCTCGATCGCGAGCTCCGCTATCACCGTGTGGTCCTCGGCGGGACGGTCGAAGGTCGAGGCGATGACCTCACCCTTGACCGACCGCTGCATGTCGGTGACCTCTTCGGGCCGCTCGTCCACAAGGACGACCATGAGGTGCACCTCGGGGTTGTTGCGGCTGATCGAGTTGGCGATCGCCTGCAGCACCATCGTCTTGCCTGCCTTGGGGGGCGAGACGATGAGCCCGCGCTGGCCCTTGCCGATCGGTGCCACGATGTCGATGACCCGCGCGGTCAGGTTGCTTGGGTCACCCTCGAGCCGGAGCCGGTCCTGCGGGTACAGCGGCGTGAGCTTGTTGAACTCCGGCCGGTTGCGCGCGGACTCCGGGTCGAGCCCGTTGACCGTGTCGAGGCGGACGAGCGCGTTGAACTTGTCGCGCCGCTCCCCCTCTTTGACCTGCTTGACCGCACCGGACACAGCATCGCCCTTGCGCAGCCCGTACTTGCGTACCTGGGCGAGCGTCACGTAGACGTCGTTGGGGCCCGGGAGGTATCCGCTGGTGCGGATGAACCCGTAGTTGTCGTGGATGTCGACGATTCCGCCGACCGGGACGAGCACGTCGTCCTCGTTGATCGTCGGCTCCGCCTCGTTGCCGAACCGCTCGGGTCGCTGGACCCCCGGGCGGCGGTCGCGATCACGGCCCCGGCCACGACGTCGACGGCGGCCCTCAGAGCTGTCGTCGTCGAAGTAGCGGTTCTGACCACCCTGGTTCTGGCCACCCTGGTTCTGGCCACCCTGGTTCTGGCCACCCTGGTTCTGGCCACCCTGGTTCTGGCCACCCTGGTTCTGGCCACCCTGGTTCTGGCCACCCTGGCGGGGTTCGCGCTGGCGCGGCTCGCGCGGCGGGCGCTGGGTCTGCGAGCGGTCGCCCTGCTCGGACCGGGGCTCGGCGGCATCGGTCCGGGGTTGGGTGCCCGCGGTGTCACTGACCGGCGCCTCGGTGGGCGGCTCGGTCGCGACCGCCGCGGTCTGCTCGTCGCGTGGCGGCCGGTTCTCGCGCGGCGGCCGCGACGCGCGGGGTGGCCGCTCGGCGCGCTCCCCGGTCGAGACCGGAACGGACGCGACCGGGGCGGCTGAGGCGCCGCCTGAGCGCTGGGCCGAGCTGATCGCCTCGATCAGCTCGCCCTTGCGCATCTTGGCGGTGCCGCCCAGGCCGAGGCCGGAAGCCACCTGCTGGAGCTCGGCGAGGACCATGCCGTTGAGGCTGCCACTGCGCTTGCGCGGCTTGGTCGCTGCGGGAGATGAATCGTCACTCGAGCTGACGACGTCGGTGATGGTGGTGTCGCTCACTACTACATGTCCTTCGCGGAGCGGGAGGAAAGGGACTGACAGGAACACAGGAGACGGGCTCCGACAAGAACTGGGCCATCCGGGACGAACACAGATTTCGACGCACGCAGGAGATCAGCGAACGCGAAGGTTCGGGGTCCTTGCTCGGGAGTGGCTCTGGAGCACCGGCCCGATGGGCGCCTGGTGCACTACACACACTAACACCACTCGCGACCCAGACCCTCCGCCACGCTGGAGGACCACACGGTCGGCCGCTAGAGACCCAGCAGCTGCGCCCCTTGCGCGGCCGTCTCGAGCCGGTGGACCACCCAGCCGCGGGCCGCGAAAACGGCGACCCGGTCGACACTGGACGGCGAACACAGCGCCAGCACCGAGGGACCGGCCCCCGAGATCGTCGCGGGAACCCCGTCGGCCCGAAGGCTGCGAACCAGCGCCGCCGACCGAGGCATCGCCGGCGCGCGGTACCCCTGGTGCAACCGGTCCTCCGTCGCAGGGAGCAGCAGCTCGGGGTGACTCGTCAGGGCCGCGGTCAGCAGCGCTGCCCGGCCGGCCACGAGGGCCGCATCGGCGAACGGTACCTGCTCCGGCAGGAGCTTGCGGGCCTTGTTGGTCGCCAGCTGGGTGGTGGGCACCAAGACGACCGGGAGCACCGTGGGAGCCACGTCGAGCCGAAGCGCGCGCACTCGCTCAACCTCGTGCCAGGCGATGGTGTACCCGCCGAGCAGGCACGCTGCGACGTTGTCGGGGTGGCCCTCGATCGAGGCGGCGAGCTGCAGGACCGCGTCGTCGTCCAGGCGGTCGGTGCCGCCCACGACCAGCGCCCTGGCGGCCACGACGCCGGCGACGATGGCCGCGGCACTCGACCCCAGGCCGCGACCGTGCGGGATCCGGTTCGCGCAGCGCAGGGCCAGCCCGCGCGGCTGACCGCCGAGCACGGCGAAGGTCTTGCGCAGGGTCTTGACGATGAGGTGCCGTTCGCCGTTCGGAACCCGGTCGGAACCCTCGCCTGCCACCTGGATGTCCAGACCGCTCTCGGCGACCTGCACCACGACGTCGTCGTACAGGCCGAGGGCCAGAGCGCACGCATCGAACCCGGGGCCGATGTTCGCGCTCGTGGCCGGCACCCGGACCCGGACAGGGGCGGCCCGGAACATCGGACCGGCCATCAGCCCGCCAGGCCGAGGACGGCAGCGACCTGGTGCGCGTCCACGGGCACCGTGCGTGGGGCCGGGGCGCCGTCGATGGCCCACTGGGGGTCCTTGAGCCCGTGCCCGGTGACCGTGCACACGACCGTCTGCCCGGGCTCGAGCAAGCCCGCCGCGTGCGACTGCAGCAGCCCCGCGACCGACGCCGCTGAGGCGGGCTCGACGAAGACGCCTTCGCGCGCCGAGAGCAGCCGGTACGCCGCCAGGATCTGCCGGTCGGTGACCGAGTTGATGAACCCTCCGGACTCGTCGCGGGCGGCCAGCGCGAAGTCCCACGACGCCGGATTGCCGATGCGGATCGCGGTGGCGATGGTCGACGGCCTGTCGACCCGGTGTCCCAGGACGATGGGCGCCGCCCCGGCGGCCTGGAACCCCCACATCCGCGGCCGGCGGGCGGCCGAGCCGTCCGCGGCGTACTCGGTGAAGCCCTTCCAGTACGCGGTGATGTTGCCGGCGTTGCCGACGGGCAGGCAATGGATGTCAGGGGCGTCGCCCAGCGCGTCGACGATCTCGAAGGCGGCGGTCTTCTGTCCCTCGATCCGGAACGGGTTCACGCTGTTGACCAGTGACACCGGGTAGTTCTCGGCGAGGTCGCGGGCCAGGGTGAGGCAGTCGTCGAAGTTACCGTCGACCTGCAGCAGGGTCGCACCGTGGGCGAGCGCCTGCGACAGCTTGCCCATCGCGATCTTGCCCGACGGCACCAGGACGGCCGAGACCATGCCGGCCCGCACCGCGTACGCGGCAGCCGACGCGCTGGTGTTCCCCGTCGACGCGCAGATGACCGCCTGGGCGCCGTCCTCGGCCGCCTTGGAGATCGCCATCGTCATGCCGCGATCCTTGAACGACCCGGTGGGGTTCGCGCCCTCCACCTTCAGGTGCACCGTGCACCCGGTGGTCTCGCTGAGGACCTGGGCCAGGACGAGAGGCGTCCCGCCCTCGCCGAGGCTGACCACCGGCGTTGCGTCGGTGACCGGCAGCCGGTCGCGGTACTCCTCGATCACCCCACGCCACTGGTGCCGCCGATCGGTCTTTGCTGGAGCCGTCCCGACCATGGCTATTCGCCCTCCACCCGCATCACCGACGCCACCGCACGAACCACGTCCAGGCCGCGCAGGTCGGCGACAACACCGGCCAGCGCCGACTCGCTCGCCTTGTGCGTGACGACGAACAGCGAAGCCTCGTCACCACGACCGTCCTGTCGCAGGGTCTCGATCGACACGTCGTGCGCCGCGAACGTCTGCGCCACCGTGGCCAGGACCCCGGCCTTGTCGGCGACGTCGATGCCGATGTAGTAGCGAGTCATGGCCTCCCCCAGCGGCCGCAGCTCGAGGGCCGCGTAGGCACTCTCGCGCGGTCCGCGGCCGCCGGAGAGCCGGTTGCGACCGACGGCCACAAGATCACCGAGGACAGCCGAGGCGGTGGGCGAACCGCCGGCGCCGCGTCCGTAGAACATCAGCTGGCCGGCAGCGTCGGACTCGACGAACACCGCGTTGTAGGCCTCCCGGACCCCGGCCAGCGGGTGCGTCAACGGGATCATGGCCGGGTGCACCCGCACCGACACGCCGCGGCCGTCGGTGGACCGCTCGCAGATCGCGAGCAGCTTGATCACGTGGTTCATCGCCTGCGCGGTGGCGACGTCCGCGGCACTGACCGAGGTGATCCCCTCGCGGTAGACGTCGCTCAACGTGACCCGGGTGTGGAACGCCAGGCCGGCCAGGATGGCCGCCTTCGCCGCCGCGTCGAAACCCTCGATGTCGGCCGTCGGATCGGCTTCGGCGTACCCGAGCGCCTGGGCTTCCGCCAACGCGTCGGCGAAGCTGGCCCCGGTCTCGTCCATCTTGGTCAGGATGTAGTTGGTGGTGCCGTTGACGATGCCGAGCACCCGGTTGACCTGGTCGCCGGCCAGGCTCTCGCGCAGCGGGCGCAGCAACGGGATCGCGCCCGCCACCGACGCCTCGTAGTAGAGGTCGGCACGCGCCTCGTCGGCCGCCTCGTAGAGCTCGGGGCCGTATTCCGCGAGCAGCGCCTTGTTGGCCGTGACGACGCTCGCCCCGCGGCGCAGCGCCCGCAGCAGCAGCGAGCGGGCCGGCTGGATGCCGCCCATCAGCTCGACGACGACGTCGACGTCGGTGCGGTCGACGAGAGTCTCGAGGTCACCGGTCAGCAGCTCTCGGGGCACGGCCGGGCCGCGATCGGCCTCGATGTCGCGGACGCCGATCGCCACCAGCTCGAACGGGGCTCCGACCCGAGCCTCAAGATCGTCGGACTGCGAGGCGAGCAGCCGCACGACCTCGGAGCCCACGACGCCACAGCCGAGCAGCGCGACGCGGAGCGGCTGCGCGCCCATACGAGATCCTCCTGTTTGACGTCCGGTGGCCGGGCTCACCCGGGTGCCTGTCCCGAGTACCGACACTATCGTCCGCACGTTTCGCTCAGGCATCGACGTCCAGCAGCAGCAGGTCGGCGGCGGTCTCGCGGCGCAGGATCGGCCGGGCGCCCTCGCGGGTGACGGCCACGACCGGTGCGCGGCCCACCTGGTTGTACGTCGAGGCCATCGCCCGGCAGTACGCGCCAGTCGCGGCGACCGCCAGCAGGTCACCCGGGGCCAGGTCGCCTGGCAGCCAGGCGTCCTTGACGACGACGTCGCCGCTCTCGCAGTGCCGGCCGACGACGCGCGCCAGCATCGGCTCGGCGGTCGACGTCCGCGAGGCGAGCACGACGGTGTACTCCGCGTCGTACAGCGCGGTGCGAATGTTGTCGCTCATCCCGCCGTCGACACTCACGTAGGCCCGGTGCAGGCCGGCTGCGACCTCGACCTGCTTCACCGTGCCGACCTCGTACAGGGTGAACGTCGTCGGCCCGACGATGGCCCGGCCGGGCTCGACCGCGAGGCGCGGGACCGCCAGTCCGTACGACGCGGACTCGCGGGCCACGATGCCGGTCAGCGACGCGGCGACGACGGCCAGGTCGGCGGGGTCGTCACCGGCGACGTAGGCGATGCCGAGGCCGCCGCCGAGGTTCAGCTCGGGCAGGTCGACTCCGTGCTCGTCGCGAATCTCAGCAGCGAGCCCCACGACCCGGTGCGCGGCCACCTCGAACCCGGAGGTGTCGAAGATCTGCGACCCGATGTGGGAGTGCAGCCCGACCAGCTCGAGCGACGGAAGCGAGAGCACCCGTCGGACCGCCTCGGCCGCGTCGCCACCGGCCAGCGAGAAGCCGAACTTCTGGTCCTCGTGGGCGGTCGCGATGAACTCGTGCGTGTGCGCCTCGACTCCGACGGTCACGCGCACGAGGACCCGCTGGCGGACGCCTCGCTGCTCGGCGAGGAAGGCGAGCCGGACGACCTCTTCGTACGAGTCCACGACGATTCGTCCGACGCGGGCATCGAGCGCCGCAGCCAGCTCATCGACCGACTTGTTGTTGCCGTGGAACAGCAGGCGCCCGGCCGGGAAGCCGGCCCGCAGCGCGACGGCGAGCTCGCCGCCGGTGGCGACGTCAAGGCCGAGCCCGTCGGCCTCGACCCAGCGGGCGACCGCCGTGGTCAGGAAGGCCTTGGCCGCGTAGTAGACGTCGGCCCCTTCGAAGGCGGTGACGAACTGCCGGCACCGGTCATGGAAGTCCGGCTCGTCGAGAAGGAGCACGGGGGTGCTGTACGTCGCGGCCAGGTCACGGACGTCCTGCCCGTGCAGCCGGACGACGCCGTCGTCACCCCGGCTGACGCCCGTCGCCCACAGCGCGGGGTCCAGCCGGTTCAGGTCGCGCGGGGGCCCGATCGGGGCAGCCTCGTGCAGCTGGTCGCCGTGCCTTGGTCCCGCTGGATGTGCCCGCACCGCCCGCACCCCCCCAATCCCGCGACAAGGGTCCCCCCATGCCACTAGTTCGAGCTCTGGCCGCACTCACGACACGCCCGGCAACCCAACCACACATCCGTGATGGGCATCGAACTGCTGTCTGTTGGCATGGGCGGACCCTTGTCGCGGAAGTCGGGGGTGAGCCTGATGGGCTACATGCGGTCGGGGGCGGTGACGCCGAGGAGTGCCAGGCCGTTCTCGATCACCTGGCGGGTGGCTGCATTGAGCCACAGCCTGGCCCGCATCACCTCGGTGACCTCCTCGTCGCCGCGCGGCAGGATCCGGCAGGCGTCGTAGAAGCGGTGGTAAGTCCCCGCCAGCTCCTCGAGGTACCGCGCGACCCGGTGCGGCTCGCGCAGCTCGGCCGCGGAGGCGACCACCCGCGGGAACTCGCCGAGCACGCCCAGCAGTGCGTTCTCTGCCGGGTCGACGAGGAGCTCGGGGTCGAAGTCGGACTCGTCACCACGAACCAGGCCGGCGTCGACGGCGTTGCGGGCGACCGAAGCCGTCCGGGCGGCGACGTACTGGACGTAGTAGACGTGGTTCTCGTTGCGCCGCGCCGTCAGCACGGCGATGTCGAGCGTGAGAGGTGAGTCAGCCGGGTACCGGCACAGCGAGTAGCGGGCCGCGTCGACGCCGACCTCGGCGACGAAGTCCTCCAGCGTGACCATCGTGCCGGCCCGCTTGGACAGCTTGACCTCCTCGCCGTCCTTGAGGATCTTCACGAGCTGCCCGATGAGCACCGAGATATTGAAGTCGGGGTCGTCGCCCGCGCAGGCCGCGACGGCCCGCAGCCGGTTGACGTACCCGTGGTGGTCGGCACCGAGCAGGTAGATGTTCACGTCGAAACCGCGGAACCGCTTGTCGAGGTAGTACGCGGTGTCCGACGCGAAGTACGTCAGCGAGCCGTCAGCCTTGATCAGCACCCGGTCCTTGTCGTCGCCGAAGTCGGTCGTGCGCAGCCACACCGCGCCGTCCGCCTCGAAGACGTGTCCTTGCTCGCGCAGCCGAGCCATTCCCCGGTCGACCGCGCCAGATGCGTGCAGCGACCGCTCGGAGTACCAGACGTCAAAGTGGGTCCGGAAGTTGTCGAGGACCGCCCGCTGCTGGGCCAGCTGCAGCACGTACCCGGCCTCGCGGAACGCGACCAGCTGCTCGTCCTCGGGCAGGACGAGGTACTCGGGGTGCATGGCCACGACCTCCGCGGCGAGCTCGGGGACGTACTCGCCGAGGTAGCCGTTCTCGGGGATCGGCCTACCGCTCGCCGCAGCAGCCAGCGACGCCCCGAAGAGG
This sequence comes from Actinomycetes bacterium, assembly GCA_038210415.1. Classification (GTDB taxonomy): domain Bacteria; phylum Actinomycetota; class Actinomycetes; order Prado026; family Prado026; genus JBBQWS01. The sequence goes on from JBBQWS010000039.1 coordinate 31,959, forward strand.
TCCATCTGGACGCCCCGGTCGTTGATGTAGAACTCGCGGACCACCTCGGCGCCGGCCGCCTCGATCACCCGGGCCATCGCATCGCCGACCGCAGCCCACCGGGTGTGGCCGAGGTGCAGCGGCCCGGTCGGGTTCGCCGAGATGAACTCCAGGTTGACCCGCTGACCCTCGAGTGTGGCCGTCCGGCCATACGCGGCGCCCTGCGTGACGATCAGCCGGGCGAGGTCACCGGCAGCGCCGGCGTCCAGCCGCACGTTGAGGAAGCCCGGGCCCGCAATATCAACCGAAGCGATGCCGTCGGCGGCGGCTAGGTGCTTGGCCACCAGCGTGGCGATGTCGCGCGGGGGCCGCCCGGCCGGCTTGGCCAGCTGCAGAGCGATGTTCGTCGCGTAGTCGCCGTGCTCGCGGTTCTTCGGACGCTCGACGACCACCTCGGCCGGTACGGCGCCGTGCGGCAGGACCAGTTCGCCGGAGGCGATGGCCGCATGGACCGCGGTGAGGACTGCGTCGGCGAGCTGGGCGGGCGTCATAAGGCAAGGCTATCGGCGCGGGTCCACCCGGATTCGGGCCCCGGGCTGCCATCGTGCCTCCCGCTCTCACGGAGCCGGCAGCAACGACCGAACCGCCACCAGCAGGTCGTACGGCTCGAACGGCTTGGTGAGGTACGCGTCGACGCCGGCCTCTGCGCCCTTGGCCCGGTCGACCGGACGGGCCCGCGCCGACACCATCACGATCGGGATCGAGGCCGTGTCCGGACGGGCCTTGAGCGCGGCTGCCGCGGCCAGCCCGTCCATGCGGGGCATCACCACATCCATGGTGATCACGTCGGGGGCGATGTCGGCGACCGAGTCGAGAGCCTCCTGCCCGTCGACCGCCGTGAAGACCTCGATCCCCTCGATCTCCAGGATCGTCCGGATCAGCTCACGCACCGCATCGGTGTCGTCAACGACTAGCACGCGGGGAGGTCGGTCCACCTTCCCAGGGTACGTGGACCACGGGCTCCGGCTGGTAGGGTTTGCGCTCCCGAGCCCCCGTAGCTCAGGGGATAGAGCATCGCCCTCCGGAGGCGGGAGCGTAGGTTCGAATCCTACCGGGGGCACTCGAAAAGCCGCAGGTCACATGGGGTGCGCGGGGACCCCAAGATCACCGAGAATGATCTTACCC
>JBBQWS010000040.1:0-31926 GCA_038210415.1 Actinomycetes bacterium
CCGCTGACATCGTCCTTCCGCTGCCCAGCAACCGTGGCCCGCTTCCCGAGCCGGAGCGAAACGTCCGCCTCCTCCTCAGCGTCGAGCAAGCAGCCCAACGCCTCCAGATCGGACGCTCCACCGTCTACACCCTCGTCGCCCGGAATCAACTCGAGTCAGTGAAGATCGGAAAGCTGCGCCGTATCCCGGCGGCTGCACTCGACGACTACGTGGACGCTCTCAGGCACATGAACACGATGGGGGCGTGAGCAGGTGTCCGGCGGCCGGCGTAGGTCCAGGGCCTCGGGCGAAGGCAGTCTGCTGTTCGACGAGTCGGACGGCCGCTGGCACGGCTGGGTCGACATGGGTATTGGGGTAGGTGGCAAACGCGACCGACGTCACGTCGCCGCCCCCAACCAGGGCGACGTCGTTAAGAGAATGCGCGCTCTCGCCACCAAGCGAGACGCGGGGGTAGTGCCCTCGGCTGACAAGAGCCCGACTCTGGCCGTCTGGTTGGCCTACTACCTCGACAACATCGCCGCGCGCCGCGTTCGCCCTTCGACCCTGGCCTCATATCGCTGGATCGTGAACAAGCGCGTCGTGCCGCTCCTTGGCCATCACCGACTCGATCGGCTGCAGCCCGAACACATCGAGGCCCTGCACACAGCCCTTCTGGAGGACGGACTTTCGCCGTCGTCCGTCCTCCACGTTCACCGGGTGCTGTCCCGCGCGCTGAAGATCGCCTGGCAGCGCGGGCGAGTCGCCCGCAACGTCTGCCAGTTCGTCGATGCGCCGTCGGTGACGAGGGTCGAAATCGAGCCGCTGACGCAGGCCGAGGCGCGGGCGATCCTCGAAACTTCTAAGGGGCACCGCAATGCCGCACGCTGGTCGGTGGCCCTGGCCCTTGGTCTTCGCCAAGGTGAAGCACTCGGCCTGGGTTGGAGCGACGTCGACCTCGGGCAGGCATCAATCCGGGTCCGCCGAGCCCTCCAGCGGCAGGTCGCGCAACACGGCTGCGGCGGTACCTGCGGGCGGAAGCGCGCAGGGGACTGCCCTACGCGCGTCGGCGGCGGTCTTGTCCTCGTGCAACCCAAGTCAGCGGCTGGTCGACGTTCGGTGGCACTCCCTCCCCAACTGGTCGATGCCCTGGCGATCAGGCGGGCGGAGCAGGACGCCGAGCGCACTCTGGCGGCAACGGACTGGGTGGAGACAGGCCTCGTCTTCACCCACGAGAACGGGACAGCGATCGACCCCAAGCTGGACTACCTCGCTTGGAAGGCGCTCCTCACTGAGGCCGGCGTGAGGGATGCGCGGCTCCACGACGCCCGGCACACCGCCGCGACAGTGATGCTCACCATGGGAGTGCCAGCGCGGGTCGTCATGCAGATTTTGGGTCACAGCCAGATCAGCCTGACGCTCGGCACCTACAGCCATGTCGCACCCGAGCTGTCCGCCGAAGCCGCCGCTCGAGTCGGCCGTGCACTGTGGGAGTAGTCGGTGGACGCTGAGGGACGCCAACCTCAATGGCACACATTGTGGCACACAGATCAACTTCGGAAGGATCTTGAAACCCACGTTTCCGCAGGTCAACCGCATGATCACGTGGAGCCGCCTCAGGGAATTGAACCCTGGACCTACGCATTACGAGTGCGTCGCTCTGCCGACTGAGCTAAGGCGGCGCGCTCCCAGGCGGGACCCGGGGGCGGCACCGAAGTCTACACGGACGGGGTCGGCCGCCCGCGCCTCACCGGCACACCGTGCCGACCGCCGGCAGCGCCCCGGACGTGAGGTATCCGTCGACGGCGTCGTCGATGCAGGTGGACCCAGCGGTGTAGGCCGTGTGCCCGTCGCCGACGCGGGTGAGCAGCCGCCCCGACGAGAGCTGGCCCGCCAGGTTGACCGCCCACTGGTAGGGCGTCGCTGGGTCTCGCGTGGTGCCGACGACGAGGATCGGTGCCGCCCCCGGAGCCGCGATCTTGCGCGGCGGCGCCTTCCCCGACGCCGGCCACACCGAGCAGGGCACGTCGCTCCAGGCGAAGAAGGCTCCGAAGATCGGCGAGGTCTTGGCGAAGTCCGTTGCCGTTGCGCGGAACTGGTCGAGGGTCTCGAGATCGGGGCGGTCGAGGCAGTTCACGGCGTACGTCACCGTGTTGCGGTTCGAGCCGTACGTGCCGTCGGGGCGCCGATCGGCGTAGCTGTCAGCGATCTGCAGCAGCACCGTGCCGTCGCCGGCAGCGCCCCCCGAGTCGCCGAGCGCCTGCGTCAGCGCGGTGCGAAGGACCTGCCAATTGGCCCTGCTGTACAAGGGAAACAGGAGACCGAGCTGGACGAGTGCCTGCGTCACGGGCCGACCGCTCGCGCTCCGGAGCGGGGTGACGTCGGCCGAGGCGAGCAGGTCAACGATCTGCACACGCGCCGCGGCCACGGTGGGACCGATCGGGCAGTCGGCCCGTTTCACACAGTCGGCCAGGAAGGCGTCCAACGCCGTCTCGAAACCCCCGAGCTGCCCCTGCGACAGCTGCTTTCCGGTCAGACTCGGGTCGACGGCGCCGTCGAGGACGAAGCGGCCTACCTTCGCCGGGAACTCCTCTGCGTACGTCGCTCCGAGGTACGTGCCGTACGACGCCCCGAAGTAGTTCAGCTTGACGTCGCCCACGACTGCGCGGATCACGTCCATGTCGCGAGCCGCGTCAGGGGTGCCCAGATGCGGGAGCAACGTGGGCGCGTTCGCCTCGCACCCGTCCGCGAGCTGCCTGCTGAGGGCGAGGAGCGACTGCTCCTCCGCAGGCGAGTCGGGTGAGCCGTCCGCCGCGATGAACGTGTCGGTCTGCGCGTTGGTCAGGCACTCGACCGGCGTGCTGGAGGCCACCCCCCGCGGGTCGAACCCGACGATGTCGTAGACCGCGCGGAGCCGCGCCGTGAAGGCTCGGTCGGCGGCGCGCGCATACCCGATGCCGCTGACGCCGGGACCGCCCGGGTTGACGACCAGCGAACCCACTCGTCGGCCCGGGTCCGCAGCCGGCAGCCGGGTCAAGGCGAGCCGGATCGTGTCGCCGGCCGGCTGCGCGTAGTCGACCGGTACGTCGATGGTGGCGCAGAAGAACCCACCGCCGCAGTCGTTCCAGTCCGGCCGCTGGGTGTAGAAGCGGGCGAGCCCAGCGGAGGGGGCGTCGGTGGCGCCCGGTTGCGGGGCGGGCGGGCTGGCCGACGGGCCGGAGCAGCCCGCGACGACGAGAGCCGCCGCGACCAGCACCGCGGCGACACGAACAACGGGAACATGGGGGCGATGGTGCACGCAGCAGCTCTCAGACCTCGGGCGGAAGAACCGTCAGCGTCTCACGCGACGACTCGTAGGCCTGGCGCGAGGCACACGCGCTCGCCCGGGAGCACACCTTGCGCTGACCGTCGGCGCCCCGGACGTACACGGCGTCGCGGGGCACGTTGTGGCCGACGACGGTGACGGGGCCTTCGTCGGTCTCGAACCGGTCGCCGACCTCGGGCGCGGTGGCCTTGAAGTCCTGGTAGAGCGGGTGCTCGTACTTCAGGCAGCACATCAGCCGGCCGCAGGCGCCCGAGATCCGCAGCGGGTTCAGCGGAAGGTCCTGGTCCTTGGCCATCCGCGTGGTCACGGGTTCGAAATCCTTGAGGAACGTGGAGCAGCAGGTGTCACGACCGCACGGACCGATGCCGCCCTGCACGCGGGCCTCGTCGCGGGCGTTCAGCTGGCGCAGCTCGATCCGGCACTCCAGCGTCCGGGCCAGGTCACGCACGAGCTGACGGAAGTCGACCCGATGCGGCGCGCCGAAGTACAGCGTCGCGACCTCGTCGTGGTCGTCCCAGTCGGCGGCCACGATCTTCATCGGCAGGGCGTTCTCACGGACGAGGCGCCGACCCGCCATCAGGATCCGGCCGCGGCGGGCCCGGTTGCTCTCGTTACGTTCGAGGTCAGCCTCGGAGGCCGGTCCGGCGCACACACTCAGCCCGCCGATGTCCTCGCTGACGTACGACGGCGCCCAGACGCAGGTGGCCACCTCGGTGCCGCGCGACGTGGGGTACAGCACGTGGTCGCCGACGGCCGGCCGGTGCTCGCCCGGGTCGAGGTAGTACAGCCGTCCGTACAGCTCGAAGGCGACCGCCATGACCATTCCCACCAGGCCAGGCTAACGCTCGCGCATCGACAGGGTCATGGCCTCGACAGCCAGCAGCGGCGCGACGTTGCCCGCCAGCGACTCGCGGCAGGCCAGGATCGCCTCGATCTGCTGCAGCGTGCGCTCGGGCGAACCCTGCCGGGCAAGCCGCCGGATGTCGGCGTCGAAGTCGATGTTGGCCAGATCGACGGGCGCACCGAGCTGAACGGTCAGCACGTCGCGGTAGTAGCTCACGAGGTCGAGCAGGGCGAGGTCGAGCACGTCGCGCTGGGTGCGGGTCGACCGCCGCTTGTGCTGCTTCTCCAGGTCCTTGAGCTGGGAGCGACCGGTGGCGTCCAGACCCTTGCTGGAACCCTGCCCGAGCGCCAAGGCGAGCTCAGCGGACTCGGCGGCGTCGCGTCCGCTGGTCGCCGCACCGGCTTCGTCCGATGCGGCCTCGACCAGGTTGGCAGCGGCGTCCAGGCAGGCCCCGACCCCGGCCAGCTGGGTCGGGATCGCCAGCACCTCGGCCCGGCGCAGCCGGCTCGCCTCGTCGCGGGCCAGCCGGCGGGCCCGGCCGACGTGCGACTGAGCCGCCCGCGCGGCGAACGCCGCAAGTGCGGGGTCGATGCCGTCGCGGCGGATCAGCACCTCGGCCACGGCATCGGCCGGCGGCGTCACCAGACCCACGTTCCGGCAGCGGGAGCGGATCGTCGGCAGGACGTCCTCGAGCGAAGGCGCACACAGGATCCAGACCGTGCGGGGGCTGGGCTCCTCGATGGCCTTGAGCAACGCGTTGGCCGCGCGCCACGCCTGGTCGGGGCCCTCGAGCCGGTCGACGTCCTCGATCACGACCACCTGCCACCGCCCGCCGGACGGCGAGAGCGCCGCCGCGCGCACCAGCCCGCGGATGTCGTCGACGAGGTAGTTGAGCCCGGCCGGGCGTACGACAGTGACATCGGGGTTCGTGCCCTCGAGGACGGTGTGGCAGGCGTGGCAGTGCCCGCAGCCCGGCAGGCCGTCCAGCTCGGTGCACTGCAGGGCCGCAGCGAAGGCGAGCGCAGCCGTGCTGCGACCGGAACCCGGTGGACCGGTGAACACCCACGCGTGGGTCATGCCCACGCCCGGCCCGGAGCCGTCGACGACCTCGCGGGCCGCCTCGGCGCTCGCGCTCAGTCGCTCGATCACCCGACCCTGCCCGACCAGGTCGGCCCAGACGCTCACGCTGCACCTCCGCCCAGCAGCCCGACGACGCGCTCGGTCACCGTGGCGGCGATGACGTCCACGGACAGCGACGCATCGAGCACGAGGTAGCGCTCGGGAGCCCGGGCAGCGAGCGCGAGGAAGCCGCGCCGCACGGCCTGATGGAACTCCAGCGGCTCGGCCTCGACCCGGTCGGGCACCGCACCGGCGCGCACCAGGCCGACCTCGGGATCGACGTCGAGCAGGACGGTGAGGTCGGGCAGCAGCCCGCCGGTCGCCCACGTGTTGACCAGCTCCACCGTGTCGGCCTCGAGCGGGCGACCGGCCCCTTGGTAGGCCAACGACGAGTCGATGTAGCGGTCACAGAGGACGACCACTCCCTGGGCCAGAGCGGGCTCGATGACCTCGGCGACGTGCTCGGCGCGGTTCGCGGCGTAGAGCAAGGCCTCGGCCCGGGGCGACAGCCCCGTGTAGACGGGGTCGAGCAGCAGCGAGCGGATGGCCGGACCGATGCGTGTCGCGCCGGGCTCACGGGTGGCGAGCACCTCGCGGCCGCACCCCTCGACCACGGCGACGAGCCGCTGCACCTGAGTCGACTTGCCGCTGCCCTCACCGCCCTCGAAGGCGACGAACAGCCCTCGCGGCTGGGTGGTTTCCGGCATGCTCGCACCCTATCCGGGCTCGGCCACAGCCAGGTTCAGCCCTTCTTCGCCACGGCTTTCTTCGGGGCGGCTTTCTTCGGGGCGGCCTTCTTGGCGGCCGTCTTCTTCGCCGGTGCCCGCTTGGCGGCGGCCTTCTTCGGCGCCGGCCCCTTGGCCCGCTTCTCCGCGAGCAGCTCGCCCGCCCGCTCGATGGTCACGGTCTCGACGGCGTCGCCCTTGCGCAAGGTCGCGTTGGTCTCGCCATCGGTGACGTACGCACCGAAGCGGCCCTCACGGACCACGACGTCCTTGCCCGTCGCCGGGTCGACGCCCAGCTCGCGCAGCGGCGGCGCAGTCGCACCACGGCCGCGTCCACGTGGCTTCGGCACCGCGAACAGCGCCAGGGCCTCCTCGAGGGTCACCGTGAAAAGCGCCTCCTCGGAGTCGAGCGAGCGCGAGTCGGTGCCCTTCTTGATGTACGGGCCGTAGCGGCCGTTCAGTGCCTCGATCTCGCCGTCGTCGGCAGGGTCGACGCCGACCACGCGGGGCAACGACAGCAGCCGCAACGCGGACGACAGGTCGACCGTGTCGAGGGACATGTCCTTGAACAGCGACGCCGTGCGCGGCTTGGCCGTCTTCGGGGCGTCATCGGGCAGCAGCTCGGTGACGTACGGCCCGAACCGCCCCGTCTTGGCCACCACGGTGAGCCCGGTGTCTGCGTCGACACCGAGCTCGCGGTCGCCCGACGGCTTCGCCATCAGCTCCTCGGCCTTGGCCACCGTCAGCTCGTCGGGGGGCAGGTCGTCGGGCACCGGGGCGCGCTGCATGACGGGAGTGCCGTCGGCGTCCGGCGGCAGCTCGCGCTCGAGGTACGGGCCGTACCGCCCCACCCGCAGCACGATGTCGTTGCCGATCGGGATCGAGTTGATGCCACGTGCGTCGATCTCGCCGAGGTCGCTGACCATCGGGTGCAGGCCGCGGAACTCGTCAGCCGGAGCCGTCGTGGCGTCGGGCTGGCCGTAGTAGAACCGGCTCAGCGTGTCGACCCGCTCGGCGTCACCACCGGCAACGAGATCGAGCTGCTCCTCCATGCGAGCCGTGAAGTCGTAGTCGACGAGCTCGGCGAAGTGCTTCTCGAGCAACCCGATCACGGCGAACGCGAGGAACGACGGGACGAGCGCGCCGCCCTTCTTCCAGACATAGCCACGGTCGAGGATCGTCCCCATGATCGACGCGTACGTGGACGGGCGGCCGATGCCACGCTCCTCCATCGCCTTGACCAGGGAGGCCTCGGTGTAGCGGGACGGCGGCTGGGTCGAGTGGCCCTCGGGCTCGAGCGCCCGGACGGCGAGGGCGTCGCCGGCCGTCAAGGCCGGCAGACGGCGCTCGGCGTCGTCGCCGGAACCCTCCTCGTCGCGACCTTCTTCGTATGCCGCAAGGAACCCACGGTGCGTGATGACGGTGCCGGACGACGAGAACTCGGCGTCGCGGCCGTCAGCCGAGGTCGCGCCCAGGCGCACCGTCACGGTGAAGCCCCGCGCGTCGGCCATCTGCGAAGCGACGGTGCGCTTCCAGATCAGGTCGTACAACGCGAGCTCGTCGTTGGAGACCTCCGAAGCGATCTCGCCGGGTGTACGGAACGAGTCGCCGGAGGGGCGGATGGCTTCGTGGGCCTCCTGCGCGTTCTTGACCTTGCGGGTGTACTGCCGGGGCGCCTCGGCGACCGTCTCGGCGCCGAAGATGATGCGGGCCGACTCGCGGGCTGCGGTGATCGCCGCCGACGACAAGGTGGTCGAGTCGGTACGCATGTAGGTGATGTGACCGTTCTCGTACAACCGCTGAGCGATCCGCATCGTCGTCTGGGACGAGAAGCGCAGCTTTCGGCTGGCCTCCTGCTGCAGGGTCGACGTCATGAACGGTGCGGCGGGGGAACGGCGGTACGGCTTCTCGTCGACCGAGCGGACGGCGAACGCGGCGTTGGCGAGCCCGGTGGCCAGCGAGCGGGCCGTCGCTTCGTCGAGCGCGACGACGGTGGCCCCCTTGGCTCCACGAGTGGTCAGCGTCCCGTCGCTGGCGAAGTCGCGGCCGGTGGCGACGCGCGCGCCGTCGACCGCGACGAGCCGAGCCGTGAACGCACCCGGGTCGAGCACCGCCTCGAGGTCCCAGTAGTCGGCGCTGGTGAACGCGATGCGTTCGCGCTCACGGTCGACGACGAGCCGCGTGGCCACCGACTGCACACGGCCGGCGGACAGGCCCTGCATGACCTTCTTCCACAGCACCGGGCTGACCTCGTAGCCGTACAGCCGGTCGATGATCCGCCGGGTCTCCTGCGCGTCGACGAGGTCCTGGTCGAGGTCGCGGGTGTTGGCCGCAGCGGCCCGGATCGCGTCGCGGGTGATCTCGTGGAACACCATGCGCCGGACGGGGACCGTGGGTTCGAGCACCTCGAGCAGGTGCCAGGCGATAGCCTCGCCCTCGCGGTCCTCGTCTGTCGCGAGGAGCAGTTCGTCGACGCCCTTGAGCTGCTTCTTCAGCTCGGCGACCTTGGATCGCTTGTCGGCGTCGACGACGTACAGCGGCTCGAAGCCGGCCTCGACGTTGACGCCGAGCCGGGCCCAGGGCTGGCCTTTCTGGGCGGCCGGGATGTCGGCGGCGCGCGTCGGCAGGTCACGGATGTGGCCGACGCTGGCCTCGACGACGTACCCGGAACCCAGGTACCCCTTGATCGTCTTCGCCTTTGCGGGCGACTCCACGATCACCAGCCGGCGGATGCCGGCCTCCTCGGTGTCGGACACGTGACTCACTCTCAGTGATCAGTTCGGGTACGCAGCGGGACGAACGCCCCGCCGGAGTGTGACGGTATACGCCCCGCCTGTGTCAAACGGAACGCACCCCGCCGTCAGGGCTCGATGTCGAGGAAGCCCTCCTCGACGAGAGCGCGGACGGCTTCGAGCGCGCCGTCGGCGAAACCGGCCGGGTCGAGCCCCAGGTCTTGGGCTACCTCGAGGAGCACGGCCATGAGCGGCCGCGGGGTGATGCACCCGCTCACCACGGCGAGCCCGACCTCGTCGAGGCCACCGCTGCGGTGCAGACCGCCGGTCTGGCGCAGCCGCTGGGCGACCCGGCCGAACCCGCCGTCGCCCGGCGCCGACTCCTGGTCCAGCCGCACCCGCGGGTCGACCATCACCAGGGCCGCGAGCAGGCCGGTGTCGTCGAGGTCACGCAACCGGTCCCGACGGGCGAACCAAGCCGACACCTCGTCGCCCAGTGGCTGCTGCACCGGCTGCCTGATCTCCTCGATCCGGGTGTAGGGGTGGGCGGAGCCGGACTTGTGCAAGGTGATCCAGCCGAACCCGACGCCCTCGATGCGGTCGGCAGCGAACGACTCGAGCCACTGTGCGTACAGGTCCGGGTAGACGGGAGTGGCGTGGTCGCCGGAGTCGCGCAGCCAGAGCTCGGCGTACTCCATCGGGTCCTGCACCTCGCGCTGGACCACCCAGGCGTCGCAGCCGGTCGGCACGACCCACTCGGCCAGCCGTTCGCGCCAGTCGGCGCCTTCGACGTGCAGCCAGTTCGCCAGCAGCTGGCACCACCCGCCGTCAGCGAGGTACGTCGGCGCCTCGGTCACCAGGCGGCGGCAGATCTCGTCGCCCGGGAGGCCGGAGTCGCGGTAGGTAAACCGGGCACCAGGGGACACGACGAACGGCGGGTTCGACACGACGAGGTCGAACCGCTCGCCCTCGACCGGCCCGAACAGGTCGCCCTCGCGCAGCTCGAACGCCACCCCGGAGAGCTCGGCGGTCAGCCGGGCCAGCTGGAGGGCCCGGGGATTCCGGTCGGTGGCGACGACGCTGGTCGCGTGCCGGGTCAGGTGTAGCGCCTGGACGCCGCAGCCGGTCCCGAGGTCGAGCGCCCGCCCGACCGGCGGCCGAACCGTCAGCTGGGCCAACGTCGTCGACGCCCCACCGACCCCCAGCACGTGCTGTGGCCGCACGGCCCCGGTGACCCCACCGATACCCGTGCCCAGGTCGGAGACGACGAAGAAGTCGGCGGCGTCCGCGGCGTAAGGCCGCACGTCGACGACGGCGAGCACCTGGTCGCCCTCGAGCCGCAGCAGGCCGGCCGCCAGCAGGTCGTCGTATCCGGGCACGAGCCGGGCCGCCTGCGCTGCCGGGACCGGCGCCTGCAGCACGAACAGGCGGGTCAGTGCGCCGACCGGGCCGGCGTCCTCGGTGACCCTCAAGGCAGGCACCGTCTCGCCCCGGGCGAGCGCGGCGTAGGCGGCAGGACCGAGAAGGTCGAGGATCCCGTCGGCGGTGTACGCGGCGGCGCGCAGCCGGTCGCCCACCCCGGCGGCGTCCCGCAGCCCGGACGCCCCGTTCATCCGATGTCCAGAGTCCGACTATGCGTCGACCGACGGTGTGGCATCGACCGGCATGTCGCCGACCGCGATCGGGCGCCGCTTCGAAATGACCACCGCGGTGACGACGATGGCCGCCGCGACGAACGCGATGATCACCCGCAACCCGGTCTTCTCGTCGAGGAACGTCGAGACGACCGCGGGTGCGATGAGCAGGGCCACGAGGTTCATGACCTTGATCAGCGGGTTGATGGCCGGGCCGGCGGTGTCCTTGAACGGGTCGCCGACCGTGTCGCCGACGACCGTGGCGGTGTGGGCTTCGGAGCCCTTGCCGCCGAAGTGGCCGTCCTCGACGTACTTCTTGGCGTTGTCCCAGGCCCCGCCGGAGTTGGACAGGAACACCGCCATCAGGGTCCCGGTGGCGATCGTGCCGGCGAGGTAGGCACCGAGGGCGCCGATGCCGAGCCCGAAACCGACCGCGATCGGCGTCAGGACGGCGAGCAGACCGGGGGTGGCCAGCTCACGCAGCGAGTCGCGGGTGACGATGTCGACGACCTTGCCGTACTCGGGCTTCTCGGTGTAGTCCATGATCCCGGGGTGCTCGCGGAACTGGCGCCGCACCTCGTAGATCACGGCGCCGGCCGCCCGCGAGACCGCATTGATGGCCAGCCCCGAGAACAGGAAGACTACCGCCGCGCCGATGAGCAGGCCGACCAGGTTGCGCGGGTTCGCGACGTCGATGATGCCGGCGTACTGAGCCAGGTCGGACGGTGCGATGTTGCTCTTGCCGGCGCCGGCCGACCGCACCGCGATGCCGATGGCGTCCCGGAACGAACCGAAGAGCGCGGTGGCCGCGAGCACGGCCGTGGCGATCGCGATCCCCTTGGTGATCGCCTTCGTCGTGTTGCCGACGGCGTCCAGGCGAGTCAGCACCAGGGCGCCCTCGCCGTGCACGTCGCCCGACATCTCGGCGATGCCCTGGGCGTTGTCGGAGACCGGGCCGAAGGTGTCCATCGACACGATGACGCCGACCGTGGTGAGCAGGCCGGTGCCGGCGAGCGCGACAGCGAAGAGCGAGAACGTCACCGAGCCCGCACCGAGCAGGAACGCGCCGTAGACGGCCGCCCCGATCAGCAGCGCGGAGTAGACCGCCGACTCCAGGCCGACGCTGATGCCGGCCAGGATGACCGTCGCCGGGCCGGTGAGCGAGGACTTCGCGACGTCGTCGACCGGCTTGCGGTCGGTTTCGGTGAAGTAGCCGGTGAGCTGCTGGATGGCCGCGGCGAGGACGATGCCGATGAGCACGGCGCAGATGGCGTAGATCCGCGGGTTGATCGTGACCAGCGCGGCGCCCGGGATGACCGACGAGCTGGTGTCGGTGACCTTGTCCGGCAGCAGCAGGAACGAGGCGATCGCGACCAGGACGGCCGAGACCGCGGCCGAAATGAAGAAGCCTCGGTTGATGGCCGTCATGCCGGAGCGGTCGCCGGGTCGCGGGGCCACGGCGAAGATGCCGATGACCGCGGTGATGACGCCGATCGCGGGGACGATGAGCGGGTAGACCAGACCGATCTCGCCGAACGCGGCCTTGCCCAGGATCAGGGCGGCGACCAGGGTGACGGCGTACGACTCGAAGAGGTCGGCTGCCATGCCGGCGCAGTCACCGACGTTGTCACCGACGTTGTCGGCGATCGTGGCCGCGTTGCGCGGGTCGTCCTCGGGGATGCCCTGCTCGACCTTGCCCACCAGGTCGGCGCCGACGTCGGCCGCCTTGGTGAAGATCCCGCCGCCGACCCTCATGAACATGGCCAGCATCGCGGCGCCGAAGCCGAAGCCCTCGAGGACCTTGGCGGCGTTCTCCCGGTAGATGAGGACGACGACCGAGGCACCGAACAGGCCGAGCCCGACGGTGAACATGCCCGCCACGCCACCGGTGCGGAAGGCGATGCGCATGGCGCGCTGCTCGCCCGACTCCTGGGCGGCGGCGGCGACACGGACGTTGCCGCGGACAGCGAGCCACATGCCCATGTAGCCGGTGATCGCGGAGAACGACGCGCCGATCAGGAAGAACACCGAGCGCCCGATCCGCTCGCTGGACGTCTCGGACGGCAGCAGGAAGAGCAGGAAGAAGACGATCACGGCGAAGACGCCGAGGGTCTTGAACTGTCGCGCGAGGTACGCCGCGGCGCCCTCCTGCACGGCAGCCGCGATCTCCTGCATCTTCTCGGTGCCGGGGCTCGCGGCGAGCACCTCGCGCACGAGGAGGGCGGCGACCCCGAGGGCACCCAGGGCGATCACGGCGACGATGACCACGTACGTGAGGTTGGTCCCGCTGAGAGTGATCACCCCGCCGCTAGCGGCGTGAATCCCGGACATACGTCCTCCTGTTGACTGGATCGGCGTCCAGGACGGGTGGAATCCGGTGGTGGGACCACATCGTCCGGCAGCGGGCGGAGTCTACGCAGACGGAGGGGTGTGACCAAAGGCGGCACCTGGAACGGCCGCCTGTGACACCCCGGGCGACCGTACCGGCGACACGGCCGGCCAGGTCATCGTGACCGCCGTCCCGACGCTGGTGTGGGCCACCCGGAGGTCCTCGACGAGGCCCCCGATGACGGCCAGCTCGACCCCTGAGGACAGGTCGTCGCCGAACAGGTCGAGCGCCGGGTCGTCGTCGGCGCCGGGCAGATCGTGGAGGTGGTCGACGTCGTTGTCACCCGCGACGTCGACGACCTCGGCGACGAAGGCGTCCCCGCCGTCGGTCAGGCGCACGAGCACCGGCTCGGTCGGGCAGGAAGCAGCGTGCCGACCGACCGCCCGCGACGCGGCCTCCCCCACCGCCAGCCGGACCTCGTCGAGGGAGTGCTCATCGACCCCGGCCCGACGAGCGAGCGACACGGCGACCAGCCGGGCCGTACGGACGTGAGCTGGGAGCGGGGTGAACCGCAGCTCGACGGTGGGCACCTGCCGGGTCAGCTCTGCGCGGCGACGGCGTCGTCGACAGAGTCGTGGATCGGGAACACCTTGGTGAGCCCGGTGATCCGGAAGATCTTGAGGATCCGGTCCTGGGTGCAGACCAGCCGCAGCGAACCGTCGTGGGCCCGAACCCGCTTGAGACCGCCGACCAGCACGCCGAGCCCCGTGGAGTCGAGGAACTCGACCCGCTCCATGTCGATCACGAGGTTGTAGCTGCCGCTCTCGACGAGCTCGACGATGCGCTCACGGAGCTTGGGCGCGGTGTAGACGTCGATCTCGCCGCCGACCTCCACGACGGTCTTGTCGCCGTCGGTGCGAGATGAGAGAGATAGGTCCACGATGGTCCTTCCGGTGGTAGGCGCGCTCGATTCAACCACGCAGCGGTCACCCCGGGTGCTGAGCCGAACGCAGAATCGGTGGAGTGTCACTCCACCGGCGCTGTGCCAACAGCTCCGCCACCAGCGGCTCGGTCAGCATCGCCGCGAACGGGTCGGCCGGCAGGTCGATGGTCGCGCCGAAGGGGAATTCGGCCGGCTGATGCCCGCGCGCCCCGGCGTACACGACGGTGCTGCCACGCTGTCGCATCCAGTCCAGGGCCGGGGCGTCCCAACGACTCCCACCGAAGAGCACGGCGCGGTAGTCGGTCGTGGCGGTGAGATAGACGTCGACGTGCGACCAGTCGCCGGTCTCGCAGCCGCTGGCCGGGAGCCGAGGGCACTCCCGCTGCATCAGCGCCGCCTGCAGGGCCGAACCGAGCCGGTCCGCGGGAGCCAGCCAGTACGACGGGGTGTCAGTGCCGAGCAGCGCGTCGACCTGGAGCACCCAGCTGCGGTCCGCGAGCATCCTCGCCGTGTGGTCGGCCGCCGAGCGCACCGCCGCCTGAACCCGGCCTCGCGGGAGGCCGAGGGCGAGCAGCAGGGCGAGCGTGTGCCGGTACGACCGGCAGGCCACGGCGCCCTCCTCCGGCCCGGAACCGAGAACGACGGTGACGTCGCAGGCCTGGGCCAGCGGGGAAGTCGGGTCCTCGGTGAGGGCGATCCGGAACGTACCGGGGGCGAGCCGGTCCACCCGGTCGAGCGTCTCCACCGAGCGTCCGCCGTTCGAGATCAGCACCGCGACGGTGCCCTCGCCACCGGGCGAGCCGGCGCCGAGCGAGGCGGGCTCGTCGACCGCCGGGACCCCCACGGACCGCAGCCACCCCGCCGCCGTGCGCGCGGCGTACCACGACGAGCCCATGCCGATGAGCAGGACGGCGTGGGCGGACGCCAGGGGCGCCCCGGCGAACGGGTCCCGGTCGAGGACCCTGGCCAGCTCCGCCAACCGCCCGGGCACGGCCTCGACGTCGGCGAGGAAGCCGGCTGCGCTCACCGGGCGTCCCGGGCGCGGCGGCCGACCTCGGCGATCGTCGCGGCCGCGTGCGCGACGCCGTTCTCGGCCCGTACCTGCTCACCGATCCCGGCCATCCGGGCCCGCACGGCGGCATCGCCCAGCAGAGCGTCGATCGCCCCGAGCAGCTCGGCACGCCCGACGCGGTAGGTGTCGAGCCGGCGACCCAGGCCCGTCTCGTGGACCCGCTGCGCGTTGTCGTACTGGTCCCAGAACAGGGGCAGGACGACGGTCGGCTTCCCGAAGTGGAAGGCCTCGCAGATCGTGTTGTTGCCGCCGTGCGTGACCACGAGGTCGCACTGCCCGATGAGCGTCGTCTGCGGCACCATCGCGGCGCCCCACATGTTCGCGGGCAGGTCGTACTCGTCGGCTCGCGGGCCCTTGCTCACGATGAACCGGTGCTCGGTGTCCGCCAGGAAGCCGGTGAGCCGCTTCATCAGGTCGACGTCGGCACCCCCGAGCGAACCGAGCGAGAGGTAGATGAGCGAGCCCTCGCCGGACAGGATGCGGGCCGGGACCTCGACGGTCGCGTCCGTAGCGCGGACCGACGACTGGATCCGGCGCCAGCTGTCGCCCAGCGGCCGGGCGTCGAGGTAGTCGATCGCCGCGGGGTACGTGTAGAGGTTGAGCACGCCCTCGTGGACGAACTCGTCCGCCGGCAGGCCAGGTGCGCCGTTGTCGCGGCAGAACGCGTCATAGTCGGCCCAGACGCCTGAGCAGGCCCGGTGGTACTCCGCCCGGAACGCCGCCCAGCCGGACGGGTCGGCCGCGGGCAGGCCGGAGAACGTCGGGGGTACGCCCGGGCCCTTCATCTCCAGCGGTTGCGCCGAGACGAGCCGCACCCACGGGGTGTCACCGGACACCAGCGCCGGGAACGCCGAGACGTTGTCCTGCGCGATGACGTCGGGGTCGATCTCCTCGACGACTGCGGCGTACTGCGGCTGTGCGTAGACCGCGGCGTCGAGCAGCTGCCGCCAGATCGGCTCGATCACGGAGCTGACCTGCTCGATCGTCGGCGTCCGGAAGTGCGGGGCGGTGTCGCGGATGAAGTCGATCCAGACCTGACCGGCGGCGACCACCTCGTCGGCGGGGGCCGGCGGCGCCATGGCGACCAGCCGCTCTTCGAAGCCGAGGGCGGCCAGCTTGCCCTCCCACGACTCCTCGGCGGCGAAGACGACCCGGTGGCCCATCCGCAGCAGCTCGGTGCCGATGCCGATGCAGTTGTTGGTCGGCCCGTGGGCACTCTCGGCCGCCAGCACGATGGTCAGGGGACCCTCAGGCATCTGTCTCTCCTCCGGGCTACGGTCGTCGGCGTGACGTTCGAACAGCTCGCGACCACCCTCTCGCAGGAGGGCGCCGATCTCGTGCTGCCCCCCCTTCGACACGGCCAGCGCCCCGGTGCGGCCCGACTGCTCGACCTGGCCCCCCTGCCGACCGGGGTGCTCGCACTCGTCGAGCTGGCCGACGGCGGGCAGGTCCTGGCGCCCATGGTCGAGGGCGCGTCGGGGTGGCGGCGAGCGGCGCCGGGTGACGGCGTCAGCGCGTCGCTGGTGCTGGCTCAAGAACCCTTGCTGGTCAACGGTCTCGGGGCGCCACTGGCCCCGTACCCGGGCGCGGAGCGCGCGCTGGCCGTCGACCAGACCAACGACTCCGTGGTGGTCGGTGACCAGGTGCTGGTGAAGTGGCAGGTGGGCGCGTCCGAGTCTCCCGCCGTGGCTCCGCTGATCCTCGAGCACCTGCGTGCGGTCGGCTTCACCGCGACGACCGCGTGCCGGGCGACCGTCCACTGGGGCGAGCTGCTGGTCGCGCAGGTGCTGGACTTCCTGCCAGGGGCCAAGGACGGCTGGGACTGGATGGCCGACGACCTGGTGACCGCACTGGCTGCGGGTGTCGAGCGCGACCTCACCTGGCCGGCTGTCGTCGGTCAGTTGCTCGGCGGGTTCCACACCGCCATGGCGACCCCAAGCGCCGTCCTCCCAGAGCCGGTGGTCGAGGTGCCCGACCTCGGGCCGCTCGCCACGTACTTCGGCGGGCTGCTGGCGACCGGCGACGCGCTGGACCCCCAGATGCGGGCTGCCCTCGGTCCGTGGCGGCCTCGCCACGAGGCCGCACTCGACGTCGTCCGGGCGGCCCGGGTGGTGCCGGCGCTGCGGATCCACGGCGACGCCCACGTCGGTCAGGTGCTGCGCTGGCAGGGCGGGCTGGCCCTGGGCGACTTCGACGGCAACCCGTTGCTGCCGGCTGCGCACCGGGCCAACCCCGGGCCGACGGCGTACGACGTCGCGTCGATGCTGCGGGCCCTTGACCACGTGGCCCGGGTCGCGGCGCGGCGGGTGCCGTCAGCGACCTCGCGGCTCCGAGTCTGGTCCGGCTCGGCCGGGTCGGCCTTCCTCGACGCGTACCGGGCGACCGGACCGGTACGGCAGCTCGACGACCGGCTGCTCGCGGCCTTCGCCGACCTCTCGGTGCTGCACGAAGCCGTCTACGCGGCGACGTACCTCCCGCGCTGGCGGCACGTCCCGCTCGCCGTGCTCGGCGACGGTCCCGCGCCGTGACCGCGGCGTCGGCCCGCGACCTGCCGGGTGAGCTGCTGGCCATGCTCGCCTCCGGCCCGTACCGCCGCGACCGGCTGGTGCACGTCGAGCGGCTCCCCGCCCGAGCGGCGACAACCGCGCCTTGGCCGACCTGGGCGGACCCGGCGCTGGTCGAGGCGCTGCAAGGGGCCGGGGTGGCGCTGCCGTGGCGGCACCAGGTCGAGGCGGCCGAGCTCGCCCGGGCCGGCCGCAACGTCGTGGTCGCCACCGGCACGGCCTCCGGCAAGTCGCTCGCGTACCTCCTGCCTGCGCTCACGGCCGTGCGCGAGGGGCTGGCGGCACCGACCGGCCGTGGCGCGACCGCGCTCTACCTCGCCCCGACGAAGGCACTCGCCGGGGACCAGCTGCGGGCCGTCGACGCGCTCGGCCTGCCCGGAGTGCGGGCGGCGACCTACGACGGCGACACCGCCAACGAGGAGCGCGAGTGGATCCGGGCGCACGCCGGGTACGTCCTGACCAACCCCGACCTCGTGCACCGGTCGATGCTGCCCGGACATGCGCGCTGGGCGTCGTTCCTGCGCGCTCTGCACTACGTGGTGATCGACGAGTGCCACGTCTACCGAGGGGTCTTCGGGTCGCACGTTGCGGCGGTGGTCCGCCGGCTGCGCCGGGTGACGGCCCGCTACGGCGCCGACCCGGTGTTCGTGCTCGCGTCGGCCACCGTGTCGGTGCCGGAGGTGTCGGCCGGGCGCCTGGTGGGGCTGCCGGTTGCTGCCGTCACCGACGACGCGTCACCGCGAGGCGCAGCCGCTTTCGGGCTCTGGGAGCCGCCGCTCACCGAGCTGCACGGCGAGCGGGGCGCGCCGGTACGCCGGTCCGTCAACGCCGAGACGGCCGACCTCCTGGCCGACCTCGTGGTCGAGGGCCGGCGCACCCTCGCCTTCGTCCGGTCGCGGCGGGGCGCCGAGACCGTGGCCCTGCTCGCCCGCGAGCACCTCGAGGAGGCTGTCCCGGGGCTGGGTCGCCAGGTGGCGGCGTACCGCGCGGGCTACCTGCCCGAGGAGCGGCGGGCCTTGGAGGCCGACCTGCAGTCGGGCGCCCTCACCGGCGTGGCCGCAACCTCGGCGCTCGAGCTGGGGGTCGACGTCGCCGGCCTCGACGCGGTGCTGATGGCAGGCTGGCCGGGCACCCGGTCGTCGCTGTGGCAGCAGGCGGGTCGGGCCGGTCGTGCGGGGCAGGGCGCACTCGCCGTGCTGGTGGCCCGCGACGACCCGCTCGACACCTACCTCGTGCACCACCCGGAGGCGATCTTCGGCCAGCCCGTGGAGGCTACCGTTCTCGACCCGGGCAACCCGTACGTCCTCGGACCGCAACTGGCAGCGGCGGCGGCCGAGCTGCCGCTCACCGAGGCGGACCTGCCGTTGTTCGGGCCGGGCACCGCGGAGCTGCTCGACGACCTGGTGCTCACGGGTGTGCTGCGCCGTCGGCCGGGCGGTTGGTACTGGACCAGGCGCGAGCGCGCCACGGACCTGGTCGACCTGCGCGGCATCGGGGGGACGCCGGTGCGGGTGGTCGAGGCCGGGACCGGCCGACTGCTCGGGACGGTCAACCCAGGGGCCGCCGACCGTACGGTGCACGCGGGCGCGGTCTACGTCCACCAGGGGGCGACCTACCTCGTCGAGCAGCTCGACCTCGAGGACGCGGTTGCCCTCGCCGTGCCGGCCACGCCCGACTACTCGACCCAGGCGCGCGACGTGACCGACATCAGGGTGCTCGGCGTGCGCACCACCGTCCCTTGGGGGGACGCGACGCTGACGTTCGGCGACGTACAGGTGACCAACCAGGTCGTGAGCTTCCTGCGACGCCGGCTCGTGTCCGGAGAGGTGCTCGGCGAGGAGCCGCTCGACCTGCCGCCCCGCCACCTGCGCACCCGTGCCGTCTGGTGGACCGTGACGGCCAGCCAGGTCCTGGCGGCCAGGCTCGACGAGGCCGACCTGCCGGGGGCCGCGCACGCCGCCGAGCACGCCGCGATCGGGCTGCTGCCCCTGTTCGCCACCTGCGACCGCTGGGACATCGGCGGGGTGTCGACGGCCCTGCACCCCGACACCGGGCTGCCGACCGTGTTCGTCTACGACGGGCACGACGGCGGTGCCGGGTTCGCCGAGCAGGGCTACGACCGGGCCCGCGCCTGGTTGACCGCCACCCGAGACGCGATCGAGGCGTGCGGCTGCGAGGCCGGCTGCCCGTCCTGCGTCCAGTCACCCAAGTGCGGCAACGGCAACGACCCGCTCGACAAAGCGGGCGCTGTCCGCCTGCTCACGGTGCTGTTGGCCTGACGATCCGGCCGGAGCGGCTAGCCCCTGCCGCGCAGCTCGAACGGGACTGTCGGGTTGCCCTTGCCGACCAGACCCACCCGAGCGGCCTTGGCCACGGGCGCGAACGGCACCGAGATCGGTCCGCCTTCCTGGTAGGTCGTGCCGACGCCGATGGCCGCCCGTGTGGCGGTGGCCACCGCCGAAGACACCGCGCCGATACCACCGAAGATGATGCCTTCCTTGATCGACGCGCTGAGCCAGTGCAGGTAGTTGTCGCCGCTCTCACTGGCCAGACCGCCGGGCAGGAACCCGGGTGGCGTCAACAGCAACGGACCGTTGCGGGCGCCCACGACCGCAGCCCCGGAGAGCGCGTCCGCGAAGCCGGCCCCGGTCGCGAGACCGACCGTCGAGGGCGAGCCGAAGAACGCCTCGGCGACGTACGTGGACGTCTGGTAGCGGTCGCCGCCACTGAGCTCGAGGTCCATCGCCGGGTAGGCGAGGGCCGCCACCCCTCCGATCGTGGTGACGAACGTGTTCGTCGGGTCGGCGGCCTTCTGCGCGTTGATGAAGGCGGCGACACTGGCCGGCATGACCCCGCTGTTCGTCAGCAGGACGACCGCTCGGCGGGAGCCGGGGCCCGAGGTCGGTCCCCAGTACGACGCGGCCGCCGCGCTGGCGGACAGCGCGTCGGGGTAGTTCTTGCCCGTCGCGAGGAGGATCTCGTCGGCGTCGCCCACCACGGGGGTGAGCTCCTGGGCGATCTTGACCGACGTGTCGAACCGGTCGGTGCCCGCGATCCGGGTCACGGTGCACAGCGTGGCGAGGCTGGTCTCGACGTCGGCGCTCAACGCACCGACGCCCCCGAGCAGGTAGCACTTCTTGGCCCCTGCGGGGTTCAGCGTGCGGGTGATCTCAGTGCTGATGCGCGGGTCGAGGCTGGCCGTGGGGTTGAGCAGCAGCGGGCCGTTGCTCTTCACCGCGAGCGCTCCGCCGGCCAACGCGTCAGCGAAGTCGTCGGAGCGAGCCAGCACCACCGCGTCCGCGGTGTTGTCGGTCGGGTACGCCGCAACAGCCGCAGCGATCCCGGTGGCGATCCGGTCGCCGCCGGAGAGCCGGATGACCTTGTCCTTGACGCCAGGGATCGGCTGCCAGGTGGGGGTGGCCGGTACGTCGATGCGCGGGTTCGAGACCGCGAGGGCGGTGCCTGCACCCACCGGGAAGTTGACGATGTACTTGCCGTTCGAGCCCTCCCACTTCACCAGGATCCGGGTGCCGTCCGGCGACCAGGCGGGGCTGTTCATGGAGGTCGCGTTGTGCCGCAGCACCGACTCGTTGGTGCCGTCGGCGTCGGCCACGAGCAGGTCGTAACCGAACCCGGTCCCCAGGTTGCGCAGGAAGGCGATCTTGGTGCCGTCCGGGGAGTAGGCCGGGTTCTGACCGCTCGCGATCAGGACGGACGACGCCGGTGCGCCCGGCGAACGCTCGACGATCTGGCCGTTGTACTGCCAGGCCACGTCGCCGTTCGGCGCCACCGTCGGATTGACGTTGCTGGACGCGTGCTGGTCCGAGATCTCGACGGCCGCCGTCGGGGAGAACGCGTTGACGTTCTGCCGGAGGATCCGGGAGAAGCCGTCGGAAGTCGAGACCTGGCTGAAGACGACGTGCTGGCCGTCGGCCTCCCACGCGACCTCGTGGACGTCGCCCCACAGGTCGACACCGGACTGGGGACGGTAGTTGACCCGCCACGTGTCGCGGCCGCCGTTCAAGGCCTCGGCGAGGTAGAGGTTCAGGTCACCGGTGACGCTCAACCCGACGACGGCGAGCTCGCTGCCGTCCCTGGAGAAGGCGGTGTACTTCGCCTGCTCGAAGTCGCTGACCAGCCGGCGGTTGGTGCCGTCGGAGTTGACCACCACCCAGCCGTTGGCCTGCGGCACCGCGTACACCACCGCACCGTTGGAGTCGCCCGCCACGATGGCCTGGGCGCCGGACCCCCCGCTGGCGACCAATACCGCCGCCAGCACCCCGCCGACCGCCGCCGCGCTCTTTCGTACCCGCATCGCCATCCCCGCTCCTGATCGCCGACCGACCCGCCGGAGTTGGCCCGGCGGAGCGACCCTAACCCGACCGGGTGGGCGGGGTCTGGCGGGTCACCAACGCTTCGGACTCATCTTGCTAACGAAAGGCTCCGGGCCGGCCCGCGCCCGGACCTTGGCCTCGAACGAGCCGAGGAACGGGAACTGCGCCGTCGCTCGAACCTCCACCACGGAAGCGGCCGCGG
Source organism: Actinomycetes bacterium (assembly GCA_038210415.1). GTDB lineage: Bacteria > Actinomycetota > Actinomycetes > Prado026 > Prado026 > JBBQWS01. The sequence goes on from JBBQWS010000040.1 coordinate 21,800, forward strand.
TGTCCTGGTGACAGGCGACGAGCGTCGCTCCCGCCGCCCGGGCGACTGCCGACGCCTGGCTGCACGCCGCTGGTTCCGACTGACCGACTGCGAGGCGCCCGGCAGCGGCGAGCGCGGCCAGATCGGCGGCGGCCGCTGCCCGATGCCGGGTCGACACGACTACTGCGCCGGTGACCAGGAGCGCGAACGACCCGCACCAGGCCAGGAACAGCACCAAGAACCAGACCGTGCCGGACCCCTCGTCTCGGGCTCTTCGCCCGGTCATCGGGACGTCGACGCAGTGGGTTCCCCGGCAGCAACCGCGGCACCGGTCACGGTGATCGAAGGGAGCCACCCGAGTGGCCCGCCGACCGGTCGGACGTCGACCATCACCCGTACCCGCACGAGGTCGGCCGGCCCGGTCACGACGACGCGGGAACCCGGTGGCGCCACCGAACGGGCTAGTCGCTCGATCTCGGCTGCGGTCTCACCGCGAGCGGCGGCTCTCGCGGCCACGCGGGCGGCATCCTGGGCCCCGAGCTGGTCGGCGGCCACCCGCGCCGTCCAGAGCAGCAGCACGACCAGCAGCGACAGCGCGGGCAGCAGCACCGCGGTCTCGGCAGTCACCGACCCCCGGTCAGAACACCACGGTGAACGCACGGCTGATCACTCCGCTCAGCATCGACCGCACCTGGTCGCTCGTCAGCAGCTTCAGCAGCAGTCCGGCGAAGCCGCATGCGGCCACGGTGCCGACGGCGTACTCCGCTGTGCTCATGCCGGCATCACCGGCCGACGTGCTCGCCACGGACCTTGCCCACAACTTCAGCAGCACGCGACTACCTCCTGATCGGTGCCGGCGGTCGGCCGGCTCGCGCGGCCCGGCGGCCACAGACCAACTCTTGAGCAGGTCGACGCGGCGACGCAGTGGCGGCGGTCGGATCTGGGGACGACGACCACCTGGGGACAGCCGGTGCTCGGCCCGAGGCAGCGCCTGGCTTCACGGTCCCGGGGTGAGGGCGGAGGACGCGAGCCCGACGACGACCGGAACCACGCCGAGCAGGACGAAGGCGGGCAGGAAGCACAGCCCCAGCGGCACCACGGCGAGCACCGAGACCCGGCGCGCGGCTGCCTCAGCGTCGATCCGGCGACGAGCTCGAAGGTCAGCGGCGACGCGCGCCAGGACCGCGGCCGGTGGGGCCCCGCTCACCTCGGCCCGGACCGCTGCCCTAGCCAGCCGGCCCAGCGCGGGATCGTCGAACCACGGCTCCCATGCGACCTGGGCCCCGCAGCCAGACGCGAGCTGGGCGGCGACCGCCCGGAAGACCTCCCCGGCCGGCCCACCCAGGGAACGGTGGACGGCGGTCAGCGCCTGCTCGAGCGTCGCTCCGGCGACGACGACCGCCACCAGCAGGTCGACCGCAACCGGTAGCTCGGTGGCCATCTGCTGCCGGGCCGAGCGAACCGCGGAGCTCTCCAGCCGGCCGAGCATCGCGGGCCCGACCGAAGCGACCACGGCGCCGGCCACAAGGCCGACGAGCCCACCGATCAGCTGGAGCACCGCGACGCCGGCAACGGCGCAGGCCAGGGATGCCCGCCTGGCCGAGGCTGCGCGCGACCGGTCCGCGGGGCCACTCGTGGACTCCTGTCGAGCCGCTGGAGCGGGGACCGCGCGCAGACGAGCCGCAGCGGACGTACCCCCTGAAGCAGCCCCGGCAAGGACGAGCAGCGCTCCGGCCGCAGGCGCGGCCAGGATCACGGCGGAGCCTGCGCCCGCCGAGCCAGCCCGGACGTCCAGCGCAAGCCGGCGGCGACCAGGACGATCCCAATCCCGCCGCAGCACCGACCCGCCCATGAGAAGAGCAGGAACTCGAACGGGTCGGCTCCCAGCGCGATTCCGAGCAGCCAGCCGAAGGCCGGGAGCGAGGCCAGCAGCCAGGCCGTGGCCCGCGGAGCCGCGAGGTGTCCGGCGACCTCGCGGCGTTGGCGTAGGTCGGCCCGGCCGGTCTCCGCGATCCGGTCGATCGCGTCAGCTAGCGCAGCACCTTGGGCAGCCCCGACGATCCAGGCCGCGGCGAGCAGCCGAAGCAACGCGCAGCCGGGCAGCCGGGAGCCCGCTCGCAGGCCTTCGGCCGGCTCGGCTCCGAGCTCGACGGAAGCGACGACAGGGCCAAGCGCCGCGGCCAGGACCACATCGGTCACCTCCGCGGCCGCGAGCCGCAACCCCGGACCCGGAGGTCGTCCCGCCCTCAACTCCGCCGCCCACGTTTCCGCGAAGTCGGATGTGGCTGCCGCTGACCTCTCGACGGCCCGGCCCGCCTGCCCCGGCACCCACTGCAGCAGAAGCTGTGTCGGTCGCTCCGCGAACCCCGGCACTGCGGGCGCCGACCCGAACGAGGCGCGATCCGGCACGGCTCGGGCGAACGGAGCCGACAACAACCCCAGGCCCACGGCCGCGGACCCGGCGGCGAGCACGTCCGAGCCGCTCAGCATGCGGACCCGGTCGATAGCCGGGAGCCCCGAAGGAGCCGGGCGCGAAGCCGCCCCGCAGCCGGCCCGGCGACGACTGAGCCGTCGCCGTCGAGACTCCAGGCAGGCTCGACGCGGACCAGTCCTGCCGCGTCGACCGCGGTCAACCCGACCTCGCGGACGTGGCGCTGCCCGCCCGTCGACCGGTCGAGATGGACGACCACGTCGAGAGCCGAAGCGAGCTGGCTGTGCGTCGCCGAGCGGTCGAGTCCCGCTGTCGCCGCCAAGGCCTCCAATCGGCCTGGGACGTCGGCGGCCGTGTTCGCGTGCACCGTTCCGGCGCCGCCCTCGTGCCCGGTGTTCAGCGCCGCCAGCAGGTCGATCACCTCCGCCCCACGCACCTCGCCGACGACCAGGCGGTCCGGACGCATCCGCAGGGCCTGGCGCACCAGGTCGCGCACGGTCACCGCACCGAGCCCCTCGACGTTGGCCGGCCTCGCCTCGAGCCGGACCAGGTGCGGGTGATCCGGAGTGAGCTCGAAGGTGTCCTCGACGACGACGACGCGCTCGGTGGCTGGGAGGCTGCCGAGCAGCGTCGCCAGCAGGGTCGTCTTGCCGGTGCCCGTGCCGCCGCTGATGACGAACGACAAGCGGGCCCGCAGCACGTCGTTCAGGACCGACGCCAGGTCGTGGTGCAGCGAACCGTTCCGCTGCCAGTCGGCGAGCGTGAGTGCGGTGCGGGCGGGCACGCGCAGCGACAGGCAGGTGCCGCCAACCGCAACCGGGGCCAGCACCGCGTGCAGCCGGAGCCCGTCCCGCAGGCGCACGTCGACGAAGGGGCTCGCGTCGTCGAGCCGGCGACCGCCCGTCGCGGCCAGCCGACCGGCCAGCCGACGCACGGCTGCCTCGTCGCGGAACCGGACGGTGGTGCGCTCGAGGACGCCGCCCCGCTCGACCCACACCTGGTCGGGTCCGTGGACCAGGACGTCCGTGACGGACGGGTCCGCGAGCAACGGAGCGAGCGGGCCCACGCCCACGATCTCGGACTGCAACCGGCCGACCAGCTCGAGCATCGGTCCGTCTCCGAGCACCGCCCCTTCTGCTCGTGCCGCCGCTGCGACGGCCACAGCGCCTACCCGGCCGCCCTCGGTGGCCAGCCGGACCCGGACGTTCTCGACGAACACGTCGTCCAACCGGCTCATGCCCGGACAGCCGCGAGGACGTCGCGGAGCAGCTGGTCGGCCAGGCGGGCCAGCGGACCTCGGCGGCGCCCCGGCGGCTCGCCGCGTTCGAGCGCAGAGGCCAGGCCGGGCTCAGCGCGACACCACCCACCGAGCGGCAGCCCCAGGGACCCTGCCACCACCTCCGCCTCGAGGTCGCCCGGCGACGGTCCGCGGACCACCACCCGGACGACCTGGGTCAGGGGCCGGAGCGAAGCCGCGACCCGCGCCGCGGCCGCCGCGGCACGCACCTCGGCCGGGACCACGAGGTAGGTCATGCACGCGTCGCCCAGCGCGATCTCGGCCGCCGGGTCGACCCGTCGAGGCAGGTCGACGACGACCAGCCCGCCACCGCGTCGGGCGGCCCCGAGCACTGAGCGCATGGCCGGCACGGAGACGTCGAGCGTGTCGCTCCGGTCCCAGCTCAGGACGGTGAGCGAGTCGACCGTCGGCAGGGACCCTCGAAGCGTCGACGCCGCGACCCGTCCGCTCGCACCGGCGAGGTCGGGCCAGCGCAGCCCCGGCGTGTCCTCGCCGCCGAGCAGCAAGTCGATGCCCCCGCCCAGCGGGTCCGCGTCGAGCAGCACGGTGGGCAGCCCCTGCCGGAGGCCGGCGAACGACAGGGCGGCAGCGAGGGTGCTCGCACCGGCGCCGCCCCTACCGCCGATGAGGCAGACGACGGCCGCCTCGGCCCCGCCCGGCTCGGAGCCGTCGACGGCGTCGGTCAACCGCGCCACCAACCACTCCTGCGCGTCGGGCAGGAACACGACGTGCTCGGCCCCGACCTCCACCGCCCGCCGCCACACCTGGCCGTCGTCATCGGCCGGGCCGACCACCACGAGACCGCGGCGCCGGGGCAGCCCCGCCACGGCGACGGCGTCGGCGAGGCGTGCGTCGAGCACCACCAGCGGGGCTACGGACCAGGCCCGCCGAGCCGCCGGGACGACATCGGCGACCTCGGCATCGACACCGGCGGCGGCCGTCAGCCGGAGCAGCTCGTCGAGCAGGTCGGGGTCGTCGGTCACCAGGAGCGGACGCGGTTGCGGGGGCGGCTCGCTGGAACGGCGCGGCATGGGACAGCCTCCTGGGGGCGGCGGGACGCAGCTGGACTGGTCCGACCCTGGGCCAACGAGGTGTCCGGCGGGTTGGCCCGACGCGCCGCTGTGGACAGCCGTCGCCTGTGCACAGCCGTCGCGGGTGGACAGCGACCCGGGAGCGCGAACGGCCCCCGCTGGGGGGGCTAGCGGGGGCCGTCGCTGCGGCTGAGGCCCTGGGGGGGAGGAGCCCAGCCGCGGGTGGGGTCAAGACCCCTTCCCAACGCACACTTACCCGACGCCCACTCCACGCAAACCGGCCGCCACGGACGTAATGCGAATAGCCGGTCATTTCACCCGTCCGGCCTAGAGCGCCTGCGGCCTACACTCGAAGCCGTGCCCGCAGCCGCCCCGCCGACCGCCGCGTTCTTCGACCTCGACAAGACGATCATCGCGCGGTCGAGCTCGCTCGCCTTCGGCCGCCCGTTCTACAAGGGCGGCCTGATCAACCGGGGCGCCGTGCTCCGCAGCGCGTACGCCCAGTTCGTCTACCTGCTGGGCGGGGCCGACCACGACCAGATGGAGCGGATGCGGGCCTACCTCCAGGAGCTCTGCGCCGGGTGGCCGGTCGACCAGGTCCGGGCCATCGTCGGCGAGACGGTCCACGAGCTGATCGACCCGACCATCTACGTCGAGGCTGTCGAGCTGATCGCCGACCACCATGCGGCCGGACGTGACGTCGTCATCGTCAGCACCTCCGGCAGCGAGGTCGTGGAGCCGATCGGCGCCATGCTGGGCGCCGACCACGTGATCGCCACGCGCATGGTGGTCGAGGACGGGCGCTACACCGGCGAGATCGCCTTCTACGCGTACGGCGCCGCCAAGGAGCAGGCCATTCGCGAGCTGGCAGCAGACCGCGGCTACGACCTCGCGGGATGCTTCGCCTACTCCGACTCCGCCACCGACCTGCCCATGCTCGAGGCCGTCGGCCACCCGTACGCAGTGAACCCCGACAAGACGCTGCGCGCGGAGGCGGTCAGCCGCGAATGGCCGGTCCTCGACTTCGCGACCCCGATCGGGCTGCGCACGCGGCAACCGCGCAAGGTCGCGTACGCAACGGTCGGGGCAGCGGCCGCCGCGGGCGTCGTCTGGTACGCAGGTCGCAAGATCCACCGATCGGCGGTCTGACCCGACACGCCGCCTGGGGTTCCGCCGCGCCCGCCCCGGGTGTAGACCTGGAGACGAACCATCGACCGGGTCACCCACGCGGCGGACCACCCCACGTCAGGGACGTCAGGACCTACCGCTCAGCGGGACCGTCCGGCGAATCGGTTGCACGCTTGGTCACCGAGCCGATGGATCGGGAGACGGCGCCTCCCCCGCAGGAGGCGCCGTTTGCTGTCCGCCGAGGCCGACTACGCTCCCGCCTCATGATTGCCGTAGCCGGTGAAGCCCTGATCGACCTGATCCTTCGACCGGACGGCTCGCTGACAGCCAACCCCGGTGGGGGGCCCTACAACGCCGCCCGCACGGTAGCCCGGCTCGGCGGCGACGCGCTGTTCCTCGGCCGGCTCTCCGACGACCGGTTCGGGACCCTGCTCCGGTCGCGGCTGGAGGCCGACGGGGTCGACCTGTCGGCCGCCGTCTCGACCAGCGACCCGACCACCCTCGCGGTCGCCGAGCTCGACGACGGCGGCGCGGCTTCGTACCACTTCTACTTCGCCGGCACGTCGGCCCCCGGCCTCACGGTGGCCGACCTGGCCGGCCTGCCTGCGCACACCCGGGCCCTGCACGTGGGCACGCTGGGGCTCGTCCTCGAACCCATGGCGAGCACGTACGAGCAGCTCGTCGCCGGGGTGGACCCGGCGGTCGTGGTCATGGTCGACCCGAACTGCCGCCCAACGGTGATCAAGGACGCTGTGGCGTACCGGGCCCGGCTGGACCGGGTTCTGGCCCGCACCGACGTGGTCAAGGTCAGCGGCGACGACCTCGAGTGGCTCTCCCCCGGCGTCCCGGTGCTGGACGCCGCCCGAGCCTTGCTCGGCGCCGGACCGCAGGTGGTGCTGCTGACCGACGGCAGCGCCGGAGTGCATGTCCTGACCCCCCTCGCCGAGCTGACCGTCGACGTGCCGGCCATCACCGTCGTCGACACGGTCGGGGCGGGCGACTCGTTCGGTGGCGCGTTCGTGCACGCCTGGTGCTCAGCGGGGCAGGACCGCAGCGACCTGGGCGACCTGGACGCCCTACGCACTGCGGTGGAGTTCGCCGTGCGGGTCGCAGCGCTGACCTGCGGGCGCCAGGGCGCCGAGCCGCCGTTCGCCGCGGAGCTGTAGCCGGCCCTAGCCGCGGACCGCGGACGCGACGTCGCGACCGGCCCGCCCGCCGAGGGCCACCGCCTGGGCCCAGTGCACCAGCAGGCCGGCCACGCCCTCGGGGCTGCCCGTCACGTACCCGGCCAGCGCGGCTTCGTAGGCGGCGGGGCCGAGCTCGAGCAGGCCAACCTCGGGAATGCTCGCCGCTCGCGGGTCCAGCCCGCGGTCGAGGAGCACCAGCCGGGCCGCACCCCTGGCGACGAGCCCGTTGCCCCACGGGAACGGCCGAACCGCCTCGAGCTCCCCGAGCACCACGGCGGCCACGAGAACGGCCGGGGCCTGCGTGGGCGCCGTCAGCACATCGGCCAGGCCGCTGAGCCGGCCACCGACGTCGGCGAGCGGCCGCGGGCGGCCCAGCTCGACAGCGCTCAGGACGTCGGCGGCCGCCAGGGAGTGCAGCCGGGCCAGCGCCTGCAGCGGCGCGGTGCGCCAGACCCCGGCCAGCCCCGCCAGCTCGGTCGTGACCCGCAGCGCCCCCCGGCCAGTGCGGCCGCGCTCGCTGTCGTCGAAGGGGGCGCCGAACGAGGGGAGATCGCCGGCTTCGCCGAGCTCTAGGGCGGTCGACGCCCACGCCGCGCGGCGCAGCGACTCAGCCGTGACCTCGGTGACCCGGCGTCGCAGCTCGCGGCCGCGCAGCTCACGCAGGAGCGCGTCGACCGAACCGCGGGCCGCCTCCACGGCCTCGAAGACCCCGGGCAGCTCGACGAGCCGGCCGAGCGGGTCCGCTGCCACGTCGCCAGAGTCCCTTCGCCGCACGCCGACCGGGCCGCCAGCCTACGCAGACGCCGCAGTCTGGCCAGGGCCGGTTGCAGCGCCCGCCCGGACCGCTCAGGTTGATACTCGGCACCGCCCCTGATGGAGTGGCCCCACGCCCGACGCCGAACGCCGCACGCCGACCCCGAGGCTCGACCCGATGGAGGACCCGTGAGCAACGAAGCCCTCGAGAACCTCAGCCACGAGGAGCGGCGGTTCGCCCCGCCCGAGTCGTTCTCCGCGCACGCGAACGCGACCGACGCCGACTACACCGACGCCGCGGCGGACCGGGACGCGTTCTGGGCGAAGCAGGCCCAGCGGCTCGACTGGGCGGTGCCGTTCACGCAGGTTCTGGACTGGTCCGACGCCCCGTTCGCGCGCTGGTTCGCCGACGGCCGGCTGAACGTCTCGGTCAACTGCCTCGACCGGCACGTCGCCGACGGGTACGGCGACCAGGTGGCCATCCACTTCGAAGGCGAACCGGGCGACACCCGCACCCTCACGTACGCCGACCTGCTGGCCGAGGTGTCGCAGGCGGCGAACGCCCTCACGGCGCTGGGCGTCCAGGCCGGCGACCGGGTCGCGATCTACCTGCCGATGATCCCGGAGGCCGCGATCGCGATGCTGGCCTGCGCAAGGATCGGTGCCCCGCACTCTGTGGTCTTCGGTGGCTTCTCGGCCGAGGCCCTGCACTCGCGGATCACCGACGCCGACGCCACCGTGGTGATCACCGCGGACGGCGGGTACCGCCGCGGCGCGGCGATGGCGTTGAAGCCGGCGGTCGACGAGGCGGTGGCGATGAGTCCCGGCGTCCGGCACGTGCTGGTGGTCCGGCGCACCGGCCAGGACGTCGCCTGGACCGAGAAGGACCTCTGGTGGCACGAGGCGCTGGGGGCGCAGCCGGTTACGCACGAGCCCGAGGCGTTCGAGGCGGAGCACCCGTTGTTCATCCTCTACACGTCGGGCACGACCGCCCGGCCCAAGGGGATCCTGCACACGACGGGCGGCTACCTCACCCAGGTCGCGTACACGCACCAGGCCGTCTTCGACCTCAAGCCCGAGACCGACGTCTACTGGTGCACGGCTGACGTCGGCTGGGTGACCGGGCACTCGTACATCGTCTACGGGCCGCTCGCCAACCGGGCCACGCAGGTGATGTACGAGGGCACGCCCGACGCCCCGCACCGGGGGCGGTTCTGGGAGATCGTCGAGAAGTACGGCGTGACGATCCTCTACACGGCGCCTACGGCGATCCGTACGTTCATGAAGTGGGGCGAAGAACACCCGGAGGCGTTCGACCTGTCGTCGCTGCGGCTGCTCGGCTCGGTCGGTGAGCCGATCAACCCCGAGGCGTGGATGTGGTACCGCCGGGTCATCGGCGGCGACCGCTGCCCGGTGGTCGACACGTGGTGGCAGACCGAGACCGGCGCGATCATGATCAGCCCGCTGCCGGGGGTCACCGTGACGAAGCCCGGCTCGGCGATGCGGGCGCTGCCGGGCATCGGCGCCGACGTCGTCGACGACACCGGCCGCCCGGTGCCGAACGGTTCGGGCGGCTACCTGGTGCTCAGCCAGCCGTGGCCGTCGATGCTGCGCGGCATCTGGGGCGACCGCCAGCGGTACGCCGACACGTACTGGTCCCGCTTCGCCGCGACGTACTTCGCGGGCGACGGAGCGAAGAAGGACGAGGACGGCGACATGTGGCTGCTGGGCCGGGTCGACGACGTGATGAACGTGTCGGGCCACCGGATCTCCACGACCGAGGTCGAGTCGGCGCTGGTGTCGCACCCTGCGGTCGCCGAAGCGGCGGTCGTCGGGGCCACCGACGACACGACGGGGCAGGCAGTGTTCGCGTACGTGATCCTGCGTGGGGGAGAGGACACCGACGAAGCCGAACTCCGAGCCCACGTCGCCGCAGAGATCGGGGCCATTGCCAAGCCCAAACGGGTGTTCATCACGCCCGACCTGCCCAAGACCCGGTCGGGCAAGATCATGCGGCGCCTCCTGCGCGACGTTGCCGAAGGACGCAACATCGGTGACACCACCACGTTGGCCGATTCCTCGATCGTCGACGAGCTCCAGGCAAAAGCCGCGCAAGCCACTCCGCCTGACCTCTCCGACTGACCACACCGAGCGACGTCGTTCGACTCGTCCATTCAAGTCCACGTCGAGGCGTGCCGAAGATCTCCCCATGGCGCTGCTCGAAGGTGACGAACGCTCCCAGATGCCGAGCATGTCGTGGAGCTCGGTCGTCCGCACCCGAACGAACGACGTGGTGGAACGGTCTGCCGCGGATGAGAAGC
>JBBQWS010000041.1:0-31182 GCA_038210415.1 Actinomycetes bacterium
CCATCAACTACCTGCAGCGCAAGGGCGCGCTCTAGGCGGCTTCGGAGGCGCTCGCTGAGCGCTTCACCCCCGCTGAGGGGCCGCTCATGCTTTGGGCGGCGTCCCGGGGGGCAATTGACCCCGCTCCTCGGGGTGAAGCGGGGCGGGGTGCCCGTTCGACCCGAGTCGCAGCCCTCGGTGAGTGCCGCCAAAACTCGGCCTATCGGCATGAAGGGACCCTTGTGGCGGAAGGGGGGGTGAGGGGGAAGGGGGTTAGTAGGTCGGTTTCGCGGGCTCGATCTGATTGACCCACTGGATCACGCCGCCGCCGACGTGGACCGAGTTGGCGAACCCGGCGCCCTTGAGCACCGCGAGCACCTCCGCCGACCGGCCGCCGACCTTGCAGTGCAGCACGATCTGCTTGTCCTGCGGCAGCCCGGCCAGCGCCGAACCGTTCAGGAAGTCACCCTTGGGGATCAGCACCGCGCCCGGGATCGACACGATCTCGAACTCGTTGATCTCGCGGACGTCGATCAGCAGGAAGTCCTCGTCGCCGGCGTCGCGGCGGTGCAGCTTGTCGCGCAGCTCGGTCACCGTGATCGTCGAGTCGCGGGCCGCCTCCGCAGCCTCGTCGGAGATCGAGCCGCAGAACGCGTCGTAGTCGATCAGCTCGGTGACCGTCGGGTTCTTGCCGCACACCGCGCACTCCGGGTCCTTGCGGACCTTGACCTGGCGGTACGTCATCTCGAGAGCGTCATAGATCATCAGCCGGCCGACGAGCGTCTCGCCCACACCGGTCAGGACCTTGATGGCCTCGGTGACCTGGATGGAACCGATCGAGGCGCAGAGGACGCCGAGCACGCCACCCTCGGCGCACGACGGCACCAAGCCGGGGGGCGGCGGCTCGGGGTATAGGCAGCGGTAGCAGGGGCCGTACTCGGACCAGAACACCGAGGCCTGGCCGTCGAAGCGGTAGATCGAGCCCCAGATGTACGGCTTGTTCAGCAGCACGCAGGCGTCGTTGACGAGGTAGCGGGTGGCGAAGTTGTCGGTGCCGTCGACGATCAGGTCATACTGCGAGAACAGCTCCATGACGTTCGAGCTGTCGAGCCGCGTCTCGTGCACGTTGATCGTGATGAGCGGGTTGATCTCACGCACGGAGTCGCGCGCCGACTCGGCCTTGCTGCGCCCGATGTCGCTGTGGCCGTGGATGATCTGGCGCTGCAGGTTCGACTCGTCGACGACGTCGAACTCGACGATGCCGAGGGTGCCGACGCCGGCCGCGGCGAGGTACATCAGCGCCGGCGACCCCAGGCCACCCGCGCCGACGCAGAGAACCTTGGCGTTCTTCAACCGCTTCTGCCCGACCATTCCCACGTCGGGGATGATCAGGTGGCGGCTGTAGCGGCGGACCTCGTCGACTGTGAGCTCAGTGGCGGGCTCGACCAGCGGCGGCAGGGACACGGCGAACTCCAAAGGCGTGGCGGGCGGATGGTTCAGCGGGATGCGACAGGCACAACGGTGGCACACGCCGGCCGATTCCCGGCAGGGCGTCCACCCGGCGAACGTATCCGGGATGCCACCATGGAGCCCATGCGCCCCCTGATCGGAATCACGTCGTACGTCGAGCAGGCCCGCTGGGGCGTCTGGGACGCCGCGGCCGCCCTCGTGCCCTACTCGTACATCCGCCAGGTCGAGGAGGCAGGCGGACGCGCCGTGGTCATCCCACCATCGGAGGCCGACCCCGCCGAGGTGCTCAGCGTCCTCGACGGGCTGGTCTTCGCGGGGGGCGCCGACATCGACCCGGCCAGGTACGGCCAGGACGCCCACCCGGAGACTGCCGGCCTGCGCCCCGACCGCGACTCGGGCGAGATCACGTTGCTGACGGCCGCCTTCGGGCTCGACCTGCCCACGCTCGGAATCTGCCGCGGGATGCAGCTGATGGTCGTCAACGCCGGTGGGGCGTTGACGCAGCACCTGCCGGATCTCGTCGGTCACGAGGGGCACCGGCCGTCGCCGGGCGTCTACGGCGACCACGCAGTACACCTCGGCCCCGGCTCGCGGGTGCAGTCGATTCTCGGTGACTCCGCGCACGTCCGCTCGTACCACCACCAGGGCGTCGTCGACGCGGGGTCGCTGGCCGTCACCGGATGGGCTGACGACGAGACCATCGAGGTCGTCGAGGACCCCGCCCGTCGGTTCGCGATCGGCGTCCTCTGGCACCCCGAGGTCGGCGACGACCCCCGGCTGTTCGACGCTCTGGTCGCCGCGACCCGAGCCTGATCCCGGTGCTCGCCGCCAGCCAGGTCGAGATCCTGCAGCTGCCCCTGTGGATCGACCTCACGGCTGTCGTGGTCGGGGCGCTGTCCGGCGCGGTGTTCGCGGTCCGTGCGAGGTTCGACCTGATCGGCGTGCTGGCGATCGCCCTCGTGCTCGGGCTCGGGGGTGGCATCGTGCGCGACCTCCTGCTGTCGATCCGTCCCGTCGCGCTCACGAGTACGGCCTACCTGCCAACGGTGTTCGCCGCTGCCGCGGTGGGGTTCCTGTTCGCCAGCTCGCTGCACAGGTTCCGGTCGGCGCTCGTCCTGCTCGACGCGCTGTCGCTGGGGTTGTTCACCGTCGTGGGGGTCGAGAAGGCGCTTCTCGTCGGGCTCCCGGGGGCGTCAGCGGTACTCGTCGGGGTGGCCGCCGCCACTGGCGGCGGGGTGTTGCGCGACCTGCTCAGCGGCCGGCCCCCGGAGGTCGTACGGCGTGGCCCGTGGAACGCCGCCGCAGCGCTCGCCGGTTCGCTTTGTTTCGTCCTGATCGACCACCTGGACGTGGTCCGGCTGTGGCCGGAGGCGGCAGCCATCGTCCTGACCGTCGCCCTGCGCCTGCTGTCGGTCTACCGCGGCTGGGAGACTCCGCTTGCATACGACCTCGGGCCGGCCCTGCGTCGAGGCACGCGGCTGACCTGGTTCACCGACGACTGAGCCTGGCGACGGCACCTGACCCGGCTACTCGAGGCCGGGGAGGCCGTCGAGGCTGGTCGAGTTGCGTTCGGCGTGGTAGGCAGCGACGGCCTCGGGGCCGCGTTTGGCCCAGGTGAGGTCGAGGACATCCCGGTCGGCGACGTAGTCCATCCGGGGGACGGCGTACCCGCACGAGTCGGAGATCCGCGCGACGTCGACCACGATCACGGAGCGCACGCCCGGGTGCTCGGGGCACCGCTCCCGCAGCTGGTCGAACCCGTCGGCGCCGGGGACGAGGACCCGGCCGGTGCCGTGCAGCCGGACGATCCGCGGGCGCCCGTCGAACGCGCAGAACATCAGGACGATCCGCCCGTTCTCGCGCAGGTGGGCCACCGTCTCGATGCCGCTGCCGGTGAGGTCGAGGTAGGCGACGGTGCGCCCGTCGAGGACGACGAAGCTGCCGGCGAGCCCCTTCGGCGAGCAGTTGACCAACCCGTCCGCGGCCAGCGGCGCCGTGGCCACGAAGAAGACCGGCTGACTGGTCAGCCAACCGGACAGCCGCTCGTCGATGACGTCGAAGACCTGGCTCATGTGCGCAGTCTAGGAAACCGGACGCCCGGGGAGGCAGTGGACCGGTCGCGACCGGTCCACCGCCTCCTGGCGCCGTCCCCCTAGCTCACGCAGGACGGGAGCGTCCGGTAGCCGCGCTGGTCCGCGTACCACCCGGAGGCGGGACCGCCACCGGCCCACTCGCTGCGGTAGACGAGGGTGTTCTGCGGAGTCACGAACGCGTAGCTGAAGTACCAGTACGTGGTGCCGCGCGTGGAGATGGACAGGTGCCGTGAGCCGTTGGCGACCTTCCAGCCGCTGGAGACCCACTTGCCGCCGACGTACTCGGACACCTGGACGTACGCGGGCTCCTGGATCTCGTACGGGAAGAGGTCCGAGCCGCCGATGACCCCGCTGCCGTAGCCGACCACGTTCGTGTCGACGGAGACCGTGTGCGCAACCGAGTTGCAGGTGACCGTCTCGTAGGCGTACGCGCCACCGGCGTCGACCATGGCGTTGGCGGGAGAAGCGGTCCCCGCGAGAAGGCCGAACGTCGCGGCTGCGGCGGCGAGCAGCCCCACGCTGCGGACGGTTCGGCGGGAGAGGCGCCGCGAGTCGCGGGCCGCCGGGCTGACAACGGTTGAAGCGTTCATCGCGGGCTCCTTCGGTCTGCTCGGCACTCCTTGTGCCGACAACCTGAAGAGTGCAGGGGACCGCTTAAGAAGTGCCTAAAGCGTCCAGTTCAGTCGTGCCGACCGCTCAGTGCGAGCCGAGCGCCGATGCCGATCATGAGCACACCACCGGTGCCGCCGAGCGCCGCAAGCCGACCCGGACGCCGCGCGAGCCAGTCGCGCGCAGAACCGGCCGCCAGCGCCCACACGCTGTCGAGCAGCATGGCCAGCAGCATGAATTCGGTTCCCAGCAACAACAATTGCAGCGGTAGCCGCCCGGCGGAACGGTCGACGAACTGCGGCAGGATCGCAGCAAAGAACACGATGGACTTGGGGTTGGACAGCCCGACGACGAAGCCCTCGCGCAGCAGCCGCCGGTGCGACGTGGGCGACTCCGCCCGTTGCAGCACCGACGACAGCGCTGCGCGGTGCCGCACCGCCTGCACCCCGAGGTAGACCAGGTACGCTGCGCCACCGAGCTTGAGCACCTCGAACACCAGCACGGAGCGCTCGACCAGCTCGCCCACCCCGACCGCCACGGCGACCACCTGCAGGAAAAGTCCGGCCGAGTTGCCCAGCACCGTCAGCAGGGCCCCGCGGCGGCCGAGCACCAGTGCGCGGCCGATCACGAAGAGCACGCTCGGGCCAGGCACCACGATCAGCGCGATCGAGGTCAACGTGAAGGCCAGCAGCCGGTCGGTCGGGATCACCGGCCCAGGCTACGACCGACGAGGCCTACAGCGGCGTGACGTACGCGCCGGAGATGCCCCCGTCGACGAGGAAGTTGGACGCCGTGATGAAGGACGAGTCGTCGCTGGCCAGGAACGCCACGGCGGCGGCGAGCTCGGACGGTTCGGCGAACCGTCCGAACGGGATGTGCACGAGCCGTCGGGCCGCCCGCTCGGGGTCCTTGGCGAACAGCTCCTGCAGCAGCGGCGTGTTGACCGGCCCCGGCGACAGCGCGTTGACCCGGATGCCTTCGCGGGCGAACTGGACCCCGAGCTCGCGCGACATCGCGAGGACGCCGCCTTTCGAGGCGGTGTACGAGATCTGCGAGGTCGCGGCCGCCATCGTGGCGACGAACGACGCCGTGTTGATGATCGACCCCTTGCCCTGCTTCTGCATGTACGGGATCACCGCCTTGCAGCCGAGGAAGACCGACGTGAGGTTGACCTCCTGGACCCGGCGCCAGGCGTCCAGCCCGGTGACGAGGATCGAGTCGTCGTCGGGCGGGGAGATCCCTGCGTTGTGGAACGCGATGTCGATCCGGCCGTACCGCTCGACGGTGGCCGCGTACATCCGCTCGTTGTCCTCGGGGCTGGTCACGTCGGCCGCGACGAACATGCCACCGAGCTCGTCGGCGACGGCGCCACCCGCCTGCTCGTTCACGTCGACGATGACGATGGTCGCGCCCTCGGACGCCATCCGCTGGGCGGACGCGAGACCGATCCCACTGGCCCCTCCGGTGATCAGGGCGACGCGGCCTTCCAGACGGTTCATGTGCGGGCTCCTGTGCTCGGGTCAGGCGGAGGCGGTCAGGTGGTGCTGAAGAAGACGTTCTTGGTCTCGGTGAACGCGTCGACCGCGTCCGGCCCCAGCTCTCGGCCCAGGCCGGACTGCTTGAACCCGCCGAACGGCGTCGAGTACCGGACGGACGAGTGGCTGTTCACCGAGAGGTTGCCCGCCTCGATCGCCCGGGACACCCGAAGCCCACGAGCGAGATCACGGGTCCAGATCGAGCCGGACAGCCCGAACTCGCTGTCGTTGGCGATCCGCACAGCGTCTGCCTCGTCGTCGAACGGGAGGACGACGACCACGGGGCCGAAGATCTCCTCGCGAACCGCCCGGTCCGACTCCGAGACCGGCGCAAGAACCGTTGCGGGGTACCAGAACCCGGGGCCGGTCGGCGCCTCACCGCGGAACGCGACCGGGGCGTCGTCCGGCACGTACGACGAAACCGTCTCCCACTGCCCGCGGGAGACCAACGGGCCCATCTCGGTGGACTCGAGCCCGGGATCGCCAACCTTGACGCCCTTGACGGCCGTCTCGAACAGCTCCATGAACCGGTCGTAGACCGAACGCTGCACGAGGATCCGCGACCGGGCGCAGCAGTCCTGCCCGGCGTTGTCGAAGACGCCGTACGGCGCGGAAGCCGCCGCGGCCCCGACGTCGGAGTCGGCGAAGATCACGTTGGCGCTCTTGCCCCCCAGCTCGAGGGTGACCCTCTTGACCTGGTCCGCGCAGCCGCGCATCACGCCCTTGCCCACGGTCGTCGAGCCGGTGAAGACCACCTTGCGGACCGAAGGATGGGTGACGAACCGCTCGCCCACGATCGAGCCCTTCCCCGGGATGACCGTGAACACGCCCTCGGGGATCCCGGCTTCCAACGCCAGCTCGCCGAGCCGGATGGCCGTCAGCGGCGTGAGCTCGGCGGGCTTGAGCACGACGGTGTTGCCGGCGGCGAGCGCAGGCGCGAACCCCCAGCCGGCGATCGGCATCGGGAAGTTCCACGGCACGATCACCCCCACGACGCCCAGCGGTTCCTTGAACGTGATGTCGACGCCGCCCGCCACCGGGATCTGCCGGCCGAACATCCGCTCCGGCGCGGCGCTGTAGTAGGTGAGGACGTCGCGGACGTTGCCGGCCTCCCACCGTGCGTTGCCGATCGTGTGCCCCGAGTTGGCGACCTCGAGCTGCGCGAGCTCCTCCAGGTGCGCGTCAACCTGTGCGGCGAACGCGCGGAGCAGCCGGGCGCGGTCCGCCGGAGCCACCTGGCGCCAGGTCTGGAAGGCCTGCTGCGCGCGCCCGATCGCTGCGTCGGTGACCGCGAGGTCGGCCAGCGCCACGGTGGTGACGATGCTCTCGGTCGCCGGGTTGACGACGTCGTACGTGGAGGTCACTACTGCTCCTGCGGGCTGAGGTCGGGTCGGGGCGGTGCGGGCTAGAGCCGTTCGAACCCCCGGAACCGTTCCCAGTCGGTGACCGAGCGGTTGAACGCAGCCAGCTCGATGCGGGCCATGTTCGCGTAGTGGGCGACGACCTCGTCGCCGAAAGTCGTGCGGACGAACTCGCTGGACTCCCACAGCCGGAGCGCCTCGGCCAGCGAGTCCGGCACCCGCTCGGCGTCGGAGTCGTACGCGTTGCCGCCGAAAGCCGGCTCCAGCTCGAGCCCGCGCTGCACCCCGTCGAGGGCCGATGCCACCATGCCGGCCACCGCGAGGTAAGGGTTCACGTCGCCGCCGGGTACGCGGTTCTCGACGCGCAGACCCGGGCCGTGCCCGACCAGCCGGAAGGCGCACGTGCGGTTGTCGCGACCCCACTTGATCGCGGTCGGGGCGAACGACCCGGCGACGTAACGCTTGTACGAGTTGATGTTCGGCGCGAACAGCAGCGTCAGGTCCTTCATGTGGGCGAGCTGACCTGCCGTGAACGAGCGGCCGAGGGCGCTCATCCCGAACTCCTGGTCGGTGTCGTCGGCCAGGACCATCGACCCGTCGGTGCCGCGGAAAGACAGGTGGATGTGGCAGGAGTTGCCCTCACGCTCGTTGAACTTCGCCATGAAGGTCAGCGAGACGCCCTCCTGCGCGGCGATCTCCTTGGCCCCGTTCTTGTAGAGCACGTGGTTGTCGCAGGTGGCCAGCGCCTCGGTGTACTTGAACGCGATCTCGTGCTGACCGAGGTTGCACTCACCTTTGGCCGACTCGACGACCATGCCGGCGCCGGTCATGTCGTTGCGGATCCGGCGCAGCAGCGGCTCGACCCGGGCCGTGCCCAGCATCGAGTAGTCGACGTTGTACAGGTTGGCGGGTGTCAGCTCGCGGTAGCCGGACTTCCAGGCCTCTTCGTAGGTGTCGTTGAAGACGATGAACTCGAGCTCGGTGCCGACGAAGGCCTCCATGCCCGCGGCACGCAGGCGCTCGAGCTGCTTGCGCAGGATCTGCCGCGGCGAGGCGACGACGTCGGTGCCGTTCTCCCACTCGAGGTCGGCGAGCAGGGCGACCGTGCCCTCCTGCCATGGGACGTAGCGCAGCGTGTCGAGGTCCGGCGCCATGACGAAGTCGCCGTAGCCGGTCTCCCACGAGCTCATCGCGTAGCCGTCGACGGTGTTCATGTCGACGTCGACCGCGAGCAGGTAGTTGCAGCCCTCGGTGCCGTGGCCGAGCACCGTGTCGAGGAAGTACTGGCCGTGCAGCCGCTTGCCCTGCAGCCGGCCCTGCATGTCGGTGATCATGACGAGCACGGTGTCGACGCGGCCGTCGGCGATGTCCGCCCGGAGCTGCTCGACGGTGAGGGCGGGCGTACGGCTCATGAGGCGACCTTCCGCGCAGGGATGCTAATGGTTCGGAACCGTACATTTATTGCGGGCCGGGCGCCAGCAAATCCGCCAACTCCAGCTGTTGATCTGGGGGGTGGGGTCAGCCGAGGAAGCCGCGCAGCAGGGCCGAGGTGCCGTCGCAGTGCGCCTCCATCGCCCGGCGAGCGCGTACGGGGTCGCTGTGGATGATCGCGTCGACCACCTCGGCGTGCTGCCCGTCGGAGTGCGCGATGTTGCGCCGCAGCACGGGGATCGCCGCGAGCAGCTCCCCCACCCGCAGCTGCACGTCGACCACCGCCGAGAGCAGCGAGTCGGACTGCGCCAGCCCGGCGATCAACAGGTGCAGCCTGGTGTCAGCGCCACGACGGGCCCGGTCGGTCGGCGCCTGCTGGCAGGCCGCGAGCGCGGCCAGCAGGCCTGCCCGATCGGCCGAGGACAGCTCCCTGGTGGCCGCGAGCGCTGCCGCACCGGGTTCGACGACGCGCCGGAAGTCGAGCGCGTCCGACAGCCGCTCGCCCATCGCCCGGGCCAGCTCCGCGGCATCGGTACGGGTCGGCACCCCGGTGTAGGTGACGAAGGTGCCGCCACCACGACCGCGCCGGGTCTCGACGTAGCCCGCCTGCCGGAGCGCCTCCAGAGCCTCGCGAAGCGTCGTGCGACCCACCTGGAGGGCCAGCGCCAGCTCACGCTCGGACGGCAGCCGCTCGCCGTACTCGATCATGCCCAGCTTGATGCTGCGGACGAGCCGCTCGACGGCAGTCTCGAAGGCGTTCCCGTCGCGCACCGGGCGGAGCAGCGAGCGCGGTACGTCGGTCGCCATAGGGTTGATCATGGCGCGTCTGCGTCGGTCAGGCGACGTCAGCGCGCGAGAGCCCGTCGAGAATGTCGTCGTACTCCGCACCGAGCAGCTCCACCCGCGCCGAGTCGTACTTCAGCATCCCCCACGACCAGAAGTCGAAGTCGATGCTGGACACGCTGGCCTGGATGGATGCCCAGAGGGTCCAGCCGTACCTCGCCAGCAAAGACCACGCCCGGGCCCGGGCCAGCTTGGCGGCGGACGGCCGGCCCCAGTACGACGCCACGAGGAGCTCGGTCGCCGCCGGATCCAGGCCGGACTCGGAGGCCACGTTGCCGAGCTCGAAGCTGGCCTCGTTCATGCCCGAGTACTCGTAGTCGATGATCCAGATCCGCTCACCGTCGTCGATGAAGTTGCCCGCCAGCAGGTCGTTGTTGCACGGGACCAGGGGCTCGTCGCCCGCGACCATGGCGTCCTCCAGCCGCTCGACCCTGGCCTCGAGGTCGAGGTAGTCGGGCGGCAGCCGAAAACCATGCGCACGCACGTTCGCGAGGTAGCCCCGACGGATCGCCCGCATGTCGAACGTCCCGTGGAAGTCCGGGCCCGCGTGCAGCCGACGCAATGCCTCCGCGATCCGCGGGATGTTGTCGGGGTCCTGGACGTCCCGCGAGGTCAGCGTGCGTCCCGGCAGGAAGCCGATCGCGAGCAGGCCCGCCTCGGGCACCGCCTCGACGACCGGCGCCCCCACTCCCGCCTCCCAAGCCATCCGGGTGTTGTGCCGCTCGTTCGCCCGGTCGATCGCGAGCATCCCGGTCTCGTTGGACGACACCCGCACCACAAGGTCGAGCGGCGGCTCGCCGGAAGCCTGCACGCGGTAGTTCTCGTTGGTGAGACCACCGCCGAGCAGCGTGGCGGTGAACTCACGCTCGCGCAGGACCGCGAGCGACCGGAGAAACTCCGGCGGTTCGACTTTCGACATGGGCGGCAGCGTAGAGCTCACAGCTTCGGCGCGTCGAGGTGCCGGCGCACGAGGTCGGCCACGAGCTCGGGATGTTCCATCTGTGCGACGTGCCCCGTCTGCGGGAGCACCACGACGTCGGCGATCGCGAAGGAGCGCCGAGCCTTCGGAGCGATGGTTGAGAGCACCAGCTTGTCCTGGCCTCCGTAGAGCACCAAGGTCGATGCCTGCACCTCGCGGGCCCGGGCCCACAAGGTGTCTCCGCGGCCCGCGACCTGAGCCAGCATCAGCCCACGGGTCGACGCGCTCATCGCATCGACGGCGTAAGGGAGCGTGGCCCGCCGCTCGACCTCGGCGATCCCCGCAGCGCGGCGGGCGGCCGAGATCGAGGACGGGTTGGCATAGATGAGGTCGAGCAGGGCGTCCATCCGGGCGCCAGCCGGCATCGCGGCCAGCCGTCGCGCGATCAGGCCGCCGACTCCGGGCATGGCGAGCACCGCCAGCTGGGTGCGGTACCGGCCGGGTCGGAAGTCGGGGAGCGCGGGCGCCACCAGGACGAGCGTCCGCACGAGGTCGGGCCGGGTCGCCGCGACGATCGTCGCCACCGCGCCGCCGAGCGAGTTGCCGAACAGGTGCACCGGCCCACGGGCGTCGGCCTCGATGAGGGCGACCACCGAACGGGCGTGCGCCTCCAGCGAGTAGTCGCCGTCGTCGGGCGGGGGCGACTCGCCGAAACCGGACAGGTCCGGAGCCCGGGCGGACAGCCGGTCGGCCAGCAGGCCCATCAGGTCGGTCCAGTTGTAAGCCGAGCCGCCGAGACCGTGCACGAGCACGGCCGGCTCGGTTTCGGCGCCGATGGGCGGCGCGCTGCGGACACTGAGGGTGCGGTCGGACAGGCGGACTCGCTCAGCGGGCCAGGGGTCGTACTCGGTGGTCATGGTGCGATCGTCTCTCACGAGGAGACAAGGTACGTCTCGATCCGTCGATTGAGGGCGTCGAGGGTCGCGCGGATGACGGCCTGACGGGTGTCCTCACGGACGGCGCTGACACCGGTGAGCCGCTCGGTCCCGACCCGGGTGACCATCGAGATCTCGACCACGACCGCGTACTCGGCCCCCAGCGGCATGGTCTCGAGGTGCTCGAGCTCGAACCGGACGGTCGACCCGACGGCTTCCTCGACGGCGCGCAGGGTGGCCTGGGCGACGGCCCGGTGCACGCTGGCGGTGGTCGACAGGGCCTCGGCGTACCCGCTGTGGACCTCGCCCTCGCACTCGAGCGTCACCTCGCTGCTGACGCCGGACCGGGCCGAGACCAACTGCATCCGGTGGATCAGCAGCCGGGTTCGCTTGGGTTCCGCCGGTTCCGCCGGTTCCGCCGGTTCCGCCGGCTCGATCGGCTCGGGACGGACGGGCTCGGGACGGACGGGCTCGGGACGGACGGGTTCGGGAACCGCGCTCAGTGGCGGTCGGGCTGCGTGCCGTCCGGTCGGCGGTGTGGGCGACTCCGCGGCGGGTGGCCGGGACGGTTGCTCCGCCGCCTGCTCGGCCAGACGCATCGGACGCCGGGGCATGGCCTCCTCGACCACCTGCACCCGGCCCGCGTCGACACCGAGACCGAACTTGTCGCCGAGCAACCGGTGCACGGTAGTGGCGACGCGCACCTCATCGGCACCGGGCTCCAGCTGCAACCGCAGCGTTCCGGGTCCACCAGCGTCATCGGGCAGGATTTCGGCATCGAAGACACCGGCTACGGCGCGCAGCGCCGCAACCACGTCATCGGTGTCGCCACCGGGCCCCCCCAGGCTCATGGTGCGAGTGTGACAGCACGGAAGGAGCCGTGAGCACGCAGCATCGTGGCTGTCCCCCGGTCGGCGTATCAATCGAGAGGGTGCGGCACCGACCACCGTCACCGAGTGCGACGGCGTGCGGACCGACTCGCACCCTGCCACCCGATCGGAGCAGCGGCAAGCCGGTGCGCGGCTTCCTCCCGCCCGCGTTACCGGTGAGTAGGATCGCCTTCGTGACGTTCCCATCGACACAGGCCGTACCGCAGGACGAACCCCTGCGCGGCACCCGGCTGCCCCGCATCGCCCGCCGGGCCCAGCTGCTCGGTGCCGCCCGCGAAGTCTTCGTCGCGAACGGCTACCACGCCGCAGCGATGGACGACATCGCGCTGCGGGCCGGCGTGTCGAAACCGGTGCTCTACCAACACTTCCCGGGCAAGCTCGAGCTGTACCTCGCCCTCCTCGACCAGAGCATGGACTCCCTCGTCGCGGCGGTGCGGGACGCCCTGGCGGGCACGACCGACAACAAGGTGCGCGTCACCGCCACCACCCAGGCCTACTTCGACTTCGTGTCCGACGAGGGCGGCGCCTTCCGGCTGGTCTTCGAGTCCGACCTGACTTCCGAGCCCGCGGTGCGCGAGCGCGTCGAGCGGGTGCTCCAGCAGTGCGCCGAGCTCGTCAGCGAAGTCATCGCCGCCGATGCAGGCCTCTCCGCCGACGAGTCGCACCTGCTCGCCGTCGGCCTGATCGGCACCGCCCAGGTCTCGGCGCGTTACTGGATGACGCAGGGCGGCCGGATCGGGAAGGCTGAGGCGGTCGCGCTGGTTTCCACCCTGACCTGGCGGGGCATCTCCCGCTTCCCTCGGATCAACGGCTGACCGTTAGCCTGAGGGCACGAACGTCGGTCGCGAGCACGGAGGTTATTGGTGGAGGTCAAGGTCGGAGTCAAGGGTGGGCCGCGCGAGCTGACCATCGACATCTCGTTGACGGCGGACGAGCTCGCGGCGACGGTGCGCGCCGCCCTCGCCGACGACGGCGGGCTGCTGGTGCTGGTCGACGAGAAAGGTCGCCAGCTGCTGGTCCCGTCGGACAAGCTCGCGTACGTCGAGATCGGTGACTCGAACGAGCGCAGGGTCGGCTTCGGCGCGATGTAGCACCCGGTTGCGCCGGCACCCAGCTCACAGCTTGACCGGACCCGTCTCGCTCTCGATGAGGCCGGTGAACTGGGTGCTAGCGCTGGCCCGGCCCGGGTAGACGAACGTCAGGACGAGACCCACCACGAAGATGGCCAGGGCCACCCACGGCGCCCAGATCGTCGGTGCCGTCTGCTTGTAGACCGCCCCGAACACCGCACCGCCGGTCACCAGCACCGACACGACGACCGCGAGGTAGACCTTCCACTGCTGAGGGTGGCTCTTGAGCCCCTTGACGGCTCCCACCGACAGCAGCAGGTAGATGCTGCCCAGCGCGCAGCTGCCCAGGGTCGACATCCACGTGAACATCGCTGCGTAGTGCGGGACACCGGTCAGCGCGAACAGTCCGATCCAGGTCTTGGTCAGGATCACGACGACGACGAAGATGCCCAGAACGATGCCCCCGGCGACGAGCGGAGTGCCGCGCGACGAGACCTTGGCCAGCCCCTTCGGCAGGCGCCGGTCCCGGGCCATCGCGAACAGTCCGCGGGACGAGGCGACGGTGATGCCGATGGCCACGGCGAGCATGTCGAGGACGACGACGAACTCCAGCAGGCGACGGATGGACACCGAGCCGAAGCCGCCGTCGGCCACCGGGCCAGCAAGCCCGAACAGGGGCGCACCCGCGTTGGTGCCGAGCTTGTCGAGATCGAAGCCGTAGCCGGCAACCTGGGCGTACGTCCCGATCAGGTAGAAGCCTGCGATGGCGAGCACCGAGAAGAGGACGGCCCGCGGGATGTCGCGCTTGGGGTGCTCGGTCTCCTCGCCGAGGTTGGCCGAGGTCTCGAAGCCGGTGAACAGGAGCACGCCGTACAGGACGCCGAACAGGACACCGCTCAGGCCCGACGGCGAGCTGCTCGGGTTGAACGCCTTGCTGATGTTGTTGCCGCTGCCGACCTTGACGATGACGTACAGGAAGAACAGCAGCACGACGCTTATCGAGAACAGCGCCAGCACGAGCTGGGCCCGGGTCGACAGCGCGACGCCGAGGTACAGCACCACGCCGAGCACCGCGATGATGAGCAGCATCCAAGCGGTGCGCGGGATCGGCGTCTTGTCGAACTCGCCGGCGACGGTGTCGTAGATCGTGCCGCCCAGCAGGGTCACCAGACCGGCCCCGAGCCCGATGATCCCGACGTAGTAGACCAGGCCCGAGGCAGCGCCGATGCGCGAGCCGAGACCGTCGCTGACGTAGTCGTAGAGCGCGCCCGCTGACTGGATGCGCTTGGCGTACTCCGCCACGATCCAGCCCAGGCCGAGCACGCCGATCGACGCGATGACGACCGAGAGCGGCGCTGCGGTGCCAGCGCCCTTTCCGGAGACGGCGATGATGCCGACCAGCAGGGGGACCAGGAACGCGATCGAGAACACCGGGCCCATGAACCCGACGGACTGCGCGACCGCGTCGACAAGGGTGAGCTTCGCACCGCTGCCCAGCTGTTCGTACTCGGTATCCGATGAAGGTTGAGCCACGGACTTGCCTCCTTGAGAGCACGAAGGACGCCGGGGGACGTCGATTCGTGGAGCCGACCCTGGAATGGTTCGCAGGCGAACGTTCGGGACCGAACGACCCGCCGAGCGCAGCCTAGCGGCCACCTTTCGCGGCGTCACCAGTTTCGGCGAAGTGTGTTTTCCGCCTGACCCGGCCGACCGGCTCAGGTCACGCAGACAGGCCTAGCGCCTGCATCCGGCGGGTGTGGTTCTCGGTGAGCCGGGCAAACATCCGGCCGACCTCGGCCAGGTCGAACCCGGGCAGGCCGTGCACCTGCCCGCCGATGCCGCCGACGAGCAGGTTCGACAGCGCGTCCCGCTCGGCCGCCGTCCGCTGCGCCTGCGAGAGCATCTCGCCCACCAAGCGCCGCCCCCACAGGGCCAGCCGACCGGCGACGCGCGGGTCGACGGCGATCGCCTCGCGGATCGTGGCCACCACGAACGCCGAGTGCCCCGTGTCGGCCAGCACGTCCAGCACCAGCGCCTGGGTCTGGGCGTCCAGGAAACTCGCCACCTCGCGGTAGAAGTCGACCCCCACCCCGTCGCCGACGTACGCCTTCATCAGGCCCTCGAGCCAGTCGGCGGGGGCGGTCGACTCGTGGAAGGCGTCGACCGGGGCGACGAACGGCTGCATGGCCTCGACCGGGTCGGCCCCCATCTCGGAGAGCCGGTCCCGCAGCCTTGTGAAGTGCCGGAACTCGGCGACAGCCATCTCGGCGAGCTGGGTCTCCTCGTCGATCCGGGGGGCCAGCGCCGCGTCGGCGGCCAGTCGG
Organism: Actinomycetes bacterium; assembly: GCA_038210415.1. Classification (GTDB taxonomy): domain Bacteria; phylum Actinomycetota; class Actinomycetes; order Prado026; family Prado026; genus JBBQWS01. The sequence goes on from JBBQWS010000041.1 coordinate 15,460, forward strand.
ACGAAGGCGGACAACTCGGTGTACGCGAGGACGCCGAGCAGGTCGATGACGGCGTCCCGGTAGGCGGGGTCGTCGAGGCTCGGTCCGAGGGCGCCGGGCTGCTGATCGCTCACGCCGCGCAGCGTACGCGGTGGGCGGCCCTCGGGCCGGTACACTCGCCTCACACTGCGCCGCGGGTGCGGATCGTCCTCTAGGTCCCCCGCGCGCCCGAGACGAACGTGCTACGCACTGAAAGAGGCGACCCGCCCTGACTACCTTCCACGAACTCGGTGTCCTGCCCGAGACCTGCGACGCGCTCGCCGCCGTGGGCATCACCGACGCCTTCGCGATCCAGGAGATGACCCTCCCCGTGGCCCTGGCCGGCCAGGACGTCATCGGCCAGGCCAAGACCGGCACCGGAAAGACCCTCGGGTTCGGGATCCCGATGCTCCAGCGGATCGTCGCGCCGGCCGATGCGGGTGCGGACGACGTGAAGCACCCGGGCAAGCCGCAGGGCCTGGTGATCGTCCCGACCCGCGAGCTGTGCGTCCAGGTCGCCAAGGACCTTCGCGAGGCCGGCGCGCTGCGCGGCGTGCGCGTGCTGGAGATCTACGGCGGTCGGGCCTACGAGCCCCAGGTCGAGACGCTCAAGGCGGGGGTCGACCTAGTCGTCGGCACGCCCGGCCGGTTGATCGACCTCGCCCAGCAGCGGCACCTCGACCTCTCTCACGTCACGACCCTGGTGCTCGACGAGGCCGACGAGATGCTCGACCTCGGCTTCCTGCCCGACGTCGAGAAGCTCGTTGCGATGACCCCGGCCGACCGCCGGCAGACGATGCTCTTCTCGGCCACCATGCCTGGCGTGATCGTCAACCTGGCCCGCCGCTACATGCGCCAGCCGACCCACATCCGGGCCACCACGCCCGGCGACGAGACCGCGATCGTCGACACGATCGAGCAGCACATCTACCGGGCCCACGAGATGGACAAGCCTGAGCTGCTCGCCCGGGTCCTGCAGGCCAAGGGCCGCGGCCTAACCATCGTGTTCTGCCGCACAAAGCGGGCCTGCGACCGGGTCGCGGCCGACCTCGGCGAGCGCGGCTTCGCTGCCGCCGCCGTCCACGGTGACCTCGGCCAGGGCGCCCGCGAGCAGGCGCTGCGGGCGTTCCGAGCAGGCAAGGTCGACGTCCTGGTCGCCACCGACGTCGCGGCCCGCGGCATCGACATCGACGGTGTGACGCACGTGGTCAACTACACCTGTCCCGAGGACGAGAAGATGTACATCCACCGGGTCGGCCGCACCGGCCGCGCCGGCAACCAGGGCGTCGCCGTGACGCTGGTCGACTGGGCCGACTCGACCCGGTGGTCGGTCATCAACAAAGCGCTCGGGCTGGCGTTCTTCGAGCCGCCGGAGACTTACTCGACCTCGGCATGGCTCTACACCGCGCTCGACATCCCCACCGACGCCAAGGGCACGCTGCCCCGGGCGCAGCGGCTGCGTGCGGGCCTGGGCGCGGAGCAGATCGAGGACCTCGGCGAGACCGGCAAGGTGCGCAAGAGCGCGCCGACCGGACGCAGCGCCGGCGGTCGCGACGCCGGCGGTCGCAGCGGAGGCGGTCGCAGCGGGGGGGGTCGCGACGCCGGGCGATCCATGGAGGAGGCACCGGTGGAGCGCACACCCCGCGCCCCTCGCACCGGTACCCGGACCCGTACCCGCAGTGGTGGTCAGCAGTCCGGCGACGCCTCGGCTGTGCCCGCTGCTTCCGATAGCGCTCCGGCTACGGCGCAGGCGACTGAGGCGCCCGCGGACCGCAAGCCCCGCCGCCGCCGCAACCGCGGCGGCGCGGGCTCCGGCGGCGCCACCGGAGCGACCGAGTCCGCGGCCGGCTAGCGCAGCACCACCACGGTGGTTCCGATCTGGGCCCACCCGTAGAGCCATTTGGCGTCGACGGTCCGTTGCCGCACGCAGCCACCGTGACCGACCGGTGCGCCGAGGTCCGACTCCGCCTGGATCGGAACACCGCTGCCCATCCGGCGAGGGATGTCGTGGAAGCCGATCGACAGCTGGTGGCCGTGCGCGAACCGCACCATCCACCGGAAGGTCACGCCGTACTTCGGCGAGGCGGTCGAGGGTGACTTCGAGAACACGTGGTACGTGCCGACCAGCGGCCAGCCGGGGCGACCGGTGACCGCGTAGTCGCGGACCACCGTGCCGTCCGCACCCACGACCCACAGGTGCATACCGGTCTGCCGGTACACGATGCGGCCTCCCGTGCCCGAGCCGGCCGGCAGCGGGATTCCCCGCCTGGCCTCGGTCCGGACCGGCGCCGGGACCGCCCGCGCGACCGCGACGGTCAGCGGTTGCGCCGGCTGCGGCTGCGGCTGCGGCTGCGGCTGCGGCTGCGAGACTCTGGTCAGAATCGGGATCGGAACGGGAGGCGGACCGCTCAGCAGGTCCAGGGCCGCTCGGGCGCTGCCACCGAAGGCGAAACCGAACACCACGAGAACGAGCACCAGCAGGGCGCGCGCGGACCGGAGGATCCGACCCGTCGCCCCCTCGGGGGAGACCGACGACACGAGCACGCTCCTGGGGAAGTCCGGGCGAGCCCGGTGGGGCGGGTGCTGTCAGCGTCCCGCCCGCCGGCCCGCCGGCCAAGGACCGGCCCCGGTGTGTCGCGGCTACAGCTGGACGTGCACCTCGACCCAGGTCCGGCGGCGGCAGGCCGGGCAGCGCATCCACGACCAGGGCGCGCGACGCAGCAGCGGCAGGTGCAGCGACGGGACGGACAGTCGCAGGGCCTGTTGGGCCGACACGACCGTGCGTTCGTGACACGCGGAGCAGTCGATGGTCAGCGAGCCGAACGCGGGTGCCGCCGCGACCAGGTCGGCGGCGCTGAACAGCGCGCGCTTGCCCTCGTGGTCGCGTACGGCGTCGGTCACGACGACTGGTTCGTCGTCAGTGACCGGGGCTCTGCGGCGCAACCGGTCGAACCCGGCATCCGGCCTGGCCGGTCTGGTCGGCTTGACCGGCCGCCTGGGAGGCGACACCGGGGTCTGGTTCTCGTCCACGGCTACTCCCCCGCCCTCGTCGACGCGTCGAGGGCCAGGAGCTGACGGGCGTGCTCGCGGTAGGCCTCGGCGCCCTTGGACGAGCTGGCGGTCGCCAGGATCGAGCGGCCGGCTGCGGGTGCCTCGGCAAAGCGCACCGACTTTGGAACGGGGGGGTCCAGCACCGCCACGGCGTACCGGTCGGCGACGTCGGCCAGCACCGCCTGGGCGTGCCTGGTGCGCGCGTCGAACAGCGTGGGCAGCACGCCCACCACCCTGAGGTCACGGTTGGTGAGCCGCAGGACGTCGGCCACGGTGTCGAGCAGCTGCCCGACGCCGCGGTGCGACAAGGTCTCGCACTGCAGCGGGATGATCAGCCAGTCGGCGGCGGTCAGGGCGTTCAGGGTGAGCACCCCGAGCGACGGCGAGCAGTCGAGGATGATCCAGTCGTACGCCGCCCGGAGCTCCTCCAGGGCAGCCCGCAGGACGTACTCGCGGCCGGTGCGGGTCAGCAGCTGGGCCTCGGAACCGGCGAGGTCGATGGTCGCGGGCAGCAGGTCGCAGCCGTCTTCGGTGGGTTTCACGACCATGGCGGCCGAGACCCGACCGAGCAGCACGTCGTGCACGGACAGCTCGAGCGCATCGGGGTCGAGCCCGACCGAGAACGTCAGGCACGCCTGCGGGTCGAGGTCGACGAGCAGCACCCGTTCGCCGAGCTCGACGAGCGCACTGCCGAGGCTGGCGACGGTGGTGGTCTTGGCGACGCCGCCCTTCTGGTTGGCGACGGCGAGGATGCGGGTCACGGCGCTCCGACCAGAGTTGGGGGCGCCCGGACGAGCTGGGCGACATCTCTCCCCTATTGTGCCCTGAATGAGCACGCCTCCCTTTCTCGTCCTGCCGTCCGAGGCGACCGCGTACGAGCTGCGCACCGACCGGGGCGGCTTCGCTGTGCACGACGCGCGGCCGCCCGGCGGTGCGGCCAGCGGCACCGCGCTGCTCGTGCCCGGATTCACCGGGAGCAAGGAGGACTTCATCGCCGTGCTCGGCCCGCTCGCCGAGGCCGGCTTCCGCGTCGTGACGTACGACCAGCGCGGGCAGTTCGAGTCCGGCGGTGCCGAGCCGCCCGAGGGCTGGACGACGAGCGGGTTCGCCGCCGACCTGCTGGCCGTGGCCGCCGCCCTCGACGCCGGGCCGGTCCACGTGGTCGGCCACTCGTTCGGCGGCATCGTCTCTCGGGCCGCGGTGATCCGCGACCCGTCGGCGTTCTGCTCGTTCGTCCTGCTGTGCTCGGGGCCGGCCGGCTTCGACGACGAGCGGGCCGGGCTGCTCACCACGATGGCCGAAGGGATCGAAGCGATCGGGCTGGCCGGGGTATGGGCGATCACCCGGGCCATGGAGATGGAGAACGGCTGGCAGCCGAACCCCGATCCCGCGGTCGACGAGTTCCTCGAGCAGCGGTTCCACGCCAACGACGCCACCTCCCTCGCGGCGATGGCCCGGATCCTGGTCTCCGAGCCCGACCGCACCGACGAGCTGGGCGCCGTCTGCGGCGTCGCGCCGGGTCGGCTGCCGACGATCGTCGCGTTCGGCGAGAACGACGATGCCTGGAGCCCGAAACTGCAGGCCGAAACCGCGTCACGACTCGGGGTCCCCGTCGTCTCCTTCCCGAAAGCAGCTCATTCGCCGGCGGCAGAGGTGCCCACGGAGACCGCAGCAGCACTCGCGGGCTTCTGGCAGCAGCCGTCGGTCGTGGGTTCGCTTCCCTGACCGGAGGAGGATCAGTGACAGTGATGGTGGAGCTCCGCGCCGTCCTCGACGCGCACCCCGAACAGGTCGCCCACGCGCGGCGCCTGGTCTCCGAGTACCTCGGTGTCGGTGCAGACGTCCACGTCGACCGCGAGATCGCGATCCTGCTGGTCAGCGAGCTGGTCACCAATGCCGTGCTGCACGGGGTCTCCCCGTTCGAGCTGCGCGCCATGCAGAGCCACTCCGGCTTGCGGGTCGAGGTACGCGACCACAACGCGGCCGCGGGCCCCGTGCTCCGGCTGGGCGACGGACTCGCCGAGTCGGGCCGCGGCCTGCAGCTCGTCGACACCTTGGCCGACCGCTGGGGCTGGTCCGAGGACGGCGCCGGCAAGGTCGTCTGGTTCGAGATCGGCGACTAGCGGGGCGTAGGTCGAGCCCGGTCCACCTGTTCGACCGTTCACTCCACCGGCGGTGCCTCGACGTCGAGCACCGCCTCCCACGACCGCTTTGCCGCCCCAGCCGCCTGGCCCTGGGGGCAGGACCGCCGGAAGTCACACCACCCGCACATCGCCCCCGGCCGGGCCGGGAAGAGCTCGTCGAGCTGCTCGCCACGTACCGCCCCGGCCTCCGCCGCCACGGCCTCCGCCGCGATCGCCTCCGCCCTGCGCAGGTGCCGGTCCAACGCCGCCTCCGTGTGCTCCCACGCGGCCACCGTGCCGCTGGGCAGGTGGTGCAGCTCAACCCGGCGGCAGTCAGCCCGCAGCGTGCGCCGGGCGGCGAGGACGTAGACCGCGAGCGCGAGCGAGCCGCGCGCATCGTCCTCGGTGAGCGGGCGGCGCCCCGTCTTGTAGTCGACGATGACCAGTTCGGTGCGGCCGTCGGCCGTCCGGCGCTCGTCGATCCGGTCGACCCGCCCACTCACGGCGAGCCGCTCGGTACGGGTCGCCACCGTGCGCTCGACGCCGCGCGGCTCGTCCGTGGGGTCGAGAGTGGCGACGTAGCGCTCGACCATCGCGCGGGCCCGGGCTCGCCACGCCGCCGACTGGGCGTCGTCGCGGTACCCGTCGGTCAGCCAGCCGGCCTCGAGCAGGTCGCCGGCGGCCGCAGAGGTGCGCGTGGCCGGCGCCAGGTCGGCCCACCACGACCGCAAGGCGTTGTGGACGCTGCTGCCCAGCGAGTTGTGCGCCCAGGGCGGTCCCTTGGCAGGGGTCGGCCGGTCGACGTACTGCATACGGTAGCGGCGCGGGCAGTCCAGCCACGTCGTCAGCCGCGTCGGGGTGCACGAGAACAGCCGGGTCGGCATCCCGTCGAAGCCGAGCTGCCCCGCGTCCGCCACCGTGCCGCCCTCCATCCCCGCGCCGATCTCTTGTGTTGATCTTGAGCATTGCCGGGTGCGGTGCGGCGTGTCGCCCACGCAAAGGTCAAGATCAACATTGGTGGGCGGGGCCGGGGCAACCGGGCGGGCGGGGTCAGTGGCCGCGGGCGGCCCAGTCGTCGTAATGGGCTGCCTCGGCCCCGATCGTCGTCTCATCGCCGTGCCCGGTGAGAACCCTCGTGGCGCCCGGCAGCGACAGCAGCCGCTCGTGGATCGACGCCAGAATCGTCGGGAAGTCGCTGAACGAACGTCCCGTCGCGCCGGGGCCGCCGTGGAACAAGGTGTCGCCCGACAGCACGACCCCGAGCGCTGGTACGTGCAGGCAGACCCCGCCCGGCGAGTGACCCGGCGTGTGCCGGACGTGCACACCGATCCCCCCGACCTCGATCACGTCGCCGTCGGCGAGCTGCGACGGCGTGCGGTCGGGGTGGACGACGTCCCAGAGCATCAGGTCGTCGGGGTGGATGAGGATCGGCGCCCCCGTGGCGTCGGCGACCTCGCCGGCAGCGCCGATGTGATCGTTGTGGCCGTGCGTGCACACGACGGCGACGACCGACCGGCCACCCACCGCCACCAGGATCGCGGGTGCGTCGTGGGCCGGGTCGACGACGATCACCTCGTCGTCGTCACCCACCAACCACACGTTGTTCTCGACGTCCCAGGTGCCGCCGTCGAGCGAGAACGTCCCACTCGTCACGAGGCGATCGGCGCGGGCCGCCACTACAGGACCACGACCGAGCGCAGCACGTCGCCGTCGTGCATCTTCGCGAACGCCGCCTCGACCGCGTCGAGGCCGATCTCTTCGGAGACGAACCGGTCGAGGGGCAACCGGCCCTGCAGGAAAAGGTCGATCAGCATGGGGAAGTCGCGCGACGGCAGGCAGTCGCCGTACCAGCTCGACTTCAGCGAACCGCCGCGGCCGAAGAAGTCGATCAGCGGCAGGTCGAGCCGCGCCGTCGGGTCGGGGACACCGACCAGGACGACCGTGCCGGCGAGGTCGCGGGCATAAAAGGCGGTCTCGTACGTCTCGGGGCGGCCCACCGCGTCGACCACGACGTCGGCGCCGAATCCGTCGGTGAGGGTTCGGATCGCCTCGACCGCGTCGATCGTGCGGGAGTTGACGGTGTGCGTCGCCCCGAAGTCCTTCGCCCAGGCGAGCTTCCGATCGTCGACGTCGACGGCGATGATCGCGCGCGCACCGGCCAGCCTGGCGCCGGCGATGGCCGCATCGCCGACGCCACCACAACCGATGACGGCCACGGTGTCACCGCGCGAGACGTTGCCGGTGTTCAGGGTCGCGCCGAGCCCGGCCATCACCCCGCACCCGAGCAGCCCGGCGACCGCGGGGGGCGCCGCGGGGTCGACCTTGGTGCACTGCCCTGCCGCGACGAGCGTCTTGTCGGCGAAGGCGCCGATCCCCAGCGCCGGGCTCAGCGGCGTTCCGTCGAGCAGGGTCATCGGCTGGCTCGCGTTGTGGGTGCTGAAGCAGTACCACGGGCGGCCGCGACGGCAGGCCCGGCAGTCGCCGCAGACGGCGCGCCAGTTGAGGATCACAAAGTCGCCGGGTGCGATGTCGCTGACGCCCTCACCAACCGCCTCGACGTGGCCCGCCGCCTCGTGGCCGAGGAGGTACGGGAACGCGTCGTTGATGGCGCCCTCGCGATAGTGCAGGTCGGTGTGACAGACCCCGCAAGCGGCGATCCTGACCTTTGCCTCGCCCGGCCCGGGGTCGGGGACCACGATGGTCTCCAGGGTCACGGGGGCGCCTTTCGAGCGGGCGATGACGCCGCGCACGTGCTCAGCCATGGTGCTGCCTTTCCTGCGTCCGTTCGCCGATGCCGTCGCCCGCCACCCTAGAAGGTCGACCACCGGTCGCGCAGGTCACCCCAGCAGCGGGGTCAGCGCCCCGAACGGGACGTCCAGCGGGTGGTCGAGATCGCGTACGTCGACCAGGGTCAGGTGGTCGTGGACGACCAGCCCCGCGATGTCCGGCCACGCCACCATCCAGAGCCAGTGCCCCAGCCCCTCGCCGACGAAGGCGATCCGGTCCGCCGGCGACTCGACCTGCCACAGCGCCGTGGGGCGGCCGGCGGCGTGGATCCGCGCGTGCGGATGCCGTTCCGACAGCGGACCGGCGTCCGGCCCAGGCAGGCCGGCGAGGCGGGCGCCCAGCCCCGTCCCGGGCTCCTCCGCCACGATCAGCAGCTCGCCGAGCCCGCCGAGCGGCGCCGGCCCGGACAGCGCGACCACCGCCGCCGTCACCCCGGTGCGCTCGTCGCCGGCATCGGCGAAACCGGTCACCAGCCAACGGTCCGGCAGCGGCCACGGCAGCCAGACCGGAACCCGAGCGTGCGCAGCCAGCCAGGCCAACGTCTCCGCCGTTGGCGTCCTCGGCGCCTGCAGCGGCGCGACCTCTCCGTGCAGAGAGCACGTCCAGGCGCTCGACATCTCCCACGGCGCACGCAGCACGGTGCTGCACCGCGGGCACACCGGCGGCGACCTCATGGTTGGAAGACTCGACCCTGCGCCGGACCCGGTCAAGGTCTGCGCGCGTCACCGCTCAGCGGGGCACGGGCGTGGGGCGTCCCGGCTGCTCTCCGCCGCGCGCCTCGCCGTACGAACGCTTCGGCACCATCACCTTGCGGCGGAACACGCACACCACGATGCCGTCCTGCTTGTAGCCCTGGGTCTCGACGTAGACGATCCCGCGGTCGTCCTTCGACCTCGACTCGGTCTTGTCCAGCACGGTCGTCTCGCCGTAGATCGTGTCGCCGTGGAAGGTCGGCGCGACGTGCCGCAACGACTCGACCTCGAGGTTGGCGATGGCCTTGCCGCTCACGTCCGGGACGCTCATGCCCAGCAGCAGCGAGTAGATGTAGTTGCCCACGACGACGTTCTTGCCGAACTCCGTCGTCTCCGCCGCAAAGTGCGCGTCGAGGTGCAACGGGTGGTGGTTCATCGTGAGCAGGCAGAAGAGGTGGTCGTCGTACTCGGTGACGGTCTTGCCCGGCCAGTGCTTGTAGACCGCACCGATCTCGAACTCCTCGTAGTACCGCCCGAACTGCATGGTCGTCCCTTCCGTCGCTGGTGCTAGAGGCCGTGCGGAGGTGCGGTGCCGAGCAACCGGGTGCGACCGCTCGGCCAGGTGTCGAGGGTGAGCTCGTGCCTGCGGTCGCCGGCCTCCCGCGGCTCGAACCGCACGTGGGCGAACCTTCGGCTGTCGTCCGCGGCCGCCCCCAGCCGCTCGATCGCGGCGAGGACGCGCGACCGTTCGGCGTCGCCGACGTACTGCCACATGACCGAGTGCCACAGCACGGTCACCGACCCGGCCTCGAGGTCGAGCCCTTCGACGAGGTCGGCCGCTCCCACCCGGCGCAGGTCGACCGGCAGCTCGTTGGCCAGGTCGAGGGCGACCCGCAGCCGCTCGAACCGCAGGGCGTCGTCAGGCCAGACGTACGAGGTCAAGGTGGTGCGGCCGGCGAGGGTCGTCGGGTCGACCGGGTCGAGGTCACCGCCGATCCGCCCGACGACGCGGTACGGCGGCGCGTCAGCGCGGGGCAGGGAGTCCGGCCCGGGGTCGATGAGGCGGCCGGCACCGATCGGGAGCCGGTCGACCCGCAGGTTGAGCCCGGCGCTGGCCCCGATCTCGACCAGTCGCACCGGCATGCCGCCCGACCACACGGCGATCTCGGCGAGCCCCTTGCCCAGCTGGGCCGCCCGACCCACCTCGTTCGTCTGCGGCGCCTGGTCCAGGCCCGCGCGCAGCTCGGTCCGGTGGTCGGTCAACGCGTCGCGGAGGGCCGGCCAGGCCGACGCGGAGTCGCCGGTGCCACCCACGGACGGATAGAAGAGCGCGAGCTCGGGGGCGTGCCGGGTCAGCACCAGGCGGTGCAGTCCCCCGAGCAGGCGTAGCCCCGGCACGTCGCGGCTGAGCCGCTCCGCGGTCTCGGCCGGCCCCGCCCAGCGGGCGAGCAGCTCGGCGGTGATCCCTTCGGCGACGACGTCGGCGGCGAGGAACTCGCAGAACCGTCCGTACATCGGCGACCGGTGGCTCGCGCAGAACCCGCCCTGCGCCCGCAGGTGCGTCACCAGTGGCAGCGTCACAGCAGGCTCACCGCTGAACGTTCGGGATCACGCAGGTCGGTGCCTGCGGCCAGCCAGCGGTCGTGCAGCGCGGCCGCCCCGTGCACCCGCTTCCAAGCCGTCTCGTGGGCCGTCATCGGCAGCAAGGGGAAGAACTGCACGGGCTCCGCGTGCGGCCCGCCGGGAGGCGGCGGCAGATCGCTCACCAGGCCGCCCGGCTCGGCCACCAGCACCGCAGAGAACCCGGCACCGTCCCACAACGGCTCACCCAGGTCGAGCGAGGCCCCGGGCACCACGACGAGCCCCTCGACGAACGGGACGGCCGCCAGCACCGCGAGCCGCTTGAAGACATCGTCGCGCGGCCGGGACAGACTCAGCACCAGCTCGGCCCGCGGCCCTTCCTCCGGATCGACGACCATCGACCCCGGATCGGACATGGGGTGCCGGGCCATCCCGAGGGTGGCGTACCGGATCGGCCCGTCGTCCGCCGGGCCCGCGAACCGCAGCACCTCGATCCGTTGCGTGCCGACGAACGTCACCGATGCGCGCCCGGCGACGGGGCCGAGCTCTGCTACGAGGTGCTGCTCGACCGCGCGCGTGAGCGACACGAGCCGGTCAGACGTCCATGCCGGCGAGCACCGACTTGGCCTCCTCGAGCCTGGCCCACGAGCAGACGACGTCATACGTCGTCGCGACGATCTGGCTGCGCGACTTGAAGTCGCGCCGACCACCGGTGAGCGCGTAGCCGACGGCACCGAAGATCACCCCGAAGACAGCGCCGTACGCCATGCAGGCCAGCACCAGCGCCACCGTGTTCGTGGTGCTGGTCGTGAAGAGGCTGATGATCAGGCCGACGAACGCACCGAACCAGGCGCCCGAACCCAACCCGCTCAGGGCAGCCCGACCCCAGGTGAGCCGGCCCAGCACGGTCTCGGCCATCTTGAGGTCGCTGCCCACGATGCCGACGTTCTCGACGGGGAACTTGTTGTCGGAGAGGAAGTCGACGGCGCGCTGGGCGTCCTCGTAGGTCGTGTAGCGGGCGACGAGCGGGCGTATCTGCACCGGCTGCTGCCCTTGCTGCCCGGGAGGGTTCGGGGAGGAGAACTGCGACATGGCGGCCTCTTTCGATTGCCGGGGATGGCCCTAACGATTCTGGCCTACGTACGGAGCTTGTACTCCTCCAGCAGCCGCCGACCGATGATCATGCGCTGGATGTCGGCCGTGCCCTCGCCGATGAGCAGCATGGGCGCCTCGCGGTAGAGCCGCTCGATCTCGTACTCCTTGGAGTAGCCGTACCCGCCGTGGATCCGGAACGAGTCCTCGACCACGTCGCGGCAGTACTCGCTGGCCAGGTACTTCGCCATGCCGGCCTCGAGGTCGTTCCGCTCCCCGGAGTCCTTCTTGCGGGCGGCCATGATCATCATCTGGTGGGCCGCCTCGACCTTGGTGGCCATGTCGGCCAGCCGGAAGCTCACGGCCTGGTGCTCGGCGATCGGCTTCCCGAAGGTGACCCGCTGCTGGGCGTACGCGATCCCGAGCTCGAATGCTCGGTGCGCCAGCCCGCAGGCCCGCGCCGCGACGTTGACCCGGCCGACCTCGACGCCGTCCATCATCTGGTAGAAGCCGCGGCCCGGGGTTCCCCCCAGCAGAGCGGATGCCGGGAGCCGGACCCCGTCCATGACCAACTCGGTGGTGTCGACCCCCTTGTAGCCCATCTTGTCGATCTTCCCGGGGATGGTGAGCCCCGGCAGGACCTCGCCGAAGCCGGGGGCCTTCTCGATCAGGAAAGTCGACATCCGCCGGTACACGCTCGCGTCGTCGGGCACTTCGGCGTCGGTGCGGACGAGCACAGCGACCAGCGACGACGAACCGCCGTTGGTGAGCCACATCTTCTGCCCGGTCAGAACCCACTCGTCGCCGTCGAGGGCCCCCTTCGAGGTGATCGCCGCGACGTCTGACCCGCAGCCCGGCTCGCTCATCGAGAACGCCCCGCGCAGGTCGCCCGTCGCCATCCGGGGCAGCAGGTCGGCCTTCTGCTCGTCGGTGCCGTGCTGCAGCACCATGTACGCCACGATGAAGTGCGTGTTGACGATGCCGCTGACGCTCATCCAGCCGCGGGCGATCTCCTCGACGACGAGGGCGTACGTCAGGAGCGACTCGCCCAGACCGCCGTACTCCTCGGGGATCATCAGCCCGAAGATCCCCATCGCCTTCATGCCCTCGACGATCTGGGTCGGGTACTCGTCGGCGTGCTCCAGGCGTTGGGCCTGCGGGATGATCTCCGCGTCCACGAACTCGCGGACGGCCTTGAGGATGTCGGTCTGGACCTCGGTCAGGCCCTCGGTCTGCGCTAGCCGGGTCACGGGCTCTCCTTGGCTGTCCGGGTCGCGTGCACGTCCGCGCCCTGTCGCTGTGACTGTCGTCCACCCGATTATGCCGCGCGTGTCATACCGCAGCGCTATCGGGGCTCATCCGCCGGGGGCGCCATGAGCCTGCGCGCGTTGTCTCAGGCGGTGGGCGGCTCGAACGCGCTCGCCCGGATCATGCCGGCAGCCCGGCCCTTGGCGGAGATCACCAGGGCCATCTTGCGCGACGCCTCGTCGATCATCTCGTCGCCGATCATCGCCGCGCCCCGGGCTCCGCCGGCCGCAGAGGTGTAGTAGTCGTACGCGTCGAGGATCAGCTCGGCGTGGTCGAAGTCGTCCTGCCGAGGTGCGTAGACCTCGTTGCAGGCGTCGATCTGCCCCGGGTGCAGGCACCACTTGCCGTCGTAGCCGAGGGCGGCCGACCGGCCGGCCACGCGGGTGAACCCCTCGACGTCGCGGATCTGCAGGTACGGACCGTCGATGGCCTGCTTGTCGTTGGCCCGGGCCGCCATCAGGATCCCCATGAGGATGTGGTGGTAGGCGTCGCCGACGTCGTAGCCGGGCGGCTGCTCGCCCACCACCAGTGACTTCATGTTGATCGAAGCCATGAAGTCGGCCGGCCCGAAGATGATGGTCTCGACCCGCTGCGACGCCGCGGCGATCGCGTCGACGTTGATCAGCCCGCGGGCATTCTCGATCTGGGCCTCGATGCCGATGCGACCGACTTCGTACCCCATCGTCTTCTCGATCTGGGTCAGCAGCAGATCGAGCGCCACGACCTGCTCGGCCGTCTGCACTTTAGGCAGCATGATGCAGTCGAGATTCGCGCCGGCGCCCTCGACGACCTCGGTCACGTCGCGGTAGGTCCACTCGGTCGTCCAGTCGTTGACTCGGACGACGCGCAGCTTGTCGCCCCAGCCGCCCTCGTTCAGCGACTCGACGATCGTGCCTCGCGCAGCCGGCTTCGCCAGCGGGGCGCAGGCGTCCTCGAGGTCGAGGAACACCTGGTCGGCGGTCAGACCGCGAGCCTTGTCGATCATCTTCTGCGAGCTGCCGGGCACGGCCAGGCAGGAGCGGCGGGAACGCAGGGCACGATCGGCCATGGTCGACCTCATGAGCTCGTCGGAACGTCGGGTTGTGACAGTACGAACGAGCGTAGCGACGGACGGCTATGGCTGGTCGGCCGGGGCCCCGGGCTCGGCCCGGATCACCACGGCAACCCCGATCAGCACGAGGGCGGCCGCGGGCAGGACACCCCACGGCGGCAGCTGGCCCAGCCACAGCGCGGCGATGACCGCGGCTCCTGGCATCTCGAACAGGATCAGCAGCGACAGCAGCATCGGCGACACCCGCTTGAGCACGATGTTGAACAACGAGTGCCCCAGCAGCTGAGCGCCCAGCGTGAGTGCGACGAGCTTGACCCAGACGTCCGCCGGGAAGCCGGTGACCGGCTGGCGCCCAACGACGCAGGCGGCCACGAGCAGCAGCGCGCACGATCCGTAGCAGAGCAGGGTGTACGTCGTGGTGCTCACCGTGCGCCGCACCTGGGCGCCTACGGTCACGTAGGCGGCCGAGAACATGCCACCCACCAGGGCCAGCGCGTCGCCGACGACCGCACGACCGGACAACGTGACGTCGACGCCGGTGATGACCAGCACCCCGGCGAACGCGATGGCCATGCCGACCCACGCCTGACGCGGCACCGGGTGACCGGTCGCCCGCGCGATCAGCGCCGCCCAGACGGGCTGCATCGCGACCAGGGCCGTCGACGACGCCACCGACGTCAGCATCAGCGACGGCACCCAGGTCGCGAAGTGCAGCGCGAGGAGCAACCCGGAAACCATGGCCAGTCGGAGCTCGCGTCGGGTCAGCCCGCGCAGCTCGCCCTGGTGCCGGAGCAAGGCGTACGGGCCGATCGCGAGCGTCCCGAACGCGTTGCGCCAGAAGGCGATCGCCAGAGCCGGCGCCGCCGTCGCCGCGATGAGCGGCCCGGAGGTCGAGATAGCCAGCACGGCGATCGCCATCAACGTGAGATCGCTGCGTGCCGGCCGGCCGACCGCGCTCGGGGGTACGGCAGACGCGGTCACCGGCCCATCCTGGCAGGATGACGCGCGTGACCGAGCCAGCCAACGTCCCCCACGCCGACCCCGCTGCGCTTGATGCCCTGGTCGCCGAGGCCGCCCGGAAGTCGGGCGTGCTCTGGATCGAGCTGCCCGGACGACCCCAGCCGTACGCCGCCTGGCACGTCTGGCTCGACGGCGCGGCCTGCGTGGTCCACGGCGGCCGCGAGCAGCCGCTTCCGGGGCTAGCGGAATCCGACCGGGTGACGGTGAGCCTGCCCAGCAAGGACAAGGGCGGGCTGCTCGTGCGCTACGTCGCGCGGGTGGAGCAGCTGACCCAGGCGGACCCCCGGTGGGAGCCGGCCGTCACCGCGTTGCACGCCGCCCGGCAGAGCCCACCGGACGGTGAGGCCCAACCGGAACGGTGGGCCCTGGAGTCACGCGTGACGGTGCTGGAGCTCGACTCGGTCGTCGAGTCGCCGGGTGCGTACGGCGACAGCGCCCGGCGCGCCACCCCGGCGGACTCGCCCGAGACCACGCTGGGCGGCCTGCCGCGGGTGATCGGCCGGCGGGCCCGGCGCAACCCGAAGCTCTGACCCGCTACTGACGCGGGGCGAACAGCCACGCGGCCACGGACAGCATCGCGATGACCTCGGTCCAAGCCTTGCGCTCCATTCCACCAGCATACCAACTCTGCCCCACCTACCCCGACACCCAGGCCGCCCATCCACCCCGTAACCGCACCCCCTAACCCCCCCAACCCCTTTCGCCACAAGGGTCCCCTGATGCCACTAGATCGAGCTCACGAGGCGGTCATGACCCGCGACGAGGCCGAGCCCGCACACGTGGCGCTACCCCATGGCGACACGCTTCACCCCCGCTAGCGGGGCGGACTGGGCGACGTGGGCGGCCTTGCGCACACGCCAACCGCCGGAAGGCGGGTGAAGCGGAACACTGCGGATCTGCCGCCACCCGAGCGAACGAGATGAGTGCTCCGCGAGCTCGGCCTAGTGGCATCAGGGGACCCTTGTGGCGAAAGGGTTGGGGGGTTAGGGGTTAGGGGTTA
>JBBQWS010000042.1:0-29281 GCA_038210415.1 Actinomycetes bacterium
CGAGCTCTACTACGACCTGTAGGTCTCGCAATCCCGCCCCACCCGCAGTGCGCAGGAAGTCCGAACCACCGAGCGAGGGCCGCGTCCATCACGGTCCTCGTTCGTTCGTTCGTTGGTTGGTTCGGGTGCGGCAGGCCAGGACACGACGAACCCCCGCCGGCACGGGGGAAGTCACAGAGGCCATGTACGGCGAGAGTAGGCAGGCCTGCGTCTGCACCCGGCTAGCCGCGACGCGCTCACCGTCGCAGGCACTCGATCAGGTTACGGTGGCTCGTACCCGCGGCGACGGACCCGCGGCACCGGCTGCAGGAGGAGGAGCTCGTGACCGCGGAGGGCAGCAACGACCTGTTCCTGAGGGTCAACGAGTTCGCCCGCAGCACCGGCTGGCTCCAGGGACCCGTGACGGCGTACGCGAAGTACGGCGTGCTCGTCTTCGCGGGTCTCCTGATGATCGGCTGGTGGGTGGCCCGCCGCCAGTCGGCTGAAGTCATGGCAGCAGCTCTGCTGGCCCCCATCTCGACCCTGCTGGCCCTGGCTGTCAACCAGCCGATCATCAAGCACGTGGCCGAGGCGCGCCCCTACGTCGTCCACCCCGGCGCGCTCGTGCTCGTCAGCAAGACCACCGACCCGTCGTTCCCGAGTGACCATGCGGCGATGGCCGGTGCCGTCGCAGCGGGCCTGTTCCTCGTCTCGTGGCGGCTCGGTCTGGCTGCGTCCGCCTTCGCCCTGGCGATGGCCTTCTCCCGGGTCTACGTCGGCGTGCACTTCCCGCAGGACGTCCTGGCCGGGCTCGCCGTCGGTGCCACCGTCTCGTTGCTGGTGTGGGCCGCACTGCGCGTCCCGGTGGCCCACCTCGTCGTGCGGATGCGAGCCGGCCGCGCCCGCCCTCTGGTCGCGAAACAGGCCGGCGCCGCAGCTTCCGGCTGACGATGACGTTCCGTAGTCGCTCCGGCCGTCATCAGTGGTTCCCTCCCCCCGCGCATCGGTGCCGTGTCAACCTGGCCGGACCCCTGGGGACGGTCAGGGGTCCACACGAAGGCGGGGCGATCGAGATGGTGCTCACTCGGGCATGGCGCAGGGCTGCAGCGCCCTTCACGGCCGTCGGCGTGGGGCTGCTGCTGATGATGACACCTGCCTCGGCCGTGGTCGGCGCGACCGACTGGCCGGGGTACCTCGACGGTGCGGCGCACTCGTCCTTCAACGGTGCGGACCTCGCCATCGTCCCCGGGAACGTGAGCACGCTGACCACCCAGTGGACGTTCAGGGGCGACGCGGCGACGCTGCCGGGTCAGCCCGGGCCGGCCTTGTACTCCAGCCCTACGGTCGCGGACGGCTTCGTCTACATCGGGGCCAACAACGGCTACTTCTACCAGCTGGACGAGGCAACCGGCGCTGTTCGCCACAAGGTCTTCATCGGCTTCCGTTCGGCGTTGACCTGCGCTGCGCGAGGCTTCATCGCCACCGCGACCGTCGCCGCCGACCCGCTCGACGGCCTTGACACGGTCTACGTGGCGGCCCCGGACGGCTACCTGTACGCGCTCGCCGCCAGTGACCTGACACTGAAGTGGCGCTCGGTCATCGACCTCCCGTCGTCGACGGTGAACGACTACTTCCAGTGGTCCTCCCCGACTGTCGCCAACGGGAAGATCTACGTGGGCAGTTCCTCCCACTGCGACAAGCCGCTGACCCGGGGCGCCGTCGTGGGCTACTCGCAGTCCTCCGGCAAGCAGATCGGCCGCTTCTACACCGTCCCCTCCGGCCTGCTCGGTGGCGGTGTGTGGTCGAGCGTCGCGGTCGGCCCCGACGGCAGCGTCTACGCCAGCACGGGTACCCAACCGAAGAACACCACCAACCGTTACGACTCGGTGTCCATCATCCGGCTCGACGGCAACACCCTCGCGAAGCTGGGCGCCTTCACCGTCCCGAACGCGGAGCTCGGTGGCGACGGCGACTTCGGTGGCTCACCGACGATCTTCGGAGCGTACGTCGGCGCCTGCAACAAGAACGGCAAGTACTACGCCCTCGACCGCGTCACGATGGCGTTGGTGTGGAAGGCGCAGATCGGCATCAAGTCCAGCTCCGCGAGCCCCGCCCAGTGCTCTGCCGCCGCGATCTACGACGGCCAGTTCCTGTATATGGCCGGCGACCCGACGACGATCAATGGAGTGTCGTACCGCGGCTCACTGCGGCGCCTGAACCCTGCGACAGGTGCGTTCCTGTGGGAGCTGGGACTGCCGAACTCGGTCCTCGGGGCGCCCACGATGAACGGCGGTGGAGTGATCGCGGTCGGAACCTACGACTACACCGCGACCACCAACGCCGTGTACCTGGTCGACGCCTCGACCGGTCGCCTCTTGCGGACTCTCACCACCGGTGGTCGGACCTTCGCACAGTCCGTGTTCGCCAACGGGTACCTGTTCACCGCCAATGTGGGGAAGGGCCTGAGCGAGTACCGGCCGCACTGACCATTGCGCACCGGCCGGACCGGTCAGCCGTGCCGTTGCCGATCCAGGAACTGTTCGAGTTCCGCGATGCCTCGGCCCGCTTCGCGCAGGATCCGTCGATCGTCCTGATCCCCGGCGCGCGGAGCGGGTGGCGTCGACGGTGCGGTGAGGTCGGCCAAGGCCGCCTGCGCCGGGCGGCCGCCGCCCGACGCGGCCCCGAAAGCCACGCAGGCCAACGTGACCCAGCGCAGTGCGCATCGGCCCAGGCCGCTCCACGCGGACCGCGGCGGAACAGGAACCGGCACGCTGGTCACCTCCGATGGTCGTTCCAGCGTCGTTGCAGACCACGCGCGCCCCCAGAGCCGAAGGTCCTGCGGTAGCGCGGGGCGCAGGCGCGGTTAGCCGCGGAGAGCGGCGGACACGACGTCGCGCGCTTCGGACTGGATCCGGGCGAGGTGCTCCGGCCCGACGAAGCTCTCGGCGTAGATCTTGTAGACGTCCTCGGTGCCCGACGGCCGCGCGGCGAACCAGCCGGACGCGGTCGTCACCTTGAGCCCGCCGATCGCCGCCCCGTTGCCGGGCGCCGCCGTCAGCTTCTCGGTGATCCGCTCCCCCGCCAGCTCGGTCGCGGTCACCTGTGACGGCGACAGGGCGCCAAGCAGGGCTTTCTGCTCACGACTGGCGGGGGCGTCGACGCGAGCGTAAGCCGGGTCACCGAACCTGGAGGTCAGGCCCTGATACAGCTCGCTCGGCGACGAGCCGGTCACGGCAAGGATCTCGGACGCGAGCAGCGCCAAGGCGATGCCGTCCTTGTCGGTCGTCCAGACGGTTCCGTCCTGCCGCAGCAGCGACGCTCCCGCGCTCTCCTCACCACCGAACGCCACCGAACCGTCGAGCAGTCCGGGCACGAACCACTTGAATCCCACGGGGACCTCGACCAACCGGCGCCCGTGCGCGGCGACGACGCGGTCGATCATGCTTGAGCTCACGAGCGTCTTGCCGATGGCCGCCGCAACCGGCCAGCCCGGCCGGTTGCCGATGAGGTAGTCGATCGCGACAGCCAGGTAGTGGTTCGGGTTGAGCAGACCACCGTCGGGCGTGACGATGCCGTGCCGGTCGGAGTCGGCGTCGTTGCCGGTGGTGATCGCGAACCTCGCCCGGCCCTCGATCAACGAAGCCATCGCGTAGGGCGACGAGCAGTCCATCCGGATCTTGCCGTCCCAGTCGAGGGTCATGAACCGCCACGTCGGGTCGACGAGCGGGTTCGTCACCGTGAGGTCGAGCCCGAATCGGTCGGCGATCGCTGCCCAGTAGTCGACAGCGGCGCCGCCGAGCGGGTCGGCACCGATGTGCAGCCCCGCGTCGCGAACTGCGTCTATCCGCACGACCGACGGCAGGTCGTCGACGTACGCAGCCAGGAAGTCGTACCGCTGGGTGGAGTCGGAAGCCAGCGCCGACGCCAGCGTCACGCGGCGCACCGGGCGCATCGCGTCGGCCAAGATGGCGTTGGCGCGGTCCTGGACCACCGACGTGATCTCGCCGCCCGCCGGTCCGCCGTCCGGCGGGTTGTACTTGAAGCCGCCGTCGGACGGCGGGTTGTGGGACGGGGTCACGACGACACCGTCGGCCCGACCTCGGTCCCCTGCGGCCCGTCCGGCGTTGTGCCGCAGGATGGCGTGCGAGACAGCGGGCGTCGGGGTGTACCGGTCGCGACTGTCGACGAGCACGGTCACACCGTTGGCCCCGAAGACCTCCAAGGCGGTCACCCACGCCGGCTCCGAGAGCGCGTGGGTGTCCTTGCCGAGGAATAACGGTCCGGCGATGCCCTGGGCCGCGCGGTACTCGCAGATCGCCTGGCTGGTGGCTGCGATGTGGTCCTCGTTGAACGCGATGTCGAGCGATGAGCCGCGGTGGCCGGAGGTTCCGAACGCGACGCGCTGGGACGGCATGGACGGGTCAGGATGCTCGGCGTAGTAGGCCGTCACGAGACGAGCGACGTCGACGAGATCAGAGGCGGAGGCTGGTTGGCCGGCCCGGGCATCGACGGACATCGCAACTCCTTGCAGAAGCGGGGACGCTCACCCTAACGCGGTCAGGCCACGGCTTCGATGTCGTCGTAGGGCCACACGCTGCGCAGCGCCGCGACGATGACGAGCCCCGCGGCACCGGCCAGGCTGACCGCGCGCGCCGGGCCGATCGACGACTGCCCGGCCAGCCAGCCGACCACCGCGAACGACAGTGCAGTCGCGCCGTTGAACCCGGCGCCGGCCACACCGAGCACGCGGCCGCGGCGCTCCTGTGGGGTCAACAACGTGACGGCAGAGATCACCGTGAGCATGAAGGCCTGGAGCACCCCCGCGCAGAACCAGAGCGCCGCCGCCACCATCGGCGGCGGGTTGATTGACGTGGCGAACAGGGGCAGGCACGACAACGCGGCCAGCGGCAGCAGGAAGCGGAGCTGGTCCCGCATCGGCACCCGGGTGATCAGGATTCCTCCGATGGTCACTCCGGCGGGTACCGCCGCGAGCAGCACCCCGCCGACCAGCGGAGTCAGGTCCGGCCGATAGGCGAATGCAACGGCCTCGGGAGCGATCAGGAATGCCGCAGACGACCAACCGAGCGCAGTGATCACGCGCCGGGCCGGGTCGCTCCAAAGCTCGCCCACCCCGACACGAAGGTCGGCAAGGATCCGCCGGGCCGACGTGCCCCCCTCGTCCGCCGACGGCCGCGGACGGACGAAGCGCACGATCAGCAGGAACGACACGGCGAACGTCGCGGCGTCGAGCGCGAGCGCAGTGCTTGCGCCGAGCAGCTGCACGAGCCCGCCACCGAGGATCGCCCCGAAGACCTGCGTGGACTGGAACAGGCTGCGCGACAGCCCTTGCGCCGTCACGTAGTCAGGACGCAGCGGCAATACGTCGGGGTAGAGCGATGCCCGTGCCGTCCCGAACGGCAGCGACATGAACTCACTCGCCAGCAGCAGGACGAACAGCACCAGGAGGGGTGCGGACCCGCGCACCAGAAGCGCCAGCGAAGCGACGATGAGTGCCCGGCCGAAGTCGCAGACGAGCATGACCGTCCGCCGCGGGAAGCGGTCCGCCAGCGAACCCAGCACCGCCGCCCCAAGAATCCCCGGCAGGTAGGAGACGGCGAGAGCCAGGGCGCTCGCGAGGGTGCTGCCGGTCTTGGCGAGCACCAGCAGCGCCATCGCGACGCGAGCCGTCTGGTCGCCGATCTCGGAAGCGGCCTGGGCGATCAGCAGGCCACGGGCCTCCCGGTTGGCGAAGACGCGGCCGAACGATCCCTCAGGACTCGGGGCCGCCTTCCTCACCGGTAGAACGCCCTCTCCACGATGGCTCGGCTCCGTCGCATCGCGCGGCGGTAGTCCTCGATGAACTCCCCGGTGTGTCCGGGTGCGTAACCCAGCATGCGGGCCACCCCGGCGAGCTCCCTGGTGTCGGAGGGTAACGAATCACTTACTCTGCCGCGAACAAGCACGCCGCCGTTGCGGGCCCGCGTCGCGAGCCGCCACGCGGAGCTGAGAGTCTCGACGTCCGCTTCGTCCAGCAGCCCGAGCTGCCCCGCCTCGCGCAGCGCGTCCATGGTGCTGGTCGTGCGCAGGGCGGGATGCCCGGCTGCGTGCCGCAGCTGGACGAGCTGAGTCGTCCACTCCACATCGGCGAGCCCACCGGGGCCGAGCTTGAGGTGGCTCCCCGGGTCCGCTCCGCGGGGCAGCCGTTCGGCCTCCACACGGGCCTTGATCCGACGGATCTCGCGCACGTCCGCCTCGGACAGACCGTCGACCGGGTAGCGCATGCCGTCGATCAGCTGCAGGAACCGGGCGCCCAGGTCGGCGTCGCCCGCGATGGGCATCGCGCGCAGCAATGCCTGGCTCTCCCACACGACCGACCAACGGGCGTAGTACGCAGCGTACGAGGCGAGCGAACGCACCAGTGGTCCCTGGCGACCCTCCGGACGCAGGTCGGCGTCGACGACCAGCTGGGGGTCCGGACCCGGCGAGGCAAGGAGTCGTCGGAGCTCGTTGGCGAGCGCGTGCGCCGTGTCGGTTGCGTCCTGTTCGGCAGCTCCTGGCAGCGGCTCGTGCACGAACAAGACGTCGGCGTCGGACCCGTAGCCGAGCTCGTACCCGCCGAAGCGGCCCATCGCGATCACCGCGAACGTGGTCGGCCAGGCGGCGCCCCGACGCGCCGCAGCGACTGTGCTTCGGGCCACCGCGAGCCCTCCGACGATCGTGGCCGAAGTGATGTCGCTGAGCGCCCGACCGACTTCGTCGACGTCGAGCAGCCCGAGCAGGTCGGCCGCGGACGTCCGGAACAGCTCCCGACGGCGCAGCGCGAGAACGGTCCGGATGGCCGTCGACGGGTCGACGTTGCGGCCCACGGCAGCCAGTACCTCGGCGGTCAGGGCGGCCTCGCCGCGCGGCACCAGCTCGTCGTCGTCGGCAAGCATGCTCACGGCCTCGGGTGCGCGCATCAGCAGGTCGGTGGCGTAGCGCGACGAAGCGAGCACCCGAGCCAGCCGCTCGGCGGCCGCGCCGGCGTCCCGGAGCAGGCCGAGGTACCAGTGACTTCCGCCGAGGGCGTCCGAGATCCGGCGGAATCCGAGCAGGCCGGCATCGGGGTCCGGCGCCTCCGCAAACCACCCGAGCAGAACCGGCAGCAGCGTGCGCTGGATCGCCGCCCGCCGGCTCACCCCCGTGGTCAGTGCTTCGAGGTGTCGCAGCGCACCGACCGGGTCGGCGTACCCGAGCGCCTCCAACCTTGCCCGGGCGGCCTCCGGAGTCAGCCGGGCCTCGCCGGTCTGCAACCGCGCCACGGCGTTGAGCAACGGCCGGTAGAAGAGCTTCTCGTGCAGCCGGCGCACCTCGTGCCGGTGCCGACGCCAGAGCTCGGTGAGCTCGGCCGCCGGGTTGGTGCGGAACCCCATCGAGCGTGCGATGCGACGCAGCTCCGCATCATCGGTCGGCACGACGTGCGTTCGGCGTAACCGGAAGAGCTGGATCCGGTGCTCCATCGTCCGCAGGAACCGGTAGGCGCGGTCGAGCTCGGCGGCGTCAGCCCGCCCGACGTACCCATGGGTCGAGAGCTGCTCCAGAGCGACGAGCGTCGTGGGGCTACGAACGAAGACGTCACTGCGCCCGTGCACGAGCTGCAACAGCTGTACGGAGAACTCCACGTCGCGAAGTCCGCCCTTGCCGAGCTTGAGCTCGCGATCGGCGTCCTTGGCCGGGATCGCGCTCTCGACCCGGCGGCGCATCGCTCGCGCGTCCTCGACGAAACCCTCGCGACCTGCGGCCCGCCAGATGAACGGCGCGACGGCCTCGACGTAGGCGGCACCGAGCTCGAGGTCGCCTGCGACCGCCCGGGCCTTGAGCAGGGCCTGGAACTCCCAGGTCTGAGCCCATCGTTCGTAGTACGCGAGGTGGCTGGCCAGGGTGCGGACCAGCGCGCCGGACTTCCCCTCCGGTCGCAGGTTCGCGTCGACCGGCCAGATCGTGCCTTCTCCGGTCTGGTCCGAGCAGATCCGCGCCAACGAGCCGGCCAGCCGGGTCGCAGTGTCCAGAGCGAGCTTCTCGTTGCCGCCGGTGATCGGCTCCGCCACGTAGACGACGTCGACGTCGCTGACGTAGTTGAGCTCGCGGCCGCCGCACTTGCCCATCGCGATCACCGAGAGGCGGCAGGGCTCGACATCGACGGGAAGCTCACCCCGGGCCACCGCGAGTGCTGCCTCCAAGGTTCCCGCAGCGAGGTCCGCGAGCTCGCCGGCGACGTCCTCGAGCAGCACGTGCCCGGACAGGTCTCGAGCCGCAGCTGAGAGCAGCAGGCGGCGGTACTCGACGCGTAGCGCATCCCTCGCCTCGACCCCGGTCAGCTGGGCCACTGGGTCCCGGTGGCCGGGCTCAGCGCCGACGGCTGCCACCAGGGCTGCCCGAAGCTCCTCCGCCGAAGGCCGCCCCCCGGCGATGCTCTCGCCGCTCGCACCGGACCAGTGGTCCGGATGGCGCGCGAGGTGGTCGCCGAGAGCGACGCTCGAACCGAGAACCGTCAGCAGCATGGTCCGGAGAACGGGGTCGGAGTCGAGCGCCTCCACCAAGGCGGCTCGCCGGTCTGGCGACTGGGCCTCGACCAGGCGCTGCAGCCCGTGCAGGGCGAGGTCCGGGTCGGGTGCGCCGGCCAGCGCCTCGAGCAGCTGCGCGGCCCGGCGGCCCTCGAGCAACGGAGCCAGCTCCGGGCTTCGGAGGTGGGCATCTGCGCGGACGACGTCGGCGAACCCGAGCCGCACGAGGCGGACCGCGTCGCTCGCCGTACGCCCTTCGTTCACAGGTCGACCTTAGGGCTTGGTCGGTGCCGGGCCAGCCGGGCCAGCCGGGCCGACCGGAGTCAGAGCACGGGAAGGTAGCGGTCCAGCTCGAACGGCGTGACCTGGCTGCGGTACTCGTCCCACTCCTGACGCTTGTTGCGCAGGAAGAAGTCGAACACGTGCTCGCCCAGGGTCTCCGCGACGAGCTCGCTGCGCTCCATGACCTGGATCGCGTCGGAGAGACTCTGCGGCAACGGCTCGATGCCCACAGCGCGGCGCTCGGCCTCGGTCAACGACCAGACGTCGTCCTCGGCGCCAGGCGGTAGCTCGTAGTCCTGCTCGACCCCTTTGAGCCCGGCGGCGAGCATCAGCGCGAACGCCAGGTACGGGTTCGTGGCGCTGTCGAGGGACCGCACCTCGATCCGGGTCGACTGGCCCTTCGCCGGCTTGTACATCGGCACCCGTACCATCGCCGATCGGTTGTTGTGCCCCCAGCAGACGTACGCCGGTGCCTCGCCGCCGCCGTACAGCCGCTTGTACGAGTTGACCCACTGGTTGGTGACGGCGGTGATCTCGGGCGCGTGCCGGAGCAGCCCTGCGATGAAGGCCCGACCGGTCTTCGAGAGCTGGTACTCCGCACCGGCCTCGAAGAACGCGTTGCTGTCGCCCTCGAACAACGACAGGTGGGTGTGCATCCCTGACCCCGGGTGCTGCGCGAACGGCTTCGGCATGAACGACGCGTAGACGCCCTGTTCGAGAGCGACCTGCTTCATCACCAGCCGGAACGTCATGATGTTGTCTGCGGTCGTCAGCGCGTCGGCGTACCGCAGGTCGATCTCGTTCTGCCCTGGCGCGCCCTCGTGGTGGCTGAACTCCACCGAGATGCCCATGGACTCGAGCATCGTGATCGCCTGGCGGCGGAAGTCCTGACCGAGCCCGTGCGGTGTGTGGTCGAAGTAGCCGCTGTGGTCGATCGGGACCGGTTGCTGGCCGGCTTCCGGTCGGTTCTTGAACAAGAAGAACTCGATCTCGGGGTGCGTGTAGAAGGTGAAGCCGAGGTCTGCTGCCTTGCCCAGGGCACGCTTGAGCACGTACCTCGGGTCCGCGTAGGAGGGAGTGCCGTCGGGGAGCAGGATGTCGCAGAACATCCGGGCCGCACCGGGCGACTCGGAACGCCACGGCAGCACCTGGAACGTCGAAGGGTCGGGCTTGGCGAGCATGTCCGACTCGTAGACCCGGGCGAAACCCTCGATCGCCGAGCCGTCGAAACCGATCCCCTCGGCAAAGGCTCCTTCGAGCTCGGCCGGAGCGACCGCCACCGATTTGAGGAAGCCCAGCACGTCGGTGAACCAGAGCCGGACGAAGCGGATGTCGCGCTCTTCGAGGGTGCGGAGGACGAATTCCTGCTGCTTATCCACGAGGCCGAGTGTGTCGGCAGCGTGTTAACTCCGTGTTACAAGATCGCCCGGGATCAACGCGAAGACCGCCGCTGCGCTGAACGCTCGCAGGACCAGGCGCGCGGTCACAGGGTGTCGGTGGAGTACTCGGCGCGCATCGACGCGAGCGCGGCCGCTTCGAGACTGACGCCCGCCTCGATCGCGGCGTCGATCGACCGGAAGTAGTTCTCGTAGCCCGCCGGGGTGACCAGGCACCGCACCAGGGCATCGTCCGGGCTCGCGTTGCGGAAGCCGTGAGCACACCCGCGTGGCACCGACACCCAGGTGTCCGGGCCGGCCTCGACAACGGCACCGTCGACGTCGAAGAGCACCTCACCGGACACGACGTGGAAGTGCTCGGCGTGGGCGTGGTGCACGTGCGGGGCGGCACCGAGCGCGCCGGGCTCGAGCACGCACTCGACGACAGCCAGCTCGCCTGAGGTCTCGTCGCCCCCGAGCCGTACGAGGTAGCGGACCCCGGCAACGCCGTTGAGCCACTCCCCCTGACCTTCGGGGCGAACCACGGGACGGGTCAGGGGCACGGACATGCGCCGGATGCTACTCGGCTCGGTTTCCAGCGCGGGCCGTACGCTGGGCAGGTGCCCGTTCTTCGCCTCGCTCTCGCCCAGGCCAACCCCGTCGTCGGCGACCTGTCCGGCAACTCCGACCAGGTGCTCCGCTACGCGAAGGAGGCTGCCGCTGCGGGCGCACAGGTCGTGGCGTTCCCCGAGATGTTCCTGACCGCGTACCCGGTCGAGGACCTCGCGCTGCGTCCGTCCTTCGTCGCGGCCAGCGTCGAGACCTTGGCTACCCTCGCGCCACGCCTGGCGGCCGAAGGGCTCGGCGACCTCGTGGTCGTCGTCGGGTACCTCGACCGCATGGTCGCGAACGACAGGCTCGGCCGGCCCCAGGGCAGCCCGCAGAATGCGGCGGCGGTGCTGCACGGCGGTCGAGTCGTCGCCCGGTACGCCAAGCACCACCTGCCCAACTACGGAGTGTTCGACGAGTACCGCTACTTCGTCCCCGGCGACCGGCCTTGTGTCGTCCGAGTCTGTGGCGTCGACATCGCGCTGGCCATCTGCGAGGACCTGTGGCAGGACGGTGGCCCCGTTGCGGCCACGCGCGCCTCTGCAGCGGGGCTGCTGCTGGTCATCAACGGATCGCCGTTCGAGGTCAACAAGGACGACGTGCGGCTGGAGCTGTGCCGGAAACGTGCGGCCGAAGCCGGGTGCACCCTCGCGTACCTCAACATGGTCGGCGGGCAGGACGAGCTGGTCTTCGACGGTGACTCGCTGGTCGTCGCCGCTGACGGCACGGTGCTCAGCCGAGCCGGCCAGTTCACCGACGAGCTGGTCGTTCTCGACCTCGACCTGCCGGCGGCAGACGATTCCCGAGCCGTCGACGCTGTCGTCGGACGAGCCGACACCGGTCCCGGCACGGCTGCGGCGGAGCCCCGATTCGCCGAGCGGCTGCCCGACGACGCCGAGGTGTACGCCGCGATCACGCTGGCCCTGCGCGACTACGTCCGCAAGAACGGCTTCCGGTCCGTCGCGATCGCGTTGTCCGGAGGCATCGACTCGGCCCTCGTCGCCGCCATCGCGTGCGACGCCGTCGGAGCCGAGAACGTCCACTGCGTCAGCCTGCCCAGTGCCTACTCCTCGCAGCACTCGCGCGACGATGCGGCCGAACTGGCCGAGCGCACCGGCTGCCGATTCCGCACCGTCGAGATCGCGACCATGGTCGACGCGTTCCTCGGCCAGCTCGGGCTGACCGGGCTGGCCGAGGAGAACCTCCAGGCGAGGGTGCGTGGAACCACGATGATGGGGATCTCCAACGCCGAGGGGCACCTCGTGCTGGCCACCGGCAACAAGAGCGAGCTGGCCGTCGGCTACTCGACGATCTACGGGGACGCCGTTGGCGGATTCGCTCCCATAAAGGACGTCTCGAAGACGTTGGTCTGGCGGCTCTCCCGCTGGCGCAACGCCGAGGCCGACCGGCTGGGGCAGGTCGCGCCGATCCCCGTGAGCTCGATCGAGAAGCCGCCGTCGGCAGAGTTACGGCCGGGGCAGCTCGACACCGACTCGCTCCCCGACTACGGCCAGCTCGACGCCGTGCTGGACGAGTACGTCGAGCAGGACCGCGGGGCCGAGCACCTCGCGGCGACCGGGTTCGACACCGAGCTGGTCGAGCGGATCCTCCAGCTCACCGACGCGGCCGAGTACAAACGACGCCAATACCCACCTGGCCCGAAGATCTCGTTCAAGGCGTTCGGCCGCGACCGAAGGCTGCCGATCACGAACCGGTGGCGCGAACGCGTCACTCGCTGACGGCGCCGACACCGCGCAGCACCATGTCGACGAGCGCGGTGGACGACGCCGGTGCCGGGCGACCCATCCCGGCCTGCATGAGGTTCATGTACATCATCGGCGCCGCAAGCATGGTGACCGCCAGCTCGACGTCGACGTCCGGGCGTAGTTCGCCGGACGCGATGCCGGCGCGGACGACACTGCGGAACCGGTCGCGACGTGGGTCGATCACCTTGCGGTAGAACACCCGCATCAGGTCCGGCTGGGTGGCCGACAGCGAGATCACGCGCGGCAGGATCTGGCCGGAGCGCGTCTTCTGCGACTTGCACCGGATGTGCTCGAGCATCGCCACGAGCTGCTCGCGAACGGTCGGCAGGTTCGGCACTGCGGGCAGCTCGTCGTTGAGCCGGCTGAGGGCGTCCTCGACCAGCTCGTCCTTGCCGGCCCAGCGCCGGTAGATCGTGGCCTTGCCCACCCCCGCCCGCGCTGCCACGGCCTCCACCGACAGAGCCGAGACGCCCTCGGCCACGATCAGGTCGAGGGTCGCGTCGATGATCGCGGCCTCAGCCTCGGCCGACCGAGGTCGTCCGCGGCGTTGCGTGTTCTCCTGCTCTGTCACGAGTCTCGCGCCTACTCGACTGATGCCACGGAGCTGCGGGTGGGCGGCTTGATCAGCGGAAGGACGAAGAAGACGATCCCCGCTGCCAGCAGCACCACCAGGGCCGAGATCCACGAAGTCAGGTGAGTGGCGCTGAGGAAGGCGTTGTAAGCACCCTGGCGCGCGGCAGCAAGCGCGTCCGCCGGGGCGCCGTTCGCCAGCGCCTGCTGGAGCACGGCGTCGGTCGCGATGATCGACTGCGAGGCCGCGTCGCGTGCCGCCGGCGGCAGCCCCGCGAGAGCGGGCGCCGATGCGGACGCGTAGCGCGTCGCCAGCAGCGTGCCGACGATCGCGATTCCGAAGGCGCCGAACACCTGGCGGACGGTGTTCTGCACCGCGGACCCCGCGCCGACCCGCGCGATCGGCAGCACGTTCTGCATCACAGTCGAGGCCGGCGCGATCACGTTGCCCATCCCGAAGCCGAAGAAGAAGAAGATCACCAGGACGAACCAGAGCGGGCTGTCGAGCTTGAGCTGGGTCAGGCCGAGCTGGGAAACGGTGACGATGAGCAAGCCCGTAGTCATCACCGTCTTGTAGCCGAACCGGGTCACCATCTTCGCGCTGCGCGGAGCCGCGATGATCTGCCCGAGGGCGAAGGGCAGGAAGCACAGGCCGGCGACGAGGGTGGTGTATCCGCGCAGCACCTGCAGGTAGAAGGGCAGCGAGAAGGTGATCCCGGACAGGGCGAAGAACGCCAGGCTCACTGCGGTCAGGCTGACGGCGTAGCCGCGGTTGGTGAACAGCGAGACATCGAACGACTTGTGGTCGCTGCGGGCCTCGATCACCACGAACAGAGCCAGGATCAGCACCCCGGAGATCATCGGGAGCAGGACGGAAGGCGCCGTCCACTGCTTGGTCTCGGACGCGTGGATGATGCCGTAAACGAGCGACACCAGGCCGACGAATGAGATCGCGAGGCCCTGCAGGTCGAGGCGCTGGGCGTTGGGATTGCGCGATTCCGGCACGACGCGGGCTATACCGATCAGGCCCACGATCACGATCGGGATGTTGATCAGGAAGACCGAGCCCCAGTCGTTGCCGGTCAACCAGTTCGACCAGCTCGGGTTCTGCAGCAACAGGCCGCCGAGGACGGGGCCGAGCGCCACGGCGCCGCCGACTGCGGCAGCCCAGGCGCCGATCGCCTTGCCGCGCTCGTGGGGCGGGAAGACGACCGTGATGATGGCCAGCGTGACGGGGGTGACGGCTGCGCCGCCGATGCCCATGACCGCGCGGAAACCGATCAGCATGCCTGCGCTGGAGGAGAACGCGCAGACCGCCGAGGCGACCATGAAGATCGTCAGCCCGATCGAGAGGATCTTCCGCCGGCCGTAGCGGTCGCCGAGCACGCCCCAGGTGAACAGCAGGGCGGCGAAGACGAGGACGTACGAGTCGACCGACCACACGAGCTGGCTCTGTGTCGCGTTGAGGTCCCTCTGGATCGTCGGCAGCGCGATGTTGAGCACCGTGTTGTCGAGCACCACGACGAGCAGACTCACCACGAGGACGCCGAGGATCGCCCAGCGCTTCGGGTGACCGTCCGCGGTGGGTGCCCAGTCCTTCGAGGCTCGCTCTGCCTGTGCGGCGTGTGCTTCCGCGTTCACAGGAACTCCTGATTCATCGATCCGATACGGTTTCGTATCGTAAAAGTAGCGGCGAGCGCCCGCCCGGGCAACCCGAGACCAGGGCCCTCGGTTGCTGTCACCACGGGTCGCCGCGTGCCATCATGGAGTTCTCCGTACGGGGACCCCGCCTGGGGCCTCGAGATGGGAGTGACAACATGACCGACCTGCCCACGTTGTACGGCGGAACCTACAGCCGCCGTCTCACCGTCCGCGACATCGCTGCTGCCAAGAAGGCCGGTGAGAAGTGGCCGATGCTGACGGCCTACGACCAGTACGCCGCCAGCATCTTCGACGATGCGGGCATCCCCGTTCTCCTGGTCGGAGACTCCGCCGCCAACACCGTGCTGGGGTACGACAACACCCTTCCGGTGACCGTCGACGAGCTGATCCCGCTCGTGCGTGCCGTCGTCCGCTCCACGAAGCGAGCCCTCGTCGTCGCGGACTTCCCGTTCGGCTCGTACGAGTCGTCGCCCCAGCAGGCCCTCGAGACGGCCATCCGGTTCGTCAAGGAGGGTGGTGCCCAGGCGGTCAAACTCGAAGGTGGCCGACGGGTCCTGCACCAGGTCGAGGCGCTCGTGGGCGCGGGAATCCCCGTCATGGGTCACCTCGGGCTCACCCCTCAGTCTGTCAATGCCATGGGCGGCTACCGGGTCCAGGGTCGAGGCGAGGCCGGCGATCAGTTGCTGCGCGACGCGAAGGAGCTGGAGCACGCAGGTGCGTTCTCGGTCGTGCTCGAGGTGGTCCCGGTCGACCTCGCACAGCGAGTCACCGCATCGTTGTCGATCCCCACCATCGGCATCGGGGCAGGCAGCGGCACCGACGCCCAGGTCCTGGTGTGGCAGGACCTGCTCGGACTCAACCCGAACCCCGCCAGGTTCGTCCGCCCTTACGCCGACCTGCGGACCGTGATGAGCACGGCCATCCATGCGTGGGCCGACGACGTCGTCTCCGGCGCCTATCCCGACGAGCAGACGTCGTACCGCTGATCGTCAGACGTCGGTGATGCGCACCCCTGAGTGCACGTGGTAACGCCGGTTGACCGAGATCAGGTTCGCGGTCAACGCCTCGACCTGGCGGGCGCCACGGGACCGGCCGGCGTAGATGCCACGCATGCCGGGGATGCGCGCAACCAGTGCCTGGACGAGATCGGTGGCCTCGCGGTCGTCGCCGACGACAAGGATGTCCGTGGCGAACGACTCGACGGTCGGGTCGAGCAGCAGCACCGCGCTGACATGGTGGAACGCGCCCACGACGCGAGACTGCGGCAGCAGGACCGCCGCCTGCTGCACGGCCGAACCCTCCCGGACGTCGAGCGCGAAGGCGCCCTGCTTGTCGAAGCCGAGCGGGTTCACGCAGTCGACGACGACCTTGCCCGCCAACAGGGTCGAGAGCGTAGCCAGCAGAGTGGAGTGACCGGCCCAAGGCACGGCGACGATCACGACATCCGACTGCGCCGCGCAGTCGTCGTTGCTGTGGCCAGTGACGCCATGGCCGAGCTGCGCCGCGGCGGTCTCGGCGCGAGCAGGATCGCGGGAGCCGATCAGCACGCGTTGCCCCGCCGACGCAAGGCGCAGTGCGAGTCCGCGCCCCTGTTCGCCGGTTCCGCCGAGGACGCCGACGGAGAACTTGGACACATCGGGAAGGTCGAGCGGAGCAGTCGTCATGCCGGGATCCTGTCAAACCTGGTCGGGTACGGCACCATGGCCCCATGGATGCTGCCCGGGTTGCGCTGCTCCGCGACCTGGTCGCCAGCACCGGCTGGGTGGAACGGACGCAGTCGTTCGCGCACGTCATGCGCCGGTCGACCCGTAGCCCAGGCGGCCTGCTGCTCGTCGGGACACCCGAGGACGAGCCGTGGCATCTCGCCGCCCACCTGACCGACGAGTCACGGATCACCGGGATCGCCGAGCTCGCACCGACCTTGATCCGCTGGCAACCGCCACCCGGCGCCCCACCGCACCTCGCCGTCACGATGGCTCGACTCGAACGGGCCCGGCGTGGTGAGACCGTGTTCGTCGTGGCCGAGGACACCGCCCCGGACCCGCTGCTCGAACGGGTCGCCGACGCGCGCAGGACCGGAGCGACAGTCCTGGCGATCGAGGCCGGAGACACCCAGCTGCAGGGCCTCGCCCACGAGTCGCTGACGGTAGTCACGGCCGACCTCGTGGTGCCGGAGCTCACGTTCGAGAGCATCCAGCACCTCGTCAGCCTCGCCGCTGGTCAGGAGCCGGGGTCGCAGCAAGGTGGACGGACCAGTCTTCGGGACCGTCTTGCCCGGGCTCTCGACGTCATCAGCGGGCCACAGTCTCCCCGTGACTGACGACCTGCGCTCGTTGCTGACGCGGTCGGCGCTCGACCTGACCCCGCTACGCACGTCACGTGAGTTCCGGCTGCTCTTCATCGGCAGCTCGGTGACGCGGGTCGGTTCCATGATCACGTACGTCGCCCTGCCGTTCCAGGTGAAGCAGCTCACCGGGTCGTTCGTCCTGGTGGGTGTGCTGGGGGCAGTGGAGCTGGTACCCCTGGTGGTCTTCGGGCTGTACGGCGGTGCGCTGGCCGACGCGGTCGACCGTCGCACCATGGTGCTGGTCACCGAGCTCTCGTTCGCGTTCATGTCGGCGCTCCTGCTGGTCAACGCGCTGATCCCCCGTCCCAGCCTCGTGCCGATCTACGTCTTCGCATTCCTGTCGGCCGCACTGGACGGATTGCAACGGCCATCACTCGACGCGCTGCTGCCACGGGTCGTTCCGCACGACCAGCTCGCCGCGGCGGGAGCGATCAACAACCTCAGCCACACGCTGTCGACGATGGCCGGGCCGGCGCTGGGCGGCGTCCTCATCGCGACCGCGGGCATCTGGTCCGGCTACGCAGTCGATCTGGTCACGTTCGGTGCTTCGCTCGTGGCATTGCTCATGATGCGACCCGTGCCACCGCTCGATCACGCCGAACCTCCTAGCGTCCGTGCGATCGGCGAAGGCCTGTCGTACGCCTGGTCGCGCAAGGACCTGCTCGGCACCTACCTCGTCGATCTCTCGGCGATGTTCCTCGCCTTCCCCTACGCGCTCTTCCCGTTCGTCGCCGACGCACTTGATGCGCCGTGGTCCTTGGGGCTGCTGTACTCAGCCGGCTTCGCGGGCGGCGCCATGGCGATGCTCACCAGCGGGTGGAGCAGGCGGGTGCACCACCACGGCAGGGCCATCGTCTACGCATCCGCTCTCTGGGGCGCCGCGATCGCAGCCTTCGGTCTGACGTCGAACGTCTGGCTCGCACTGTTCTTCCTCACCGTCGCCGGTGCCGGCGACATGATCAGCGGCCTGTTCCGCCAGCTGATGTGGAACCAGACGATCCCCGACGAGCTGCGTGGTCGGATGGCCGGAACCGAGTTGCTGTCCTACTCGCTGGGACCGCAGCTCGGACAGGTGCGGTCGAGTGTCGTCGCGCAGTGGACGAGCCTTCGGTTCTCCATCGCGTCTGGCGGAATCGCCTGTGTAGCAGGCGCTTTCGTCCTCGCGGCCGCATTACCGACCTTGTGGCAGTACGACGAGCGGACCGACGAGCACGCCGTACGGGAACGCCAGGTGAGGTCCGCGAAAGCCGACGAGGCGAACGACACGGCTGACGACTGAGCGCCGAAAGGTGCGCGATCGCACCATGTTCTGTCACGCTCTGCGCAGACAGCGTTCGGCGACCGCGCCGAACCTCGCGACCAGGAGGCATTCGTGCCGGCGAAGTTCGTTCTCTCCAAGGACAAGGGCGGCAAGTTCCGCTTCAACCTGTTGGCCACCAACGGACAGGTCATTGCCTCGTCCGAGGGCTACAACACCAAGGCAGCAGCAAACAACGGGATCAACTCCGTCAAGAAGAACGCGGCCAGCGCCGCCGTCCAAGACAACACCGCTGCGGCTGCAGCACCGACCAAGGCCGCGGCCAAGAAGGCCCCGGCCAAGAAGGCGCCGGCCAAGAAGGCAGTCGTCAAGAAAGCCGCACCGGCCAAGAAGGCCCCCGCGAAGCGCGTGGCCAAGAAGGGCTAACGCTTCACCGCACCTTCGTACGACGAAGTAGGGGTCCCGATCAGTCGGCGTTCACGCCGTTCGATCGGGACCCCTGCTCGGTTTCAGCCCGCTCTTCATCCGTCGTTCCATTCCCGCTCCTTGGCATCGAGCTCCTCTGTGCGCTTACGTGCCCGCTCGATCGCGGTAGCAGCTTCCTCGTACGTCGCGTACGGCCCGAGTCGCTCCGCATTCGGACTGCCCGGCCCCTGTTCCACCCGGGCGTGGACCAAGGACCACCAGTAGTAGCTGTCGCTGTCTTCTCTCATGACGTCCTCCTTGGTTTCCAAACGTAGACTGCGTGCGTGGCTCCCCTCTCCCCCGGCACTCTCTCACCGACCCTGCCGGTTCCGCCCTCCATCGAGCGTCCGGAGTACGTCGGGCGCAAGTCGCCGGAGCGCTTTACGGGCCCGGAGGTCAAGGACGCCGAGACCATCGCACGGATGCGTCTCGCCGGCCGGATCGCCGCCGAGGCGCTTCGGGAGGTCGGCCGGCACATTCGCCCGGGAGTGACCACCGACGCCCTCGACCGCATCGGGCACGGCTATCTCGTCGACCACGGCGCCTACCCCTCAACACTGGGCTACCGCGGGTTTCCCAAGTCGCTCTGCACGAGTCTCAACGAGGTGATCTGCCACGGGATCCCCGACAGCACCGTGGTGCAGGACGGTGACATCGTCAACATCGACATCACTGCCTTCGTCGGTGGCGTGCACGGCGACACGAACGCGACGTTCCTCGCGGGTTCCGTCGACGACGAGTCGCGCCTGCTGGTCGAGCGCACCCACGAGGCCACGATGCGAGGGATAAGAGCGGTGGCTCCGGGGCGAGCCATCAACGTCATCGGCCGCGTGATCGAGTCGTACGCCAAGCGGTTCGACTACGGCGTCGTCCGCGACTTCACCGGGCACGGCATCGGCACGTCGTTCCACTCAGGC
Source organism: Actinomycetes bacterium (assembly GCA_038210415.1). Taxonomy (GTDB): domain Bacteria; phylum Actinomycetota; class Actinomycetes; order Prado026; family Prado026; genus JBBQWS01. The sequence continues at coordinate 19,775 of JBBQWS010000042.1, forward strand.
CTGGTTGTCCCCCACTACGACGATCCCGGCTCGGTCACGATCATGCACCCGGGCATGACGTTCACGATCGAGCCGATGCTGACCCTCGGAACGTACGACTACGTGATGTGGGCGGACGGCTGGACGGTCGTGACGGCCGACGGCCGACGCACTGCGCAGTTCGAGCACACGGTTCTCGTCACCGACGACGGGTACGAGATTCTCACCCTCGCGGCTTAGCCTGTCCCCATGACCGCGACCGAACACCTCGACGGGCGACCTCCCGATCCGGCGCCACGCACCCTTGCCGTAGACATCGGCGGCAGCGGCTTCAAGGCGGCGGTGCTCGACCTCGACGGCACGATGCTCAGCGCGCGGCAGCGGATCGACACCCCGTACCCGTGCCCGCCCGAGACGTTCATCGAGGCCATCGGGCAGCTGGCGACGTTGGTCCCGGTGCCGTACGACCGGGTCTCGGTGGGCTTCCCTGGCCTGGTCCGTGCCGGGGTCGTCCTGATGGTGCCGTCGCTGTCGCGACTCACCTACCTCGGCGACCCGGACCCGGCGATGGCCGAGCGCTGGAGCGGCTTCGCGATCTCCGCGACCCTCGAGAAGACCTTCGGGCATCCGGTCAAGGTCGCCAACGACGCTGATGTCCAGGGCTGCGCGGTCGTGCAGGGCAAGGGCCTGGAGTTCGTCATGACGCTGGGCACCGGCTGCGGCACTGCGCTCTTCCACGACGGCCTCCTGCTGCCTCACCTCGAGCTGGGGCACGCGCCGTTCCGCAAGGGCGAGACGTTCGAGGACCAGATCGGCAACTCGGCCCGCAAGGTCGTCGGCAACAGCCGATGGTCGCAGCGAGTGCTCAAAGCCATCGACGCGTACCACCTGTTTCTCTTCTTCGACCACATGTTCATCGGCGGCGGCAACTCCAAGCACATCGACGTCCCTCTGCCGGCCAACGCGACAATCGTCCCCAACACCGCCGGAATCCTCGGCGGCATCAAGCTGTGGGACCTCGACGGACGCTGACCGCCGGGTCGTCGGGCTCGTCGTGGGGCTGCTGCTCGCCACCACCGCTGCCTGCACCACGGCTCCCGTTGCCACTCCGTCAGGTTCGTCCTCGACGTCCCGACCGGCTACCACCACCGCTGCAGGCGGGGCGACCTCGGCCGGCCGGGTCACCCGGCTGGTCGACGGCGACACCCTGTGGGTGTCGGGGGTCAAGGTGCGACTCATCGGCGTGGACACCCCCGAGACGAGACGGCCGGGCACCCCGGTGCAGTGCTTCGGCGAGGCGTCGTCGTTGCGGATGGCGGCGCTGCTGCCGGTGGGGACCCCGGTTCGGCTCGGCTACGACCGAGCGCGCCTGGATCGGTACGGCCGTACGCTCGCGTACGTCTACCGCGTCTCGGACGGGTTGTTCGTCAACGCGGAGCTCGTCCTGGAGGGGTACGCCAAGGTGCTCACCGTGCCGCCTGACACCGCGCACCAGCGCGACTTCGAGGCCCTGCAACGTAGCGCCCAGCACGACGGCCGCGGTCGCTGGTCGGCCTGCCCACTGCGATCCTGACGTTTCGTACGGGGCCGACGTCGTGCGCGCCTACCATTGAGGCATGGAGCAGACTCGCTGGCTGAGCCCGTCCGAGCAGCAGAGTTGGCGGGCCTGGTTGGCCGCCGGCGCCGCGATCGCCGAGCGCACCGAACAGGACATGAAGCGCGAGAACGATCTGTCGATGGCTGAGTACGAGATCTTGGTCCAGCTGTCGGAGACTCCCTGCCGTCGACTTCGGATGACCGATCTCGCCGACCGGACCCTGGCGTCCAAGAGTCGGCTCAGCCATCAGGTTGCGCGGATGGAGCAGGCCGGACTGGTGGTTCGCGAAGGCTGCCCGGAGGACCGACGCGGCTCCTATGCAGTGCTGACCGATATGGGCTGGAATCGCCTGGTTGCTGCAGCTCCGTCGCATGTCGAGTGCGTTCGCCGCTATCTGCTGGACGCCCTGACCGCCGAAGAATTTGCCCTCCTCGGCGCTCTCAGCGAGAAGGTTGTGGCACATTCGCAAGACCGACACGATAACGAACGTGTTTCGGAGTTGACCGCGCACTAGCGCAGAGCAAGGAGTAGGTTGCGGAGCGTACTGATTTCACCCGATCGGGCGGAAAGAGGCACCGCAGCCACTATGACAACGACGCTGCTGAACACCGAGACGTTTCGTTCGCCTCAGCCACCCAACGCGTTGTTCCAAGGACTCGCCGTCGCCCTCCCGATCTGTGTCGCGGGTTGGGCGGTCCTGGCGGCGATCGTGCTCTGGATCCTGCTGTAGTTCGACGCCGTCCGATCAACCGATTGACATCCCCCGGTGGGCGCGTGGCACCTTGGCGTCCATGTCTGTGAGTCTGGCCGACGAGTTGCGCCACCTCGAGCACGCCGAGATCGAGCTCGGCCGTGAATTCCCCTCGGTGTCGACCGACGTCGTGCACGCGCTCGTCATACGGATCCACCGGATCTTCAGCGAGGCCCCGGTGCGCGACTACATCCCGCTGCTGGTCCAGCGTGAGGTCCGCAGCCGCCTACGCCGCCACGCCAACTAACCCCCCTGCGCCACAAGGGACCCCTGATGCCACTAGATCGAGTTCCCGCGCCCCCCACGGCTTAAGGCGCCAGTTCACCCGGTCAGCGCGTGAGGGGAAGCGCACCTCGATCTAGTGGCATCAGGGGTCCCGTGTGGGGGTGGGGGTGGGGGTGGGGGTGGGGGTGGGGTTGGGGTTGGCGGTGGGAGTCAGCGCGAGTGTCTCGCGGACGAGGCCGGCGACGGCATCGACCTCGATCAAGAACGCGTCGTGGCCGTACGACGACTCGATGACGCGCAGCTTCCCGGCACCGGGGAGCAGGTCTGCGAGCTCGGCCTGCAGGCGGATCGGGTAGAGCCGATCCGTGTCGATCCCCGCGACCACCACCGGAACGTCGACCCGAGCCAGCGCAGCACCCACTCCGCCGCGGTCTCGCCCGACGTCGTGGCTGCTCATCGCGTTCGTGAGTGCGACGTAGCTGCCCGCGTCGAACCTGCTGACCAGCTTCGTCGCATGGTGATCGAGGTACGACTCGACGGCGAAGCGGCCAGCGCGCAAGGCGTCCTCCTCGGCTTGGTGCTCTCGGCCGAACCGGACGGCCAGCTCGACCTCGGAGCGGTACGTGAGGTGCGCGATGCGCCTGGCGATGCCGAGACCGACCTGCGGACCTTCGCCCCCGCCGATGCTCGCGTAGTCACCGCCCCGCCACGCGGGGTCACTGGTGATGGCCTGCACCTGCACCGACTGCGTGGCGATCTGGTCCGCTGTCGCCACGGCGCCGACGGCGAGCACGAGCGCTGCTGCGACCCGGTGCGGCGACCCGACGAGCCACTCGAGCACGCGCATACCGCCCATCGACCCACCGAACAGTCCGGCGAGGCGCGTGATGCCTAGCCGGTCGGCGAGCAGCTGCTCGACGGCGACCTGGTCCCGAACCGTGATCCGCGGGAACCGCGAGCCGTACGCACGGCCGTCCGGCGCCAGGGACGACGGCCCGGTCGTGCCACCGCAGCCGCCGAGGACATTCGACGAGACGACGAACCAGCGATCGGTATCGAGGGCTGCCCCGGGGCCGATCAGGCCGTTCCACCAGCCTGGGGTGCGCTGGTCGGGGCCGACCGGGCCTGACGCGTGCGCGTCGCCGGTGAGGGCATGGAGCACGAACACCGCGTTGGACCGTTCGGCATTCAAGGTCCCCCAGGTCTCGAACGCGACCCGGACACCGGGCAGCGACCCGCCCAGCTCGAGATCGACGGGTCCCACGTCGACGATCCGGCGTCCTGCAGGTCGCCCGGCCGTACGACTGGACAACCGCTCAGGCTCCCTTAGCTGCACGGAAGCCCGCGTCGAGGTCGGCGAGGATGTCCTCGATACCCTCGATACCGACCGAGAGTCGCACGAGGCCAGGCGTGACCCCCGTCGCCGCCTGCTCGTCCGCTGTCAGCTGCGAGTGCGTCGTTGAGGCCGGGTGGATCACCAGCGAACGCACGTCACCGATGTTCGCGACGTGGCTGTGCAGCTCGAGTGCGTCGACGAATCGCTTGCCCGCCTCGACCCCACCCCTGATCTCGAAGGCGAGCACGCCACCGGTGCCGCGCGGGGCGTACCGCTTGCCCCGCTCGAACCACGGCGACGACGGCAGACCCGCATACGCCACCGATTCGACCTCGTCGCGCTGCTCGAGCCACTCGGCCACCGCTTGGGCGTTATGAACGTGCCGCTCGATGCGCAGCGACAGGGTCTCGATGCCCTGGGCGACGAGGAATGCGTTGAACGGCGACACCGCGGGACCGAAGTCGCGCAACAGCTGCACCCTGGCCTTGACGATGTACGCGATCGTGCCGAGCGCTGGTGCGTAGGCAAGCCCGTGATAGCTGGGGTCGGGCTGGTTGAACCCGGGGAACTTGTCGGGATCGGCCGCCCAGTCGAATCGGCCGCCGTCGACGATCGCGCCGGCGATCGCGGTGCCGTGCCCGCCGAGGTACTTCGTGGCGGAGTGAACGACGATGTCGGCCCCCCACTCGAACGGACGAATGAGGTACGGCGTCGCGATGGTGTTGTCGACGATGAGCGGCACCCCTGCATCGTGCGCGATCGCCGCCACAGCCTCGATGTCGAGGATGTGGTTCTTGGGGTTGGCGATGGTCTCGGCGAAGAATGCCTTGGTGTTCGGCCGGACAGCTGCCCGCCACGCCTCGAGGTCGTCCGGGTCGTCGACGAAGCTGACGTCGATGCCGTACTTCGGCAGCGTGTAGTGGAACAGGTTGTACGTACCGCCGTACAGCGCCGCGGACGAGACGATGTGGTCGCCCGCCTCGGCGAGGTTCAGGATCGCGAGCGTCTCGGCAGCCTGGCCGCTCGACACGAGCAACGCCGCGACGCCGCCTTCGAGGGCAGCGATGCGCTGCTCGACGGCGTCCTGGGTCGGGTTCATGATCCGCGTGTAGATGTTGCCGGCCTCGGCCAGCCCGAAGAGTGCGGCAGCGTGGTCGGAGTCGCGGAAGGCGTACGCGGTCGTCTGGTAGATAGGCAGCGCTCGGGCACCGGTCGCGGTGTCGGGCGCCTGCCCTGCGTGAACCTGCTTGGTCTCGAAGGACCAGCCGGAGGTCTCGGTCATGTCGGTCTCCTGGTCAGGGGTGGCTCAATGGGTTCGGTCGGTGGGTTCGGTCGGTTTGCGGGGGTCGGGCCGCCGGCTCGCACAACGCAAGAAGGCGGCCAGTTGGCCGCCTTCGCGTGGAGTGGGATGGATCCGGGCTCAGCCCTGGGGCATTCGACCACTCGGCGCGCCGGCGCACACACACCGGCACATCATCCTCGAGATCACGAGGGTCAGCATAACCTGGCGCCCGGAGAACCGCTCACCGGCCTCAGCTGCTGGCGACGAACTCCTTGCAGGCGCGACACATCATCTGACCCGGCGAGGTCTCGAAGTCGGTGTCGGGGAAGGCGCTCAGCGGCTCGGTCGGCAGGCCGCACGCGGTGACCCTTGCTGTGCCAGGCACGGCGACGGCGTGTGCGGTGCCGGTCGGCTTGCGCAGCTTGCGCGGACTCCGGCTCCGGCTCTGCAGGAGCTTCTCACCGTCGGCGTGCAGGCAGTAGCGCATGCGCTCACCGTACGCGGAGCAGCGGAGCGAGCCGGCAGGACCGGCGGCGGTCAGCGGGGTTGAGCGGGCAGGCCGATCGCAAGCCCGGCCAGCTCGACCTGAGCCCGGAAGAGCCCGTCCCGCGCCTCGGGGCTGAACCAGCTGAGTTGCCCGTACACCTCGAGGCTCACAAAGCCGTGTAGCGCAGTCCAGGCGTGCATCATCGCCTGGTGCGTCGCGAGCGGGAGGTCGCCGCCGGCGGCACCCGGCTTGTCCTGATCCTGCAGACCGGCAACGGTCTGGGGATCGACCCGCGTGACGACCGGGTCGCGGAGGACACCCTGGGCGGCGGCTCGATGGACGACCTCGGCGAGGTTCGCCATGGCGCGCTGCGCGGCCTCAACCGTCGGCCCCCCCTCAGGTGCCGCGTAGCCGGGGACCGGGAGTCCGAAGACCAACGTGAACCGCTGCGCGTCGGCGAGCACCCAGGTGCGGTAGGCCTGCGCCACCAGCAGCAGGTGCGCGGCGGGGTCGGTCGGTTCCCGCGCTTGTACGGCAACCGCGACGGCAGCTGCCAGGTCGTGGTACCCGTCGGTGATCATGTCGGTCAGCAGCTCGTCACGGTCGGCGTAGTAGCGGTACAACGCCGGCGCGGTGAGGCCCATGACCCGGGCGATGTCGGTGAAGCGGACGTCGGTGGTGCCGTGCTCGCGCATGAGCTCGAGCGCCGTCTGCTTGATCTCCAGCACCGTGGCGGCCCGCGCGCGCTCACGGCGCGACGGGACGGCCTGCTCGGTCGTGGAGCTGCCGGTCGTGCCGACCTGCCTGGGCATCAGCCATCCACCTCGCGTCCTCCGTGAGTCCCTCCACGTTCAGAGTAATGCATCTTCACTCAAGTGAAGCCACTTGACACGGACTTCGATGTGCAGTTAGTTATGCCTCATCACCATCGTCACGCCGGCTTACTGAACTGAGGAGTGGTCATGTCCAACACCGCGACGGAGCCCGGAGCGCGCGCAGCCACGGCGGTAGCCCCAGAGCCCGGGCCGCTGGGTCGGCTCGCCCGGCTGACCTACCGACGCAGAGGCCGCACGCTGCTGGCCTGGCTCGCCGCACTCGTCCTCGCGATCGGGCTCTCGTCCGTCGTCACCGCGAAGTTCAGCGCCGACTACACCGCACCCGGCTCGGACTCCCGACAGGCGCAGGACCTGCTCGCCCAGCGCTTCCCCGCGCAGTCCGGCGACACCATCTCGGTCGTCGTCAACAGCCCGCAGGCCATGACCGCGCCCGCAGTCAAGGTGCAGGTCGAAGCGCTGCTCGGCCAGCTCGCCCAGCAGGCCCACGTCGCTTCGGTGGGGAGCCCTTACGCAGCGCCGGGTTCGATCTCGCCAGACGGGCACACCGCGCTCGGCACGCTGCACCTCGACGTCACCAACGCCGCCGACATGCCCGTGCCGGACACCCAGCAGCTGCTGGACCTGGCGACGGCCGCTGGCACTGACAACCTGAAAGTCGCACTCGGTGGACAGAGTGTCGAGCAGGCGCAGCAGGGCGCGATCGGCTCAGAAGGAATCGGTCTGATCGCCGCGGCCCTCATCTTGTTGCTCACGTTCGGGTCGATGGTGGCCGCCGGTCTCCCGATCGCGGTCGCTCTCGCCGGGCTGGGCGTGAGCTCGGGCTTCACCGGCCTGATCGCCGCCGCGATGCCGGTGCCGGACTGGTCGACCTCCTTGGCCACGATGATCGGGCTCGGTATCGGCATCGACTACGCGCTGCTCACGGTCACGCGGTTCCGCGAGTGGCGGGCCGACGGCCTCGACCCGGAGACCGCGACCGTCGCCACCCTCGACACCGCGGGACGTGCGGTCGTGCTCGCCGGCAGCACAGTCGTGATCAGCATGCTCGGCTTGTTCGCGATGGGGCTGTCGTTCATGCGCGGGGCCGCGTTCGTCACGATCGTGGCGGTGCTTGTCGTCATGCTCGCCGCGATCACCTTGTTCCCGGCGCTGCTCGGCTATGCCGGTCACCGCATCGACCGGCTACGCATCCCGTTGCCGCGTCGCCGTCGACCGGTAGCGACGCCCGATTCCGCCGCAACCGTCGGCAGCACCGGGGGCTGGATGCGGTGGAGCCGGTTCGTCCAGCAGCACCGGGTGGCAGCGACAGTGACCGGAGTAGCGGTCCTGCTCCTGCTCGCCTCCCCCTTCCTCGGTACCAAGTTCGGCTTCCCGGACGCCGGCAACGATGCGGTGGGTACGTCGGGACGCACCGCGTACACCCTCACCTCGGAGGCGTTCGGACCGGGCGCCAACGGCCCGCTCCTCGTGGTCGCGGAGCTGCCGGCGGGGGCCTCGCCACAGGCCACCACTTCGCTCGTCGCAACCCTTACGGCCGTGGTCGGGGTCGCTGCCGTGTCACCCGCCCAGCTGAACCCGTCCGGTGACACAGCCGTGCTCACCGTGGTGCCGACAACGGGACCACAGAGCCAGGCGACGCAGGATCTCGTCCGCAACCTCCGCGACTCGGTCCTGCCTGCGGCTACGGCAACCAGCGGACTCACCGTTCACGTCGGCGGAGTCACTGCCGCAGCCATCGACAGCACCTCGAACATCGCGAAGCGGATCCCGCTGCTCATCGGTGGTGTCGTGCTGTTGTCGATGCTGCTGCTGCTCGTCTCGTTCCGCAGCGTCGTCGTCGCCGTCAAGGCGGCCGCGATGAACCTGCTCTCGGTCGCTGCCGCGTACGGCGTCGTCGCCCTCGTGCTGCAAGGCGGGTGGGCCGGCCGGCTGGTCGGTATCGACAACCCGACTCCGCTGCCAGCGTTCGTCCCGGTGCTGATGTTCGCGGTGCTGTTCGGCCTGTCGATGGACTACGAGGTCTTCCTCGTCGCCCGCATGCGTGAGGCCTGGCTACGCACAGGGGACAACGCGACCGCGATCGTGCAGGGTCTGGCGGGTACGGCCCGGGTGATCACGGCGGCCGCGGCCATCATGATCGCGGTGTTCTCCGCCTTCATCCCGAGCCCGGCGGTCGTGCTCAAGGTCATCGGCATCGGGATGGCATCGGCGATCCTCATCGACGCGACGATCGTCCGGCTGCTGCTCGTCCCGGCCGTGATGCACCTGATGGGCGCCCGCAACTGGTGGATGCCGGCGATCCTGGACCGACGGATCCCCGAGGTGCACGTGGAGGGTCACCCTCACCACTACCTACCCGTACGCCACCCGGAGTACCAGCCCGCCCTGGCCTGACCGGTCAGCGGTCGTGGTTCGGCTTCACCGGAAGGCCGGCCCAGGAGCTGCAAGTGAGCGAGCCTGACACCGGAAACGCGATGACCACGTCGATGTTCGCGAGCGGGTGGTCGACGGCCCATCCGACCAGAACGCTGGTCCCCGGCAGTGCAGCAACCTGCTCAAGGAACGGCCGGAAACGCCGCTCGATCTCATGGAGGTTCTCCCCGCCACCGATCCGGAGTGCCCATTCCCCCGCACCATCCAGGCCTGGACCACCTCGTCGTGTTCGCGCCAGGGTGCCTCGTCGTTGCTCCATTCGTAGGCGCCGACGTCGAACTCGCGCAGCGCATCGGTGTAGGTCGCGTCGACGCCGAGGCGTTGCTGCAGGATCTGAGCGGTCTGGGCCGCCCGGAGCACCGGGCTGCTGAGGACGCGATCCACAGCCTCGACCGCGAGCCGTCCGGCCAGATTGCGGGCCTGGTTCCTACCGACCGTGGTCAGCCCATCGGTGTTCGTTGGGCCAGCCGCACGCTGTTGCCCGACGGGTCGCGGAAACCGCAGTCGATGCCGTACGGCTGCGCATTGGGCTTCTCGGTGAACTCGACGCCACGGGCCGACAGCTCCTCGTAGGCCTTCAT
>JBBQWS010000043.1:0-29236 GCA_038210415.1 Actinomycetes bacterium
ATCGCCGCGTCCGGCATCGCGTCCCGGACCCGGGCCAGGATGCCGAGGTAGCGGTCCCGCCGGTAGGAGCGGCGCATCGCCCGCAGCACCGCGTCCGAGCCGGACTGCAGCGGCATGTGCAGCGAGTGGCAGACCGCCGGCGTCTCCGCCATCGCCGCGATCACGTCGTCGGTGAAGTCGCGCGGGTGCGGCGAGGTGAACCGCACCCGCTCCAGCCCGTCGATCGCGCCGGCCGACCGGAGCAGCGCGCCGAACGCGTACCGGTCACCGAACTCGCGGCCGTAGGAGTTGACGTTCTGCCCGAGCAGGGTCACTTCCAGCACGCCCTGCGCGACCAGCGCCTCGACCTCGGCCAGGATCTCGCCGGGACGGCGGTCCTTCTCCTTGCCGCGCAGCGACGGGACGATGCAGAACGTGCAGGTGTTGTTGCAGCCCACCGAGATCGACACCCACGCCGCGTACGCCGACTCACGTCGCGTGGGCAGCGTCGACGGGAACACCTCGAGCGACTCGGCGATCTCGACCTGAGCCTCGCCGGCGACCCGTGCGCGTTCGAGCAGGACCGGCAAGGCCCCGATGTTGTGCGTGCCGAACACTACGTCGACCCAAGGTGCGCGACGGGTGATCTCGCTGCGGTCCTTCTGGGCCAGGCACCCGCCCACGGCGATCTGCATCCCCGGCCGCTCGGCCTTCGCCGGGGCGAGCTGCCCGAGGTTGCCGTAGAGCTTGTTGTCTGCGTTCTCGCGCACCGCACACGTGTTGAAGACCACGACGTCGGCAAGCACGTCACCGGCCGCCCGGACCAGGCCCGCACCCTCGAGCAGCCCGGCGAGGCGCTCGGAGTCGTGCACGTTCATCTGGCACCCGAAGGTGCGGACCTCGTACGTTCGCGTGTCAGCCATGGCCGTCTCAGGGTACGGGGATGTCCTCGAGATCGTCGGACAGCTCTGCGATGGCCAGGACCTCGTGCTCCATGACCATCTTCGGCAGCCGGTCGGCCAGGAACGGCGGCAGCCACAATTTGCCGGGCCGAACAACGTCTCAGGGCCGGCACGAGCACCAGTCGCACGACGAACAGCACCGTGTCGCCAGCCTTGTCGGCCAGCGGCTCTCCGGCGAACGCGACGCCCTCCGCCGAGCCGAGCGCCTTCGACAGAGCCTGCGCAGGTGCGAGGTTGCCCGCCTTGGGCAGCTCAGCCACGACGATGAAGGGTCCGTTCGGGCCCGGGCCGAAGCCCTTGGCCTTGAGGTCGTACGCCGTCGTCGGTGAAGCCCAGCCGCATCGACAGCACCCGGGCAGCGAGCGCAACCATCAACGCGATCGCACCAGCGGCGAACATCCAAGGCCGACGCTGGAGGGCCTAGCCGTGCCGACCGAAGCCGCGGTGGTCGTCGTGGGGTCGCGGGTTGCGCGCCCAGGGCATCCGGATCGCGAACGTCCGTCAGCCGAGCCAGGCGAGCACGGCCGGGAGCAGCGTCAGTGCGGTGATCATCGTCATCAGGACCGTGACCGCGGCGGCGGCGGCCAGACCGTTGAGCAAGTTGATCCCCACGACGAACAGACCCATCAGCGCGATAATCACCGTCGAGCCGGCGAACGGCACCGCACGACCGGCCGTGTTGACCGACTCGACCGCGGCCTCTCGCGGCTCCTTGCCGGAGGCCAGCGCCTGGTGGTACCGGTTGATGACGAACAACGCGTAGTCGATGCCGACGCCCAGCCCGATCATCGCGGCCAGGGTGGGGGCGAACCTCGCGATGTCCATGAAGCGTGCGATCACGGAGACAAGCGACAGCCCGGTGCCCAGGGCCACGACAGCGATGGCGATCGGCAGGCCGGCAGCCACCAGGGAACCGAACGTGAAGATCAGGATGATGAACGCGGCGATCAGGCCGATGCCTTCGCCTTGGGACCTGGGGTTCCACCACAGCTGACGCTCGGCGCATAGGCTGGCTCACGTGTCGAGCCCGGCTGCTGGGCAGCTCCCCCACCTGGTCGCGAGCGTCGTGGTGCTCGACGCCGGCCTCGGCCGCACTCTGCTCGTCCGCTCCCCCGACGGCCACCGGTGGACACTGGTGACTGGACATGTGACCGGGGGCGAGCCGATCGCCGAGACCGCCCGCCGCGAGCTGGCCGAGCAGACCGGCCTGACCGGATTCGTGGTCGACGAGCCGCACCTCGGCGTACAGCAGGACCTGGCCGACTGCGGCGCGGGGCCCGCCCGACACGTCGACCATGTGTTCCTCGCCCGGACCGACCAGATCGAGCCGACCCCGACCGCCGGCAGCGCACAGTGGTTCCCCGTCAGCGACCTGCCGGCGCCCTTGGCCCCCGGCGCCGGCTTGCAGGTACGGTCCGCGCTGCGCGCTGCTGACCGGAACAGATGAACGAAGCCGCGATGGAACCGCACGACCGTTACCTCGAGGTCGCTGGTGAGCTGGCCCACCTCGGCGTCACCACGGCGAAGCTCTTCGGCCACCCTGCCCTGGTGTCCGGCCGGAAGTCGCTGGCCTGCCTGTCCAGCACCGGGCTGGCCTGCCGGCTGGGCGCGGCCACGCCCGAACATGCACGGGCGCTGGCCTTGCCCGGGGCTGAGCTGTTCGACCCGTCGGGCGCCGGTCGCGCCATGAATGACTGGGTGGTCGTTCCGTTCACCGACGAGGCCGAGTGGACCGAGTTCGCGCAGGCGGCTCAGCGCCATCTCGGCTAGGAACTAGCGCGCCGTCTCCGTCGCCCGGCTCTCACGCACCACCGTGATCCGGATCTGCCCGGGGTAGGTGAGCTCCTCCTCGACCTGCCGAGCGATGTCACGGGCCAACACCTGCGCCGCCACGTCGTCGATCGCGTCGGGCAGCACCATCACCCGCACCTCCCGTCCGGCCTGCATCGCGAACACCCGGTCGACCCCGAGGTGCGCAGCGGCGATCTCCTCCAGCCGCTCCAGCCGCTTCACGTACGCCTCGAGCGACTCGCGCCGCGCGCCCGGACGGCCACCGCTGATCGCGTCGGCCGCCTGGGTCAGTACCGCCTCGAGCGTCCGGACCTCGACCTCGTTGTGGTGGGCCTCGATCGCGTGCACGACGTCGTCGTTCTCCCCGAACCGGCGCGCCAGATCGGCCCCGATTATCGCGTGCGAACCCGGGGTGTCGTGCGTGACCGCCTTGCCGATGTCGTGCAGCAGGGCGCAGCGCTTCAGCAGGTCGACCGGCAGCCGCAGCTCGGCCGCCATCATCCCGGCCAGATGCGCCGTCTCGATCAGGTGCCCGAGCACGTTCTGCCCGTACGACGTGCGAAACTTCAGCTGGCCCAGCAGGGTGATCAGGTCGGGGTGCATCTCGACGATGCCCAGCTCGACCAGGGCGTCCTCGGCCGCCAGCTGGCAGCTCTTCGCAACAGCCACCGTCGAACGTTCGTACATCTCCTCGATCCGTTGCGGGTGGATCCGCCCGTCGAGCACCAGGGCCTCGAGGGTCAGCCGACCCGCTTCACGGCGCACCGGGTCGAAGCAGGAGAGCAGCACCGCCTCGGGTGTGTCGTCGATGATCAGGTTGACGCCCGTGACCGACTCGAAGGCGCGGATGTTGCGGCCCTCCCGCCCGATGATCCGGCCCTTCATCGAGTCGTCGGGCAGGTGCACGACCGACACGACCGACTCGGCCGTCTGGTCGCTGGCGACCCGCTGCACGGCCTGGGTGACGATCCGCCGGGCGCGACCCTCCCCCTCCTCCTCCGCCTCCCGCTCGATCAGGCGCACTCGCGCCGCCGCCGCTCGTTTGGCCTGCCCCTCGATCTCGGCGACCAGCTCGGCGCTGGCCTGCACCGCGGTCAATCCGGCGATGCGCTCAAGCTCGCGTCCGCGCTCGACCGCGAGGCCTTCGACGACAGCTCGGTCAGCGGCGAGCCGGTCCCGCTCGGCGTCCAGCTCACGCTGGTCGTGGTCCAGCCGGGTCTCCCGTTCGGCGAGCCGTCGCTCCCGACGCTCCAGGTCCAGTCGCAGCTCACGCAGCTCGGCCCGGAGCTCGGTCGCGTCGCTCTCGGCCTGGGCGAGCCCGGCGTCGCGCGCGACCAGCGCCGCCTCGTGCTGGCCGAGCGCAGCGGTCTGCGTCGTCAGGGACGCCGCCTGCTGGTCCAGCTCGGCGGCCCGCAGGTCCAGCTCGGCGGCCCGATGGTTGATCTCGGCCGTCTGGGCCTCGAACCAGACCTCGTGCTCGACGGCAAGCGGGTCGGGCTCGGGCCGGAGCGGTTCAGGTCGCGCCGGTTCAGGTCGCGCCAGTTCAGGTGCTGCGCTGGATACCTGGGTTGTCCGCCCGACGGCGCGCAGCCGCAAGGCCAGCCCGACAACCAAGATCGCGAGGACGACCAGCGTGGCGACGCCAATCGCGTTCTTGGTCAAGGACCGATCCTCTCGCCATCGGAAGGACCGGACGGCAGCGTGCCGACACCACGCCCTGCTCGACGACCGCACCGCGCCTCGGCGCCTCATCCAGGGGCGCCTGACTGCGGAGCACCACCGACCGGGTACGGGACCGGGGTCGGTGCAAGAAGAGAACCGGCGGGACCGGTGGAGTTCACTTCACGGTCAAGCAGCAGACGGAGAGTGTTCGACGAGCTGCCGGTTCGCGGACACCCGCGAGCATGCCTTCCGACTCTGGCAGGCTAAGCCGCTGCCCGGCGCAGGGCAAGAACAGCCGATCCAGGAGGCAGCCAATGGTCCGAGCCGGGGAGGTGTCTGCCGGGCTGTCACCGGATCCCGACCCGCGGGTACTTCGGTACGCCGGGGTGCTGGGCATCAACCCCGTCGGCCTGACCCTCGCGTCCGGTCAGACCAGTGACGTGGTGGTCGACCTCACGCGGGACGTGGTCTGGCGGTTTCCTCGGTACCCCTCGGGAGTGGCGTCTCTTGGGCTGACGGCGACTCGTACGGCGGTCGCTGCCCAGATCGGTCTGGCCGCGCCCGAGGTCCTCGGCGTCAGCCCGGACGGGCCGCCAGGCCAGGCGTACGTCTGCTTTCGTCGGCTAGCCGGGGTGGGTGTGAGCCCGGGCCTGCTGGCGAGCCTCGGACCGCAGGCTCGCAGCCGCTTCTGCTCAGACCTGGCAGACCTGCTCCTGCGACTGCGGGAAGCCGATGCCACGGCCTGGCCGGCACCCGAGGTCGGTTGGGTCAAGCGATGGCAGTTGCTGGCGCAGCATGTCGGGACCGCAGTACTGCCTCGGCTTCCGGCCCCGGGCCGCGCCCTCGCGCAGCACGACCTGGCTGCAGCCGTCGCCGCCGCGGTTGACGCGCCGGCCGGCCTCCTGCATGGAGACCTGGGTAGCACGAACCTGCTCATCGACCCGATCGACGGCCGGTTGACCGGGGTCCTGGACTGGGAAGGGGCCGGGCCCGGTGACCCGGCGGTCGACCTCGCCGCTCTGCGCGCGACGTTCGACCGCGATCACACTCGCCCGCGGCTGATGGACCTGCTCCTCGACGTCGCCCCGGTGCTGACTTCCGACCTGTTTCGAGCCAACCTCTATCTGGGCACGTTCGCTCTGCAGGAGGCCCTGCACGGCGCACTTAACGAAGACGCCGAAGCCTGGGCGGCGGGCACGGCGGCCTACCGCTGACCTTCGGGGGCGCTGACCTTCGGGGGCGCTGACCTTCGGGGCGCTGACGTTTGAGGGTGGCCGGCGTCAGCCGTCGAACTCGTGCTCGGCCCGCCGCAGCGCCTCGTCGACGTCGTCCGGCGTTCCCTCCTGGGCGAGGGCCTCTCGGACAACCTGCAGCGACAACCCCGGCGGGTAGCCCTTGCGGGCGAGCATCCCGCTGAGGCGGCGGACGCGGGCCGGGGTCTCCAGACCGCGCGTGCTCCTCAGCTTGCTCTGAACGAGTTCGCGGGCCGTTGCCTCTTCCTGCTCAGGCGCCAACGTCTCGAGCGCGGCGAGAGTCTCTGCTTGATCGATGCCTTTGTGTCGGAGCTCTTGGGCCAGCGCCCGCCGAGCCAGCCCCCGCCCGCGGTGCCTGGACTCGACCCAGGACACCGCGAACGCTGCGTCGTCGATCAACCCGACTTCGGCGAAACGATCGAGCACCTGTTGGGCCGCCTCGTCCGGGACGAAGCGTTTGCTCATCGCCGCGGCGAGCTGGGAACGGCTGCGAGGACCCATCGTCAGCTGGCGCAGGCAGATGGCTCGAGCCACCTCTGTCGGGTTCGCCGGCTCCCCCGACTCTGCCAAGGAACCCGGAGTCGGGCCGTCCGCCTCGCGACCGCGTCGCGCCACCGCTAGAAGTCAGCCGGAGCCGGAACCGTCAGGTCGACCTCAACGGGCTTGTTGACCTGAGGACCGACGCCGAGCTTCTCCTTGATCTTCTTCTCGATCTCGTCCGCGAGATCGGGGTTGTCTCGCAGGAAGGCCCGGGCATTCTCCTTGCCCTGCCCGAGCTGGTCGCCCTCGTACGTGTACCAGGCGCCGCTCTTGCGCACGAAGCCCTGCTCGACCCCCATGTCGATGAGGCCACCTTCACGCGAGATCCCGTGCCCGTAGATGATGTCGAACTCGGCCTGCTTGAACGGCGGCGCGACCTTGTTCTTGACGACCTTGACCCGGGTGCGGTTGCCGACCGCGTCGGTTCCGTCCTTCAGCGTTTCGATCCGACGCACATCGAGCCGGATGGAGGCGTAGAACTTCAGCGCCTTGCCGCCGGTCGTGGTCTCGGGCGAACCGAACATGACGCCGATCTTCTCGCGCAGCTGGTTGATGAAGATCGCCGTCGTGCCGGTGTTGCTGAGGGCCCCGGTGATCTTGCGAAGCGCCTGTGACATCAACCGGGCCTGCAGGCCGACGTGGCTGTCGCCCATCTCGCCCTCGATCTCGGCGCGAGGCACGAGCGCCGCGACCGAGTCGATGACGATGATCGAGATCGCGCCCGAACGGACGAGCATGTCAGCGATCTCCAGTGCCTGCTCACCGGTGTCCGGCTGGGAGACCAGCAACGCGTCGGTGTCGACGCCGAGCTTCTGCGCATACTCCGGGTCGAGGGCGTGCTCGGCGTCGATGAAGGCAGCGATGCCGCCGGCGCGCTGAGCGTTGGCCACGGCGTGCAGCGCGACCGTCGTCTTGCCGGACGACTCGGGGCCGTAGATCTCGACAACCCGGCCACGCGGCAGCCCACCGATGCCCAACGCCACGTCGAGTGCGATCGAGCCGGTCGGGATGATCTCGATCGGCGCGCGGACCTCGTCACCGAGCCGCATCACCGACCCCTTGCCGAACTGCTTCTCGATCTGGGCGAGCGCGGCGTCGAGGGACTTGTCGCGGTCGAGTGCTGCCATGGCCGGGCCACCAATCGGTCGGGATGGATCGTGTTCGTGGATCCGAACCTAGGCCGGACCTCCGACAGAACCGAGCACGACGATCGCCGCTGTGGACGACCGACGCTGTGGAAACAAGTCGGACGGTAGATCGAACGCCTGTTCGAATCAACCCGACACGCCGGTGCGACGAGCAAGCCGTTGAGTCAGCGGTGAACCGAGGGCAGCTGCAGGTGCGCCACGACCGCCCGCCACACGTCCTTGACCTCGTCACCGGCTGCCAGTGCCTGGTCGACCGTGCGACCGCCCAGCTCGGTGACCACGGTGTCCGCGGCCCAGCTGCGGGCATACGCAGGGCCGAGATGGGTCTCCATCCGGCGCCAGAACTCGGTGAGTCGCACAGTCCGCAGGCTACCGTCCGGCCGACCTGCTCGCGTTGTCGGCCGGGGCGGGCAAGATGGGGCGATGGCGCGCACCGACCCCCCGGCCCCGCCGGTCGCCGAAGACCCCCTGGCGGGTTTCTCGACGGCCACCCGAGCCTGGTTCACCTCCGCCTTCGACGCGCCCACTTCCGCCCAGACGGGCGCCTGGAAGGCTGTCCGCGGCGGTCGGGACGCGCTCGTCGTGGCGCCGACCGGCTCGGGAAAGACGCTCGCCGCCTTCCTCTGGTCGCTGGACCGCATCGCGAGCAGTGTCGTCCCGGATGACCCCAGGCTCCGCTGTCGGGTGCTCTACGTGTCGCCGATGAAGGCTCTCGCCGTCGATGTCGAGCGCAACCTGCGCGGTCCGCTCGTTGGCATCCGGCAGGCCGCGGCCCGGCTGGGGCTGCCCCAGCCCGACGTCTCCGTCGCGATCCGCACCGGGGACACCCCTGCCAACGAGCGGCGCCGCTTCCTCAGCCGACCACCTGACGTGCTCATCACGACCCCGGAGTCGTTGTTCCTGCTCCTCACCGGTCAGGCCCGCGACTCGCTGCGCGGTGTCGACACCGTGATCGTCGACGAGGTCCACGCCGTCGCCGGCACCAAGCGCGGCGCCCACCTCGCGCTGTCCCTGGAGCGACTGGACGTCCTGCTGGAACGTCCGGCGAGACGGATCGGTCTGTCGGCGACGGTGCGCCCGGTCGACGAGGTCGCTCGGTTCCTCGGTGGCCCGCGCCAGGTCCAGATCGTCCAGCCGAAGTCGACCAAAGTGATCACGCTCGACGTGGTGGTTCCGGTCGACGACCTGAGCGAGATCGGCCCGCTCGGCGGCGAGTCCGACGGGTCCGCCGCGGGTGACGGGCAGCCGAACTCGATCTGGCCGCACGTCGAGCAGCGCATCGTCGACCTTGTCGAGCAGCACCGTTCGACCATCGTCTTCGCCAACTCCCGACGGCTGGCCGAGCGCCTCTGCGCCCGGCTGAACGAGATCCACGCCGAACGGGTCGACGCTGTCGCGACGCTCGCCGCCCCTGGCGGAGCGCCGGCCCAGGTCATGGCCCAGTCGGGCTCATCACGCGGCGCCGAGCCGTTGCTGGCCAGGGCTCATCACGGCTCGGTGTCCAAAGAGCAGCGCACCCAGATCGAGGAGGAGCTGAAGGCCGGACGCCTGCCGGCCGTCGTCGCGACATCCAGTCTCGAGCTCGGTATCGACATGGGCGCAGTCGACCTGGTGATCCAGGTCGAGTCGCCACCCTCGGTCGCGTCGGGTCTTCAGCGGGTGGGCCGAGCCGGGCACCAAGTGGGGGCTCCCAGCCACGGCGTCATCTTCCCGAAGTACCGCGGTGACCTGGTCCAGACGGCGGTCGTGGCCGAGCGCATGGTGTCGGGCCAGATCGAAGCCCTGCGCTACCCACGCAACCCCCTCGACGTCCTGGCCCAGCACATCGTGGCGATGGTGGCGATGGACGACTGGGCGGTCGACGACCTGTTCGCCATCGTTCGGCGCGCCGCTCCGTTCGCCGGCCTGCCCCAGTCGGCGTTCGACGCCGTGCTCGACATGCTGGGTGGGCGCTACCCCAGCGACGCCTTCGCGGAGCTTCGCCCCCGGTTGGTCTGGGACCGGGTGGGGGGTCAGCTCACCGGTCGCCCCGGTGCGCAGCGGCTCGCGGTCACCAGCGGTGGCACGATCCCGGACCGCGGGCTGTTCGGCGTCTTCCTGGTGGGCGCGTCGCCAGCCGCCCGGGTCGGCGAGCTCGACGAGGAGATGGTCTACGAATCACGGCTCGGTGACGTCTTCACGCTGGGCTCGTCTTCCTGGCGGATCGAGGAGATCACCCACGACCGGGTCCTGGTCTCACCCGCCCCTGGCCAGGCCGGTCGACTTCCGTTCTGGAAGGGTGACGCGCTCGGGCGACCCGCCGAGCTCGGCCGAGCCACCGGCGCCTTCACCCGCGAGGTGCTTGGGCTCACCGACGAGGCCGCCCTCGCGCGGGTGCGCGGCGTCGGACTCGACGAGCGGGCCGCCAGCAACTTGATCGCGTACCTCAAGGAGCAGCGGGCGGCGACCGGTCACGTCCCGGACGACCGGACCATCGTGATCGAGCGCTTCCGCGACGAGCTGGGTGACTGGCGGGTCGTGATCCACTCGCCGTACGGCGCGCAGGTCCACGCGCCCTGGGCACTGGTTCTGGCGGCACGACTGTTGCACCGCTACGGCGTCGATGCACAGGCGATGCACGCCGACGACGGCATCGTGCTCCGGCTCCCGGACACCGACGCCGAGCCACCGAGCGGCTTCGTCCACCTCGACCCCGCAGACGTCGAGCCGGCAGTCACCGCGGAGGTGGGCGGCTCCGCGCTGTTCGCCGCACGGTTCCGTGAGTGCGCGGCCCGGGCCCTGTTGCTGCCGCGGCGCGATCCCGGGCGAAGGTCGCCGCTATGGCAACAACGACAGCGGTCCGCCCAGCTGCTCGCGGTCGCGTCCGAGTACGGCTCGTTCCCGATCGTGCTCGAGACGATGCGCGAGGTGCTCCAGGACGTCTTCGACGTTCCGGCACTGGTCGAGCTGATGAAGGCGATCGACGGCCGCACCGTCCGCGTCGTCGAGGTCGAGACGACCACACCGTCCCCGTTCGCCCGATCCCTGCTGTTCGGGTACGTCGCCCAGTTCCTCTACGAGGGCGACTCCCCCCTGGCCGAGCGTCGGGCGGCTGCGCTGACGCTCGACTCGACGGTGCTGGCCGAGCTGCTCGGTCAGGCCGACCTGCGTGAGCTGCTCGACGGGTCGGCCATCTGCTCGTTGGAGGCCGACCTGCAACGCCGCACCCCCGAACGCAGAGTGCGCGACGCCGAGGGCACCGCCGACCTGCTCCGGCTGCTTGGGCCGCTCACCACGGTCGAGGCGCTCGAGCGTGGCGTCGACCCGGCATGGCTCGTCGAGCTCGAGGGTGCCCGGCGGGTGCTCCGGGTGCGCATCACCGGCATCGAGCACTGGGCCGGTATCGAAGACGCCGGACGACTGCGCGACGCACTCGGCACGCCGCTCCCAGGCGGGATCCCGGAGGCCTTCCTCGAGCTCGTCGCCGACCCGCTGGGCGACCTCGTCGGCCGCTACGCCCGCACCCACCCACCGTTTCGCGCCGTCGACGTCGCCCACCGGTTCGGGCTGGCGCCGGCCGTAGCCGCCGGTACCCTCGCCCGGCTGTGCACCGCCGGGCGGCTGGTCGAGGGCGAATTCACCCCCGGCGGATCCGGTACCGAATGGTGCGACGTCGAGGTGCTGCGGATGCTCCGGCGCCGGTCGCTTGCCGTGCTGCGTCGCGAGGCCGAACCTGTACCTGCCGTCGCTCTGGCCAGGTTCCTGCCCGCGTGGCAGGGTGTCGGGGGCCGCAGCCGCGGCGTCGACGGGGTGCTCCGCGCCGTCGAGCAGCTGGCCGGCTCGACGCTGCCCGCCTCCGCGCTCGAGCGACTGGTGCTGTCCTCGAGGGTCGCCGACTACACCCCCGACCTGCTCGACCGCCTCACGACCTCCGGCGAGGTGCTCTGGTCCGGCCATGGTTCGCTCGCCGGCGGCGACGGCTGGATCGCGCTTCACCTCGCCGACACGGCGCCGCTCACGCTCCCCACCTCGACCGGGTTCGCGCCGTCCGCCGTGCAGGAACAGGTCCTGGCCGAGCTCGGCGGCGGTGCGGCTCTATTCTTCCGCCAGCTCGCGGATCGACTCGGCAGCCCCGACGACTCTGCTCTGGGGGTCGCTCTGTGGGAGCTCGTGTGGGCCGGCCAGCTGACCAACGACACCATCGGTCCGCTGCGCGCCCTCGCCGCCGGGGGCGGCACCCACCGGGCGGCCCGGAGCACCCCTCGAAGCAGGTACGCACGACAAGGTCGGGCCGGCAGTGGCCTGCGCGGCGCCCGGCCAAACCCGCCCAGTCTTGCCGGGCGCTGGTCCGCCCTGCCCGCGCTGGAGCCCGATGGCACCCGCCGGGCGGCCGCGCTGGCGGAGACCCTGCTCGACCGGTACGGCGTCGTGACCCGGGGCTCGGTCGTGGCCGAGCACGTCGCCGGCGGGTTCGCCGCCGCCTACCGCGTGCTGTCGGCGTTCGAGGAGACCGGCGCATGTCGGCGCGGCTACGTCGTCGAGGGACTGGGGGCTGCGCAGTTCGCCCAGGTGGGCGCAGTCGACCGGCTGCGCGCGCTCGCCGCCGAAGACCGGACTCCAGCGCCGGCGCTTGTGCTCGCCGCTACCGATCCGGCCAATGCATACGGCGCCGCACTGCCGTGGCCCGATCGCAGCGACACAAGCGGCCGTGAGACCAAGCTGGCGGCCGGTCACCGTCCCGGACGCAAGGCGGGGGCGCTGGTGGTGCTGGTCGACGGCGCGCTCGTGCTCTATGTCGAGCGCGGTGGTCGCACCCTGCTGTCGTTCACCGACGCTCCCGACGCGATCGCCCCGGCCGTCGACGCACTCGCCCTAGCGGTGCGCGACGGGCAGCTCGGAAAGCTGCAGGTCGAGCGGGCCGACGGCGCCGCGATCCTG
Source organism: Actinomycetes bacterium (assembly GCA_038210415.1). Classification (GTDB taxonomy): domain Bacteria; phylum Actinomycetota; class Actinomycetes; order Prado026; family Prado026; genus JBBQWS01. The sequence goes on from JBBQWS010000043.1 coordinate 12,253, forward strand.
GCGTCGCCGCTCGGCGCGGCACTCGAAGCCGCCGGCTTCCACCCGACCCCGCGTGGCCTGCGCCTTCGGGCCTGACGGACGGCTCAGCCGACCGCCGGGGGCTGGCAGGCATGCAGCAGAGCCTGCGCGGCGGCGGCGCGAACGGGAGCCGGCTGAGGGGCCAGCAACTGGCTGACCAGCCAGCGCAGGGCCAGCTCGACGACCGGTTCGCCGGAGTCCCGTCGCAGCACCATGGCGACGGCAGCACGGGCAGACCGCCACCCGGGGGAGTCGTCAGGAGCGAGCAACGGCACCAGCGACGCCGGCTCGTCGGCCGCGAGCGCGCGCACGGCAGGGAGGGCCCCGACCTGGGCAGCGGCGAGGTCGAGGGCCTGCGCCGGGTCAGCGGCCGCCCCAGCGGCTCCTGCGATCCGGCGCACCTCACGGTCGATCAGGGCGGTCCACACGTCGGACTTGGTGCGGAAGTGGTTGTAGAGCGTGGCTTTGGCTACCCCACCTGCCGTGGCGATCGCGCTCATGGTGGTGCCCCGGACGCCGTCACGGGTCAGACATGCGAGCGCGCCGTCGAGGACGCCGTCCCGGGTGCGTTGCATGGAGTTACCCGCACGCACGTGCAGACCGGACGACTCGACGACCGTCGCGCTCACCACAGGACCGGCTCCGCGGCTCAGGCCGCGGACGCCACGACGTCGGGCTGGCCCGCACGTGCGGGCGACAGGTCGGTCGAGGCAGCCAGCTCGGCGAGCGCGAGCTCGTCGCTGACCCCGCGAAGCACGACCGACATAGGCACCTCAAGGGCGGTGCAGATCGAAGCGAGCAGCTCGCTGCTCGCTTCCTTCTGACCACGCTCCACCTCGGAAAGGTAGCCGAGGGACACCCGAGCGGCACCGGACACCTCGCGCAGGGTGCGGCTCTGCCGCTGGCGCTGGCGGCGCAGCTCATCGCCAAGCAGACGACGAAGCAAGACCATGGGTTGTTCCCTCCTCTCGGCATGCACTCTCACCGTACCGTTAGGCGCCGGACGCGGCGCGCTCGTTCCGTGCTGGATCACCCGCATGCCACGTGTAACGAAGTAATCAAACGGGGTGTTCCCGTGCTGGGCCGCCCGCCGCGAGGATCACCCGGGCGAGCAGACCAAGAGCCTCATCGGCCGCTTGTCCCCGTACTGAAGCACGATCACCCGACAGATTCAGTGCCTGGACGTGCGTGTCGCGAGGACTCGCCACGGCGACGTAGACCCGACCCGGCTCGACCCCGCCCTGGGCAGCAGGCCCGGCGACCCCCGTCGTGGCCACGCCGTACGTCGCGAGCAACCGGTTGCGGACTCCTTGCGCCATCGCCACGGCGACGTCGGGGTCGACCGGTCCACGCTCGCCGAGCAGGTCGGCGGGCACCCCCAGCATCGAAGCCTTGAGGTCGGTGGCATAGGCGACGACTGCACCGCGGAAGACGGCGGACGCCCCTGCCACCGCGACCAGCCGGGAAGACAGCGCTCCACCGGTGATCGACTCGGCGACAGCCACGGTCTCCCCGCGTTCCTCCAGCAGTCGGAGCATCGCCGCAACGTCGACCACGTCGACCACGGGCTCAGGCAACCGGGGTCGCGCTCCTGGACAGCCGCCGCGCCTTCCCGACGTAGTCGACGGCGGTCACCAGGGTGACCACGACGGCCGCCGCCATGATCCAGGTCGCCAGCGTGGCCGGCCAGCCGGAGAGTGGCGCGACATACAGCCCGATCGCCGCCGCCTGCAGCAGAGTCTTGAGCTTGCCCCCGCGGCTCGCCGGGATCACCCCGTGCTTGATCACCCGGAATCGGAGCAAGGTCACGCCGATCTCGCGCGCCAGGACGACCCCGGTGACCCACCACGAGAGCTCACCGAGCGCCGACAGCCCCACCAGGGCCGTACCCATCAGCGCCTTGTCGGCGATAGGGTCGGCGACCTTGCCGAAGGTGGTGACCAGTCCCCGACGCCGGGCAAGATCGCCATCCAAGAGGTCGGTGACGGAGGCGACGGCGAACAGCGCGAAAGCCGCCCAACGCCACGAGGTGATCGTCCCGTCACCGTGGAACAGCACCACGGCGAAGACCGGCACCATCAGCAATCGGAGCATCGTCAGCTCGTTGGCGATGTTCCACAGCCCCACCTGCTGGACAGGGTCGCCCAACCGGTCGGGCGGCGCCGGCTTCACGAGCGACCGTGGGCGAGGAGCGGCTCGGCCACGAGGTCGATCCCGTCCGAAGCCACCACCACCGCTGTGACGAGCGCGCCCACCGCGAAGTCGCCGTCACCCAGCAAGGTCGTCGTCCCGTCGACCTCGGGGCCCTGGAACGCGGCCCGTCCTTCGGCGACGCCGTCGTCGTCGACCAGCTCGACGAGCACCTCCACGACCTCGCCGATGCGGTCCTCGGCCCGCTGGGCGGTGAGCTCCTCGACCAGTCGTGACACGCGTTCGACCCGCTCGGCGACCACGTCGGTCGACAGCTTGCCCTCGAAGGTCTCGGCCTCGGTGCCGTCCTCGTCCGAGTACCCGAACACCCCGACCACGTCGAGACGGGCGAGGGTGAGGAACCGTTCGAGCTCGACGAGATCGGCCTCGGTCTCGCCAGGGAACCCGACAATGACGTTGGACCGCGCCCCCGCCGTCGGAGCCTTGGCCCGGGCCCGGTCCAGCAGCTCGACGAACGACTCGGTCGAGCCGAACCGGCGCATACGGCGCAGCACCGCGGCACTGGCGTGTTGGAAGGACAGGTCGAAATAGGGGACGACTCCGGGGGTCGTGGCGATCACGTCGATCAACGACGGCCGCGTCTCGGCCGGCTGGAGGTAGGACACTCGCACCCGCACGACCCCCGGCACAGCGGAGAGCTCGGGCAGCAAGGTCTCCAGCAGCCGGCCGTCGCCGAGATCCTTGCCGTACGACGAGGAGTTCTCGCTGACCAGGACGAGCTCGCGCACCCCTTGGTCGGCGAGCCAGCGCGCCTCCTCCAGGATGTCAGTCGGGCGGCGGGACACGAACGAGCCGCGGAACGACGGGATCGCGCAGAACGAGCAGCGGCGGTCGCAGCCGGACGCCAGCTTGAGCGGCGCGGTCGGACCACCCTCGAGCCGCCGGCGGAGCACCCGCGGGCCGGACGCGGGGGCACCCACCAGCAGCTCGTCGGCCGACCCGGTCAGCCGGCCGTGGCCGGGGAGCGCCGCAGCGCGGGCAACCTGCGCGCGCTCGACGGGTGCGATCGGCAGCAACGTGCGCCGGTCGGCGGGGACATGCGAGACGAACGGGTCACCGGCCAGCACCGAGCGCAACCGCTCGCCGATCTGGCTGTAGTCGTCGAACCCGAGAACCGCGTCGGCCTCGGGCAGCTGGGCGGCCAGGTCGGCGCCGTACCGCTCGGCCAGGCAGCCCACGGCGACCACCGCCTGCGGACGGCCGTTGTCTCTCAGGTCTGCCGCGGCGAGCAAGGTGTCGATCGAGTCCTTCTTCGCGGACTCCACGAAACCACAGGTGTTGACCAGCACCGCGTCGGCATCGGCAGCCTCGTCGACCAGCGTCCAGCCGTCGGCCTCGAGCCGCGCGGCGAGCTCCTCGGAGTCGACTTCGTTGCGTGCGCACCCAAGGGTGACCAGGGCGACGCGTCGAAGGCTCACGCCAGGATCCTACGGGTCGGCCCGGTGCAAGCCCGGATCAACCGGACGCGGGGTCGCCTGGGCCGAAGGAAAGCCGCACCACCTGGGCGCCCGAGCCCGGCGTACCGAGGTTCTTGCCGTTGACCTTGAGGGTCACCGACCCGGCCCGCCCGATGACCAGCGACACGCGGCTCTTGTCGGTGAAGGTTTTGGTTGTGCCCGGCTGCACCAGCCCCTCGAACAGCGAGTTGCCCTTCGACCCCTTGACACTCACCCAGGACACGTGGTCCGTGACGCTCAGCACCACCGTCACCCCTGTTGTTGCCAGTGCCGACCCGGTGGGCTGGACCGCGGGGGCAGACGGCGTGCGGCTCGGGGTGGTCGAGGGTGCGCTGGTCGAGGGACCGGACGAGACGGGAGGGCTGGTGGTCGCCGCGGGCTGCGAGGACTGGGTGCCGGCAACCGGAGCGCCTGACCCGCCGCGGAACATCTGGAACCCGACGATCGCGACGACCACGACCAGCGCTGCGGCCATCGCTGCGGTCCAGTTGGCGCCGCGGCGTTCGGCGGGCGCGGCGGTCTCGGCCTCGAACACCTCGGCGGCGGTGGGTGGGTGTGGCGCGTGCAGCCGCTCGAACTCGGCGACCATCGCGTCCGGGTCCGCGCCCACGACCTTGGAGATCGTGCGGACGTGCCCACGGGCGTAGACGTCGCCGCCACACAGCGAGAAGTCGTCGGCCTCGATGCGTTCGATGACCGTGCGCCGAATCCGGGTCGAGTCGGCGACCTGCTGCAAAGTCAGGCCCGCGAGCTCGCGCGCAGCGGTGAGGTCTGAACCCAAGGACACGGTTTGGCCTCCTTCCGGCAGGTGACAGTCGACTGGTTGCGGATCCCAGATGACGCCACGGCGCGCCGACTTCGTCGTACCCCTCAATCGTACGCCCGAACCCTGAAGGGTTCGCCGGTTGCGTCGAGAGGTCCCCCGACCGGGCCTATTCGCCGCGCAGCAGCAGCAGCACGCCGTCGAGCTCGTCCGGCTGGACCAGCACCTCGCGGGCCTTGGAGCCTTCGGAGGGTCCCACGACCCCTCGGCTCTCCATCAGGTCCATCAACCGGCCGGCCTTCGCGAAGCCGACCCGCAGCTTGCGCTGCAGCATCGACGTCGAACCGAACTGGGTGGTGACCACGAGCTCGGCGGCCTGACAGAGCAGGTCGAGGTCGTCGCCGATGTCCTCGTCGACGTCCTTCTTTGCGACGACGACCGCCGCGACGTCGGAGCGGTACGTCGGTTGCAGCTGGGTCTTGCAGTGCTCGACGACGGCGTGGATCTCGGACTCGGTGACCCAGGCGCCCTGGATCCGGATCGCCTTGCTCGTGCCCATCGGCAGGAAGAGGCCGTCGCCCTGGCCGACCAGTTTCTCGGCCCCCGGCTGGTCCAGGATGACCCGCGAGTCGGACAGGCTCGACGTCGCGAAGGCCAGCCGCGACGGCACGTTCGCCTTGATCAGACCGGTCACGACATCAACCGAAGGTCGCTGCGTAGCCAGCACCAGGTGGATGCCGGCCGCCCGCGCGAGCTGGGTGATCCGGACGATGGAGTCCTCGACGTCGCGCGGGGCCACCATCATCAGGTCGGCCAGCTCGTCGACGATCACGAGCAGGTACGGGTAAGGCTGGAGGACGCGCTCGCTGCCGGGCAGCGGCTGGGCTTTGCCCGACCGTACGGCCTTGTTGAAGTCGTCGACGTGCTTGAATCCGAAGGCGGCGAGGTCGTCGTAACGCTGGTCCATCTCGCGGACCACCCACTGCAGTGCCTCGGCCGCCTTCTTGGGGTTCGTGATGATCGGAGTGATCAGGTGCGGGATGCCCTCGTAGGCGCTGAGCTCGACCCGTTTGGGGTCGACCAGCACCATGCGGACCTCGTCGGGCGTCGACCGCAGCAGGACCGACGTGATCATCGAGTTGACGAAGCTGGACTTGCCGGAGCCGGTGGCACCGGCGACGAGCAGATGCGGCATCTTGGCAAGGTTGGCAACGACGAAGCCGCCCTCGACGTCCTTGCCCAACCCCACGATCATCGGGTGGTGGTCGGCCCTGGCCACTGCCGACCGGATGACGTCGCCGAGGCTCACGACCTCCTTGTCGGTGTTCGGGATCTCGATGCCGATCGCCGACTTGCCCGGGATCGGAGACAGGATCCGGACGTCGGCGCTGGCCACGGCGTACGCGATGTTCTTCGAAAGGGCGGTGACCCGCTCGACCTTGACCGCCGGACCGAGCTCGACCTCGTAGCGGGTCACGGTCGGACCGCGGGAGAACCCGGTGACCTGGGCGTCGATGTCGAACTGCGTCATCACCTCGGTCAGCGCCGCGACAACAGCGTCGTTCGCCTTGGTGCGAGCCTTGTGCTCGGCACCCGGCTTCAGCAGGTCGACCGCCGGGAGGTGGTAGGTCACGTCACCGGAGAGGGCGAGCTGCTCGACGCGCGGCGGCATGGGCTCGGCGGCCTTGGCCGGGGCCTTGACGACCGCCGAGAGGTCCACCGTCTGGTGCGAGGGCAGGGGGGCGACCGCGGGTTCCACCAGCGGGCTGTCGAACGGGTTCTCGTCGCTGCGCAGGGGCTTGTCGTCGGCCGACATCGACCCGACCCGCCGTCGGGCGGCACGACCGCGACCGCGCGCGGGCAGGGGTGCGCCCTGGGTGATGTCGATCAGGGCGGGCACGGCGAGAGCCTCCATCGGCCGCCGCAGCAGCCTGGCCTCAAGCTCGCGAAGCCGGGTCGGAACCTGGTGGACGGGCGTGCCGGTGAGGACCAGGACACCGAAGACCGCAACGATCACCAGCAGTGGTGCGGCGACGTAGGGGGTCACACCGGCGACGAGCGGCGCCGAGGCGATCCAGCCCAGCCAGCCCCCGCCGGCCCGCATCGCGGCCGCGCCGGCGTCCGGCTGGGGAGTTCCGTGCGCGACGTGCAGGAGGCCGAGCACACCGAGCAGCAGCGCTGACCAACCGACGACGATGCGGCCGCCGGGGGCGTTTCGGTCCGGGTGGCGCAGGACCCGCCAGGCCCACGCCGCGAGCAGGAAGGGCAGCACCCAGGCCAGGGAGCCGGCTGCCCCCACGGCGACTGCACGGACGAATCCACCGACCGGCCCGCCGAGGCCCCACCAGGTGACGGCGGACGTCAGCACAGCGGCAGCGAGCAGCAGCAGGCCGAAGCCGTCACGCCGCTGGGCAGGGTCGAGTGCTGCGGCGCCTTCGCGAGCGCCGCTGCCGATCCGGCGGGCAGCGCCACCGATCAGGTGGGCGATCCCCAGCCACAGTGCCCGAAGGCCGCGGCCGAGGGCGCGGAACATCCTGCTGATCACCCCCGGCCTGCGCGGGGCGGCCGGACGTGCGGGAGCGCGACGGTTCGGCGCGGGGCGGGCCGGCCGGTGCGACGCCGAACTGGCCGACGTCGAACGGGCGTGGCTCGCCGGGCGCCCCTGGGAAGCCGTCGGCCGACGCTGACCGGCGCTCGCGCGCGGCTTCGTCGGGCCGGCGGAGGTGCGGCTGGCCATGGCAGCAGGCTACCCATGCGTCTCAGCAATCACTCGCGTCCCACGCCGAGCGATTCGCCGCTGATCGGAGCCGAGGTCAGACCTCGACGACGACCGGGATGATCATGGGCCGGCGCCGGTGGGTGTCGCTGACCCACTTGCCGATGGACCGACGCATCACTTTCTGCAGCTCGTAGACGTCGGTCGACCCGTCGCGCAGGGCCGACTCGAGAGCGTCCTTGATCCGCGGCCGGACATCGTCGAAGATCGCGTCGTCCTCGGCGAAACCACGCGCGTGGATGTCCGGGCCGCCGACCACCTTGCCGTCGGTGAGATCGACGACCGCCACCACCGAGATGAAGCCCTCGGACCCCAGGATCCGCCGGTCCTGCAGCGACGATTCGGTGATGTCGCCGACCGACGAGCCGTCGACGTACACGAACCCGCACGGGACCGCTCCGACGACCGAGGCCACCCCGTCGACCAGGTCGACGACCGTGCCGTCCTCCGCCAGGATCACCCGCTCCCGGGGCACCCCGGTGCGTACGGCCAGGTCGCCGTTCGCGCGCAGGTGCCGCCATTCGCCGTGCACGGGCATCACATTGCGGGGACGCACGATGTTGTAGCAGTACAGGAGCTCGCCGGCGGCCGCGTGCCCCGAGACGTGGACCAGGGCGTTGCCCTTGTGCACGACGTGGGCGCCAAGTCGTGAGATCCCGTTGATCACGCGGAACACGGCGTTCTCGTTGCCGGGGATGAGCGACGACGCCAGCAGCACGGTGTCGCCGTCGCCGATCTTGATCGGGTGGTCGTTGTTGGCCATCCGGGACAACGCTGCCATCGGCTCACCCTGCGACCCCGTGCACACCAGGACCACCTGCTCGTCCGGCAGCTGGTCGACGACGTCGATCGAGACCACCAGCCCGGCCGGGATCGTGAGGTAGCCGAGATCACGGGCCACTCCCATGTTGCGAACCATCGACCGGCCGATGAAAGCCACCTTGCGGCCGTGCCGCTCGGCGCTGTCAAGAATCTGCTGGACCCGATGGATGTGCGACGCGAAGCAGGCGGTGATGATCCGGCGCTCAGCACCCGCGAACACCGTGTCGATCACTGGCGCGATGTCTCGTTCGGTGCGGACGAAGCCCGGGACCTCGGCGTTCGTGGAGTCGACCATGAACAGGTCGACTCCCTCGCTCCCCAACCGAGCGAACGCCCGAAGGTCGGTGAGCCGGCCGTCCAACGGCAGCTGGTCCATCTTGAAGTCACCGGTGTGCAGGACCAGCTGTCCGGACGGCGTACGCAGGGCCACGGCCAGCGCGTCCGGAATCGAGTGGTTGACCGCCACGAATTCAGCCTGGAACGGGCCCAGCTGCTCGACCTGGCCCTCAATCACCTCGAGCGTGTACGGCTTGATCCGGTGCTCGCGCAGCTTCGCCTCGACCAGTGCCAAGGTCAGCCGGGACCCGATGAGGGGCAGGTCGGGCTTCTCCCGCAGGAGGTAGGGGACCGCACCGATGTGATCCTCGTGCGCGTGGGTGAGCACGACCGCCTCGATGTCGTCAAGCCGGCCTCGGAGGTAGTCGAAGTCGGGCAGGATCAGGTCGACCCCGGGCTGGTGGTCCTCCGGGAAGAGCACCCCGCAGTCGACCACCAGAAGCCGGCCACCCCACTCGAAGACGGTCATGTTGCGGCCGATCTCGCCAAGGCCACCGAGCGCGACGACCCGCAGAGCCCCCTGGGCCAGCGGCGGGGGCGGGCCCAGCGAGGGCTGCGTCGAGGTCACCGGGCGAACCCGGCCACGAGCCCCTCGGCCAGGTCGAGCCGGAGCTGGGTGAGCTCGGTCGCGGTGACGTCGACGAGCGGGGGTCGCACCGGCCCCGCCGGCATCCCGAGCTCGTTCAACGCCGCCTTGGTCAAGATGACCCCCTGCGTCTTGAACAAGCCCTGGAACACCGGGAGCAGCTCACGGTGAAGCGCCAGCGCCCGGGCCGTCTGCCCGGCGAAGAAGGCGCCGACCAGCTCGACCAGCCGCTCGGCGACCAGGTGCCCGGCGACGCTGATCACGCCGACGGCCCCGACCGACAGCAGCGGCAGGGTGCACACGTCGTCGCCGCTGTAATAGGTCAGGTCGCAGCGGGACATGACCCAGGACGAGCTGACGATGTCGCCCTTGGCGTCCTTGTTGGCCACGATCCGCGGGTGCTCGGCGAGCCGGACGAGGGTCGGCGCCTCGATCGCCACGCCCGTGCGGTGCGGGATGTCGTACAGGACCAGTGGGAGCCCGGTGGCGTCGGCCACCGCGGTGAAGTGCGCCAGCAGCCCGGCCTGCGGCGGCTTGTTGTAGTACGGCGTCACGACGAGCAGGCCGTGTGCACCGGCCTTCTCTGCCGCCTGCGAGCTCTCGATCGTGTGCCGGGTGTCGTTGCTGCCGGTGCCGGCAAGCACCTGCGCCCGGTCGCCGACGGCCTCGAGGGTCGCGCGCAGGACTGCATCCTTCTCTGCGTCGGTCGTCGTGGGGGACTCCCCTGTGGTGCCGTTGACCACCAGACCCTCGTTGCCCGCGTCGACCAACCGGGTGGCGAGCTGCTGGACGCCCTCGAGGTCGAGCTCTCCGTCCGAACGGAAAGGGGTGACCATCGCGGTGAGGACCCGACCGAACGGGGGCTGCGCGGCGACGTCGTTGGGCATGCGCTGAGTTTACCGCCCGGTCAGGGAGAGACCCGGCCGTTCGCCTCAAAGGTCGCGTGCGTCAAGGGCATCAGCTCGGCCCAGGCCGACTCCATCTTCTCCGCGACCATCTCGATCTCCCGCTGCGGGAACGACGGGAAGTGCGACTCCGGGTGCTTGGTGCGCAGGCTGAGGAAGTTCATCAGCGACCGTGCGTTCATCGTCACGTACATGGAGGAGTAGGTGGCCACCGGCAGCACACCCCTGGCGACCTCGCGGGCGACCCCGGCGTCGAGCATCTCGAGGTACGCCGCGTAGGCCTGGGTGCAGGACCGTTTCGTGGCTGCCTCGGTGACCGCGTGCTGCTCCGGCGTCCCGGGCAGGAACTCGTAGGCCCCGGGCTTGCCGTGCTGGATCAGGTTGCGGTCGGGACCGGGTACGTAGAAGACCGGGTTCAGCTGACGGTAGCGACCCGACTCCTCGTTGTAGGAGGCGATCCGGTGTCGCATGAACTCGCGGAACACGAAGATCGGCGCCTGGACGTAGAAAGTCATCGAGTTGTGCTCGAACGGGGTGCCGTGCCGGTCGCGCATCAGGTAGTTGATCAGGCCCTGCGACTTCGCGGGGTCGGCCTCGACGTCGGCGAGGGTCAGCTCGCCCATCGTCGAGACCCGGGCCGCGAACACCACGTCGGCGTCGGCCGCCTGCGACTTCACGAGCTCGACGGTGACGTCGCTGCGGAACTGGATCTCGACGCTGGCGTCGGTCACGTCACGGCTCCTGGTGTGTGGTCGGTCGGCAGGGGATGGTCGGCGCGCACCAGGGTAGCGTTCGGTATCCCCGACGACAGGACCGGAGCAGCCTGATGGCCGACGCAAGCGTGCGACCTGCCGGTGCCGGCGACGCACCTGCTCTGGCGGCCCTGCAGGTCCGTGCCTGGTTGTCGGCGTACGCCGACTCGTGGCCGGCCGAGGTGCTCGACGAGTTCACCGCTTCCCAGCCGCGCTTCGCCGAGCGCTGGGACGACGCCGCGATGCAGCCGCCCTCCCAGGTGCACCGCGTCCTGGTTGCCTGCGCCGGAGCGACCGTCGTCGGCGCGGCGGCGTTCGGCCCCGCCAGCGACGACGACGTCGACCCGGCCGTCACCGCCGAGCTGTTCGTGCTCGTCGTCGATCCTGAGCACCGCACCGCCGGCCACGCGTCCCGCCTCGTGGCGGCTACCGTCGACCACGTGCGCGGCGACGGGTTCACCGCAGCCACCGCCTGGGTGGACGCGGTCGACGACGGGCTGCGCGGGCTGCTGGTGGAGTCCGGCTGGGATGCCGACGGTTCGCACCGCTCGCTCGACTTCGACGGCGAAGGCGTCCTGGTGGTCAACCAGGTGCGGCTGCACACGGACCTGCGAGAGGTGGGGTGATGGCCGCCACGCCGACCCCGCCGGACGAACCGTTCGAGGGGTTCCCCGACGAGGCCTTCGCTTTCTACGAGGGGCTCGCCGCGGACAACACCAAGACCTACTGGGCAGCGCACAAGCAGGCCTACCAGCGGGCCGTCCGGGAGCCGATGATCGCGCTGCTGGCCGAGCTTGCGGCCGAGTTCGGGCCGGGGCACGTGTTCCGGCCGCACCGCGACGTGCGCTTCAGCAAGGAGAAGACGCCCTACAAGGACCACCAGGGCGGTTTCGTCGAGGTCGGCGACGCGGTGGGCTACTACGTGCAGGTCAACGCTGACGGGCTGCTCGTCGCCGGAGGCTGGTACAGCCCACAGGGAGCGCAGCTGGCGCGCTTCCGCGACGTCGTCGACGGCCCGTCGGGGGCCGAGCTGGAACGGATCATCGCCGAGGTCGAGGCATCGGGGTACGACGTCGGTGGCGACCGGCTCAAGACGCGACCGCGCGGCATCGACGCCGACCACCCGCGGCTGGACCTGCTGCGCTACCGCAGCGTCACGGCGGCGCGGTCGTTCGAACCCGAGCCGTGGCTGTCGACACGGGGTTGCCTCGACCGGGTCCGGTCAGGGTGGCGCGCGATGGCCCCACTCGTCGAGTGGCTCGCCGCATCGGTCGGTCCCGGTGAAGACGCCGGCGAGCGAAGGCGATGAGCTGGGAGCAGGTTCGCCGCACCGTTGCCGGTCGGGCGCTCGGGGTCGGGGTCGCCGTGGGCACATACGGAATCTCGTTCGGCGCGCTCGCCACGACCTCCGGGCTGTCCGTCGCGCAGACCTGCACGCTCTCGGTCCTGACCTTCACAGGCGGGTCGCAGTTCGCGCTCGTCGGAGTGCTCGGCGGGGGTGGATCTGCGGTCGCGGGCACCCTGACCGCGTTGCTGCTCGGGGCCCGTAACTCGCTCTACTCCCTGCGACTGGCCCCGACGCTCCACGTCACCGGTGCACGACGGCTGTTCGCCGCGCACCTGGTCATCGACGAGTCCACCGCCATGGCGATCTCCCAGGACGACGAACGCGCAGCGCGGCTGGCGTTCTGGGCTACCGGCCTGTCCGTCTTCGTGTGCTGGAACATCGCCACCCTCGTGGGCGCGCTCGGAGCCACCGCCCTCGGCGATCCGAAGAAGTTCGGCCTCGATGCCGCAGTGGGCGCCGCCTTCCTGGCCCTGCTGTGGCCGCGCCTTCGCGACCGGAGCTCGTGGGCCGTCGCGCTCGCCGCGGCCGCCGTCGCGCTGGCGCTGAGCCCCCTGCTCTCACCGGGGATCCCGGTCCTGGTCGCCGGAGTCGTGGCCGTCGCGGTCGCCCTCCGGTTGCCCACGACCTCCCTCTCGCCGGGTGGGCCGTCGTGATCTGGGTCGGCGTGCTCGCCACCTCTCTCGGCTGCTACCTGCTGAAGTTCGCCGGGCTCGCAATTCCCCAGCGTTACCTCGCCGCCCCCCGGATCCAGACCGTCGTCGGAGTGATCCCGATCGCCCTGCTGGCGGCGCTCACCGCCGTCCAGGTCTTCGGTCAGGGTCAGGGCCTGACGATCGACGCGCGAGCCGCGGGCCTCGTCTTCGCGATCGCCGCCTTGCTCCTGCGGGCGCCGTTCATCGTCGTCGTGGTCGGTGCGGCGGCAGTGGCCGCGCTGCTGCGCGCAGTGGGTGCATCCTGATGAGCAGGTACGAGTTCTTCCCCAAGAAGCCCCCCGGCCCGGTGGACGACGCGTACGTCCAGACCAGCTGGGTCCGGGCCTACCGACCGGGCGGTCCGCGCTGGCTGCTGTGCAGCCTCCTCGCCGTCGTCCAGGTGGTCGTGCTGTTCATCGCGTTGGTCGTGCTGCTCGGGACGAGCGGTGGACGCGACACGACCTTCGCTGCCGGCGTCGCGGTCGCGGCCAGCCTCGCACTGTGCCTGCTGATCCTTCGGCTGGCCCTCACCGGAGTCTGGGTCAACGACTCGGCGATCCGCGTGATCAGCCTCAGCCGGTACGCCACTTGGCCGTGGGCGGACGTGGCTGACGTGTGGTTCGACCGGGCCGGGGCTCGACGCGTCGTCGTCGTGCTCACCGACGGCGGCGAGATCAGTACCCCGGCCCACCCTCGCGGACTCGACTTCTTCGGCCGCCCCACCGCGCTCGACGTCGCCGCGGAGTCGATCGAGGGCTGGTTCGCGCTGGCCCGCCGACGCGGGCGCTGACGCTCGTCGCCCCCAGCGCCGAGCTTTACACATGCCAAGTTGTGCACATGTTGTTGCAGGGCAACGGGTTCTGTCGGCATGGCTTGGCAAGGTTGATCCATGTCCAGTCAGCCGCGGGCCGCGTCATCGTCGTTCGCCGCCAGGTTGGACGCGTTGGACACGACGTTGGAGCAGGTCGCCTCGGTGCCTTCGGGATCGGTGGGCGACGGGGACGTGCTGGTCGGGCTGGAGCGGCTCGCCCAGATGTCGGCCCGGCTCGACTCGACTGCTGCCACCTTGCTGCGGGAGGCCGCCGCCCGGGGCGCGGTCCAGGCAGTGGGCGCGTCGAGCGTGGTGGGGTGGTTGCGGGGGTTCTTGCGCGTCGCGCCCGGTGCGGCGCACGCCCAGGCCCAGCTCGCCGACCGGCTCTGGCCCTGGCCCTGCGCGACCACGGCTGCATCAACCCGACCTGCGCCGCTCCACCCCACTGGTGCGAAGTCCACCACATGACTCCGTTCGCCAAGGGCGGCACCACTGACCTGGCCACCATGGCCCTGGTCTGCCCGCGCGACCACACCCGCGTCCACACCGGCGAGCTCAAGCTCACCCCCCGGCCCGGCCGGCTACCCGCCGTGACCTGGATCGAACCCCAACACCGACAACGACTGTGATCCAGACGTAGGACGACCGGGTCAGCCGCCGTCGCGAGCGAAGAGCTCGAGCGCGTGCCGCATCGCCTCGCGCCCACGCCGGGAGTCCCGTGCATCGCCATACGCGACCGCAAGGGCGTACCACGCGGCAACGTCCTCGGGTGCGGCTTCCACCTCGGCCCGCCGGCGCTCGAACACTTCGTCCGCCCCGGATGCGTCGACCCGGCCGGACGGCAGTCGCGGAAGCTCGTCCAGAGGCAGCTGACCCTTGGCCTCCAGCGACCGGGCCAACCGCTCCGTGGCTAGACCGAATCTCACCTCGCGTTGCACGAGCACGAATCCGATGACGGGCAGGATCAGCACTCCCACCCCGAGGAGCACGAAGGCGGGGCGACCGTCGCGGATCAGCAGGAACGCGCGCTGCCCGAGCAGCAACGCGTAGACGGCGAACGCGACCACCAGCAAGGCAGTGACCCGACGAGCGGTGATCAAGGCATGCTCACCCAGCGGGACGATCGAGCTCGAGCAGCGCCTCGAGGCCGACGGTCAGCCCGGGGCGGCTCGGCGCCTGGCGCAGGGCCAGCAGGACGCCAGGCATGAACGACGAGCGGTCAAACGAGTCGTGCCGCACCGTCAGCGTCTCGCCGACTCCGCCGAAGAGCACCTCCTGGTGCGCGACGAGCCCGCGCAGGCGCAGCGAGTGCACGGCAATCCCGTCGAGGTCGACCCCACGGGCCCCCGGCAGGCCGCCCGAGGTCGCGTCGGGCACCGGGCCAAGGCCGGCGTCGCGCCGAGCGGCGCCGACCATCGCGGCGGTGAGTCGAGCCGTTCCCGAAGGCGCATCCACCTTGTCCGGGTGATGCAGCTCGACGATCTCGACCGATTCGAAGAACCTGGCCGCCTCGCGGGCGAAGCGCATCATCAGCACGGCCCCCAACGCGAAATTGGGAACCACGACCGCGGCAGTGCCGGGACGTTCGGCCACGAGCGCACGAACGGCAGCCAGGCGCGTCTCGTCGAAACCGGTCGTGCCGACGACGACGTGCATCCCGTGGCGCAAGCAGTGAGCGATGTTCGCGAGCACGGCGTCAGGGTGCGTGAAGTCGACGACGACCTGCGCACCCGACTCCTGCAGCAGCTCCAGCCGGTCACCGATGTCGACCCGAGCGACGAGGTCGAGGTCCTCCGCGGCTTCGACCGCTCGGCAGGTCTCGGCTCCCATTCGGCCGGCCGCTCCCAGAACTCCCACCTGAAGGCTCATGTCGGCATTCTCCTGCAGCTCAGGCGACGGCGGCGGAGAAGTCGCGCGCCGAGTCGAACGGTCCGATCACGCTCAGGGTCGGCGCCACCGACAGCAGCTCACCCGCGAGGTCGCGGATCTCGTCCAGCGTGACCGCCTCGATCCGGGCCAGCGTCTCGTCGACGCCGAGCAGCGACCCGTACACGAGCTCACTCTTGCCGATGCGGCTCATGCGCGACCCGGTTTCCTCGAGCCCGAGCACCAGGCCGCCACGGAGCTGCCCCTTGCCACGCACCAGTTCTACTTCGGTGATCCCCGCCGCAGCGACCTTGGCGAGCTCGGTCCGGGTCAGATCGATGACCTGGTCGACCTTCTCCGGGTGGCAGCCCGCGTAGACGCCGAACAAGCCGGTGTCGGCGAACTGAGCGGTGTACGAGTAGACGGAGTAGGCAAGCCCACGCTGTTCGCGCACCTCCTGGAACAGCCGGCTCGACATCCCGCCACCCAGGACGCTGTTGAGGACCCCCAGACCGAACCGGCGGTCGTCGACCCGGCTGAGACCGGGAACTCCCAGCACGAGGTGTGCCTGTTCCGTCGTCCGGTGCTGCACGTCGACCGACGGCTGTGCCATCCGCTGCCGCCGCGCCGCCCGAGGGGCGACTGGGGAGCCCGCCTCGGTGGCGCCCGCGAAGGCCTTCTTCACCAGTCGGACGACCTCGGCATGATCGAGGTTGCCGGCCGCGGCGACCACGAGGTTCTCGGGCCGGTAGTGGCGCTGGTAATAACCGTTGATGGTGGCCCGGGACAACCCCTCGATCGACTCCGCGGTGCCGAGGATGGGCCGCCCCAGGGGGCGGTCTCCGTACATCGCCTGGGCGAAAGCGTCGTGGACCAGGTCGGCGGGGTCGTCCTCGTTCATCGAGATCTCTTCGAGGATCACGCCGCGCTCGCTGTCGACGTCGGCCGGGAGGATCAGCGCGGAGGTGATCAGGTCGCTGACGACGTCGACGGCGACGGCGAGGTCACGGTCGAGCACCCGGGCGTAGAAGCAGGTGTACTCCTTGCCCGTGAACGCGTTCATCTCGCCGCCCAGGGCATCGATCTCCGACGAGATCTCCAGCGCGGAGCGCCGGCGGGTGCCCTTGAAGAGCAGGTGCTCAAGGTAGTGGGAGCAGCCCGCCTGCCGCACCGACTCGTCGCGCGAGCCGACGGCCACCCACACGCCGAAACTCACCGAACGCACGGTGGGGACAGCCTCGGTCACGATCCGCAGACCGCTGGGGAGCGTGGTGCGTCGCACCAGCCCCCCAGCGGCCTCAGTCTGCAGCGTGACCGTGCTCCGCTGTCGACTCGAGCTCGGTCGCCCAGCCACGTTAGGCGTCGGCCGACACGGCGTCGTCGGTGACGGAGACGACCTCGCCGGCCGGGGCGGAGTCGGCATCGAGCACCGGCAGCAACGAGAGCTTGCCGCGCGGGTCGATCTCGCCGATCTCGACCTGGACCTTGTCGCCGACCTTGACGACGTCCTCGACGTTCTCGACCCGACGTCCCCCTGCCATCTTGCGCAGCTGGGAGATGTGGAGCAGGCCGTCGCGACCCGGGGTGAGGGAGATGAACGCGCCGAACGTCGTGGTCTTGACCACGGTGCCCAGGTAGCGC
>JBBQWS010000044.1:0-28949 GCA_038210415.1 Actinomycetes bacterium
CAGGTGATGATCGAGTCGGAGTTCCCGAGCGAGCTGAACGGGCTGTTCAAGAACCTCGAGACCAAGGGCAACCCATGGGGCATGAACGCGTCCGGCCGCATGGACTGGGCGGCCGAGCTGCCCTTCGAGGTCCGCACGGTGGACGGGGCGATCCCCGACGACGTCGAGTGGTTGTTCTGGGTCGGCTGCGCGGGCGCGTACGAGGACCGCGCGAAGAAGACGACGCAGGCAGTGGCCGAGCTGCTGCACCTCGCCGGCGTCACCTTCGCGGTGCTCGGCGAGGGCGAGACCTGCACGGGTGACTCCGCCCGCCGCTCGGGCAACGAGTTCCTGTTCCAGATGCTGGCCCAGCAGAACGTGGAGGTCCTCAACGAGGTCGGTGCGAAGAAGATCGTGGCCACCTGCGCGCACTGCTTCAACACGTTGAAGAACGAGTATCCACAGCTCGGCGGCACGTACGAGGTCGTCCACCACACCCAGTTGCTCAACCGGCTGGTGCGCGAGAAGAAGCTGACGCCGGTCAGCCCGGTCGACGGTAGTCAGCGCACGATCACGTACCACGACCCCTGCTACCTGGGCCGGCATAACAAGGTCTACAGCCCGCCCCGCGAGCTGGTCGGCGCGCTGCCCGGTCTGACCCTCACCGAGATGCCCCGCAACGCCGAGCGCGGCTTCTGCTGCGGTGCTGGTGGGGCGCGCATGTGGATGGAGGAGAAGATCGGCAAGCGGGTCAACACCGAGCGCACCGAGGAGGCCATCGCCACCGGTGCCTCCGCCATCGCCGTCGGCTGCCCGTTCTGCCGGGTCATGATCAGCGACGGAGTCGGGTCGGTGCAGCAGGGTGTGGAGACCGCCGACCAGGTGCAGGTGCTAGACGTGGCGCAGCTGCTGCTGCAGTCGGTGACCCGCACGACCTAGCCGCGCGACTGGCGGTCAGCACCGCGTCACCGGCTACGCCACCTGGCTGAATTCCGCCCATGCAGGCTTCTGTTCGCGCACGGCCTCCCCCACGCTACGTAGCGGGTGAGCTACCCGTAGCAACTGTCCCGGCATTCCGTCGGCGGCAGGGCGGGCAGCTCGAGGCGCCGGTCACCCGGCGTCAGGGGCTCTTGGGGTGGGGATACATGGCTGGAACAACTGGCTGCGCGCCTGGCGCGAGCTGGATCCGTCGGCAGCGAGCGACCCGGGTCGCGGTGTCGATGATGGCGGTGGCGGCGGTCGGTGCGGCGGGCCTCACGGGGTCGGCCGGGGCCGCGGTCGCTGGTGCCACCCGGTCCTACCTCGTACAGGCCCAGAGCGGGCACCTGAACGCGCTCACCCAGCACTTGTCCGGCCAGGGCATCGCCGTCCGCGGCCAACTCCGAATCATCGACTCTGCCGTCGTGCAGCTGTCGTCGGCTCAGGCCGCCGCCCTCCGCGGGGACCCCTTGGTCACCTCGGTGACGCCGAACGCCTCGGTGAGTCTGGCAAGCAGCAGCAGCAGCGCGTACGACCCGGCGACCGACGCGAACTCCGCTTACAACGCCGCAGAGCTGCTCGGTGCCCACACCGCCTGGGACAACGGCGTCACCGGGCAGGGCGTGGGGGTCGCTCTCATCGACTCAGGGGTCTCGCCGGTGAGCGGGCTCGCCGAGTCGGGCCAGGTCGTCTACGGCCCGGACCTGTCGTTCGAAGCCGGCTACGCCAACACCCGCGACCTCGACACCTACGGCCACGGCACGGCGATGGCCGGGCTGATCGCCGCGCACGACCCGTCGACGGCAGGCGACTCGACCGACCCGACCAACTACCAGGGCGTCGCCCCAGGTGCGCACATCGTGAGCATCAAGGTGGCCGACGCGCTGGGCCGGGCCGACGTGTCACAGATCATCGCCGGCATCGACTGGGCGGTTCAGCACGCCCACGACCCCGGCATGAACATCCGCGTCCTCAACCTCTCGTTCGGCACAGACAGCACCCAGTCGTACACGCTCGACCCGCTGGCCTTCGCGGCCGAGGTGGCCTGGCGCAAGGGGATCGTGGTCGTGGCCTCCTCCGGCAACGGCGGCAACAACGCGATGGCGATGCCTGCTGCGGACCCGTTCCTGATCGCTGCAGGGGCGCTCGACACGAACGAAACCGTCGACCCGACCGACGACACGGTGGCTTCGTTCACCTCGCGGGGAACCTATGCACGCGGCCTGGACCTGCTGGCGCCGGGGGTGAAGCTGCAGAGCCTGAGAGTGGTCGGCTCGTACCTGGACACGATGGTGAAGGCGAAGGGGTCGAAGGGGATCGACGCCCGGTTCTTCCGCGGCAACGGGACGTCGCAGTCAGCGGCGCTGACGTCCGGTGTCGTCGCCCTGCTCCTCGAGGCCCGCCCCCAGCTCAGCCCGGACCAGGTGAAGTCCCTGCTCCGCAGCAGCGGCAGCACCGTGGTCACGAACGGCCGTACTTCCACGGGCCGCGTCCCCGACGTCAGCCTCGCGCTGACGAGATCGACGCCTCGGGCCCGACACCGTGCGTCGACGTCCACCGGGCGAGGCACGATCGCGGCGAGCCGTGGCAGCATGCGGCTCCTCAAGGACAACGCACAGCTCACCGGTGAGGTCGACGTGTTCGGCAACCCGCTGGACACCGCGGACCTTGCAGCGCAGGAGGCCGGCGCCGGCGCCTGGACTGGCGACTTCTGGAACGGCGCCTCCTGGGCCGGGGCCTCCTGGGCCGGGGCCTCCTGGGCCAGCGACAACTGGACCGGCGCGAGCTGGACGGGTGAGGGCTGGGCCGGGGCAGGTTGGGCCGGCGCTGGCTGGGCCGGAGCGGGCTGGGCCGGAGCGGGCTGGGCCGGCGCTGGCTGGGCCGGAGCAGGTTGGGCCGGCGCTGGGTGGGCGGGGGAGGACTACTCATGAACCGGATCCGCGAAGCTGAGGACAGCCGACCCGGCGCGAGCTGGATCTAAGGCTCACGACCGAACCTGTCGAGTCAGTACCTGTGAACGGGTCTCGTGGCGCGCCTCCGTCGGAGGCGGGTCCTCGGCGGGCCGGCCGGCCGACCCAGCGGGTCCTGCTTCTCATGGCGATCCTGCTGGTCGGCGGGTCGATCCTCTGCGTCGGGGTGCTGAGCACTCCGCTGGTCGAGACGGGGCTGACGATCCCGTGGTGGGTCCTGGCCGTCCTGTTCGCCACCACCGAGATCTGGGTGTTCCACATCCAGATCGGCCGTGAGGCGAAGAGCATCTCGATCTCGGAGATCCCGCTCGTGCTCGGCTTGTTCTATGCGACGCCGCAGAGCCTGATGCTGGGCCGCATCGTCGGACCAGCGCTGATCGTCCTGCTCTACCGTCGGCAGACGGCCCTGAAAGCCGCGCTCAACATCACCCTGTTCTTCGCGAACAGTGCGCTGGCCATCGCGACATTTCGGCTGCTGTCCGGCCATCTCGTCGAGGACACCCCCCGGCAGTGGCTCGCCGCGGTCGTGGCCGCGACGCTGGCCATCGTCGTGGACCTGCTCGTCCTCAACCTGATCCTCGGCTGGTACGGCGACCGGCGCGGTTACGGCAGTCGTGGCTTCCTCGTCGGTGCGGGAATCGCGGCCGCGAGCAGCACGGTCGGAGTCGTCGCCGTGCTGACCCTTCGGCTGGGCCCGCTCGCCGCCCTCCCACTGCTCGCCGCGGGCGCGGTGCTGATGACCGGGTACCGCGCGTACTCGACGCTCGCCGACCGACACACCAGTCTCGAACGGCTGTTCCGGTTCAGCCACGAGCTCAACGAGGCGCCCGCGACGACGGACGTGCTGCCTGCCGTCCTCGAGCAGGCACGAGAGCTGCTCCGCGCCGAGGTCGCCGAGGTGCTCCGGTTCACCGGAGAGGCGAGCGGCGACATCTGGCGTTTCGACGGACGGGCTCTCACGCGGCCCCCAGCACGACGCAACCGCGAGCTGCAGGCGATGCTGCGGGTGCTGGTCTCGACCGAGAGCGCGGTCCTGGTCACGGGTGAGAGCTCGGCGGGCTCGGCGTTCCTGGAGTCCAGGTCCGCCAAGGAGGCCGTCGTCGCGGCGCTCCGGGTCGAGGGCGAGATCGTCGGAGTGCTGGCGGTGTACGACCGGATGGGAGAGGTGCGGGGTTTCGCGGACAGCGATGTCGGACTGCTGCAGACGGTCGCCACGCACGCCTCCGTCGCCCTCTACAACGAGATGCTGATCGGCCGCCTGCGTCACGACGCCCTGCACGACGCCCTGACCGGCCTGCCGAACCGAGCCCAGCTGACCGCGCTCGCGACCAGCGCGGTGGCCCGCGCCACCGCGAAGCCGACCCGCGTCGCGATGATGATCATCGACCTGAACGGCTTCAAGGCCGTCAACGACACGTTGGGGCACCAGGTCGGCGACCAGCTGATCTGCGAGGTGGCCCGACGGTTCGAGGCAGCCGCAGCTGCCCACGTGACGGTGGGCCGGTTGGGAGGCGACGAGTTCGCAGTCCTCGTGGAGCCGGTCGAGGGAGACGGGCTCGACGTCGCCGCAGCCATGACCGCGACTTTCGAGGAACCCATCCAGATCGGGCAGGAACGGCTCCAGCTGTCCGGGTCGATCGGCATCGCGATCGCTCCCGACCACGCGACGGCCGTCGGCGACCTGCTGAAGCGGGCCGACATCGCGATGTACGCGGCCAAGAACAGCGGCGAGACGACCGTGGTCTACCGACAGGACATCGACGTCAACGACCCGTCGTTGCTGTCGCTGATGGGCGAGCTCCGCGCCGCGCTCGGCAGCGGCGAGATCCGGATCGAGGTCGAGCCGGTGATGGACCTCGCGACGGGACGCGTCGCGGGCGCAGAGGCGTTGGTGCGCTGGCACCACCCCACGCGGGGTTCGATCGACCCGAGCCTGTTCCTTCCCCTGGCCGAACGCAACGGCCTGATCGTCCCGCTGACGGCGCTGGTCCTCGACCAGGCCGTCGCTGCGTGCGCGGCCTGGCACCGGGCGGGGCTGCCGATCACGATCGCAGTGAACCTGTCGACCCGTTCGCTGCTCGACCGGGCGCTGCCGCAGACCGTCGGCGACACGTTGCGCCGGTACCGGTTGCCGGCCGAGTTCCTGATCCTGGAGATCACCGAGAGCATCGTCATCACCGACGCCGACCGTGCGCTCGGGCTGCTCGCGGAGCTGCGCGCCCTCGGCGTCCGGCTCGCGCTCGACGACTTCGGCACCGGCTACTCGTCCTTGACGTACCTCTCGGCGCTGCCGATCCAGCAGCTCAAGATCGACCGCTCGTTCGTCACGGCGATCCTGGAGTCGTCCCGGGACGCCGCGATCGTCACGTCGCTGATCGACCTCGCTCACCACCTCGGCCTCGAGGTGATCGCCGAGGGGGTGGAGGACGCGGTGGTCGGGTCGCGACTGCGCCGGCTCGGGTGCGAGTACGGCCAGGGCTTCTTCTACTCGCACTCGATGGCCCCGGCTCTGCTGCCCGACTGGTCGCTGACGCCCCCGAGACTGGATGGGCCGAACGAGGGAATCACGCCGAACCGCGTCATGACCCGCGGCTGAGCCCGTCTCCCTCACGAGAGCCATCCCTCACGGCCCTCACCCCTCGATGAAAGGAACGGCGATGTACCTCATCCGCCAGTCCGGTCCCGCTTCCCCCGCCGCCTGCTCCGAGAAGCTCTGCGCCCGCGGCGTCACCTGGGTCTAGCCTTCGGCACCCGGCTCGATCGGGGTGCGATGGAAGTTCTGGAACGACCGCGACGGCGTCGGCCCGCGCTGCCCTTGGTACCGCGAGCCATAGACCGACGACCCGTACGGGTGCTCGGCGGGCGACGACAGCCGGAACAGGCAGAGCTGGCCGATCTTCATCCCCGGCCACAGCTTGATCGGCAGCGTCGCGACGTTGGACAGCTCGAGGGTCACGTGACCCGAGAAGCCGGGATCGATGAAACCGGCGGTCGAGTGCGTGAGCAAGCCGAGCCGGCCCAGCGACGACTTGCCCTCAAGGCGTCCCGCGATGTCGTCCGGCAGCGTGCAGGTCTCGTACGTCGAGCCCAGCACGAATTCACCCGGGTGCAGGATGAACGGCTCGTCGGCGAGCGGTTCGACCTGGCGGGTCAGGTCCGGCTGCTCCTCGGCCGGGTCGATGTGCGGGTACCGGTGGTTCTCGAACACGCGGAAGAACCGGTCGAGCCGGACGTCGACGCTGGACGGTTGCACCATGCCCGGGTCGTAAGGATCGAGGCCCACCCTTCCGGACTCGATCTCGGCGCGGATATCGCGATCAGATAGGAGCACGCCGCGAGGCTACCCGTCCACGGCCTCGTCGTCCGGCAGGCCCTCCTCGACGTCGGGTCCGAGGTCGAGGCCGGCCATCGGGTCGGCCACGACCTCCTGGCGCAGCTGCTCGATCCGGCCCAGCAGGCTGACGCTGTCCAGCACGGCGTACGCGTCCTCGGAGTCGGTCGTGATCGCGGTCACCGACTGGGCGATCCGGCTGCGCAGCTGGGCCGCGTCCGGCCCCACCGGACGACCGGCGCGGCGGTGGCGGACCAGGTCGGCGAGGCTGCGGATCAAGAAGGCCGCCGTCCCGCGGGACAGCCTGGGGTCGGCGGTGTGCCGGTCGTACAGCTGGTCGACGGTGAGCGACAGCACTCGCACCTGCAGGCTGAGCCGGACGAGGGCCCGCTCGTGCCGGCGCAACCGGGCCAGCTCGTGCTGCTCGCGTCGCCCGCGCGGGTTGAAGAACACGCCCTCGGCCGCGATCAAGGTGGCCGTGCGACCGTTGGCTGCCAGCTGGTGCAGAGCACGCGACGATCCGATGAAGTTGTGCGAGGCGCCGGCGGACAGCCGGTCGGCCGGGCGGTCGAGCTCGGCCGCCACGGCCTCGAGCTGCACGGCGACACCCAGCGTCCAGGTGTCCTGAGCGGCCCGGGCCGGCCCGAACGCGGGCCGCTCCGGCAGCAGCACCCCGATGCCGATACCCACCAGGCCACCGATGACCGTGTCGAGGACGCGCCACACGCCGTAACCGGCCGCGCCCGGCGAGATCGCCACCGTCAGCAGCACGGCCAGCGCCACCTGCACCTGGCCGACGTTGCCCAGCGGCAGCATCCGCGCTCCCACGAGCGCTGCGAACAGCGCGACCGACAGGGACCACCACGACACACCCACGAGTTCGACCCAGACCGAGGCCAGCGCGACCCCGACCACGTTGCCGATGACCCGCTGCACACCCTGACCCAGGGTGCCGAGTGCGCTGCCCTGCACGGTGAAGAGCGCCACGACCGGCGCGAGGAACGCGAATCGCATCGGACCGAAGTGCCGCGCCACCTCGAAGGCGAGTCCCGCAGCAAGCGCTGCCTTCACGATCGTGAAGTAGGTACCGGGCGGCCGGATCGGCGTCGTCAGCAGGTCGCGGAGCGGTACGGGCGCGGGTTGCGGGGCGCCCCCGGGCATCGCGGGCGAAGTCGGCATGAGGTTAGAGTAGGGCGGCGCGCTGCCCCCTCCGGGCGGTCCGCGGGTGTAGTTCAATGGCAGAACATCAGCTTCCCAAGCTGACAGTGCGAGTTCGATTCTCGTCACCCGCTCCACCTCGGAACCGTTGCAGGACGGCGGTTCCAGCTCCACGGTTGAGCGGCTGCTCGCCGACGATAGACGTCGTCTCGGTCTGTGGACTGCCGTCCCAGATGGTCTCCCGCGACTTCACTGGACCTCCCGATGGTTCGCGTGGAGTGCTCACGCCGGGCAGGCGCGACGGGACTCTGGAGAGGCCACGTGTCGCCGTGCCCTCCGCGGGCGCAGCAGGCGATCCCGCACGTCGTCGGTAGGGGTGGATCGTACTGGTGAGATCACGGGTGCGCAGACCCGGGTGAACCGCGGGAGTCAACTCGGCCAGCGTCTCGCCGGGTGCGCCGCCGACTTGGGCTGCCACGTGAACAGGCCGACCGGTAATGCGACCGTCACATCTCACCCAGCACGTTCGGGTACTACGTCGATAGGGTCAGCCCCGTGGACGATCGACGACGCGACGGGGTGCTGCTGATCGAGGGCGGCGATCTCGCCTGCGGCGAACTGCTCATGCTCGTCTACCGGCAGATTCGCGCCGAGCCTGCCGGCTCGATAGTGGGGATCAAGACCACTGACCCGGCGGCACCGATCGACATCCCGGCCTGGTGCCATCTCACGGGCCATCACTATCAGGGGCTCTCTCGTGAACATCCGGACGGCACCTATCTGGTTGAGCTGGCGACCTCTGCTCGGCCTGTTGACCCGCAACGACCCTGGCACCCTCAACCCTCAACGGAGGTTCTCCCATGACCATCCTCGTTTCCCTCGCGAGCAGCCACCTGGATCCCGACCGAGCCACGCTCGCCTTCGTCGTGGCGGGCGCCGCAGTCGCGTCGGGGCAGGACACCACGGTGTTTCTCTCCGCTGACGGCGCCTGGCTCGGCAAGAAAGGCGAGGCTGGCAAGATCAACGAGGAGGGTTTCGCCCCGCTCGCAGATCTGATGGGCGGCTTCACCGAGGCGGGCGGCAAGATCATCGTTTGTAGCCCCTGCGCCAAGAAGCGAGGGATCACTGAGGCTGACCTCGTGGATGGGTCGGTCATCGCCGGTGGCGCAGCGGTCGTTGCGCTGATGGTCGCCGGCGCCCAGACGATCTCGTACTGACGCGATGGAAGCCGATGCCGAGCTCGACGGCGGCACGATGGACTGCGGTAGCGGCCTCCTCCTGCTGTTGACGCGCAGAATGCGTGAGATCGAGCCGGGGCAGATCTTGCTGATCCGTACGCAGGAGCGCTCCGTCCCGCCCGACCTGGACGATTGGGGCCGACTGGCCGGCCACGCGATCGTCTCGTCTCAGGCGACCGGCCCGGACGGGCCGTGGGAAGTCGTGGTACGCCGCGACGGGTCCAAAGCGCCGGCCGGAGAGAACATCACCTACGACTCGGTGTTCTCCCAGGGAACCGCAACTCCGATCGGAAGTCGTCTCTGGCTCTACAGCAACTTTCACTGCAACCTCGCGTGCACCTACTGCTGCGCCGAATCGTCACCCAGGGCAGCACCGCGTCTGCTTCCCGTCGATCTGGCGCTCTCAGCTACCGCGGAGTTCCGGGATCTCGGCGGCGCAGAGGTGATCATCACAGGCGGCGAGCCGTTCCTGCACCCGGATCTCGGGACGATGGTGCTCGGGCTCGCGGCGTTGCTGCCGGTCACCATCCTCACGAACGGGATGGTGTTCGATCGAGGTCGTCGACGTGAGGCGCTGATGTCGATGCCGCGCGAGCGGGTCGTCCTGCAGATCAGCCTCGACTCCGCCGGCCCGACGCTGCATGATCGCCATCGCGGAATCGGAACCCACGCCAAGGCCCTCGCCGGAATGGCCCTTGCACGCGAGCTCGGATTCACGATCCGGGTCGCGGCCACCCTGCACGAGAACGAGGCCGCAAGTGCAGTCGCCCTCACGCAGCTGCTTGACTCGCTCGGCGTGGACGAGCACCACCGCATCATCCGTCCCGTTGCCAAGCAAGGCTTCGCGCTGGAGGGTCAGCCAGTGACGGTGGATTCGCTGGAACCGGAACCCACCTTGACCGTCGACGGCATCTGGTGGCACCCGGTGGCGGTCAACGATCCCGCGATGCAAGTCGCCACAAGCCCACTTCCTGTCGCATCGGCGCTCGACACCATTCGAGATACCTTGGCGGTCCAGGATGCCGCTCGCCGCGAAGGCCGTCGACACGTGTTTCGTTGCGCCTGAGGTCAGCTGCTGCCCGACGGGGTGACAGATCCCTTGACGAAAGTGCTACCAACCGGGACCGTCGCCAGGCCGAGCAGGACCGCGGCCGCGGCGGCCCCTCCCTCGAATGCGCTGGCGTGCCCGAACGTGGCAAAGAGGTAGACCGCGATGGCGACCGCGACCGCGGCTACCCCGCGCACCAACATGGGCTTACCTGAGCGGGCCGCTGCGACTGCCGCCAAGCCGATCACGAAGAACACCAGGCCCCCCCCGAAAGTCCAGCGGGACCTGTCGAGTCCAGTCCTTGCTGAAGGCGAACAGCGCCGAAGCCGCGCAGAGCAGACCCGCCCCTGCAGCGAGACGGGACGCCGCAGGGGTCATCATGAGGCCCTCATCGCGAACGCGGCGAGCCGAGATGAGGACACGCGCCACTGGGGACGCAGCAGACCATCGAGACCTCCGACTCGGCCAGCTGCGAATGCGAGCACCGTGAGATGCGCCACCGCCATGAGGAAGTAGGACCACGGCCACTCGTTGGGCGTGTTGAGCACGGACAGCGCGATTGCCGCACCCTGGCCGAGCGCCAGGACGGCTGCGAGTCGGGTCAGTAGTCCGGCAAGCAAGAGCACGGCCAGCAGTGTCTCGACGATGAGTGTCAGCCAGGCGAAGGCAATGAAGTGCGGCAGCACCGCGTGACTCATGACCCAGGCGAACGGCGCGAACACCTGATGGGTGGAGGCATCGACGACGTACTGCCGGAGGTTCCCGAAACCCGGCGGCAGTTTCCACGCAAGGTTGCTGGCCCACAGGAGACCGAGTGCGAGCCGGAGGACGAGGACTGCCCGACGCGCCCAGTACCCCGTGTCCAACTCCTCTCGGGCAGGCTCCGCCCGCTCTAGGGTCTGCGATGTAGCCATCTCAGTGCGCTCCTCCGAGGGTTGATGCCCAGCACAGGGACAACCCCGGGGGCAACAACCCATGGCCCGACTACGTCGTCCTTACACCACTCGACTCGTCCTGTCGCAGAGCGCACCAGGTGAACGGCCGGGCGCTGTCCCACGGGATGGTGCACGTCGAACTGACCCGCGTCGTCGGCTGGACGGATTCCGGCCTGGCGGCGCGTCGATCAACCGGGGTCGGCCCCGACGGGGTGCCTCGCCAGCCGCGAGGCGGACTCCATCGAGCGGACTTCAGGCTCGTCGTCCAAGGCGTTCACCGGGGCGCGTACCTGGGGGCGACCATAGTCGCTGGCTCACTGCCACACTGTCCCGATGACCGACTCGAACAGCGCCCCGGCCGCCCGAATCGCGATGGTGACCATCGACTGCGCCGACCCCACCGCTCAGAGCGCGTTCTGGTCCGCCCTCCTGGGCTGGGAGCAGACCTACGCCGACGAAAACTACGCAATGCTGCAAGGCCCCACAAACGCCCTCGGCTTCGGCCGGGTGCCGGGTTACGAGCCGCCGTCCTGGCCGAACGAGAACGGCAGCAAGCAGTTCCACCTGGACCTCGCCGTCGAGGACATCCCGGCCGCGCAGTCGCGTTGCCTGGAGCTCGGCGCGCGCGTCCCCGACGACCAGCCGGGCGGCGACCGATGGCGCGTCCTGCTCGACCCGGCGGGCCATCCGTTCTGCTTGACCAACGCAGCGAACTGGGGCTGATCCGTGATCGCCGAGGGTACCTTCGCGGTCGCCGACTTCACGCCGCTGCACACCGTAACCGAGATCGTCACGGCCCTGCCCGCTGGCTACTCGACCATGATCAAGACCTACTCGGGGGACGTCGAGGGCCGCAGCATCACCCAGTTCACCGCCGCCTTCGACCCTGCCAGCGGCACCGGGACCTACGTCGCGCTGGAGTCGTTCGAAGGCTTGCTGGCGGGAAAGACCGGGGCGTTCAATTTCGTCCACAGCGCCAGCACCACCGGGTCCGACCGTGAGAACTACTACGGGTTGATCGTGCCGCACAGCGGCACAGGCGAGCTGGCCACCATCGCGGGCACTGCTGAGCTGCGGATCGAGGCCGACGGCACCCACCGGATGAGCTTCGACTACACCCTCTGAGCTGGGCTGATGCGGATGACGGCGACGTCGCTCTCGGCGGCCGCACGCAACCGGTCGTCCGCGCCCAGCACCGTCGTCGTGAGGTCGTCCAGCCGGACGACGAGCGTGGTCTCGGCTCCTGCCCCGGCGACCTCCCGTTCGCCTGGGCCGTAGACCACCACTTCGCTGCGATAGCGGCCACGTCGAGTCATGACGTTCAGGTCGCGGGTCGGCGGGCCTCCGACCACGCACGAGGTAGTCGAGTCGCCCGAGAAGGCGAACGGCTCGCGGTGCCGCAGGCGGTGCTCCTTGCCGTCCACGGTCAGCGCCATCACCGCGGTGTCCAGCGGGACGACGACACGGTCGACGCCGGGGAAGGTCGAGAACTTCAAGCTTCCCGACACGTCCGCGACGCTGACTCGCCAGTCGAACCCGTCGGGCCCGGCGCCGGCCGGGTGACCGGCGATCTCGCGGGTGACGCCGGCACCGTTCTTCCACGGCACGACGGGGTAGTCGCTCCAGCGCAGCGCCGTGATCGCCATGGTGCGCCCCACCGTAGTGACTGGACCGCGACTCCCGGCCAAGGAGGTTGCGTTTGCTCACGCCATGGCCGAGCGAGAACTCGCTGACTGCGGACTTCCAGACCTGCGGGAGCGCGATTGGCTCCGTGGCAGGGCGGTATCGCGTGACGAAACGCAACCGGCGGACTCCGACCTCGGCTTGTGGCCCCCCGCAGCGGAACTGACGCCGTTTCGACCGCACGCTCAGCGGCGGCACGCGGCAGGCGGTCGGACGATCACTTCAGCAGACGGGCCCGGACGCCGATGCCCAAAGGAGCGGCTGCCGCCCCGGACGGGACGGTGGACGATGCCCGACGCCCGAGGAGACCTGTGACGAGCACTCCGCTGCTACCCAACGAGGCGGCCTTGCCGGCACGCGACCAGCTCACCGCTGCCGCGCACCGCATCGTCGCCAACGTGGAGCAGGTCGTGCACGGTCGCAGCCGGGCGATCGAGCTGATCACGTGCGCTCTGCTGTCCGGGGGGCACGCTCTGGTGGAGGACGTTCCCGGCAGTGGCAAGACGACGATGGCGCGCGCGTTCGCCCGCAGCCTCGGCGGCACGTTCCACCGGATCCAGGCCACGGCCGACCTCCTGCCGTCGGACATCACCGGGTCGGGAATCTGGGAGCCTGAGCAGCACGCGTTCCGCTTCGTGCCGGGCCCGCTGTTCGGTCACGTCGTGCTGGTCGACGAGCTCAACCGGACGCCCCCGCGGACCCAGTCGGCGTTCCTGGAGGCGATGGACGAGGGCGCCGTCACGGTCGACGGGGTACGGCACCGGTTGCCCGACCCGTTCTTCGTCATCGCGACCCAGAATCCCCTGGAGCAGCACGGGACGTACCCTCTGCCCGAGGGCCAGCTCGACCGGTTCACGGTGCGCGTCACCTTCCCCGAGCTCGACCTCGCGACCGAGCGCCAGGTCGTACGCGAGCAGCTCGTACGGCCGACGGTCGACGACCTGGCCCCGGTGGTCGACCCCGCGACGCTGCTGCTCCTGCGGGCGGCTGTCCGGACGACGCACGTGGCCGACGTGGTGCTCGACCACGCGCTCGGGGTGGTGCGGGCCAGCCGCGCCGAGCCCAGGGTGCGCCTCGGCGCGAGTTCTCGGGCAGCCCTCGCGCTGGTGCGGTGCGCGCAGGCCCGCGCTCTGCTGCAGGGGCGCGACTACGTCGTCCCGGACGACACCAAGGCCGTGGCAGGCCCGGTGCTCGGGCACCGGCTGATCCTCGACGACGGCAGCACCCTGGGCGCTCGGGCGGACGAGGCGATCGCCGAGCTGATGGCGCGTGTCCCTGTCCCGATGCACGGCTAGGACGGCGCGATGCGGGGCACCTCCCGATCGCGGGTGACCCGGCTCGGGCTGATGCCGCCGCTGTCGGCGGCCATCCTCGGTGCGCTGTCGGTGCTCACGGCCGACAGCTGGCTGCTCCTGCTCAGCGGCGGCGCCCTGGGACTGCTGGTGGCCGCGTTCGTCCTCCGGCCGCGGGTCACTGAGCTCCGCGTCGTGGCGACGCACCCCCGGCGCTGCCAGGTCGGCGAAGTCGTCGCGGGCACGATTCAGGTGACGAACACCGGCGACCGGCGATCGTCGCTGGCCCGGGTCACCCACGAGCGCACCGGGCTCGCACCGGTGACCGTCCTGGTGCCCCCACTGGGTCCGGGCGCGACGGCCGAGGTGCGTGTGGAGCGGCTGGTGCTGGCCCGGGTCGCCGGCACCGACGGAACCAGCACCACCGTGAGCTCGGAGCCGTTAGGCCTGCTCGAACGGGCGGCGACCGGGCCGTCACCGACCGACCTGGTCAGCCATCCGCGGCTCGTCCCGGTGCTGCTCGGCCCGCTGCTGACGGCCGAAGAAGGGCAGGGCCGGGCGGTCGCGTCCCGGTCCGGCCTCGACGTGCACGGGGTACGCGAGTGGCAGCGTGGCGACGGCACCACCCAGGTGCACTGGCGCAGCACGGCCCGCCGGGGCCGACTCGTGGTCCTCGAGCGCGAGACCCGGATCGGGGTGGGTCTCGGGCTGCTGCTGGTCGGCCCGCCCGGCCTGCCGAGCTGGGAGCCGTTGGTCGCACTGACCGCGTCGACCGCCGTGACGGCGGCGAGAGCCGGTCGCCGGGTCGGCTTGTTCGCCGCGCAGCCGGGCCTGGCCGAGCTGACCACCGGCGACCGCACGGGCCTGCTCGACTGGTGCGCAGCCCTGGACGAGCCCTCGCTGCCGCCGCCGGCCCTGGTCGCCCTGGCCCTGCGCCGGGTCGGCTCAGGCGGCGAGCTGGTCGTCGCGGCGACCTGGGCTCCTCCCGCGTGGTGGGCCAGCACGTCCGCGGCCGCACGGGCGGCCGGGGTCCGGCTCCAGGTGCTCACGTCGGAGCCCGCTCGATGAACCGGATCACGACGTCGACCAGCGGTCCGTACGTCCACGCACTGGGTCTGCGGATCGCGGTGGTCGTCGTGGGGCTGGCCGGGCTGTACTCGCTGCCCGCGTCAGGGCTGGTCCAGCCGGCGCTGACGACCGTCTCGGCCCTGCTGTACGTCGCGGCGGCGTGCGCCAGCGTGCAGTACTCGTCGCCGGGCGGGCACAAGGCCCGCAAGGTGCTGAGCATCGCCTGGCTGGTCAGCGTCGGCCTCTACGTCGGGATCACCTCGGCCTCGGGGCTCGCCGACAGCGGGCCGGCCGGGCTGGGTCCGTTGCTCGCCCTGCTTCTTGTCGGGCTGCACATCGCGCACGGGCTCGTGCTGAACAGCCGGCGCGACCTCCTCGTCGGGGTGACCGTGGGGCTGTTCATGCTGGTGCTGGCGTCGGGGCTCTCGCCGGGGCCGGCCGTCGCTGGCCCGCTCGTCGTGGGCTGGCCGGCTGCGGTCGTGTGCCTGGTGCTCGCCCACCGGGTGCAGGAGCTCGGGCTGGTCTCGGCAGTGGCCGACGTCCGCCGGCAACCAGGCGTTCCCCGGCCGGGGGTGCAGGGGGCACTCGTCGCACGGACCGCGGTGACGGTCGCCGTGTCCGTCCTCGTGGGGACCATCGTGTTCCTGTTGCTGCCGCAGCCGGACGGGCTCAGCGCTCGCAGCCGACTCCTCGGGGGCCAGCAGCCGGGGGACCAGCAGGGCAGCACTCCCGGCCGGGACGCCTCGTTCTACTCGGGCGGCTCGATGAACCTGAACGCCCGCGGTTCGTTGGGCAGCGACCCGGTGATCGACGTGCCCGCCGGGACCGGTGAGCTGTGGCGCAGCGCGGTGCTGGACGTCTACGACGGCACGAGCTGGAACGACTCCGGCCTGCTTTCTGCGAGCGGCGACCTCGTCGGCGGCGTCGCGCCGATCGACCCCGCCGACGGTGGGCTGCCGACCGGGCCGACGCTGACCGCGGACGTGCGGGCGTACGCCGCGTTCCAGGGCGTGGTCGCCGCGCCCGGGCGGGTCGTCCGGGTCGTCGCCGACTCGCCCGTGACTTCGCTCGGCGAGAGCGTCCTGTCGCTGACCCGGCCGCCCACCGGCCAGACCGCGTACACGGTCACAGTGGTTCTGCCGGCGACGGGCTCCCGAGCGCTGACCGGGATCTCGGGTTCGGACCAGATCGACGGTCGCTTCACGCAGCTGCCGGCCGAGCTGCCCACGCGGGTACGCGAGCTCGCGGCGACGCTCACGGCCGGGGCGCCGAACCGCGCTGCTGCCGTCCGAGCGGTCGAGACCTACCTGCGGGCGAACGAGCGGTACGACCTCGCCTCCCCGGTGGCTCCGGACGGCGAGGACGCGGTCGACGACTTCCTCTTCACCTCGCACGCCGGCTTCTGCGAGCACTTCGCCTCTGCCGAGGCGGTGCTGCTGCGGGCCGCCGGAATCCCGGCCCGGCTGGCGACCGGCTTCGCGTACGGCCAGCCCCTTCAGGACGGACGGATCGTGATGCGCTCCGCGAACGCGCACGCGTGGGTCGAGGTCTGGTACCCGGGCGCGGGCTGGTCCCCGTCGGACCCGACAGCGGGTGCGGCGCTGGCACCCGCGAACACCTCGGTCCTTTCGCGGTTGACGTCGTGGCTGGGGTCGGTGCTGGGTTCGGCGTGGAGCCGGGCCCTGCTGGCCCTCGGTCTGGTGGCTCTTGGTCTGCTGGGCTGGCTCCTGGTACGGGTACGGTCCCGTCGCCTGCGGGCGGCGTACCCGCTGCCGACCGGTCCCCGGGAGCGGCCGACGCACCCGCTCTTCGCCGCGTTCGCCCGGCTCGAGGCCGCTCTGGTGGTCGTCGGGCGGCCGCGCGAACCGTCGGAGAGCCTCGCGGAGCTCGGTGGGAGGCTGCCCGATCCGGCCCTCGCGCCCGCCCTGCGCACGATGGAGCAGCAGTGCTACGCCCTTGTCCCGGTGCCCGTCGAGGACGCGCAGCACGCGGAACGAGCGCTGGACGATGCCGCCGCCCGGGTGATCTCGGGTTCGGTGGTTGCGTTTGTTACTCGCCGGTAGCACTATGTTACTGACGGGTGTTACTAGCCAGTAGGCCATGAAGGCTGCGCTGCCGGGACGAGGAAGAGCCATGGGTCACTACAAGTCCAACCTCCGCGACATCGAGTTCACGCTGTTCGAGATGCTCGGCCGCGACCGGGTGCTCGGCACCGGACCGTACGCCGACATGGACGGCGACACCGCGCGCACCATCCTGAGCGAGGTCGAACGGCTCTCCACCGAGGTGCTGGCCGAGTCGCTGCTCGACTCCGACCGTAATCCACCGGTCTTCGATTCGAAGACGCACTCCGTCACGCTGCCCGCGTCGTTCAAGGCCTCCTACCAGGCGTACGAGGACGCGGGGTACCAGCACCTCGACCTGCCGCGGGAGATGGGCGGCACCCCCACGCCGCCATCGGTGCGCTGGGCGATCGCCGAGATGATCCTGGGCGCGAACCCTGCCGTTCACATGTACTCGTCGGGGGCCGCGTTCTCACACGTGTTCTGGATGCTCGGCACCGAAGAGCAGAAGCAGTGGGCGCAGGTCTGCGCCGACCAGGCCTGGGGCGCCACGATGGTGCTGACCGAGCCCGACGCCGGTTCTGACGTCGGCGCGGGCCGGGCCAAGGCCATCAAGCAGGACGACGGCTCGTGGCACATCGAGGGCGTCAAGCGCTTCATCACGTCGGCGGAGCACGACCTCACCGACAACATCTTCCACCTCGTGCTCGCCCGCCCCGAGGGCGCCGGCCCCGGCACCAAGGGGCTCTCGCTCTTCTTCGTCCCCAAGTTCTTCTGCGACTGGGAGACCGGTGAGACCAAGGGTCGCAACGGCGTGTACGTCACCAATGTCGAGAAGAAGATGGGGCTCAAGGTCTCGACCACGTGCGAGCTGACCTTCGGTGACAAGGAGCCCGCCGTCGGCTGGCTCGTCGGCGAGGTGCACGACGGCATCGCGCAGATGTTCAAGGTCATCGAGTTCGCCCGCATGATGGTCGGCACCAAGGCCATCGCAACGCTCTCGACCGGCTACCTCAACGCGCTCGACTACGCCAAGACCCGAGTGCAGGGCGCCGACCTGACCCGCATGACCGACAAGGCCGCACCCCGCGTCACCATCACGCACCACCCCGACGTCCGCCGCTCGCTGATGACCCAGAAGGCGTACGCGGAGGGCATGCGCGCCCTCGTCCTCTACACCGCATCGCTGCAGGACGACATCAGTATCAAGGAAGCCGCCGGCGAGGACGCCTCGTCCGACGACCGGCTCAACGACCTGCTGCTGCCGATCGTCAAGGGTTACGGCTCCGAGAAGTCGTACGCGCTGCTCGGCTCGGAGTCGCTGCAGATCTTCGGCGGGTCCGGCTACCTGCAGGACTACCCGGTCGAGCAGTACATCCGCGACGCCAAGATCGACACCCTGTACGAAGGCACCACGGCGATCCAGGGGCTGGACCTGTTCTTCCGCAAGATCGTCCGCGACGAGGGCAAGGCGCTCACCCGTCTGCTGACCGACGTGCAGGACCTCGCCAAGGCCGACAGCGGCGGGACGCTCACGACCGAGCGCGCGCTGCTCGGCGCCGCACTCGAGGACGTCCAGGGCATGGTCGGGACGCTCGTCGGCTTCCTCACCACAGCGCAGTCCGATCCCGCGAACCTCTACAAGGTCGGCCAGAACACCACGCGGCTGCTCTACGCGCTCGGCGACCTGGTCGTCGCCTGGCTGCTGCTGCGGCAGGCCGAGGTCGCACTGGCGGCCCTGGCTGGCTCGCCCTCCGCGCGCGACCACGCGTTCTACACCGGCAAGGTCGCGGCCGCGTCGTTCTTCGCGCACCAGGTGCTGCCGCAGATCGCGGCCCAGCGAGCGATCGCGGAGTCGACCGACAACGCGCTGATGGACCTGCCCGAGGACGCGTTCTGACCCGAGCCTGACCCGTCCGGAGCAATCGGCCGCCCGTCCCTCAAGGACGGGCGGCCGAACGGTCGATAGGGGAGAGTGCTGACCCCTCCATCACCACGCGGTTCCACCTTTGCCGCCGTTCGCACCCTGCTCGCGAGCTCGGCTCTGCTCGCCGTCACGGCGTACCTCCTGCTGGAGCGCAACCACGCCGAGGAGATCGGTGGCGGGTTGCGGGCCGGCCTCGACGTCGTCCGCGGTGACAGTGCGCTGAGCCCGGTGACCTGGCTGGCCGTGCTCGTGAGCGGCTACCTGCTCCTCACTGCCGCCAGGCTCCGGCAGCGGGCCTGACGGCCATGGCCCGCCGGCCCCCGCACCGGTACGGCTCCCGGACCCCCGTCGCCCAGACGAACCCCCGCCTCGTCGGCTACGGCGTCACCGGTTTCGTGCTGGGCACCTACGCCGCGCTGCAGCTGTTCATCACCAGGTCGTCCGTGAACTTCCTCTGGTGGCGGGCCGAGCAGGTGCGCCAGCGGGAGCACTTCCGCTACCCGAAGGCGCCGGGTCCCGGTCCGGCCGGGCAGCCCACCTGGCAGGAGTGGGTTCCCACCGCCACGACGGCTGTCCTGGTCACCGCCGCGCTGGTCGGCCTCGCGATCCTGATCGTGCGATCCGGTCGCGGGATGTGGTTGCTGCTCGCCGCGGCGATCCCGTTGGTGCCGACCGAGCTGCTCCCCGGGGTCTGGGCACCGGCACTCGCGAACACCTCCGCGTACGCGCTCGTCTTCCCGCCGGGAGCGATCCAGCCGGACACGTTGTGGGCCTGGATGGAGGCCGCGCTGCAGTCGTTCGCCGTGGTCATCCCGGCGTTCGTGGTAGGTCGGCTGCTCCCGGTGCGGTCGCCGCGGGTCTGGGCCGGCGAAGTGCTGTGGCGGCTTGCTGCGCCCGCGGCGGCAGCCACGTCGTGGGTGCTGTGGACCATGGCGGTCGGCCTCCCGGTCGACTGGGGGACTGCGGCCCGTCGGACGTTGCTGGTCACCATCGGCGCGTTGGTGGTCACCGGGACCAGCACCCGGTGGAAGGCGGTCGCCGGGCTTGCCGTGCTGCCGGCCGTCGCCGGCGGTTGGGTGACCTGGACGACGGACGTCTCGGGCGACGCGTCGGTGGTCGTCGCCCCGGACGCACGCTGGTGGTCGGTGCTCGCGTTGCTGGGCGCGGTGTGGGTTCTCGGGCAGCCTTACGTCAGGGCCGGGGTGCACGCGGTGTGGCGGGTGTGGCGGACCGCCCTCGCGAAGCAGTCCGGCGAGCTTGAGGTCGAGGAGAGAGCGGTCGAGGATGTCGTTCAGCTCGCCGAGCCCGAGCCGGTCAGCCCGCGTCGAGGCCGCGCAGCAGCAGCACCAGTCGGCGGTCGCCACCGGGCGTGACCCGCAGCGGGATCCCCCAGTCCTGCTGGTGCACATGGCAGGCGGGAAACTCGACTTCGCTCTGGTCGTCGCAGGACGCCGCGAACGCCGCGACGTGCAGCACCCCGCCGCCGACCTGGTCCGAGAGCGTCAGCTGGCGGTCCAAGGCCGACCCGCTGCCGCCACCGTCGACGACCAGCTCGGGCGGGGTCGACGAGACGAGCAGCCGGGTCGAGGGCCCGTACCGGTCGTCCAGCTTCTGCCCTGCCGGCGGTTCGAAGACGACGGCGACCTCGAACGCCCCGGCCGCGACATCGGTCGGCACGCGCTGGGTGCGGTCCGCCGTCGCCTCGACCTGGACGGCCTCGTCCGGCAGCCGGAC
Source organism: Actinomycetes bacterium (assembly GCA_038210415.1). Lineage (GTDB taxonomy): Bacteria > Actinomycetota > Actinomycetes > Prado026 > Prado026 > JBBQWS01. Next base: position 20,405 of record JBBQWS010000044.1, read on the forward strand.
CCGGGTCAGCCGGTGCGCTGCAGACTCGACGACGAGCAGGTGCCCGTCGACCACGAGCGCCCCGGAGGGCTCACGGAGGCCTGTCGCAAGGGTGCTCACCTCGTGCCGCGCCGGGTCGTACCGGCGGATCGAGTCGTTGTAGGTGTCTGCGACGGCCACCGATCCGTCGGGCAGCACGGTGACGCCGAGCGGGTGCTGAAGCAGGGCCTCTTCGGCCGGGCCGTCGCGGTGACCGAACTCGAAGAGTCCTCGGCCGACCTGGGTGAGCACGCTGCCACCGCGTACGTACCGGAGCGACGACGTCTCGGAGTCGACCAGCCACAGCCGTTCGCCGTCACCGTCGTCGGGACCGACGGCGAGCCCGGACGTCTGTGCGAACCAGGCCTCGCTGACCGGTCCGTCACGAAGGCCCTCGTTGGTCGTGCCGGCAGCGACGGTCACCGAGCCGGTGAACGGGTCGAGGTCCCACAGCTGGTGGATGCCGGCCATGGCGATGCGCACGACGCGGGCCTCAGGTGACCAGGCGAGGTCCCACGGCGAGGACAACCGCTGCGTACCTTCGCCATGCATCCACTGCGCCCCGGTGCCGGCGAGGGTCGTGACCGTGCCGGTCGAGAGGTCGACCCCCCGGAGTGCGTGGTTCACGGTGTCGGCGACCACGACGTCGTAGCCGGTCGCTGCGGCGACGTCCGGTGGCAGCAGCGACAAGCCGTTCGGCTCGTTGAAGCGCGCGACGTCTGCGTTGCCGTCGACGAGCCCGCGCTCGCCGCTGCCGATCCGGCGGACGAGGGTCTCCCCGTCGGGGGCGAGCTCCGCAAGGCTGTGGTGGCCGGTGTCGGCGACCAGAATGTTGTTGCTGGCCAACAGGATCGCCTTAGCCGGGAAGCGCAGGGTCGTCGGCTGCGGCTCCGGCGGCACGAACGGTCCGTCGCCTCGGTGCAGCGTTCCCTTGGTCTCGTGCTCGGCGGCCAGCTCGGCGATCAACGAGTCGAGCCCGTGGGCGTGGCCCTCGCCGGAGAACTGGGCGACGACGTAACCCTCTGGGTCGACCAGCGCGAGCGTCGGCCACGCCCGGACGGCGTACGCGGACCACGTGGTGAGGTCGGGGTCGTCGAGCACCGGGTGGTGCACGTCGTACCGCTCGACGGCCGCCTCGACAGCCGCGTGGTCGGCCTCGTGGACGAAGTTGGGCGAGTGGACGCCGATGGTCACGAGCACGTCGGCGTACTTCGCCTCGAGCGGCCGCAGCTCGTCCAGGACGTGCAGGCAGTTGATGCAGCCGGAGGTCCAGAAGTCGAGCAGGACAATCTTGCCGCGCAGGCCTTGCAGGCTGAGGGGGACGCCGCCGGTGCCGAGCCAGCCGCCGCGGCCCACGAGCTCGGGGGCACGGACTCGGGCGCGTCGAGCTTCGGTCACCAGCCCATCCTCGCAGGCCGGCGCCCGAGATCGCCTCCATCGCGACGCCGCTCAAGCGGGCGGCCCGCCGCTCCGCCGACGCTCGCTCGCATCGGTTCCTCAGCTGCGGCGGTCGGCCAGCACCGGGAACGTCGCACGGGTCTTCGCCACAACGGACGGATCGAGCTCGACGACGAGCACCTGCTCACCCAGCCCTGCCTCGGCGAGCACGACCCCCCACGGGTCGACGACGATGCTGCGACCGCCGAGGGTGACGCCGGCCTGCTCGCCGACGGTGTTGCATGCGACGACGAACGCCTGGTTCTCGATGGCGCGGGCCTGGGCCAGCAGGGTCCAGTGCGCGATGCGGGGGGTCGGCCAGGCCGCCGGCAGCAGGAAGACTTCGGCGCCGAGGTCGAGCAGCCCGCGGAACATCTCGGGGAACCGCAGGTCGTAGCAGGTGGCGAGCCCCATGGTGAGGTCGCCGACCTCGACCACCACCAGATCGTCACCGCCACGCAGGACGGTCGTCTCGCCGCCGGCGAAGCCGAACAGGTGCCGCTTGCGGTACGTCGCGGCCAGCGTGCCGTCGGGCCGCAGCACGACGGAGGTGTTGAAGAGCCCGTCGGCCGAACGCTCGACGAGAGACCCACCGTGCAGCCAGACCCCGGCCGTCCGCGCGGCCGACGAGAGCGCAGCCACGGTCGGCCCGTCGAGTGGTTCGGCGGTCGCCTCGAAGTCCTCGAAAGCGAACCCGCCCTGCACCCACAGCTCGGGCAGCACGACCAGGTCGGCGCCCTCCTGGGCAGACACGAGCGCCGCCGTGCGGGTCACCCGGTCGGCGATCGGCTCGGCCAGGTCGACCGACAGCTGGATCACATGAACGCGCATGAGCCCATCATTGCTTAGAGTCTGGAGATGGACGACACCCAGCGGACCGCCGCGGCGGCTCGCGGCTACGGGCAGGCGCTGCGCGACTTCCAGGGGATCGTCGGCGAGCTGCTGGACGCTGAGTGGGGCACGCCCACCGACCTTCCGGGCTGGACCGTGCAAGACGTCGTCAGCCACGTCGCGGGGGTCGAGTCGGACCTGCTCGGACGCGCGAGCCAGCCGCACACGCCGGACTACGGATCGCTCCCCCACGCACAGGACCCGTTCGCGCAGTACGTCGAGGTGGCCGTGGACACCCGCCGCTCGTGGTCGCCCGAGCAGGTGCGGGCCGACCTCGCCGAGGTGCTCGGGGAGCGGATCGTCTCGCTGGACGCGGGCGACGTCGAGTCGAGGGGGCCGGCCGCAGCATTCTTCGGATCGGTCGAGCGAATGCTCGCGATGCGACCGTTCGACGTGTGGGTGCACGAGCAGGACATCCGGCAGGCGACCCGGCGTCCCGGCAACCTCGCCGGGGCCGGTGCGCGGGCCACGGCAGCCTCTATCCGGTCGATGCTGCCGTACGTCGTCGGCAAGCGGGTCAAGCCCGAGCCGGGTACGTCCGTGCGCTGGACGGTGACCGGTGAGATCGCCTTCACCGACACGGTCCTGGTCGGCGACGACCGACGGGCCACGTTCGACCCGGACCACAGCGGCGAGCCCACGGTGACCTTGTCGACGGACTGGCCGACCTTCGCGCGGATCGCCTCGGGCCGGGGGGTGTCAGTCGCGCCGACCGTCACCGGCGATGCGGTGCTCGCCGCTCGTGTCGTCGATGCGATGACGGTCACGCCGTAGCGGCTACTCCCTGGCGGCGGCGAGGGCCGGGTCTTCGAGGATTGCGGCGACGTCGGCGAGGAAGCGCGAGCCCGCTGCGCCGTCGATGAACCGATGGTCGAACGACAACGACAGCTCGGCGACCGTGCGGACCCGGATCCGGCCCCGGTGCACCCACGGCTTCTCGCGGAACGCCCCGACGGCCAGGATCGCCGACTCCCCCGGGTTGATGATCGGGGTTCCGCCGTCGATTCCGAACACCCCGACGTTCGTGATGGTGAACGTGCCGCCGGCCATGTCGGCTGGCGTCGTACGGCCGGCCTTCGCGGTCTCGACGAGCAGCTCGAGCGCCACCGCGAGATCCGGCAACGACAGCCGACCCGCGTCCTTGATGTTGGGTACGACGAGCCCGCGGGGAGTGGCCGCGGCGATGCCGAGGTTCATCCGGCTCTGGTACGCGACCTCCTGCGCCGGTTCGTCGAAGTACGCGTTGACCTCGGGGGTGCGCTCCGCGGCGGCCAGCACCGCACGCGCCACGAGCAGCAGCGGAGACACCTTGACGCTGGTGAACCCGGGGGTCTGACGCAGCCGCTTCACCAGCTTCGCCGAGCGGGTCACGTCGACGGCGACCCACTCCGTCACGTGGGGAACCGTGAACGCCGAACGCACCATCGCCTCGGCCATGTGCTTGCGGATCCCCTTGACCGGTTCGCGCCGGTCGGCCTCGGGTCGGGCGGTGGTCGACGCCGCGGTCGCGGCCCCCGTGACGTAGGCGTCGACGTCCGCGCGGGTCACGATGCCGTCCGGGCCGCTGCCCCGGACCGTGGTCAGGTCGATGCCGAGGTCCTTCGCCCGCTTGCGGACCGGCGGCTTGGCCCGCACCGGTGTCGTGGTCGGCGCTGGCAGGTCGGCAAGCGCGTGCTCGACCGCACGGCCCATCTCGAGCCCGCCGTGCCGGGTCGGTTGCACGGGCATCATGGCGCCGCCTGCCGGGTGCCTCGGCCGACGCTGGGCCGACGACGCGAGCACCCCGTAGCCAACGAGGACGGCCTCGCGTTCGGCTTCCGGAGCGGGCGTGGGCATAGGTGCGGCCGAACCGTCGGCGTCCGTGTCGATGGTGACGATGGGGGTGCCGACGTCGACCGTCGTCCCGGCCGGCACGAGCAGCTCGGTGATGACACCTTCGTATGGGCACGGCAGCTCGACCGCTGCCTTGGCCGTCTCGATCTCGACGATCGTCTGGTTCACGACGACGTGGTCGCCGACGGCGACGAACCACCGCAGGACTTCGGCCTCGGTCAGGCCCTCGCCGACGTCGGGCAGGTTGAACTGTTGATACGTCGGCATCAGTACTCCAGTGCGCGGTCGACGGCGTCCAGGACCCGGTCGAGGTCGGGGAGGTAGTGCTCTTCGAGCCGCGACGGCGGGTACGGGGTGTGGAACCCACCGACCCGCAGGACGGGCGCCTGCAACGAGTAGAAGCAGCGTTCGGTGACCCGGGCGGCGAGCTCGGCGCCCATGCCGAGGAACGTTGTGGCCTCGTGGGCGACGACGAGCCGCCCGGTTCGTTCGACCGACGCGCACACCGCGTCGAAGTCGAGCGGTGACAACGTGCGCAGGTCGATCACTTCGATCTCGCGTCCCTCGGCCGCTGCGGCCGCGGCCGCATCGAGACAGGTGCGCACCATCGGTCCGTAGCAGGCGAGGGTGAGGTCGCGGCCGGGGCGCACGACGCGGGCCTCGAACAACGGGGCCGGCGCGGCCGTCACATCGAGCTCGGCCTTCTCCCAGTAGCGGCGCTTGGGTTCCAGGAATACGACGGGGTCCGCGCAGCGGATCGCCTGCTGGATCATCCAGTAGCCGTCGACCGGGTTCGACGGGGTGACGACCCGGAGGCCGGCCGTGTGCGCGAAGTACGCCTCGGGGCTCTCGCTGTGGTGTTCCACTGCCCCGATGCCGCCGCCGAACGGGATCCGGATCACCATCGGCATCGCGAGGTCACCACGCGACCTGGCGTGCATCTTGGCCACCTGCGACACGATCTGGTCGAAGGCCGGGTAGACGAACCCGTCGAACTGGATCTCGACGACCGGGCGGTAGCCGCGCATCGCGAGCCCGACGGCGGTGCCGACGATGCCGCTCTCGGCGAGCGGAGTGTCGATGACGCGGTCCTCACCGAAGTCCTTCTGGAGCGCATCGGTGATCCGGAACACCCCACCGAGCTTCCCGATGTCCTCACCGAGCAGCACGACGTGGTCGTCGTCCTCCATCGCCCTGCGCAGTCCCATGTTCAGGGCTCGGGCGAGCGTGACTTTCTCAGGCCCTTTCGGGGTCGTCGCGTCGGCCATCAGTGACCGCCCTCGGCCGGGGCGGCGAACGACTCGAGGTAGTGGGCGAACTCCGCGCGCTCGGCGTCGACGAGGGGGTAAGGCTCAGCGTAGGTGCCGGTGAACATGCTGTCGGGGCTGGGGTCAGGCATCGACCGGCAGCCTTCGCGTAGCCGGACCGCGAGCGTCTCGGCCTCGGCCTCGACGCCGTCGAAGTACGCCTGGTCGGCGAGGCCCTGTCGCCACAGGTAGGCGCGAACCCGCTCGATCGGGTCTTTCAGCTTCCAGTTCTCGAGGTCGCTGGCGAGGCGGTAGCGGGTCGGGTCGTCGGACGTCGTGTGGGCGCCCATGCGGTACGTGAACGCCTCGATCAGCGACGGGCCCAGGCCGGCTCGTGCGTCGGCGAGGTGCTTGCGGGTCACAGCCAGCACAGCGAGGACGTCGTTGCCGTCGACCCGTACCCCGGGGAACCCGAACCCCGCTGCCCGGCGGTAGAGCGGGATCTTGGTCTGCTTCTCGAGCGGCTCGCTGATGGCCCACTGGTTGTTCTGGCAGAAGAAGACGACGGGTGCGTCGAAGGAGGCGGCGAAGATGAACGCCTCGTTGACGTCGCCCTGGCTGGACGCACCGTCGCCGAAGTAGGCGATGACGGCGTCGGTCGAGTCGGCGTGCGCGCGACGGCGGTCGAAGGTCATGCCCATGGCGTAGCCAACCGCGTGCAGGCACTGGTTGCCGATGACGATCGTGTAGAGGGCGAAGTTCTTCTCGTTCGGGTCCCAGCCGCCGTTGGAGACGCCGCGGAAGAGGGCGAGCAGCTGCAACGGGTCGACGTCGCGGGTGAACGCCACCCCATGCTCGCGGTAGGTCGGGAAGGCGTAGTCGTCGGGATGGAGCGCCCGGCCGGAGCCGACCTGGGCGGCTTCCTGGCCGAGGAGGCTGGCCCACAGACCGAGCTCGCCCTGTCGTTGCAGGGCGGTGGCTTCGAGGTCGATACGGCGTACGAGGGCGAGGTCACGGTAGATGGATTGCAGCTCTTCGGCGGACACGTCGATGTCGTAGTCGGGGTGGTGCACGCGCTCACCTTCTGGGGTGAGCAGTTGCACGAGCTCGCCTGGGGTCCCACTGTCCACGCCGTGCTCCTTGTTCTTTCGGACGCTTCGCTGCGGGGTCGCCGCTGTCGTGCGCGTCGTTCGGGCCTGCGGTCCCCGGGGTGTTGGGGACGTCCCGACGGTATCGCGTAGCGTCGGCGTTGTGACCGCCTTCGCCCGCGCGACGTCCGTTCGGCCGACTGCGACACCTGGCTTGTTCACGGTCGACCTGGACGCGGGCTGGGTCGTCGGGGAGCGGCCCAACGGCGGGTACTTGCTCGCGGTGCTGATCCGGGCCGCGCTGTTGGGGTCGCCGCACCCGCACCCGGTGGCCGTGTCGGCGCACTTCTTGTCGCCCCCGGCGATCGGCTCCGCGACGGTGCGGGTGGTGGCGCTGCGGGAGGGCCGGTCGACGGCGACATACCGCGTGACTCTTGAGCAGGGTGGGTCGGGCGTGCTGGAGGCCACGGTGACCGCGGGGGTGCTCGAGCTCGGTTCGTCAGCCTCGTGGGCCCGGCCAGGATGGGGACCGGTGGAGCTTCCGGCGCGCGAGGACTGCACGCCGGTGTCGAGCGACGTCCCCGGCGGACCGCTGCCGTTGTTCGACCAGGTCGAACTGCGGATCGACCCCGAGTGCCTGGGCTTCGCCGCGGGCCGCCCTCGAGGGCGAGGGGAGATCCGGTCGTGGTGGCGGTTGAGGTCGGACGAGGCGGCAGACCCGCTGGCGTTGTTGGTGGCGGTCGACTCGCTGCCTCCGGCAATCTGGGATGTGCGGGCCCCGGGGTGGGCTCCGACGGTCGAGCTGACCGTGCACGTGCGCGCAGTTCCGCAGCCAGGCTGGCTGCGGGTGCGGACCTACACCACGACGGTGCAGGACGGCTGGAACGACGAGGTGGCTGACGTGTGGGACTCCGGCGGACGTCTGGTGGCGCAGTCGCGTCAGCTCGCGCGGGTGCCACGGTGACGTCGAACTGGCAGCTCACGATTGACTGTGCGGACCCAGCCGTGATGACCGCGTTCTGGTCGAGGGCGCTGGGGTACCGGCTGGAGGATCCGCCGGAGGGGTTCGCGGACTGGCTCACGTACTGGCGGCACATCGGGGTGCCGGAGGAGGAGCTGACGGCTGGGTCGGGGCCGGATTCGCTCGTGGACCCGGCGGGAGTGGGGCCGCGGATCTGGTTCCAGATCGTGCCCGAGGCGAAGACGCTGAAGAACCGGCTTCACCTGGACCTCGAGGCGGGCGGGGGTCGCACAGTACCGCTCGCCGAGCGAACCAGCCGGGTCGATGCTCGGGTGGTCGAGCTCTTGGCGCTGGGCGCGACCCTGATGCGGGTGCTCTCGACGGACGGGATGGACCACTACGGCGTGGTGATGGCCGACCCCGAGGGCAACGAGTTCTGCGTGCACTGAATCAGGCCCGGCAGACGTTCACCCCACGAGGATCGCTCGCGCTTCGCGGACGGGCAGCGCGAGCGTCTGGCGTTGTTCGATGTTCGGCCCCGTGACCGGGAAGGGTCCCAGCCCGTCGACGGTGAACTGGCCTTCCCACGTCGTGGTCACCGTCACCGTGAACGTGCCCGGCTTCAGGAAGGCGTGCGCGATGTCCTGGTCGGGAAACTGGCCACCGGGTCGGTCGTACTCGCCGGTGTCGCCGTCACCGAAGTCGACCGACCAGTGCGCGGTCGCAGTCAACGTGATCGGGTGCCCACCAAGGTCGAACCGGGGCCGGCCGAGGTCTGGCGGTTGGTGCGTCGCGAACAGGGTTGGCAGGTTGACCAGCGTGCGCCCGTCCGGCTGGTACGTAACAGCGAGTTTCGGTAACAGCTTCACGAACTGGTCCCGGATCCCGGGCACGTACTGGTCCGGGGTGAGGAGCTCGCCAGGTTGGTGACAGAACGAGCCAACCCGGCGCGTCGTTGGATCGAGTGGTCGCTGCAACCAGATCGTCATCAACAATGCCGGCGCGGGACAACTCGCCGTCGCGTTGACGCAAAGCAGCTCGGGGTCCGGCGTACCGGTGCGGCACGCCGG
>JBBQWS010000045.1:0-28721 GCA_038210415.1 Actinomycetes bacterium
CTTGTTGGTCTGCAGCTGACCGACGAAGTGCCAGCGCAGGCCGAGCGGTCGCAGGTCGGCGCACTCGTCGGCCTTGGGTGCGGCCTCCTGGTCGCGGTTCTCGCCGACGTCGCGGACACCGAGCCCGACGAGCAGCCGCACGTCGGAGGCCGGCCAGGTCTTGGTGACCACCACGAGCGTGACGTCGGCGCGCTGACGCCCTGCGCCGGCACAGGCGAGTGAGATCCGGGCGTCGACCGCAGCCAGTCCGGCGGCGAGCTCGGCTGCGCGGTCGGTCACGCCTCGAGCCAGATCGCCCCGGCGAAGCGACCGGTGCGGCCGTCGCGGCGGTACGAGAACAGGTGCGACGACTCCGCGGTGCAGGGTCCGACGCACCGGGCGTCGACCCCCAGAGCGCTCAGCTCGGCCACGAGGCCGGCCCGAAGGTCGAGGGCGGGCGTGCCCGCACGGCTGGTGGCGAAGGTGGCCGGGACGGAGGCGGCGACGTCCGCACGCATCTGCTCGGGGACCTCGTAGCACCGGGGGCACACCGCCGGGCCGAGCAGGGCCGTGGTTCGTTCGGGCCTGGCGCCCAGCGCCACCATCGCCCGCACGGCCTCGACGACGACGTGCTGCTGCACGCCGGGCCGCCCCGCGTGAACGGCCGCGATCACGCCGGCAGCAGCGTCGGCGAGCAGCACCGGGACGCAGTCGGCGACGAGCACCACGAGGACCAGCCCCGGGCCAACCGTCACGACTCCGTCGGTGGCGGGCACGACCGTGGCCTGCCGCTCACTGACCACGCGGACGGTTGCACCGTGCACCTGGTCCATGAAGACGAGCGACCGTGGGTCGACGCCCACGCCCGCGGCGAACAGCTCCCGGTTGGCGGCGACGGCCGCCGGGTTGTCGCCGACGTGGGCGCCGAGGTTCAGCGAGTCGTACGGTGCTGCACTCGATCCCTCGAAGCGATCGGTGAAGACCGACCGCACGCGGCCGCCGGTCACGGCACTGAACATGCGGCTACTTCAGGAAGTCGGGGACGTCCAGGTCGTCCTCGACGCCACCGTCGTCAAAGACGATCGTGCGCTTGGGTCGAGGCTCGGTCGGCAACGAGATCTCGCGCTCGACCGGGGCGGATGCTGGCCGGCCCACGGGCTCCGCCTGGTCGGTGGGCTCGCTCGGCGCCGCCATCTGGGTGCCGTGGTCGACCGTGACGGGAGCGACCGGCGTCGCGGCAGCAGCGGAGGACGTCAGCGTCTTGGGCATGCCGCCGTCGAAGCCGGCCGCGATCACGGTGACCCGGACCTCGTCACCGAGCGCGTCGTCGATGACCGCCCCGAAGATGATGTTGGCCTCGGGGTGGGCGGACTCCGAGACCAGCCGCGCCGCTTCGTTGATCTCGAAGAGGCCGAGGTCGGACCCGCCGGAGATCGACAGCAGCACACCGCGGGCGCCGTCGATGGATGCCTCGAGCAGCGGGCTGGAAACGGCGAGCCGGGCTGCGGCCACCGCACGGTCGTCGCCGCGAGCCGAGCCGATGCCCATGAGGGCCGAGCCGGCCCCCTTCATGACCGACTTGACGTCGGCGAAGTCGAGGTTGATCAGGCCGGCAGTGGTGATCAGGTCGGTGATGCCCTGCACGCCGGACAGCAGGACCTGGTCGGCGGAGCGGAAAGCGTCGAGCGCCGAGACGCCGCGGTCGGAGATCGAGAGCAGCCGGTCGTTGGGGATCACGATGAGGGTGTCGACCTCGTCGCGGAGCGCGTCGATGCCGGTCTCGGCCTGCTGGGCCCGGCGGCGGCCTTCGAAGCTGAACGGGCGGGTCACCACGCCGACGGTCAGAGCGCCCAGCGAACGAGCGATGCGAGCGACCACGGGCGCGCCCCCGGTGCCGGTGCCCCCGCCCTCACCGGCGGTGACGAAGACCATGTCGGCGCCCTTGAGAACCTCCTCGATCTCCTCGGAGTGGTCGTCGGCCGCCTGGCCGCCCACCTCGGGGTCGGCGCCGGCGCCCAGCCCTCGGGTCAGCTCGCGGCCGATGTCGAGCTTGACGTCCGCGTCGCTCATCAACAGCGCCTGGGCGTCGGTGTTGATGGCGATGAACTCCACGCCCTTGAGCCCGACGTCGATCATCCGGTTCACGGCGTTGACGCCGCCGCCCCCGATGCCCACGACCTTGATCACGGCGATGTAGTTCTGCGGTGCAGCCACGGTGGACGCCTCTCGTCTGCATCATCTGCGCTCGACACAATCACTCTGACCCTCAGGTAAAGGGTTATAGTTATGTCAACCTGAGGGTTGGTGAGACCGTAGGCGAGGCAGCCGACCCGGGTCAACTCGATCGGGCTAACTCGTCCCTGCGCGAAGAGTCGTACAAGAGACTGGACCTCGGCCTGCCCGCCACCTCAGCCAGTCGTGGTGGGTGCGTCGGGTGCACTGACGTCGTAGACCTTCGCCGGGTGGGTCAGCAGCACGGCCAGCACCTGCGCCTTGTCGACGCTCCGGTCGCTGCCACCCCAACGCACCTTCGCTCCCCCGGACAACAGCAGCGCCACTCCGTCCGCAGACGTGGCCGAGATCGAGTCGACACGGCCGGCCAGCGCCGCGGGCAAGGCGGCTGCCACGGCCGCCGCCGCGCGGAAGGTCGCCAGGTCAGCAGACGCCGGGTCGAGCACGATCAACGGCAGCCCCTTGGGCCGGGTGGCCGTACGGCCGAGGTCGACCCCGGCCGCGTCGACGAGCCGGAACGGACCGAACGACGGACCGGCCACCGCGATCGGCGTCCGTTCGACGACCGTGATCCGCAGCGTGTGCGGGAAGCTCCGCGTCACCGCGACCGAGGCGATCGACGTCAGTCCCGCGACCCGTTGCTGGATCGCGCCGAGGTCGAGCCGCGCGAGCGGACGTCCGAGCGGCACCGCGGCCGCCTGCTCGATCTGTAGCACGGACGTGCGGTGCGCCCCGACGACCTCGACGGAGCTCACCCCCAGCAGCGACGACGTCAGCACCGCCCACGCGGCCCCGGCCAGCAGCCCGAGCACCAGCCCGATCGCGGCGACCTTGAGCCACCACCGGCGGCGCAGCACCTTGCGCCGGAGCTCGAACCGGTCGGCGGCCGGGCCGACGATCGTGGTCGCACGGGCCTTGTTTCGGGTGGTCGTACTCACGATGCCGCCTGCCGTTCCCGCAGCTGGGCCACGACCTCAGGTCCGATCATCGTCACGTCACCGGCGCCGAGTGTGAGCACGAGATCGCCCGGTCGGGCCCGCCGCACGAGCTGGTCCGCGACCGCCGACCACGACGGCTCGAACCGGACCCGGTCGGCCGGCAGGGGAACGGCGGCGGCGACGCTGGCCCCGGAGGCACCGGGCAGCGGGTCCTCGCCCGCGGCATAGACCTCCAGCACGATCACCTCGTCCGCAGCCGCGAGCGCCCGGCCGAACTCGGCCCGGAACGCGGCGGTGCGCGAGTAGCGGTGCGGCTGGAACGCCACGATGAGCCGACCGCCGCCGACAACCTCCCGGGCCGCGGCGAGGATCGCCCGGAGCTCGGTCGGGTGGTGCGCGTAGTCGTCGAAGACCCGGATCCCGTCGGCGGACCCCTTCAGCTCGAACCTGCGACGCGTGCCGGTGAAGCCGCCGAGGCCCTCGCGCAGCACCACTTCGGGCAGACCGAGGCCGATACCCATCGCCAGCGCTGCCGCGGCGTTCAACGCGTTGTGGCGCCCCGGGATCTGCAGGTTCACCGGACCGAGCCGCAGCCCACGGGCGACCACGTCGAACGACGATCCGGTCCCGACCAGCCGCAGCTTGTCGATCCGGACGTCCGCGCCGGACGACTCGCCGTACGTGCGGACGTCGATGCCGTCCGCACGGGCGAACTCGGCGAGGGCGGCGGCACCGGGGTCATCGGCGCAGGTGACCAGGAAGCCGGCCGGGTCGATCGTGCGGACAAAGTCGCGGAACGCCTGGTCGACCGCCTCGGCCGTGCCGTAGTGGTCCAGGTGGTCGGCCTCGACGTTGGTCACGATGGCGGTTGACGGCGAGAGCACGAGGAACGAGCCGTCGGACTCGTCGGACTCCGCGATGAAGAGCTCGCCGGAACCGTTGTGGGCGTTGACTCCCGAGTCGGCAAGGTTGCCGCCGATGGCGAAGGAAGGATCCGCGCCGCAGTGCTGCAAAGCCACCGTGAGCAGCGACGTCGTCGTCGTCTTGCCGTGCGTGCCGGCGACCGAGACCGACTTGCGGTCGGCCATCAGCACGGCGAGGGCTTCGGCCCGTCGAAGCACTGGGAGCCCCAGCCGGTGCGCCTCGACGAGCTCGATGTTGTTCGCGTGGATCGCGGTCGACACGACGACCGTGTCGGCGCCGTGCACCTGCTCGGGGCGGTGCCCCACGTGCACGTCGGCCCCCAGCACGTGCAGGGCGGCCAGCTCGCGGGACTCCTTGGCGTCGCTGCCCGAGACGGCCAGCCCACGCGCGAGCATGATCCGCGCGATTCCAGACATCCCGGCGCCACCCACTCCGATGAAGTGGACCCTGCCCAGGGTGCTGATCGACGGCCTGGTCGGTTGGCCAGTCCGTTCGCCGGTCAACTCGCCGGTCACTGCGCGTTCCTCGGGTTCTTGGCTGCGTGGTTCGACGCCGCGGTGATGACCAGGTCGGCGAGCCGCTCGTCCGCGTCACGGCGCCCAAGTCCGGCGGCGGCCCGGGACATCGCCGCGAGCCGGTCGGCATCCAGCGCCAACGGTACGAGCGTGCGGACCACCCACTCGGGCGTGCAGTCGGAGTCGTCGACGAGGAGTCCCCCGCCGGCGCCCACCAGTGGCTCGGCGTTCAGCCGCTGCTCGCCGTTGCCGATCGGGAGCGGGACGAAGGCGGCAGGCAGGCCCACGGCGGCGAGCTCGGTACAGGTCATCGCGCCCGCCCGGACGAGGGCGAGGTCCGCGGCGGCGTACGCGAGATCCATCCGGTCGCAGTACGCGATGGCGACGTAGCCGGTCAGGTCGGGGACCGCAGCCGCTCCCCGCGGTCCGGTGACGTGCAGCACCTGCACCCCTGCGGCGACGAGCCGGCTGGCCGCGCCCGTCACCGCGTCGTTCAGCCGTTTCGCTCCCTGCGACCCACCGGTGACCAGCAACGTCGGGCGGTCTGCAGACAGCCCGAAGTGTTCGAGCGCCCCTGCCCGGGCAGCCGGACGGTCGAGCCCGGAGATGGCCGCCCGCAACGGGATCCCGACGTACTGGGCATGCGGCAGCGACGACTCCGGCCACCCGCTGGCGACGTACGGTGTGAAGCGGGCGCCGAGCCGGTTCGCCAGCCCTGGCCTTGCGTTGGCCTCGTGCACGACGTACGGAACCTTCGCGGCCCGGGCCCCGAGGTACGCCGGACCCGCGACGTAACCGCCGAAGCCGACCAGCACGTCCGCTTCGACCTGGTGGAGCACGTCCTCGACCGCCCGGACGGCGCCCCGCAGCCGGCCCGGCAACGACAGCAACGAGACGGACGGCCGCCGCGGGATCGGCACGGCGGGAATCAGCTGGAGGGTGTAGCCGCGCTCGGGCACGAGCCGGTTCTCGAGGCCGCGCTCGGTGCCCAGCGCCGTGATCACGGTCGCCGGGTCACGGCGCCGAAGCGCGTCGGCGACCGCCAGGGCCGGCTCGACGTGCCCGGCCGTACCGCCACCGGCGAGCACGACAGACAGCGGGCCCGGCATCAGCGGGGGCGCCGCAGACGCCCGGCCAGGCGACGCACCGGGCCAGGTCGGCGTGCGGCCAGCGCCTCGGCCGCGCCGGGTTCCTGACGCGCGAACGACAGCAGCAGCCCCAGAACCACCAAGGTCGGGATCAGCGCGGACCCGCCGTACGAGACGAGAGGCAGTGGAACGCCGGCGATGGGCAGCAGGCCCAGCACCGCGCCCATGTTCACCAGTGCCTGGACCGCGATCCAGGAGGTGGCTCCGGCCGCAGCAAGTCGAACGAAGAGGTCGGACGAGCGCAGCGAGATGCGGATCCCGGCGTAGATCACGAAACCGAAGAGGGTGAGCACGACCAGGGTGCCGATCAGGCCCAGCTCCTCGCCGATGACCGCGAAGATGAAGTCGGTGTGGGCCTCGGGCAGGCCGCCCCACTTCTCTCGCCCTGCGCCGAGGCCGAGGCCCCACCACCCGCCGCTGCCCATGGCGAAGCGGGCGTGGATCGCCTGCCAGCCGGTGTGCAGGTAGTCGGCATCCGGGTTGAGCCAGGACCGGAACCGGTCGAGCCGGTGCGGGGACACGACGGACAGCAGGCCGATCGCGCCGACGAAGCAGGCGCCGAGCAGGGCGAACAGCCGACCCGGCGCTCCCACCACGAAGAGCACAGCGCCCACGATCGCCGTCAGCACCACGGCCGTGCCGAGGTCGTCGCCGAGCATCACCAGGCCCAGGAGCAGCACGCTCACCGGGAGCAGCGGGACCAGCAGGTGGCGCCACTGGACGAGCAATTTCTCTTTGCGGGACAACAGGTCCGCCGACCAGACGACCAGCGCGAGCTTGGCCGCCTCGGACGGCTGGATCCGGAACGGACCGCCGAAGTCGATCCAGTTCTGGTTGCCGTTCACGCTCTTGCCGAGCCCGGGCACGAGGACGAGACAGAGCAGCCCGACAGCCACCACGAGCAGTGGGATCGCGAAGGTGCGGAACACCTTCACCGGCATCCGCGAGACCCCCCACAGGATCGGCACCCCGATGACGGCCCACAAGAGCTGCTTCTGGAAGATCGAGAAGGAGTCCTTGGTGGCGGCGTACGCCGCGACGCTCGACGCCGACAACACCATGACCAGACCAAGGGAGAGCAGCAACGAGGTGCAGCCGACGATCAGGTGGTACGACGTCAGCGGCCGGTCGAGCAGCCGCCCCGACGACCCCGGTGCGGGGACGCTGCCCTTTGCGCGCCGGGACCGCGGTGCACGAGTCTGCGTCGTCATCGGACGGCGGACCCGGGCAGCCGGCCGACCGCAACGACGAAGGCGTCACCCCGCTGCCCGTAGTTGTCGAACAGGTCCATGGACGCGCACGCGGGAGCGAGCAGCACGGTGTCGCCGGGCTGCGCCAGCCCGGCCGCTGCGGTCACGACCTCGTCCATGACCCCAGTGTCTGTCGTGGCGACCTCGACGACCGGGATCTCGGGTGCGTGTCGCCGCAACGCGTCCGCGATCGCCGCACGGTCCCGACCGAGGAGCACGACGCCCCGCAGCCTGGCCTTCGATCGCAGGACGAGGTCGTCGAAGTCCGCCCCCTTGGCCAGCCCCCCGGCGATCCAGACGACCGAGTCGTACGCCGCGAGCGAGGCCGAGGCCGCGTGCGGGTTCGTCGCCTTCGAGTCGTCGACGTAGTCGACGTCGTCGACCCTGGCCGCGAGTGCGATGCGGTGACCGTCCGGCCGGAAGGCGCGAAGCCCGTTCCGTACGGCGGCCGCCGGGACGCCGTACGCGCGAGCGAGCGCGGCTGCGGCGAGCGCGTTCGCGATGTTGTGCGGGGCGAACGGTTTCACGTCGGTGAGCGCGGCGAGCTCGGCGGCGGCGTCGCGGCGCTCCGGGACGAAGGCCCGGTCCACGAGCAGGTCCTCGACGACTCCCACCATGCCGACGGACGGGAGGCCGAGGGTGAACCCGACAGCCCGGCAGCCTTCCTGGACGTCAGCAGCGCGCAGGAGCTCCTCGGTACGGGCGTCCTGGACGTTGTAGACGCAGGCGATCTCGGTGCCGGCGAAAGCCTTGCCCTTGTCAGCGGCGTACGCGTCGAGCGAACCGTGCCAGTCGACGTGGTCCGGAGCGACGTTGAGAACCGCTGCGGCCAACGGCCGGACCGAGTGCGTCCAGTGCAGCTGGAAGCTCGAGAGCTCGACCGCGATGACGTCGTAGGGCGGGTCGGCCAGCACCGCTTCGACGATCGGCGTCCCGACGTTGCCTGCGGCGATCGCCCGGTGCCCGGCGGCCTGCAGGATCGAGGCCAGCATCCGCACCGTGGTGGTCTTGCCGTTGGTGCCGGTGACCACCAGCCACGGGGCCGGCCGGTCCGCCGGACGCAGCTGCCAAGCCAGCTCAACCTCGCCCCACACCGGGATCCCGGTGGCTGCCGCCTGAACCAGCAACGCGGCATCGGGCCGCCAGCCGGGAGAGGTGACCACGAGGTCGACGCCGTCCGGGAGCTCCTGCGCGGTCTCCGGCCCGAGCCGCAGGTCAGCGCCGAGGATGCCCAGGATCTGGGCGTGCCCGCCCACTTCGTCAGCGGTGCGTGTGTCGACCACGACGACACGCGCGCCGCGCTGCAACAACGCGTCCGCAGCAGCGAACCCGCTCACGCCGAGCCCTGCGACGCAGACGACGCGGTCGGGCCAGGCCAGGGACTCGGGCACGGTCAGATCGCCCCGCCGGCCAGCCACTCGGCGTAGAAGATGCCGAGCCCGAGCGCCACGCAGAGTCCGGCGATGATCCAGAACCTGATGACGATGGTCACCTCGCCCCAGCCCTTCAGCTCGAAGTGGTGCTGGAGCGGCGCCATCAAGAAGACGCGCTTGCCGGTGCTCTTGAAGTAGGCGACCTGGACGATCACCGACAGCGCGATGACGAGGAACAAACCGCCCAGCAGCACCAGCAACAGCTCGGTGCGAGTCGTGAGGGCGAAGCCCGCCATGGCCCCGCCAAGAGCCAGCGAACCGGTGTCACCCATGAAGATCTGCGCGGGTGAGGCGTTCCACCACAGGAAGCCGAAGCAGGCGCCCACCATCGCCGCAGCGAGCACCGCCAGGTCGAGGGGGTCGCGGGTGCTGTAGCAGTGCGCGACGAGGTCGGTGGAGCAGGCGTTGCGGAACTGCCAGACACCGATGACGGAGTACGCCGCGAGCACCATCACCGAGGCCCCGGTAGCAAGTCCGTCCAGACCGTCGGTGAGGTTCACGCCGTTCGACGTCGCCGCCACCATGAGGTAGACCCAGCCGAAGAACACGACCGTGGGCAGCACGACCGGGGTGTCGCGGACGAAGCTCACCGCGTGCGAGGCCGGGGTGAGCCCGTGGTCGTCGGTGAAGCCCAGCACCAGCCCCGCGAAGGCCAGCGAGACCACACCCTGCCCGAAGAGCTTGGTGCGGGCGCGGAGCCCAGTGCTGCGCTGCTTGAAGATCTTGATGTAGTCGTCAGCGAACCCGACCGCGCCCAGACCCACGATCAGGAACAGCACGCAGAGCCCGGACGCGCTGGGGCCGCTCCAGACGTACGCATGGGCGGCGAAGTAGCCGACGATGGTGCCGCCCACGATCGTCAGGCCGCCCATCGACGGTGTGCCGCGCTTGGCGTCGTGGGCCGGGTAGCCGTCCTCGGTGTTGCGGATCGCCTGGGCGTAGCCGTGCCGACGCAGCACCCGGATGAGCACAGGCGTGCCGAAGAGCCCGATGATCAGGCCGATGGCCGTGGAGACGAGGATCAGCCTCACGGGGCGGCCCCCCGGGTTGTCGGCGGCAGCTCGGGTGGGAGCAGCGCCAGGGCGACGCGCTCGAGCCCGGCCGCCCGCGAGGCCTTGACCAGCACCACGTCACCGGGCGCCAGGTCGTCCTCCAGCACCTTCACCGCCCCTGCCACATCGTCGACGAACATCGCCTCGTTGCCCCACGACCCCTCGAGCCCTGCACCGAGGAACATGGTGCGGGCGCCGGAACCGACCACCACGAGCCGGTTGACGTCCAGGCGCACGGCGAGGCGCCCGATCGCGTCGTGCTCCGCCACGGTATCCGCACCGAGCTCGCGCATCTCGCCCAGCACGGCCCAGGTGCGGCGGCCGCGCCCGACCTCCGCCAAGGTGCGCAGAGCGGCCCTCATCGACTCCGGGCTCGCGTTGTAGGCGTCGTTGATGACGGTCACGCCGTCGGCTCGATCGTGCACCTCCATCCGCCAGCGACTTCGCGGACGTGCCGACGTGAGGACCCGGGCCACGGAGTCCAGGCCCAGGCCGAGCTCGAGACCGACTGCGGCCGCGGCGAGCGCGTTGGAGACCTGGTGCTCGCCCAGCAGCCCCAGCGCCACCCGCGCCGACCCGACCGACGTCGCGAGGACGAAGCTCGACCGCCCGGCCACCGTCTCGACGTGATCGGCACGCACGTCGGCCCCGGGCGAACGCCCGAAGGTCGTGACGCGCGCGACCGTGCGACTGCGCATCGCAGCGACCGGTGGATCGTCGGCGTTCAGGACGGCCAGCCCCGACGACGGCAGTGCCTCGACCAGCTCTCCCTTGGCGAGCTCGATCGCCTCCCGGCTGCCGAACTCGCCGAGGTGGGCCGACCCGACGTTGAGCACGACCCCGATGTCCGGGCGCGCCACGGACGCCAGCGCGGCAACCTGGCCGACCCCGCGGGCACCCATCTCCAGGACGAGGAAGCGGGTGCCCAGGTCGGCGCTGAGCAACGTCAACGGGAGCCCCAGCTCGTTGTTGAGGTTCCCGGCCGGCGCGACGGTCGGTCCGATCTCCTCGAGCAGTGCGGCAACGAGATCCTTGCTGCTGGTCTTGCCTGCCGACCCGGTGATGCCAACGACTCGCACCCGCGAGAGCCTGCGCCGGACACCGGCCGCGAGGCTGTTCAGTGCCAGCACCGAGTCGGGCACCACGACCGTCGGCAAGCCGTCGACCGGGCGTTCCCCGAGCGCGAGCACCGCGCCGGCCGCAGCAGCCGCGCTGCCGAAGTCATGGCCGTCGACACGCTCGCCCCGGACCGCGGCGAAGAGCGAACCCGGAACCGCAAACCGAGAGTCGATCACCACCGGCCCGGTGACCGACACGAGGGGCGCGTCCGGCCCGGACCGAAGGGACGTCAGCTGGCCGCCGGTGAGTTCCGCGACCTCGGCCGCCGTCAGCTCGATCATGTCGGGCCCGGCCCGGTGCGGCCCCGCGCCGTCAACGCGTCGCCCAGGACCTGCCGGTCGTCGAACGGCCGGACTCTGCCGTCGATCTCCTGGCCCTGCTCGTGTCCTTTGCCCGCGACGATCACCGTGTCGCCAGGCCGGGCCAGCTCGACGGCCCTGGCGATGGCCGCGGCCCGGTCGAGCTCGACGACCGGCTCCGACCCCGCTACGGCGGCCGCACCCTCGAGCATGGCCGCGACGATCACGGCCGGGTCCTCGGAGCGCGGATTGTCACTGGTGAGCAGGACGATGTCGGCCCCAGCGGCCGCCGCTCGACCCATGGCCGGTCGTTTGAAAGGGTCCCGGTCGCCGCCACAGCCCAGGACCAGCACGACCCGGCCCGGGGTGAACGCCCGCACCGATTCGAGCAGGGTCTCGACGGCGAGCGGCGTGTGCGCGAAGTCGACGAGCGCCGCGAACGGCTGCCCGCGGTCAACCGTCTCCATGCGTCCGGGCACCCCGGCCAGGTCACCGATCCCGGCCCCGGCCCGGTGCAGGGGCACCCCCGACGAGACGAGCGCCACGACGGCCGCGAGCGCGTTCGCCGCGTTGAAGCCGCCGGGCAGGTGGACATCGACGGTCACCCGCTCCCCTGCCGGACCCTCGACGCGGATGGTCGACCCGTCGGACCGTAGCTCGGTGGCCACCGCACGCCAGTCTGCGGAGCCGCCCGACGCCGAGAACGTGGTCAGCGGGATGGTCGCCTCGGCGGCCAGCCGGCGCCCGTGCTCGTCGTCGACGTTGACGACGCCGAATCGGGCCCGGTCCGTGGAGAACATGGACGCCTTCGCCGCGTAGTAGTCCTCGATGGTGGGGTGAAAGTCGAGGTGGTCCTGCGAGAGGTTGGTGAACACGGCGACGTCGAGCACGAGGGCGTCGACCCGACCGAGCGCAAGGGCGTGGCTGGACACCTCCATCGCGGCGGCGGTGCACCCGCGCTCCACCATCAGCGCCAGCAACGCCTGCAGCTCCGGCGCCTCCGGGGTGGTGCGGACACTGTCGACGACCTCCCCCGCGACCCTGGTCTCCACGGTGCCGACCAGACCGGTGAGGTGCCCGGCGGCACGCAGCCCGGCTTCGATCAGAAAGGCAGTGGTGGTCTTGCCGTTGGTGCCGGTGACCCCGATCAGGAGCAGCTTCTCACCGGGCCGGCCGTAGACCCTGGCAGACACCTCACCGAGCACCTCTCGAGGGTCGTCCGCCACCAGTGCGGGCACCCCGGCAGCGCGGCAGATGAGGGCACCCCGAGGGTCGGTGAGCACAGCCGTCGCTCCTGCGGCCAGCGCCTGCGCCAGGAAGTCAGCACCGTGGGCGTGCGCCCCGGGCAGGGCCGCGTACAGGTCGCCCGCCCGGACCCTCCGTGAGTCGAGCGTGACGCCGGTGACCGTTGCCGCCGTCGTCGAGGGCTCGGCCGTCAGCCCGGCCCTGGCCGCCAGAGCCACGACCGCCACCGGCGGGACGGCGGGCCGGTCGAGCGTCCGACCGTCAATAACGGGCACGGCGTGAGGCTACCTGGGTCACGGCCACACGAGCCGCATCCGCGCGGGCTTCGTGCCCGTCGGCGGAATCCCGAGACTCTGCAAGGCGAACGACATGACCCGCTTGAAGACCGGGCCGGCGAGGCGGCCACCGTAGTGACCGTTCTTGGGGTTCTGGAGGGTGACCGAGACGACGAGACGGGGGTTGTCGGCAGGGGCGAAGCCGATGAACGAAGCCGTATACCCGCGGTAGCAGCCGCAGGTGGGGTCGACCCGGTTCGCCGTCCCGGTCTTGCCCGCGATGCGGTACCCGGGGATGCGCGCCATCGGCGCCGTCCCCTCGTCGGACGTGACCGCTTCGAGCATCGCTCGCAGGGTGGCCGCGGTCCTCGGGCTGACCACGCGGGTCGTCGTGGGGGCCTGGCCGGACGTGAACGTGCCGTCCGGCCCGACCGTGCCCGCGACCAGCGAAGGGCTGACCCGCAGCCCGTTGTTGGCGATCGTGGCGAACACCGAGGTCGCCTGTACCGCGTTCACGGAGAGGCCCTGGCCGAACGCGACCGTCGGGAAGGTCGTCTGTGACCACTGGTTCGGCGCGGGGAGCAGGCCGCGGCTCTCGCCGGGGAAGCGCATGCCCGTCGGGTCGCCCATGCCGAACTTCTTGAGGTAGCCGTACAGCGTGTTCGCGCCGATCGTCTCGGACGCGAGGATCGTGCCGAGGTTGCTGGACTTCGCGAGGACCCCGGTCAGAGTGAGGTGCTCGGTGCCGTGGGCGTGCGAGTCGTGGAAGACCGCGCCTCCGCGCTTGAGCTCGGGCGGGACTGTGAGGGGGCTCAGGGCGTTGAGCTTGCCCTCTTCGAGCACGGCGGCCATGGTCATGATCTTGCTCGTGGAGCCGGGTTCGTAGATGTCGGAGACCGCGGGGTTGCCCCGATCGGCGATCGACACCGACCCCGGGTCGGCCGGGTTGAACGACGGCGCCGTCGCGAGGGCCAGCAGGGCACCCGTACGTACGTCCTCGACCACGACCGAACCGCTGTCGGCGTTGGCCGCCTTCACCTCCGAAGCGAGGGCCTGCTGAGCCGCCCACTGGATGTCCCGGTCGATCGTGAGCCGGACGGTGCTGCCGGGGATCGCCCGCTGCTCCGTCGCCGTGGCGGTGGGGATCTGTCGGCCGTGGGCCGCCGCCTCGAAGGTGTCGATCCCGGCAACGCCGGCGAGCTGCCGCTGCTGGGCCAGCTCGATGCCGCCGAGACCGGTCCCGTCACGCGACATGAACCCGAGCACGCTCGCGGCGAGGTCCCCGGCCGGGTAGATGCGTCGGCTCGTGTCCTCCGCGAAGAGGCCGGGGAGCTTGAGGTCGCGGATGCTCGCCCACAGCTCAGGCGTGATCTGCAGGGCGACGTAGCCGAACCGCCTCGTTCCCGTGAGCTTGGCCGTCAGGTCGCTGGCACTGAGCCCCAGCAGCGGTGACAGGGCAGCTGCCGTCGCCGCCGGGTCGTGCACGAGAGTCTGGTCGACGGTAACGTTCCTCGCCGCGACACTGGTCGACAGCACCACGCCGTTGACGTCGGTGATGTCTCCTCGCGTGGCCGGCAGGGTGACCGTGCGCAGCCGTCCGGCCTCGGCCCGGGCCGCGTAGGCCGGAGCCTCGACCGCCTGCAGCTGGACGAGCCGGCCGACGAACAACGACAAGATGATGGCCAGGACCACGCACGCGGAGCGCAGTCGGCCGTGCGGGTCGCCGAGGACCACGGTGCGCGGCGGCTTCGGGCGGCGCTGCGGTGCCGGACGTCGGGCCGGGGCCTGGCTCCGGGCGGACGGTCGCGGCGCCGGACGGGCCGCGGGTCGCGGCTTGGTGCTGGTGCTGCCACCGGCGCGGGTCGTCATCGCTTCGCCGTCCCTGGTCTGGCGGCAGCCGGTGCCGGGGTGACGGGGGCCGGGACGACCGGGACCGGAACCACCTTCACCACCGCCGGCGGACGCGCTCCGGGCTTGGCCGTGCCGAGGATCTTCCCGGTCTTCAGATCCAGGAAGACCGGGTTCTCGCTGCCCACCATGCCGAGCTCGAGGGCCCGACGGGCCAGCTCCTCGGGTGACTGCAGCACCGCGACCTCCTGCTGCAGCGCCTGCTCGCGCACCGTCAGCTTGGCCTGCTGCTGGGCCAGCTCGTGCGCAGCGAACGAGCCCTGCGCGAGCATCGTGTTGAGCCCGAGCAGGCCGAGCAGACCGAGCGTCAGCAACCCGCCCACGACGAGGGCGAACGTCCCCGACGACGCCCGAGGGACGCGCACCGGTGCCACCACCAGCGGAGCACGGCGCTTCGGTGCGGGGACGGAGGGGGCCGCTGAACGCGCGGTGCGGGCCGGCCGGGCGGTCGCGCTCACGCTGCCGCCCGAACCCGCTCGGCGGCGCGCAGCCGCACCGATGCGGCGCGCGGATTGGCCTCGATCTCGGCCTCGCCCGCGGCTTCGGCTCCGCGGGTGAGCAGTCGCAGGCGCGGCTGCAGCGACTCGGGGACCACCGGCAGGTCGGGCGGTGCGGCACTGGTCGCGCCCGCGGTCAAGATCCGCTTCGCGAGCCGGTCCTCGAGCGAGTGGTACGACATGATCACGATCCGGCCGCCCACCGCGAGCGCGTCGACCGTGGCCGGCAGCGCGCGTTCAAGGACAGCCAGCTCGCCGTTGACCTCGATCCGCAGAGCCTGAAACGTCCGCTTCGCCGGGTTGCCCCCTGTGCGCCGGGTCGCGGCCGGGATGGCCTCGCGGACCAGGTCCACCAGCCGGGCCGAGGTGCTGAACGGCAAGAGGGCCCGCTCGCGGACGAGCCGGTCGGCGATCCGGCGGGCGAACCGCTCCTCGCCGTACTGCCGGAGCACCCGCGCCAGCTCGGTCGCCGAGTACGTGTTGAGTACGTCCGCGGCGGTCATCCCGGTGGTCGGGTCCATCCGCATGTCGAGCGGGGCGTCCTGTGCGTACGAGAAACCCCTCGACCTCTCGTCGAGCTGCAGGCTCGAGACACCGAGGTCGAACAGCACACCCTGGACGTGCACCAGACCTTGATCCGCCAGCACCTGCGGCAGCTCGTCGTAGACGGCATGCACGAGCGTGATCCGGTCCGCGTAGGGCGCGAGCCTCTCCTGGGACAGCTGCAACGCCTCGGGGTCGCGGTCGACACCGATCAGCCGCACCCCGGGGAACGCCCCGAGGATCGCTTCGCTGTGCCCGCCCAGGCCCAGCGTCGCATCGACGAAGACCGCACCCGGCTCGGCGAGGGCCGGGGCCAGCAGGGCCACACAGCGCTCGAGCAGGACCGGGACGTGTCGGGGGGCGGTGGTCACGGTCGGGTCAGCTGCCGGTGACCAGGCGAAGGGCGGTGGCCGTGAGCACGACCACCGCGACCGTGCCGGCCACGGCCAGGAAGAAGGTCACGAAAGTCCCGCGTGGGTCGAGGGCGTCGAGCCATGGCGACCCGACGGTCTCGGCCACGACGCCACGGTCGGCGTCCGGAAGCGTGCTGGTACTCATCTCGACCCTCGTCTCTCAGGTGCTGCGGCTGTGCGGTGCTGCGGTGCTGCGGTGCTGGTCCTGCCGGCCCGGTGGCGTTCGCGGCGCCAGGTCCCCAACCGCTGCCGCCTGGCACCGGGGAAGGTGAGCCAGGAGACACAGCGGGTGGAGACCTGACTCCACGTGCCGCCCCGAAGGTTCGTCACATCACGCCCGGCAGCACCTCCTCGGAGACGTCCGAGAACGCCTGCTCCTGCTCGGCGAGGTACGTCTCCCAGGTCTGGGCGTCCCAGATCTCCAGGCGGGTGTTCGCGCCGATGACGACGCAGTCGCGCGTCAGGCCGGCGTACGCCCGCAGTCCGGCCGGAATCATCACGCGGCCCTGCTTGTCGGGGGTCTCGTCACTGGCACCGGCGTACATCACGCGCAGGTAGTCGCGGCCGCGCTTGTCGGTCACGGGGGCTGCGGCCCAGCGGGCGGCGGTGGCGGCGAACTCGGTCGAGGTGAAGACGTACAGGCAGCGCTCCTGCCCCTTGGTGATCACGAGGCCGGCCGAGAGCTCCTCTCGGAACTTCGCGGGGAGAAAGAAGCGGCCCTTGTCGTCCAGCCGGGGGTAGTGGGTACCCAGGAACACCGCGCCACCCCCTCTCAGACCTGCGATCCGCCCCAGTGGGCTCCAGTGCGCGCCACAGTACTCCACAACGCTCCACCGTCAACCCGGAAACGCCCCGAATTCGGACCGATTCGGACGCGGTCGAGCGCGACGTCGCAGGTCAACCCAGGTGGAGCAAAGTGGAGTACTTTCACCCCCCTTCCTGTTGATCTTGAGCGTTGCGTGGCCGACACGCCGTGTCGGGCCCGCCAACGCTCAAGATCAACACCAACTGGGGGGTGGCGGGCGGAGTTGGTGGAGCGAAGTGGTGCGGCGCGGTGAGCGCCTTCGTGGAAGGCTGCGGGCCGTGGCCACCTTGTTCTCGCTCGAGCACGTGAGCCTGGCCGTCAACGAACGACTGATCCTCGACGACGTGACCGACCACCTGCACGAAGGCCGTTGCATGGCGATCGTCGGACCGAGCGGCTCCGGCAAGAGCACCCTGCTGCGGATGCTCAACCGGTTCGAGGAGCCGACCAGTGGCCGGATCCTGCTGCGCGGCGAACCGCTGCCCGGCCTCGACGTGACCGAGCTGCGTCGCCGGGTGGGGCTCGTCGCCCAACGGCCCACCCTGCTCGCCGAGACGGTGCGCGACGAGCTACGGGTCGGCGTGCCCGAGCTCGCCGACGAGACCGCGCGACAACTGCTCGCCCGGGTCGCGCTGCCGGCCGACTACCTCGAGCGTCGCACCGAGGGGTTGTCCGGTGGAGAGGGCCAACGGGTCTGCCTGGCCCGTGCCCTGGCGGTCGGGCCCGAGGTGCTGCTGCTCGACGAGCCGACCTCCGCGCTCGACGGCGCCAGCGCGGACGCCGTCGACCAGATCGTGCGCGACCTCGTCGCCGACGGTCTGACGGTCGTCCTCGTGAGCCACGCGCTCGATCGGGCCGCAGCCGTGTCCGACGACGTGCTCGTCCTGCGCAGCGGGCGGCTCACGGCCCGCGGCCGGGCCGACGAGATCAACTTCCCGACTGCCGTGCTCGGCCGGGGCGAGGGGGCAGTCGCCGGCGAGGCCGACCCGTGAGCCCGAACGTCCCCAGCTGGACCGGCGTCGTCGCCTCCGTCGCCCTCGTCGTCCTGGCGGCCGGGATCGCCCGACGCGGTCGCCTCGGCGTCGAGCGCGACCTGCTGATCGCGGCTGTCCGCGCCTTCGTCCAGCTCGTCGCGGTCGGGGCAGTGCTGTCGTTCCTGTTCCTGCACGCGGGTCTGCTCGGTGCGCTGGCCTGGATGGCCGCCATGGTCGCGGTGGGGGGTTACGAGGCCTCGCGCCGGGCCAAGGGTCTGCCCGGGGCGCTGCGGTCGGCGACGCTGGGCATCGGGATCGGTGCAGTCACCACGCTGGGCATCCTGGTCGTCTTCCGGGTGATCTCCACGGAGCCGCGCGTGCTCGTACCCGTGGGCGGCATGGTGATCTCGGGCTGCATGAACATTGCAGCGATCGTCCTGCGCGGGCTGCGGACCTCCGCGGTGGAGCAGCGGCCGCAGATCGAAGCCCGGCTCGCCCTCGGCCTGCACGCCCGAGAGGCGCTGGCTCCGCTCGTCCGCTCGACCGTACGCATGGCGACGATCCCGGCGATCGACACGACCAAGGTCGTCGGCATCATCTCGCTGCCCGGCGCGATGACCGGGCTCATCCTGGCCGGGGTCGACCCGCTGACCGCGATCCGCTACCAGATCGTCGTGATGTACATGCTTCTGGCGGCCGGCGCGGTCACCGCGCTGGTCACCAGCCGACTGGCCGAAGCTGCCCTGTTCGACGACGCGCAGCGGCTGCGGCGGATGCCGTTCGCATGAGAATCCCGAAGGGCGTAGGCGGTTTGGCGACACTCGGGCTTTAATCATCCAATGACCTACGAAGCGACCGCTCCGCTCGACCTCGACGCGCTCGGGATCTCTGCGGGTCGGATCCGGTCCGCCGTCGAGACCGTCATCGCTGGCAAGGCCGACACGATCCGGCTCGCGCTGACCGTGCTCCTCGCGGAGGGCCACCTGCTGATCGAGGACGTTCCGGGCGTCGGCAAGACCATGCTCGCCAAGTCCTTGGCCCGGTCGCTCGACTGCTCGATGCGGCGGATCCAGTTCACTCCTGACCTGCTCCCCAGCGACATCACCGGAGTCTCGGTCTACAACCAGGAGTCCCGCGAGTTCGAGTTCAAGCCGGGCGCCATCTTCGCCAACATCGTGCTCGGCGACGAGATCAACCGGGCGTCTCCGAAGACGCAGTCCGCGCTGCTGGAGTGCATGGAGGAGCGCCAGGTCACCATCGACGGGACGACGTACGAGCTGGCCGGCCCGTTCATGGTGCTCGCCACCCAGAACCCGATCGAGATGGAGGGCACGTACCCGCTGCCCGAGGCCCAGCGCGACCGCTTCATGGTGCGGCTGTCGATGGGCTACCCCGATGTCGACGCCGAGCTCGCGATGGTCGAGGGCCACGGCGCCGGCGACCCGCTCGAAGCGCTGCGGCCCGTCGCGGACGCCCGCGAGATCGCCCAGCTCATCGACGTCGTCAAGGCCGTGCACGTCTCCGACGCCGTGCGTCGTTACGCCATCGCGCTGGTGACGGCGACTCGCAGCTCCCCCGACCTCCGACTCGGCGCCTCGCCGCGCGCGACCCTGCACCTGCTCAGGGCGGCGAAGGCTGCGGCCGCGCTCGACGACCGCAACTACGTGCTGCCGGACGACGTGCAGACCCTCGCGGGACCGGTGCTGGCACACCGGTTGCTGCTGACCGCCGAGGCTCAGATCTCGCGACGTTCTGCGCTGCAGATCGTGGCGGAGCTGGTCGCACGAACCCCTCTGCCCGACGCCCGCTAAGGCGAGGAAGGCGAACAGCTCATGCGGCAAGCACTGACCGGACTCACGACACGTGGACGCAGCTTCCTCGGCGCGGGGCTGGCGGCCGCGGTCAGCGCGCTGATCTTCGGACAGGACGACCTGCTCCGGGTCGCCATCCTGGTGCTGACCCTGCCGCTCGTGAGCGCTCTGGTCGTCTCCCGTACGCGGTACCGGCTGGCCAGCAGCCGCCGGATGGAACCCGCCCGGATCTCCGCCGGGCAGGAGGCGCGTGTCGTCCTGCGTCTGGAGAACGTGAGCCGCCTGCCCACCGGGCTACTGCTCGTCGAGGACCGGATCCCCTACGTCCTCGGGGCGCGGCCGAGGTTCGTGCTCGACCGGGTCGAGCCACAGGGCACCCGCGAGGTCGACTACCTCGTCCGGTCCGAGGTTCGGGGCAAGTTCGCCGTGGGACCGCTGACGATCAAGCTGACCGACCCGTTCGGCATGTGCGAGCTCGTCCGGTCGTTCACCCGCACCGACACCTTCGTCGTCACCCCCGTCGTCGAGCGGCTGCCCGCCGTCTCCCTGGGCGGCGACTGGGCGGGCACCGGCGAGAGCCGGATGCGCACCATGGCGTCGGCCGGTGAGGACGACGTCATCACCCGCGAGTACCGACGCGGCGACGACCTGCGCCGGGTGCACTGGCGCTCGACCGCGCGCTACGGCGAGCTGATGGTGCGGCGTGAGGAGCAACCCTGGGAGAGCCGGGCCGTTCTCCTGCTCGACTCGCGTGCGACGGCCCACCGTGGCACCGGAGCGGCATCCTCGCTCGAGGCGGCCATCTCGGCGACCGCTTCCGTCGGCGCCCACCTGATCCGTGGCGGCTTCGCCGTCAACCTGCTCACCGACACCGGTCAGCTGCTGGTGTCCGACACCCTCGACGTCCAGGGTGCGACCCACGAGGACACCCTGCTCGACTCGCTGGCCGTCCTCGGCCCCTCCGAACTCAGGGTGCTCAACGCCGTATCACCCGCACTGCGGCACTCCGGCGACGGGCTCACCGTGGCAGTCCTGGGTGCCGTCACCACCGCGGAGGCCGCCGAGCTGGTCCGGGCCCGGCACAGCACCGGCACCTCGGTGGCGATCGTCCTCGACGTCGAGACCTGGCGGGCCGAGACCCGCGACCGGCAACCGGTCGCCGACCCGAGCGGCGCGATCATGGTGCTGCGCTCGGCCGGCTGGCGGGTGGTGTCGCTGTCCGCCGGCGAGCCGCTCGCCGAGGCCTGGCCGTTCGCCGCCCACACCTCGACGACGTTCCTGTCCGCGACCGGCGGCGACGCATGACCAGCCGCAGCCGGCTCACGGTCGCCGCCGCCCTGGCTTCACTGCTGGCGGCGCTCAGCCTGAGCGCGACCTTCCGGACCGGGACCTGGTTCTGGCCCGCGGTCGCCGCCGTCGCGGTCACGTCGGCCGGCTGCGCCCTCGGTCGCCGGCTCGAGCTGCCACGCCCGGTGGTTCCGCTCGTCGGCCTGGTCGGCCTGATCGTCCTGGTCACCTGGTTGTTCGCGGACGACGCGATCCTCGGGCTGCTCCCTGGACCGGGCGCGATCGCCTCGCTGCACGAGCTCGCCGTCGAAGCCGGTCGGGCCATGACGCGTTACACGTCCCCCGCGCCGACCACCACCGGGCTGCTGCTGGTCAGCACCGCCGGCGTCGGTTTCATCGCGCTCGTCGTCGACACCGTCGCGGTGACGTACCGCTCGGCCGCCCTCGCCGGGGTACCCCTGCTGGCGCTGTACGCGGTGCCGGTGACGATCGTGAAGAGCGGTGTTCCTTGGCCGTTGTTCGTGATCGGCGCGATCGGCTGGCTCGCGCTGATGCTCGCCGAGGGCCGCGACCGGTTGTCGGGCTGGGGCCGTTCCTTGGGGCGCCGCGAGGCCCGGGTGACTGTCGACACGGCGCCGGCGAGTGGCACCACAGGCTCCGGTGGTACCGCAGTCTCGGCCGAACCGCTCGGCATCGTGGGCCGTCGGATCGGCGCGGCGGCCCTCGGTCTGGCCGTCGTGGTCCCCGCGATCCTGCCCTCGATCGGTGGCGGTCTGTTCCCGGGCGGAGGCAGCGGGCCCGGACCCGGCCGGGGCAAGGGGTCCGCCTCGTCCGTCACGGTGAACCCCTTGGTGCAGATCGGGTCCGACCTCAACTCGCTCACGGACGCCGAGGTGCTGCGCTACTTCAGCAACGACCCGCAGCCGGACTACCTGCGGATGGCCACGCTCGACATCTTCGACGGCAAGGTGTGGCAGCCGGCCAGCCTCACCGCCACCGGCCTGGCCAGCGACCCCATGCCGCGCGCGCCCGGGCTGGCCAGCGACGTGCCGTCCGCCGAGATCACCACCCGGATCTCGCTGACCCGGTTGAGGCAGACCTGGGCGCCGGTGCTCTACCCGACGACCAAGGTCAGCGGGCTCGACGACAACTGGGCGTACGACGGTGCCACGCGCAACGTGTTCTCGGTGACCGGAGTCAGCGCGCAGGGGAACACGTACGAGGTGACGAGCCGGCACCTGCAGCCGACCGTCGAGCAGCTGAAGTTCGCCGGGCCGGCCCCGGTCGACCTCAAGAGCCGCTACACCGCGCTACCGGTTCGGTTCCCCGACTCGGTCACCACCTTGGCCAAGACCGTTACGGCCGGGGCGACCACCGACTTCGAGCGGGCGGTGCTGCTGCAGCAGTTCTTCCTCAACGAGAAGAACGGGTTCCGTTACAACACCCGGGCCAGCACGACCGCGGAGTCCCCGCTCGTCAACTTCCTCGACACGCGACAGGGCTTCTGCCAGCAGTTCGCCGGGACCTTCGCCGCGATGGCCCGCTCGATCGGTCTGCCTACGCGAGTCGACGTCGGCTTCACCCGGGGGACGCTCACCCCCGACGGCGACTACCTCGTGACGTTGCGCAACGCGCATGCCTGGCCCGAGGTCTACTTCGATGGCGTCGGCTGGATGCGCTTCGAGCCGACACCCGGGCCGACCGGCGTGGCTGCGCCGCCGTGGGCACCGGCCGGCGGTCCCGGTGTCAACATCCCTGGCGGCACCGCCACGGGCGACGGGACCGCCGGGGGTAGCAAGAAGGACCAGCTGACCAAGCGGGAGGCCGAAGGCCAGATCCGCGGCGGCGTCGGAAGCGTGACCTCGTCGGCGACCGGGCAGCGGTTCCCGTGGCTGTTCCTCGGTGGCGCGCTGCTCCTGGCAGGCCTGCTGCTGACACCGGCCGCCGTCCGGTCACTGCGCCGCCGCCGCCGCCTCGCTGGTCACCTGGACCCACGCACCGCCATCACCTCGGCCTGGACCGAACTGTCCGACGCGGGGATGGACCTGGATAATCCGTGGTCCAGCGCGCGAACCCCGCGCCGAACCGCGGACTGGCTCAGCGCCGCGTACTTCGAGCCGGAGGCGACGGCCGCGGTCGGACGGCTGGCGCGGGCGCTCGAGCGGGTCCGGTACGCCCCCGCGGACGCCCCGCTTCCGGCCACCGAGCACAGCGTCGGCGCCGACGCCCGCCTGGTCCTCAAGGCGATGGACCAGGCTGCGTCGCCGCGCACCCGCTGGCGGGCCAGGCTGATGCCCCGCTCCGTGGTGTCGGCGACGGCGAACCATGTGGCGGACGGGCTGGATGCCGTCGACCAGTCGGGGGCCAGGTTGACGGGCGCATTGCGACGGCTGGGTCGGTCCGTGTGGCCGCGGCGGGCTTCTGTCTGAAGGGTCTCGTCCGGCGGGTCGAGGAGTACGCTCGGCCGCCTGAGAGGGAGGTGCCCGGTGACGACACAGGGATCCGAGTCCATCATGATCGAGGCCTCGCCGGAAGCAGTGTGGCCATGGGTCGCCCGACTCGAGAAGCACCCTGAATGGTCTCCGCAGCCCTACCGGGTCGAGCTCGTGTCAGGCGAACCCGAGACCGTCGGCTGCACCTATCGGTCGGTCGGGGTGGTGCCGGGAGACAAGAACCACGCGAACGAGGTCGAGGTCTCCGAGGTGGTCCCGGGTCGCCGCTTCGCGCTGCGCGCCCACGACGAGAACGGGTACTTCGAGAACTCGTTCGACCTTCAGCCGTCCGGGACCGGGACCGAGGTGACGTTCAAGCTCGTCTTCCCGCAGATGAAGGGGGTGACGAAGTTCCTGCTGCCGGTGCTCTTCCCGATCGTCGGCAAGTCGGACATGCGCAAGCGGATGGCCCTGCTGAAGGCGAAGGTGGAATCGGGCGCCTGATTAGCTAGTGGGTGAGCGGCTCGGCTCAGGAACCGTCCTGCTCGCGACGGCGACGCCAGCGCTCCTCTGCGCGGTCCATCAGGCCGGCCCTGGGTGCCTTGGCTGTCTTGCCTTTCGCCGCGGGGCGTCCACCGGGGGTGGCGATCCCGAGGTCACCGGGCTGAGGGGTGCGCCGCCAGTTGGTGATGGCCCAGATGGCCGAACCGAGCATGACGATAAAACCGACGACGCTGATCACCGTCTGTGAGCGGGCGATTCCGACCGGCAGCATGGCCAGGCCGGCGACCAATCCGATGGCGCCGTAGGCCGCTCGACGACGGTAGCGTCCACGCAGGTCGGACCCGCGGAGCGCTGTCGCGAACTTGGGGTCCTCGGCGTACAGCGCTCGCTCCATCTGCTCGAGCAGTCTCTGCTCGTGCTCAGAGAGCGGCACGACTCCTCCTCGCAGTGGTCAGGCTTTTGACCCGTGGTTATAGGGCCAGCATAAGCAGGCATCGGCGCAAGCGAAACCCGACTGAAGGAACGGTTCGGGCACGTTCATCGTTCCCGCGTGCTCGGCGGCGGCGCGGGACGGTTACGGGTCGGATCATCGGTCTCACGCCGGACCAGCGCTGCAGGCCGGACGGCACCGCTGCCGAACCGTCGCGACGCCTGGTCGACGGCCTGATCGGCCTCGCGCCAGCCGCGCTCCGGGGCGTCGAGCAGCAGCTGCTCGTCGACCGAGTCGGCATCGACGAGACCTTCGATCCGGACGCCGACGAGGCGCAGCCGGGCCCGGTCCAGCCGCAGCGCGTCGAACAGGGAGCCGGCCACCGCGTAGACCTCACGGGTCACGTCGGTGGCCTCACGCAACGTCTTGGACCGGGTGATCGTGGTGAAGTCGGCGAACCTGACCTTGATCGAGACGGTGCGCCCGCGGTAGCCCTGCTGCCGCATCCGCGCCGACACTCGTTCGCTGAGCCGGAGCAGCTCACGCCGGATGATCGCGGGGTCGTCGACGTCGGTGCCGAACGTCTCTTCCGCCCCGATCGACTTCTCCGGCTCGTGCGGTACGACGCTGCGCGAGTCGCGTCCCCAGGCCAGGGCGGCCAGGTGCTTGCCGGCGGCCTGGCCGAGGGCGCGTTCGAGGGTGGCGACCGGGGTGCGCGCGATGTCGCCGACCGTGCGCAGACCGAGCCGGGTGAGCTGTTCCTCGGTGCGCTCCCCCACGCCCCACAGCGCGCCCACCGGCAGCGGGTGCAAGAACTCGACCACCTGGTCGGCCGGGACCACGAGCAGCCCGTCCGGTTTGGCCCGCGTGGAGGCGAGCTTGGCGACGAACTTCGTCGAGGCCACCCCCACCGAACAGGTGATCCCCTGCTCGTCGTGGACCCTCGACCGGATCAGCTCGGCGATGTGCGCGGAGCCTCCGAGCCGGCGGGTCGCCCCGGAGACGTCGAGGAACGCCTCGTCGAGGGACAGCGGCTCGACGAGCGGGGTGATCGACCGGAAGATCTCCATCACCCCGGCGGACACCCGGGCGTACGCCTCGTGGTCCGGCTCGACGATCACGGCCTGCGGACACATCCGGCGGGCCCGCGTCATGGGCATCGCCGAGTGGATCCCGAACTGACGCGCCTCGTAGGTGGCCGAGAGCACCACCCCGCGGTTGCCGCCGCCCACGATCACCGGCTTGCCCCGGAGCTCGGGCCGGGTGAGCAGCGACACGGACGGGAAGAAGGCGTCCATGTCGACGTGCAGAACCGGGCAGCCGGAGTCGTCGCCGCCGCCGGTCTGCGGGGCGGCGGGTCGGCGCAGCTGACTGCGGCTCATCGGTCCTGCTCTGGCGGACAGTTCATCGGAGCCATCATCCTCCTGAGCTGCCCGGGCTGGAGTGCCAGAGCTTGCGTGGCGGCGCGGCCGAGGGCGACCCCTTCTTGACGTCCTCGCCCGGGGTGCCGACGTCGGCGTACGGCGACTGTCGGTAACCCGACGGGTGTACGAGCACCCGCCGCTGCCCCATGCCTCCGGCAGTCATCGGCCGGTCGGGTCGGCTGACGACCGGGCTGCTGACCACCGGGCGGGACGAACGCGACTCGGCCGCCCCGGCGACGGCTTGCTCGAGCTCGTCGGCGTCCAGCTCGACCACGGGGGCGTTGATGATCGCCCAGGCCGCTTCGGGGCCCCCGAGCTCCCAGGCCGTGAACAGCGCCGACATCTCCCAGGCTCCGGTGGCCCGCACGCTGATCCCGCGCGGCCCGGTGCGACGGACGTGACCGCGGACGACGAGCAGCCAGGAGTGGAACACGGTGGCGGCGTACGGGCCCTGGGCGTCCTCGAAGAACGTCGCGTCGGACGGCCCGGTGGCATCGTCGAGGGTGAGGAAGACCACCCGCCGACCGGACCGGATCGGTGGGGTCTGGGTCGCGACCTTGACCCCGGCGATGAGCACCTCGGCCTGGCTGCGCCGGCGCAGCAGGTCACGGGACCGGGTGACCCCGAGCGACTGCAGCATCGGCCCGTAGAAGTCGACGACGTGCCGGCTCGCGTCGAGCCCGAGGACGTCGAGCTCGGCCCGCACCCGCTCGGCGCCGGTCATCTCGGGCAGACCGGACGAGGGCAGTCCACCGCCGTGGCTCCCGTCGTCCGGGCCGAGGTCGAGGGCGAGCTGGACGTCGGGCTCGCGGACGACAGCACTGGCCTGCGACTGGCGGGCGGCCGCCGCCACGGTGCCGGTCGCGGCGCCCCCTGCGACTGTGCCTGCGGCTGCGGCTGTGCCTGCTCCCGTCGCTGCCGTGGACCGGGCGCGGTGCCGCCCTGGGTTCCAGCGCGCCAGGTCGGCCACCTGCAGCAGCAGGTCGCGGCGAGTGACCTGGCCGCGACGGCGGACGGGCACGGGTGAGCCGATGCCGTACAACGAGTCGAAGGCGCCGGCGACGACCAGCCGCTCGACGACAGGGCGGGCGACCCGGGCTCGATGCCAGAAGTCGGACAAGGTGGCGTACGGCTGGCCGGCGACCAGCCGGGCGACCTCGGCCTCGGAGATCCCCTTGACGTCGGACAGGGACAGCCGGATGCCGTACTCGCGGCCGTCGGGCAGGCCCGGCACGCCATACGGTCCTGCACTCGGCGCCGGCCGGGGCGGGGCGCCGAGGATCCCCGGCGGCGGCTCGTCGTAGCGGCCCACCTTCTCGACGACGTACTGGTCGGTGGACGCGTTGACGTCGAGCGGCAGCACCGAGATCCCGAGCTGGCGGGCGTCGTCGAGGATCAACCGCTTGGGGTACATCCCCGGGTCGTGGGTGAGAACCCCGGCCAGGAACGCGGCCGGGTGGTGGGCCTTGAGCCAGGCGCTGTGGTAGGTCGGGAGGGCGAACGCGGCCGCGTGGGCCTTGCAGAAACCGAAGGAAGCGAACGCCCGGAGCACCTCCCAGACCTTCTCGACTACGGCGAGGGAGTACCCCCGGCGCAGGGCGAGCGGGTAGAACCACTCGCGGACCACCGGCTGGCTGTCGGGCGAGCCGAGGGACCGGCGCACCTCGTCGGCCTCGGCGAGGGAGCACCCGGTCATCACCGCGACGATCTGCAGCACCTGCTCGTGGAAGACGACGACCCCGCAGGTCTGCGCGAGCGCCGGCTCGAGGTCGGGGTGGAGGTACTGCGGCTGCTCCCAGCCCTGGCGGGCGCGCAGGAACGGCGTGACCATGTCGGACTTCACCGGGCCGGGGCGGAACAACGAGATGTCGGTGATCAGGTCGTCGAAGGTCTCGGGCCCGAACTTTCCGATCAGCTCGCGCTGCCCGGGCGACTCGATCTGGAAGCAGCCCAAGGTGTGCGCGGTGCGGATCAGCTCGAAGGTGGGTTCGTCGTCGAGCGGGGTCGAGTCGAGGTCGATGCTGATCCCGTCGACCCGCTGCACCTCGATCACCGCGTGCGCCATCGCCGACTGCATCCGGATCCCGAGGACGTCGAGCTTGAGCAGGCCGATCTCCTCGACGTCGTCCTTGTCGAACTGGCTCATCGGGTACCCCAGCCAGCTGGCCTCGACCGGGGTGCGATCGAGCAGCGTGCGGTCGGAGAGCAGCACTCCGCACGGGTGCAGTGCGACGTGCCGTGGCAGGCCGTCGAGCCGCTCGACCAGGGTGAACAGCTGCTCGAGCCCGGTTTCGCCGATGCGACTGGCCCGCAGCTCGGGCAGGTCGGCGAGCGCCGCCCGGGCGTCGCGGGCCCGGATGTGCGGGAACGCCTTGGCCAGCACATCGACCTCGCCCGGCGGAAGCCCCAGCGCGGCGCCGACGTCGCGGATCGCGTGCCGCACCCGGTAGGTGTCCATCATCGAGACGCAGGCGGTGCGCTCGCCCCCGAACCGTTCGAAGATCCGGGTGTAGACCTCCATCCGGCGGGCCGACTCGACGTCGACGTCGATGTCGGGCAGGGCCCGGCGCAGCGGGGACAGGAACCGCTCCATCAGCAGGCGGTGCGCCATCGGGTCGACCCCGCTGATCCCGAGCAGGTAGTTGACCAGGCTGCCGGCCCCCGATCCGCGGGCCGCGACCCGCACGTCCATCTGCTTGATCAGGTCGACGACGTCGCCCACGGTGAGGAAGTACGTGGCGAAGCCCAGGGTCGCGATGACGTCGAGCTCGGCCTCCAGCCGGTCGCGGACCGGCCGGCCGGGTGCGCTGCCGTACCGGCGGGCCAGCCCGGCCGCGCACCGCTCCTGCAGCAGCCGCTGAGCCGCGGCGCCCGCCTCGGCCGTCGACGTGTCCGTCGGCGCTCCCGCGATGACATCGAGCTCGGGCAGGAAGACCTCACCCAGCCCCAGGTCGGCGTACGGGTCGAGCACGAGCGACTGGGCCAGGCCCACGGTCGCGTCGAGCAGCGCCCGGGCCGTGCTGCGCTCGGTGTCGCCGGCACCGCCGGCCATCTGGACGATCTCGGCGGCGACCCGGGCCATCTGCGGACCGGGCTTGAGGTGACCCTCGGCGCCCTGCCGGTCGATGTGCCGCAGGTCGAGGGCGACCAGCCGGCGGGCCGCGTCCAGGACGTCGGCGGTGACGGCGCCGTCGCGGGTGGCGTACCGGACAGCATTGGTCAGCACGGCCGCCAGCCCGTGCCGGGTGGCGAAACCGAGCATCCGGGCGGCCTGGCTGCTCGAG
>JBBQWS010000046.1:0-26911 GCA_038210415.1 Actinomycetes bacterium
AAGCCTGCTTCAAGATGAGATCTCCCACAGGGTTAACCTGGTAAGGCCCCCAGTAGACCACTGGGTTGATAGGCCGGATGTGGAAGCACGGTAACGTGCGGAGCTGACCGGTACTAATAGGCCGAGGACTTGACTACAAAACAAACTGCCGTTTCGCGTTCACTGTGCGGTTCCCGAGATTCGGTCGGGAACGGCTGACATCTCAATAGAGTTTCGGCGGCCATAGCATAGGGGAAACGCCCGGTTCCATTCCGAACCCGGAAGCTAAGCCCTATAGCGCCGATGGTACTGCGCGGGTGACTGCGTGGGAGAGTAGGACGCCGCCGGACATTCTTTCGATGAGGGCCATCCCAGTAGGGGTGGCCCTCATTCGTTTGTCCGGTCGCAGGGATGACACAGTGGTGTCTCTCGTTCGTGCAGGCTCTTTGCTCGGTGGAGGTAGACGTGACGGACAACGGTCGTGGGCGGCCCGGCGGACGAGACTCTGGGGACCGCGGCGGGCGTGGTGCTGCGGGGGCCGGCGCGCAGGGCCGCGCAAGAGCTGGGAAGCCGGGGGAGCGCAAGCCGGGGGAGCGCAAGCCGGGGGAGCGCAAGCCTTACCGCGCCGATGCGCCCGGGAAACCCACCTTCGGGGGAGCGTCGCGAGACGGCAAGCCGACGGGGCGTGGTTCGGCGTCCTCAGGCCGCCCCGTGAGCCCGAACCGTCCGGCCGGGTCCTCCGGTCGGTCCGCGGGGGCCGGTGGCTCGGGCAAGCCCGAGGAGCGATCCACCTCGGCCGGAGGCCTACCGACGTCCGGTCGCCCGAGTCGACCAGGATCATCCTCTTCCCCGCGTTCGGCTGGTTCTGCTTCGGGTCGCCCAGCCAGCGCGGGTGGCGGTAGTCGGCCCGGACGGTCGGCGGAGCCGCGCCGGTCAGGTGCAGCGACTCCGGGCCCGGCTCGGGACCGGTACAGCGACGGTGGCAGTGACTCACGCTCGCGTGCGCCTCGGCGCCGCACCGACACGGTGCCGAGCATCCCGGACGAGATCCAGCCTGACCAACTTGACGGCGATGTGGCCCGACAGTTGCGGACCCTGCCCAAAGGACTGGCTGAAGAAGTGGCCCGTCGGTTGGTCGTTGCTGGACTGCTGTTGGCTGACGACCCCGAGCTGGCGCACCTGCACGCGATGGAGGCGACTCGGATCGCTTCCCGAGTGGCCGCTGTCCGCGAAGCCACCGGGGTCACTGCGTACGCCACTGGACGCTGGGCGCAGTCCCTGGCCGAGCTGCGCGCAGCTCGGCGGATGTCGGGGTCGGACGACTTCCTGCCGATGATGGCGGACTGTGAGCGGGGGCTCGGCCGACCGGAGCGCGCGCTCACCCTTGCCGGTAGCCCCGAAGCCGCAAGACTCGACGTGGCCGGTCGAATCGAGATGCGGATCGTCGCGTCAGGTGCCCGTCGAGACCTCGGTCAGCTCGAGGCCGCCGTGGTCACGTTGAAGTGCTCGGAGCTCAAGGATGCAAGGGCGCCGTGGGCGGGCCGGCTGCGCTACGCCTACGCGGATGCTCTGGACGCCATCGGCGACCGTGAGGGCGCCCTCGAATGGTTCGGCAAGGCGGCGGCCGTCGACAGCCAGGGTGAAACCGAGGCGGCCGAGCGGCTCGCCGACCTCCAGGGAATCGTGTTCGAGGACGAGTACGAGGACCAGGCGGAGGACGACCGCGTCGGGTCCGCGGACCCGACCGCTCCCGGCTCGGTCGAGCTCGCTCCGGAGCCTGCTGGAGCCACCGCAGGCCCGCCCGCCGAGATGCTGGCCCTGGTGTTCGAGCAGGAGGAGCCCGGCGCGTCAGCGTAGGGACGAAGGGTCGGCCCGATCGGGGCTGATCTCCTCGAGCTTGTCGAGCCACCGGTTGATCCCCGCCACGTTGGCGGCGGTGGCGCTCAGGTGCTCGAACTTTTCCTGGATCGCGTCGTCGGCCAGGTAGGCGGCATAGCGTTGCGCGGTCCGCTCGGTCACGCGCTGTACCGCGTGATCGAGGTCCAGCTCGCTGACTCGGGTCTCGCGGACGATCTCGACCCACAGCCTCAGCTCCTCCTCGGCCCGCTCCAGCATGTCAGGCACGTTCCCGACGGGGCCGAAGTGGCTGAAGAGCAACCGGTTCGGCCGACGGTCGGCGAACCCGCGGATCGAGGCCAGAGCCAGCTCCAGGTCGAAGTCAGGCGGCGGCGTGGCCGGACGAAGCGTGTCGATCTCGGGGACGTACACACCGGCTGCGTCCCCCACGTAGAGGTCCCCGGTGGCACTGTCGAGGAGACCGAGGTGGTGCGTGGCATGGCCGGGGGAGTGGAAGGCGTCGAGCGTCCGGCCGCCGCCGAGATCGACTGGGCCCGAGCTGCCGATCGTGTCCACCCGCTCCGCCGCAGTGGCCTGCAGCGGACCGAAGACGTCATCGAGGACGCTGCCGAAGACTCTGCGGGCGCTCGCCATCAGCCGCTCCGGGTCGACAAGGTGCCGAGCCCCCCGTTCGTGGACGACCACGCGAGCCTGAGGAAACATGCGTGCGACGTCGCCGGTGCCACCGGCATGATCGAGGTGGATGTGGGTCACCACGATGGTCGACAGGTCGCGTGGACCGATGCCCAACCCACTCAACGCCTCGCGGACGACCTCGGCGGACGTTGCGGTTCCGGTCTCGACCAGGCACGGCCGGTCCGAACGGATCAGGTAGGCCGACGTGATTCCTTCGTACCCCGACATCTGCGTGTCGATACAGAACACGTCGCTGCCCAGGTCGACCGGATCGGGTACGGCGTGCTCAGCCATCGTGAGCTCCTCCCTGCGTCCGCCGTCGGCAGACAGCACTTGTCCACAAGGCCCGGCTGTCCACAGGTCCGACCCGGCGCCCGCTTTCGTTGCGGGTGCGCTGGCAGCCTATTCAAACCGGTGCCGTCACGCTCAGGCGGCGACCAAGACTCGGAGCCGGACACGTCACCGATCGCTGCAAACCCTCCCGGCCGCAACCAGCGCGACCGCTAATGACGTCGTGCTCTGCGGACGGGTGGCCGCTGCCCCGACGTCGCTCGACCTGCCCAGCGGTGACCCGCTGGTCACGGTACGTCTGGTCGCGAGTCGACCCGACTCTGCCTCTGCGAGGCGACCCGGGGTCCGCCGGACAGTGCTGTGGTGGACCGAGGGGGACGTGGTGGAGGTCGCCTCGGCACGCAGGGTGAGGCGTGCCGACGCCGTCGCAAGGTCAGGCGTCGAACGTCCGTAGCACCCAGCCGGTGCGCGGCTTTGGCCCGAAAGACGTGCTCTTGCGAGGCATCATCTCGCCGGCGGCCGCCAGGGCGAAGACCGTCCCCACGTCGACCGGGGCCATCAGGATCGCCAGCCCAGGTGCCGGTAGCGCGTCTCGAGTCGCTGCGATGGCGCCGGCAACCGTGTGGTGGTATCCGATCGACTCCTCCGGCACGGCCCAGGCGGCTTCGATGAGCGCATGGTGCAGCACCGCTGTGTCGAGCGCACGCCACTGCGCCGAGTGGTTCTTTGGCATGTGCCGGCCGACCGTGGCGGCATCCGAGACGGTCAGGCGGGCACTCGCGCCCGAAGCGTCCACGAGCACCCACTCGCCCGGAACCAGTCGGGCCGCCCAGGACTCGTCGTGATATCCGTCGGACGTTGCGACGTCGGACGCTGCGACGTCGAACCCGGCGCCCGCGGCAAGGCCGAGTGCCTGCTGCAGCGTCAGCCCGGACATCGTTCGGTGGATGGCTCCGACCACCGGCGGAGCCACGGCGAGATCGACGAGCAAGGCGAGTCCGAAATCCCAAGGGCCGGGCCCATCGGTCGCGCGCCGCTCCGACTGGAGGGCCCGATAGGCCGCGTACCTGTGGTGCCCGTCGG
The DNA here is from genome assembly GCA_038210415.1 of Actinomycetes bacterium. Classification (GTDB taxonomy): domain Bacteria; phylum Actinomycetota; class Actinomycetes; order Prado026; family Prado026; genus JBBQWS01. The sequence continues at coordinate 3,886 of JBBQWS010000046.1, forward strand.
CGATCATTGCGGTCCGACCGGCGAGGTCGCCGCGGACGGCGGCGAGTCGATCCTGCTCGGAGATCGCCCACAACTTGTGCTCGATCCCGTCGCCGGTTCGGGCGGCGATGAGCGGCGTCCCGGCCACGCAGTCGTCCAGCTCGGCCTCCGCGGCACGGCCGCCCTCGTACATCAGGAAGATCGGTTCGATGTTCGCCTCGCCGGCGCGCATGAGCTCGAGCCGATCGGCCACCGGCCCGGGCATGGTGTACTCGTGCGGCAAGATCACGAGCTCCGCCGGATCCCGAAGTGCGACAGCCCCGATGAACCCGCGCTGCAGGACTTGCCCGCCCAGCGACTGCTCGTACACGTACAAGCCGGCCTCGTCGTCCACGAGCAGGGTGCCGTCGGACAGCCAGGACCGAAGCGTGGCGGCGGCATGCCGGTATCGCCCCTCCGGGCCGCAGTCGTCGTCCCTGGGGAGGATCAGCCGGACCACGTTGTGGGCGTTCGTCGACTCGAGGCTGCGCACGCCCGCGGCATCGACCACGTCGTACGGCGGGCTCGTCACCGCAGCGAGGTCGCCCACGACGTCCTCGGAGAACCTCACGCCCCGGAACGGTTCGACGTCGATGCCCGCGGGCGAAAGGGCGAGCGGGGTGTTCAGCAGTCGATCCACCCGTGCATCGTACGGTGGGACGAACCGCCACACGACATGCGAGAGCAACGGAGCACCGATGACCGAGCAACCAGCCGCACCATCGTGGTTGCGAGGCTGTGACGAGCCGCTCGGCGAGCACTACGACGTGGGTCTGCTCGATCTCGACGGTACGGTCTACACCGGCGATGTCGCCATCCCCGGGGCAGCCGGAGCGGTGGCGTCGGCCCGAGCGCTCGGCCTTCGGATCGGATACGTCACGAACAACTCGGCCCGACCGCCGCGAGTCGTCGCCGACCACCTGTCGCGGCTCGGGCTCCCGGCGACGGCAGCGGACGTACTGACGTCGGCCCAGGCGGCCGCCGCGCTGCTGGCTGCGCGTCTTCCGGCAGGTTCTCGGGTCCTGGTGATCGGAGGCACAGGTCTGGCCGAGGCTTTGGCGGAACAAGGGCTAAGTCCGGTCGTTCGGGCCGACCAGTCTCCGGTGGCCGTCGTCCAGGGCTGGGCACCCGAGCTCGCCTGGCCGATGCTGGCCGAAGGTGCCTACGCCCTCCGCGGCGGGCTGCCCTGGATCGCCACGAACGTCGACCTGACCCTGCCCACGGCTCGGGGTATCGCTCCGGGCAACGGCTCGTTCGTCGCCCTGCTCGCAGGGGTGGTGGGCCGGACACCTGACGAGGTCGCCGGCAAGCCTTATCCGAGTCTGCTCAGGCAGGCGGCTCGGCGGCTGGAGGCTCGTCGGCCGCTGGTGATCGGCGACCGGCTGGACACCGATATCGAAGGCGGGGCGGCAAGTGGGTTCCCCACGTTGCTGGTGCTCACCGGTGTCTGCGGCGTCGCAGACCTGCTCGCGGCCAGCCCGCAGCACCGGCCGACTTACGTCGCCGCCGACCTCGCTGGTCTTCTCGGGTCGCATCCGGCGGTGCTGCCAGATCGCGACGGGGGCTGGATCTGCGGAGCCTGGAACGCCGTGGTCGACCCGGCCGGATCGCTGCAAGTCGAGAAGCGGTCCGGTGCTACGGCGGGTAGGGCCGGCGATCCGCTGCGCGCAGCGTGCGCAGCTGCCTGGTCGGCGGCCGACCGTGGGGTGCCGGTGACGTGGTCAACGGGGCTCGTGGCCAGGCTCGCGCCCAGGTAGACCGATCGGAGTCGGCGCCGCCTCAGCCCAGCATCGTCCGCAGCTTGAGCAGGTCACGGAACGAGGCGTCGAGCCGCACGCGTCCGGTAGCCCAGGCGTGCGGGAAAGCTAGCGTGCCGTCGACCAGGGCCACGAGATCGTCACTGTTCACCGTGAGCTTGATCTGCGCGCTCTCGGTCTCGGCACCCATCGGGGCGACCTGGAGATCGGCCAGCTCGCCGTCCGTGAGGTGCGCCGTGAACGTCACAGCCAGGTCGAGCACGCGGCAGGCGATCGTTCGGTCGGCGGCCTGCGTGCGAACGGTGTCGCCGGCCTGAGTCAGCCGTTCGGCCAGCTCGGACACTGCGTCGCGGCACTCATCCAGCGTGGCCATCAGGCCGATCCCTTCTCGCTCTCCGGCCGGGTCGATACCCCCAACGTCGGACGCTACCGCAGGACCCTGAAGGTCCCGGCCGAGCGGGGTAGGTTGAGACCAGACAAGTCTGCGGCTGGAGGACACATGGTGCTTGGCGCGCTCCGCAGTTACCTGCAACTGGCCAACGGCCTGACCGACGTCACCAGGCAGCGAGCCGTGACCACGGCTCGCCAGCTGCTCGAGCAGGGCGGGGAAGTGGTCGACCTGGCGATGTCCCAGACCGTAGGGGGCGGCGTCGGACGTCAGGTCCAGGCGCTGGCCGAGGACCTCATCGCGACCAGCAAGACCAACCGCGACCTGCTCGTCGGCCTGATCCGCACCGAGGTCGAGCGTGCGGTCGCCCGGCTCGGCCTCGTCGGTGCCGACGAGCTCGCTGCGGTGTCGCAGCTCGTCGGTCGTCTGCAGGCCCAGCTCGACGCTGCCATCGCCTTCGGGGGCAACCCTTCGGGCGAGTCCGAGACGGCTGCGGACAACGGCGCGGCGGCTCCGGTCAAGAAGGTCGCGGTCAAGAAGGTGCCCGCGAAGAAGGTCGCGGTCAAGAAGGTCGCGGTGAAGAGGGTGCCCGTCGAGTCGACTCCCGTCGAAGACACGGCGGGACCCGACCGGTGACGGAGCAGGAGACCGCCTCGCCGACTCGACCGGTCGAGGATCAACCCGTCGCGGACTCGGCGCCCACGTGGGTGCCGACCGGCAACGCCCGGGTCGACGCCGCAGTCAGCGGCCTGGACGAGCTGGACGTCCTGCCGACCCCTCAGCATGCCGACGTCTACGAGGACGTCCACCGCCGGCTGCACGAGGCGCTGGCCGACCTCGACAGCGAGTAGGCCGAGCGCTCCGTGGCACGGCGTGCCCGGTTGGATGCTGAACTCGTCCGCAGGGAGCTGGCGCGTTCGCGCGACCACGCCCAGGAGCTGATCACCGACGGGCGAGTCTTCGTGCTCGGCCAGGCCGCGACGAAGGCAGCGACCCAGGTCGCCCCGAACGACCCCATCCTGGTGAGTGTCGCCGACGACGACCCCGGGTACGCGTCGCGGGGCGCCCACAAGCTCGTCGGCGCTCTCGGCGTGTTCGCTCCGCGCGGCCTCGACGTGTCGGGCCGAGTGTGCCTCGACGCAGGTGCCTCGACCGGAGGGTTCACCGACGTCCTGCTCCGGGCCGGGGCCAAGGTGGTCGTCGCGGTGGATGTCGGCTACGGACAGCTGGTCTGGCGGTTGCAGAGCGACCCCCGGGTCCTCGTGCTGGACCGGACCAACGTGCGCCGGATGCAGCCGGGGGACCTCCCGGAGTCGCTGGCCGGGGTGCTGCCCGACCTGGTGGTGGCCGACCTGTCGTTCATCTCGCTGGCGCTCGTGCTGCAGCCGTTGCGTGACTGCTCGTCGCCCGACACCGACTTCGTCCTCATGGTCAAGCCGCAGTTCGAGGTGGGCCGCGAACGGCTCGGCAGCGGCGGCGTCGTCCGCGATCCGGAACTGCGGGCCGACGCCGTGCGTACCATCTGCGAGCGGGCCTGGACCCTCGGACTCGGGGTGAACGGCGTGACCGCGAGCCCGCTGCCAGGACCGTCTGGGAACGTGGAGTACTTCGTCTGGCTCCGGGCGGGTTCCCCGCCGCTGGATCCAGCCGGCCTGAACCAAGCCATCGAGGAGGGTCCCCAGTGACGACCACGCCGGACGAGCCGCGGGCGTTTCTGCTGGTGACGCATACGGGCCGCGAGGCTGCGACGGGCGCGGCCAGGTTCGCAGCCGCTCGGCTGGCATCGTCGGGCATCGAGGTCCGCGTCCCGTCGTCCGAGGCTGCCGAGCTCGCGGTCGCCGGGGCCCGGGTGGTCGAGGCCCGGCCCGGTGCGGCGCGGGGCTGCGAGCTCGTGGTGGTCCTCGGCGGTGACGGCACGCTGTTGCGCGGGGCCGAGTTCGCCCGCGGCACCGACGCCGCCCTGCTGGGCGTCAACCTCGGCCACGTGGGCTTTCTCGCCGAGGCCGACGAGGACGACCTGGCCGCCGTCGTGGACCGGCTCGTGGCCCGGGCGTACGTCGTGGAGGAACGGCTCACCCTCGACGTCGTGGTGCTGCGTGACGGCAAGCAGGTTGCGTCCAGCTGGGCGGTCAACGACGCGAGCGTCGAGAAAACCTCCCGCGAACGCATGATCGAGGTGATCGTGGAGGTGGACGGCCGCCCGCTCTCCCGCTGGGGTGGCGACGGGGTGGTCTGTGCGACGCCCACCGGCTCGACCGCGTACGCGTTCTCGGCCGGAGGCCCGGTGGTGTGGCCGGAGGTCCAGGCGTTGCTGCTCGTCCCGATCAGCGCTCACGCGTTGTTCGCCCGTCCCCTCGTCGTAGCGCCGTCCTCGGTCCTGGCCGTGGAGCTCGCGCCAGGCGGATCGGACGGTGTCGTCTGGTGCGACGGCCGCCGCACCGTCGCGCTCGCCCCGAGCGACCGGGTTGAGGTCAGGCGTGGTGCGGAGCCGTTGCGGCTGGCCAGACTCTCCTACGCGCCGTTCACCGATCGGCTGGTCCGCAAGTTCGACCTTCCGGTCGAGGGCTGGCGCGGACGGGCGAACCGGACGTGATCGAGGAGCTGCGCCTGCGCGGGCTGGGCGTGATCGAGGACGCGGTGCTGACGTTCGCGCCTGGGCTGACCGTCGTCACCGGTGAGACCGGCGCTGGGAAGACGATGGTAGTCACCGGTCTGACGCTGCTGTTCGGGGGCCGTGCCGATTCGGGGGCCGTGCGCACCGGGACCGACCTCGCCCTGGTTGAGGGGCGGGTAGTCCTGGCGGCTGGTCACGCAGCCGACGAAGCGGCGCGGGAGCGCGCGATCGAGGCCGGCGCCGACCTCGAGGACGGCGTCCTGCTCCTGGCCCGTCAGGTCTCCGCCGAGGGTCGGTCGCGGGCGTGGGTCGGTGGTCGTTCCGCTCCGGTCGGGGTGCTCGCCGAGCTTGCCGAGAACCTGGTCGAGGTGCACGGGCAGTCCGACCAGCAACGGCTGCTGCGCCCCGAACGCCAACGAGAGGCCCTGGACCGCTACGCCGGCGAAGTCGTGACCGTGCCGCTCGCGCGCTACCGCGAGGCGTACGACCGGCACCGGGCAGTCGAGGCGGAGCTGCGGACCCTCGCGGCGGCAAGCCGCGAACGCGTCCAGGAGGCGGAACGGCTGCGCTTCGGGCTGGCCGAGATCGACGCCGCCCGGCCGGCCCCGGGCGAGGACGTCGAGCTCGCGGTGGAGGCTGAACGCCTGACCCACGCAGATCAGCTGCGCACTGCTGCCGAGACGGCGCACGACGCACTCGTCGGCGCCCGCGACTCGGCGGAGGGCTCCGACGTGTCCGCCCTGGCTGCCGTCGCGCGCCGGGCACTCGAGCAGGTCCGAGGCCACGACCCCGCGCTCGGTGCGATCGCGGACCGGCTTGCCGAGATCGCGCTGCTGGCCGCGGACGTCGCCGGGGATCTCGCGTCGTACGCGGCTGGCGTCGACGCCGACCCGAACCGGCTCACGTCGGTCCAAGAACGCCGGGCGGCGCTGAAGAGCCTGACCCGCAAGTACGGCGAGCCCGTCGACGAGGTCCTGGCCTGGGCCGAGGCCGCCGAGCGGGCGCTGACCGAGCTGGACGAGGACGGCACCCGTCGCGAGGACCGCACGGCGGAGCGCGACCAGCTCGACCAGGAGCTGAAGGGACTGGCCCAGGAGATCGGCGCCGCTCGGCGCCAGGCGGCCATCCGGTTCGGCGCGGCAGTCACCGGTGAGCTGGCCGACCTGGCCATGCCGCACGCCGTCGTGACCTTGGACCTCCAGGCCGGGGAGCTCGGCCCGCACGGCGCTGACGTGATCGACCTGCTGCTCGCCCCGCATCCGGGCGCTCCCGCGCGACCGCTGGGCAAAGGTGCCTCGGGAGGCGAGCTCTCGCGGGTCATGCTCGCCGTCGAAGTGGTCTTCGCGGGCGCGGACCCGGTGCCGACGTTCGTCTTCGACGAGGTGGACGCCGGCGTCGGCGGTCGAGCGGCTGTCGAAGTGGGGCGCCGGCTAGCTCTGCTCGCTCGTACCGCACAGGTGCTCGTGGTCACCCACCTGCCGCAGGTGGCCGCATTCGCGGACCACCACCTCGTCGTCGAGAAGACCTCGTCCGGCTCGGTCACGCGGTCGGGGATCACCGCCCTCGACCGGTCCGGGCGGGTCGAGGAGCTCACCCGGATGCTGGCCGGCCTCGACGCCTCCGAGTCCGGCCGCGCGCACGCCGAAGAGCTGCTCGCCGCGGCTGACCTCGCCAAGTCACCGGGCCAGACTCCGGGCAGGTCGCGGGGCCGGGCCCGCGCGCGCTGAGCCCTGGTCGCCTTGGTCACCCGCGGCGAACGCGTGTCGGTGCGGCCTGACGGCGGGCGTCCGGGGCAGCATCGTGGAGTGAGAAGCTGGCGCACGCCGAAGGTCGATCCGGGACTTCCCGGGATCGTCGGCACCGTACGCCCGGTGCGGCCCGACAAGGTCCGCCCCGATCCCGCGGAAGCCACCAGGCGCGTCGCATCCCGGGTCGAAGCCGGTGACATCGCGGTGATCGACCAGCTCGACCTCGACCGGGTCTCCGCCCAGGCGCTCGTGGCCGCACGGCCAGCCGCCGTCGTCAACGTGCGTTCGAGCCTGTCGGGGCGGCACCCCGCCCTCGGGGCGGCTGTCGTCGTCGACTCGGGGATCCCGCTCGTCGACGACGTGGGCCCCGGGCTGCTCTCGGTGGTGCGCGACGGCCAGACCGTGCGGTTGCACGACGGCAGCCTGTACGACGCCAGAGCACTGTTGGGGCACGGGCTGGTGCGCGGCCGGGCGGACGTCGAGGCGGCCCAGGACCGCGCCCGCGTGGGCATGGCCGGCCGGCTCGAGGCGGTGGGCGCCGACATGGCCGGCTACCTGCGAGCGCACGAGGGACTCCTGCTGGAGGGCGACGGCCTGCCCGCGGTGTCGGTACACCTCAGCGGTCGGCCGGTGCTCATCGTGACGCCGGGCGAACGGGCCGCCACCGAGGTCCGGCAGCTGCGGGCATGGGTTCGAGAACGGCGACCTGTGGTCATCTGCGCCGACTCCGGGGTCGAGTCGGCGACGCGGGCCCGGGTCCGCCCGCACCTGGTGATCGGGCACACGGGCGCGACCAACGTCCGCAAGGCCGAACGCATCGAGGCCGCCGACCTGCCCGAGGGGCTCTCCGCGACCGATCTGGCCGTGCTGGTGGCTGTCTGCGGCGCGGCCGACCTGATCGTGCTGGCGGGCGCGCCGGCGTCGTACGACGAGCTGCTCGACCGCGACCGGGAGACGGCGGCGTCCTTGTTCGCCGTACGACTTCGGGCCGGCGACCGCCTGGTCGACGCTGCTGCGGTCGCGGAACTCCACCGCCCCGCCGTATCGCTGCTCGGCGCCCTCGCGGTGGCCGTTGCCGGCCTGGTTGCCGTGGCTGCGTCGTTCGCGGCCACTCCTGGCGGCCGCGACCTGTTCCATCGACTTCTGGAGGTCCTGCCGTGGTGAGCCTGCGCTACCACCTCGTCTCGCTGGGTGCCGCGCTGCTCGCTCTGGCTGCCGGGGTCGTCCTGGGGGCGGGACCGCTGTCGACCCGCATCAACGATGCTGTTGCGGCCGCGCCGAGCTCGTCCGCCGGCGTCGACGCCGCTTCGCTGAAGAAGCGTCTCGCGTACGACGACGCCTACGCCGCGGCGACGGCCGGCAAGGTGGTGGCCCGGACGCTCAGCGGGAACCGCGTGGTCCTGGTGATCGCACCGGGCACGCCGGTCACCGGCATCAGCGAAGCAGTGGCGCTGATCAGCCGCGCGGGTGCCAAGGTGACCGCGCAGGTGACGCTGACGACCGCGTGGACCGACCCGACCCAGACGACAGTGCTGACGGGGATCTCGGGCCAGCTCGCGCCGCCAGACACCCTCGTGGAGTCGACCGGGTCGTCCGCGTACGGCCAGGCCTCGGCTGCGCTTGCCGCGGCACTGGTGACGCGGCAGCCCGGTCCGGCGCCGACCGCGTCCCAGCCCGCCGCCGCCCTGCTCGCCGGCCTGACCCAGGGCGGGTTCCTCAGCACGAGCGGCACCCCGCAGATCCGGGCCAACCTGGCGATCCTGCTCAGCCCAGCCACGGGTAAGCCTGCCGCGACGGCAGCGTTGCTCCCGCTCGGTCCGGCCCTGGACGCCGCGAGCGCAGGGGCCGTGGTCAGCGGGCCGACCGGCTCCGCCGACTCCGCCGGTCTGGTCGCCGCGATCCGGCGGGATGCCGCCGCGAAGGCCGCGGTCTCGACGGTCGACGACGGCGACACGGTGACCGGCCGGATAGCCATCGTGCTCGCGCTGTCGCAGCAACTGGGTGGCCAGCTCGGCCACTACGGGCGTGGCTCCGGCGCGGTGGGCCCGGTACCCGTCATCGGCTGATAATCTGAACTTCCGTGGGTCGGCGAAGTCTTTCGCTCGCCTGGAGACGACCACGGGAGCGCGCGGTGGCATCGCCCGACAGCGGCAGACAACAGATCACGAAGCATCTGTTCGTGACGGGCGGCGTGGCGTCGTCCCTCGGCAAGGGCCTGACGGCGAGCAGCCTCGGCAGCCTGCTCAAGGCCCGAGGGATCCGGGTGACGATGCAGAAGCTCGATCCGTATCTCAACGTCGATCCCGGGACGATGAATCCGTTCCAGCACGGCGAGGTGTTCGTCACCGACGACGGCGCCGAGACCGACCTCGACATCGGTCACTACGAGCGCTTCCTCGACCGTGACCTCAGCGCCATCGCGAACGTCACGACCGGCCAGGTCTACTCGACGGTCATCGCGAAGGAACGGCGCGGGGAGTACCTCGGCGACACCGTGCAGGTCATCCCGCACATCACCAACGAGATCAAGTCGCGCATGCGGGCCCAGGACGGCCCTGAGGTCGACCTGGTCATCACCGAGATCGGTGGCACCGTCGGCGACATCGAGTCGTTGCCGTTCCTCGAGGCAGCCCGACAGGTGCGCCACGACGTGGGCCGCGACAACGTGTTCTTCCTGCACGTGTCGTTGCTGCCGTACATCGGCCCGTCCGGTGAGTTGAAGACCAAACCGACCCAGCACTCGGTCGCGGCTCTGCGTTCGATCGGCATCGCACCCGACGCGATCGTGCTGCGGGCCGACCGCGCCGTGCCCGACAGCATCAAACGCAAGATCAGCCTGATGTGCGACGTGGACACCGAGGCCGTGGTCGCGGCGGTCGACGCCCCGTCGATCTACGACATCCCCAAGGTGCTGCACAGCGAAGGCCTGGACGCCTACGTCGTGCGCCGGCTCGGTCTGCCGTTCCGCGACGTCGACTGGACCGAGTGGGACGAACTGCTCCGTCGGGTGCACCGGCCAGCCCACGCGGTGACCGTCGCGCTCGTCGGCAAGTACGTCGACCTGCCCGACGCGTACCTCTCGGTCACCGAGGCGCTGCGGGCTGGCGGGTTCGCCTGCGACGCCCGGGTCACGATCCGCTGGGTGCCGTCGGACGACTGCGAGACGCCGGAGGGGGCAGCGCGGCAGCTTTCCGACGTCGATGCCGTGTGCGTGCCCGGCGGGTTCGGCGTTCGCGGCATCGAGGGCAAGCTCGGAGCACTCACGTACACGCGGACGCACGGGATCCCGACGCTAGGGCTGTGCCTCGGCCTGCAGTGCATGGTCATCGAGTACGCCCGGTCCAAGGCGCGGCTCGCCGACGCCAACTCGGCGGAGTTCGACCCGGCGACGACCAACGCGGTGATCTCGACGATGGCCGATCAGCGGGACGTCGTTGCGGGGGAGCGCGACATGGGTGGCACCATGCGGCTCGGGCTCTACCCCGCGTCCCTTCAGCCCGGCTCGATCGTCGCCGAGGCCTATGGGGCGACGACCGTCTCCGAGCGGCACCGGCACCGGTACGAGGTCGCCAACGAGTACCGGCCCGTGCTCGAGGAGGCGGGCCTGGTGTTCAGCGGCACGTCGCCGGACGGCCACCTCGTCGAGTACGTCGAGCTGCCGAGGCAGAGCCACCCGTACTACGTCGGCACCCAGGCCCACCCGGAGCTGAGGTCGCGGCCGACGCGGGCGCACCCGTTGTTCGTCGGCCTCGTCGCCGCCGCACTGGCTCGGCAGAGCGGGGCGCGCGAGCCCGCGACGGTCGAGGTCACCGACGCCGCCGCGACCGTTCAGGTCTCGTGACCGACGCGACCAGCCCCCCGAGTACGTTCGTCGACGTAGCCGGGGGTCACCCGGTGACCTCGTCGCAGACGGTGTTCCACGGCCTGGTGTGGGACGTCCAGTCCGACACGGTGGCACTGCGGGGGGGCGACACCGTCGTCCGCCAGGTGGTGCGTCATCCGGGGGCAGTTGCCGTGCTCGTCCTCGACGACGACGATCGGGTCCTCGTGGTCCACCAGTACCGCCACCCGGCGCAGGCCACGCTCTGGGAGCTGCCGGCCGGTCTGCTCGACGCGCCGGGGGAGGACCCCTTGGTGGCCGCCGGGCGCGAGCTCTGGGAGGAGACCGGCCACGTCGCCGACCGGTGGTGGGTGCTGGTCGACTTCCTGACAACGCCCGGGTTCTGCGACGAGGCGATCCGGATCTACCTTGCCCGCGGCGCCCGGTTGGCGGACGGGCCGGCTCATGAGCGGCACGGTGAGGAGCGTGACATGGCAGTCGATTGGGCTCCGCTCGAGGAGCTCCGCGACGCGATTCTCGGCGGGCACCTGCACAACCCTTCGCTGCTCGTCGGCGTGCTCGCTGCCTGCGCCTCGCGGGACAGCGGCTGGTCGAGGTTGCGGCCGGCCGACGCGGGCTGGGAGCTCGCGCCGCGGCCCCTTCGGTCCCCGCGGCCTACGCAGGCCTGAGCTGCCCGAGGGTGTTGGTGCCCTGCCGGTGCTCGAAGACGAGGATCGTCTCGGTGTGCTGGACCGCCGGGTGCGAGCTGAGGTGCTCGAGGACGAAGTCACGTAGGGCGTCCGCGTTGGGTGCGGCCAGCTGGATGAGGTAGTCGTTCTGCCCCGCGAGGAAGAACAACGAGATCACCCCGGGGAGCGCGGAGACGGTCGCCATGAAGGCGTCCATCTCGTCGCGGGTGTGGTTGGCCAGGCGGACCGAGATCATCGCCTCGAGCCCGAGGCCCAGCGCGGCCAGGTCGACCTCCGCCCGGTACGCCCGGATCACGCCGCGGCGGCGTAGCCCGGCCACCCGGCTCAGTGCGGTGGACGGTGCGATCCCGGCGATGCGCGCGAGGGCGTTGTTGGCCACCCGGGCATCGGTCATCAGCGATCGGACGAGCGACAGGTCGACGGCGTCCAGAAAGGTCCGAACGGAATTCGACGGAGCCGCCTGCAGAGGGTCAGATTTCGAATCATGCACGTTCGACACGCCTCTCGACAGAATATCTGACCTTGTGGTTACGCTGAGCCGAACATTGCGTCATCATCGTCCGGGCTGCACGCGCCAGTCAACCCATCCGAGTCATTCGAAAGGGCGCACCATGAAGGTCGGGATCCCCAGCGAGGTCAAGAACCACGAGTACCGGGTCGCCATCACCCCGGCCGGGGTGCACGAGCTGGTGCGCAACGGCCACGAGGTGGTCATCGAGACCGACGCCGGCATCGGCTCGTCGATCTCCAACGACGAGTTCGTCGCCGCCGGGGCCAAGATCCTGCCCACGGCCGACGACGTCTGGGCCACGGGTGACCTGATCCTCAAGGTCAAGGAGCCCATCGCCGAGGAGTACGGCCGCATGCGGTCCGGCCAGACGCTCTTCACCTACCTGCACCTCGCCGCCGGCCGGGCCTGTGCCGACGCCCTCCTCGATCGCGGTGTCACCGGAATCGCCTACGAGACGGTCGAGTTGCCCGACCGGTCGCTGCCGCTCCTCGCGCCGATGTCCGAAGTGGCCGGCCGGATGGCACCGCAGGTGGGTGCCGCGACCCTGCAGCGGGCCAACGGCGGACGTGGCGTCCTCATGGGCGGTGTCTCCGGGGTCTACGCGGCGAAGGTCGTCGTCATCGGTGCGGGCGTGTCGGGCATGAACGCAGCCGCGATCGCCCTCGGGATGCAGGCCGAGGTGCTCCTGCTCGACCGCAACATCTCGAGGCTGCGACAGGCCGACGCCATCTACCAGGGCCACATGCAGACGGTCGCCTCGAACGCGTACGAGATCGAGCGCGCAGTCCTCGACGCCGACCTCGTCATCGGTGCGGTGCTCGTGCCGGGTGCCAAGGCCCCGACTCTCGTCACGAACGAGCTCGTCTCCCGCATGAAGCCGGGCTCGGTCCTGGTCGACATCTCGATCGACCAGGGTGGCTGCTTCGAGGACTCGCACGCCACCACTCACGCCGATCCGACATACCGCGTCCACGACTCGGTCTTCTACTGCGTCGCGAACATGCCGGGCGCCGTGCCGCACACCTCCACCTACGCGCTCACGAACGTGACCCTGCCGTACGCAGTCGAGCTTGCGAACAAGGGCTGGCAGCAGGCCTGCCGCGACGACCGCTCGCTCGCACTCGGCCTCAACACGCACGACGGCCAGATCGTCTACAAGGCCGTGGCCGACGCCTTCGGGCTGCCGCACGTCGCACTCGAGACCGTGCTGGCTGGCTGAGAGCCACGGGGAGGGGCTCCCTGCACGCCCCTCCCCGTTCTCCGGCCTTCGTCTACAGTCGACGTGATGTCGACCGTGCCGAGCGAGCCTGCCGCGTTGACCAGCCTCCAGCGTGCCTGCCGCGCCTACCTCGACCACCTCGCTGTCGAGCGTGGCTCGGCCCGCAACACGCTGCTCTCCTACCGTCGGGACCTCGACCGGTACGCCGCCTTCTGCGCGGCCCGCGGCCGGCTGCGGCCCGGTGACGTGACCGAGGTCGACGTCACGGACTTCCTCGCCTCGCTGCGGGTCGGCGACCAGGTCCACCCGCCCCTGGCGGCAACGTCGGCCGCCCGGTCGGTGGTGGCGGTGCGAGGCTTCCACCGGTTCGCCGTGCGGGAGGGGCTGGCCGAGCACGACCCCGCCGGTGCGGTGAAGCCCCCGCAGCCTCCGCGCAGGCTGCCGAAGGCGATCCCGCTCGACGAGGTGGAGCGGTTGCTCGAAGCCGCCGGCGCCGACCAGACGCCGCGGGCGTTGCGCGATCGAGCCCTGCTCGAGGTTCTGTACGGCTGCGGGGCGCGGATCTCCGAGGGAGTGGGGCTCAACGTCGACGACATCGACGTGGATCATCAGGTCGTCCGGCTGCGCGGCAAGGGCGGAAAGGAACGGGCCGTGCCCTTGGGCTCGTACGCCGCGAACGCCCTGTCGGCCTACCTGGTCCGCGCCAGGCCGGCGCTTGCCGCCGGGGGCCTGGGGACGCCGGCCGTGTTCTTGAACACCCGCGGCGGGAGGCTGTCGCGACAGAGCGCCTGGACGGCCCTTCGGACCGCCGCGGACCGGGCCGGCCTGTCGACGGAGCACCTTTCGCCGCACACGCTGCGGCACTCGTTTGCCACGCACCTGCTCGACGGCGGGGCGGACGTGCGCGTCGTCCAGGAGCTGCTCGGCCACGCGTCGGTGACGACCACCCAGATCTACACACTGGTGACAGTCGACAAGCTGCGCGAGGTCTACGCGGCGGCCCATCCGCGCGCGCTTGGCTGACCCGGCCTTGCTTCGGCTCCGGGCGGGGGCCTAGAGTCGCCGGGCATCGGACACGCTTTGCCGATCGATCGCCAGAAAGGTCTAGCGGCTTGTGAATATGTCGACAAATCCCTCCGCCGAGCGCGCAGCTCAGCCGGTCACCCCCGCAGCTCAGCCGGTCACCCCCGCAGTCACCGAGATCCCGGTTTCGACCCGTTCGGTCGGTCAGGTGGCGGCCGCGCTCGAGCAGGCCAGCCGTTCCGTTGCCGAGCACCTCGGCAGCCGGGTCGTGCACGAGCCGCCGGCTGAGGTCGCGCAAGGACCGACCGGACGACCGCTCCCGGAATTCGCGGAACCGTCGGTGCTGACCGAGCACGGGCCCGCGCGGGTGATCGCCCTGTGCAACCAGAAGGGCGGCGTCGGTAAGACGACCTCCACAATCAACCTGGGGGCAGCGCTCACCGAGTTCGGGCGGCGCGTCCTGCTGGTGGACTTCGACCCGCAGGGAGCGCTGTCGGTGGGGCTGGGGGTGAATCCGCACGAGCTGGACCGCACTGTGTACAACCTGCTGATGGAACGCGACGTCACCGTCGACGACATCCTGCTCAAGACGAACGTCCCCGGCCTGGACCTGCTCCCCAGCAACATCGATCTGTCGGCCGCAGAGGTGCAGCTGGTGGGCGAGGTGGCCCGCGAGCAGACCCTTGGCCGAGTGCTGGCCCCGGTGCTGCCCGACTACGACCTGGTCCTGATCGACTGCCAGCCCTCGCTGGGTCTGCTGACCGTGAACGCGCTGACCGCCGCGGACAGTGTGATGATCCCGTTGGAGTGCGAGTTCTTTGCCCTCCGAGGAGTCGCCCTTCTAATGGACACCATCCTGAAGGTGCAAGATCGGCTTAACCCTCAACTTGAGCTTGAGGGAATCTTGGCCACAATGTATGACGCACGCACGTTGCACGGGCGAGAAGTACTGGCCCGCGTGGTCGAGGCATTCGGCGACGGCGTCTTCCACACCGTCATCAACCGCACGGTGAAGTTCCCGGAGACCACTGTGGCGGGGGAGCCCATCACCACCTACGCACCGAGCTCAGCCGGGGCCGCTGCCTATCGCCAGCTCGCCAAGGAGGTGCTGGCCCGATGAGTCGCCGAGTCAGCCTCCCGGGCGCGGACGAGCTGTTCCGTACCACGGGGCCGTTCGGTTCCGACCCGGTCGTACCCGGCTCCGAACCTGGCGGGCGCGATGCCCCTGGTGCGGAGGCGTCCGCTTCCGTGGCGTCCATCCGTACCCCACTGACCGCGGCCGAGCCCGCCGACGAGCGCAGCGCGCAGCGGCCGCGGGCAGGGGTCCGGCAGTCCCGTCCCCGCGCCGTGCCCGCTGCGGACCGCCGTCCGAGCGGCCGCGAGCGCCACGACGAGAAGATCACGGTCTACCTGTCCCCCGACGAGCTGATCGACCTCGAGCACGCCCGACTCGCGCTGCGGCAGCACCACGGGATGGCGGTCGACCGCGGCCGGATCGTGCGTGAGGCGCTGGCGCTGGTGCTTGCCGAGCTGGAGGCCAAGGGCGAGTCGAGCACGCTCGTCCGTCGGCTTCGGGAGCCCTGAGCGCGGGCGGCACGGGTTCGGCAGCGGAGTCGGCTACCGTTCCGGAGTGAGCCAGACCCCGTCCACGCAGCTCCAGACGCCGGATCCGTCCACCGGCCCGGTGGCGTTCTCGGTGCACCTGGAGAACTTCGAGGGCCCGTTCGACCTGCTGCTGGGTCTGATCGCCAAGCACAAGATGGATGTGACCGAGGTCGCGCTGTCCCGCGTGACGGACGAGTTCATCTCCCACATCAGGGCTCGGGGGATCGACTGGGACCTCGATCAGGCCACCGAGTTCCTGGTGGTCGCTGCCACCCTGCTGGACCTTAAGGCCGCTCGGCTGCTGCCCTCGGCCGATGTGGAGGACGAGGAGGACCTCGCCCTACTCGAGGCCCGCGACCTGCTCTTCGCGCGGCTGCTCCAGTACCGCGCCTACCGTGAGGCTGCTGCCTGGATCGCCCGCCGGATGGCGGAGGAGTCGCGCCGGTTCCCGCGCTCCGTGGCGATGGAGGAGTCGTTCGCGGGCCTGCTGCCCGAGGTCCTGCTCGGATTGGGTCCGCAGGAGTTCGCCGCGCTCGCTGGCAGGGCCCTCACCCCCAAGCCAGTGCCGCAGATCTCCCTCGACCACGTGCACTCGGCGCTGGTCAGCGTGCGGGAGCAGGCGGCGTTGCTCGTCGAACGGCTGCGCAGGGTCCGGACGACGACGTTTCGCGCTCTCACCTCGGACTGTCCGGACACGCTGCACGTCGTCGCGCGATTCCTCGCGCTCCTCGAGCTCTTCCGCGAGTCCGCGGTCTCGTTCGACCAGATGTCCCCGCTCGGCGAGTTGCACGTGCGCTGGACGGGTTCGGACGAGGGTGAGCTCGCGGTCGACGACGAGTTCGACGAAATCCCGGTCGAAACACCGGAACCGGCCAGCGAGGAGCAGCATGACTGACGAGCAGAACGGGAGCAGCACGAGAGACTCCGTCGTGCTCGAAGCGGCGGACGAGTCGGTCGACGAGCCCGCGTGGGCGCTGTCAACGACATTGTCGGGCGACAGCCTGCGGGCTGCTGTCGAGGCGATCCTTATGGTGGTGGACGAACCTGCGTCCGAGCTGATGCTGGCGCAGGTACTCGAGCACCCTCGCGACGAGATCGGTCGGATCCTGCGCGAGCTGGCTGCCGACTACAGCGCGCAGGGGAGAGGATTCGACCTGCGGGAGGTTGCCGGCGGTTGGCGCTTCTACACGCGGGCCGACTACGCGGCCATGGTCGAGCGGTTCGTGCTGGACGGACAGCAGGCGCGACTGACCCAGGCTGCCCTTGAGACGCTCGCCGTCGTTGCCTACCGGCAACCGGTGAGCCGGGCCAGGATCTCGGCGGTGCGCGGGGTCAGTGTCGACGGGGTCATGCGCACGCTCGTGACCCGCGGGTTGGTCGAGGAGGTGGGGGTCGACAGTGAGACCGGAGCAATCCTGTATGGGACCACGAGCTACTTCCTCGAGCGACTCGGCCTCATGAGCGTCGACGAGCTCCCCTCCCTCGCGCCCTATCTCCCTGAACTCGATACGTTAGATGCAGAGAATAACTAAGCCTCCAGTTAAGGTGCAGACATAATGGTTCAGCGTGACGCTTCGTACGAAGGGATCCGACTCCAGAAGGTGCTGGCGGCGGCCGGGGTGGGCAGTCGCCGTGCGTGTGAGGAGCTCATCGCGGAGGGCCGGGTCGAGGTCGACGGCCGGATCGTGCGCGAGCAGGGGATGCGGGTGGATCCTGAGACTGCGGTCATCCGGGTCGACCAGGTGCGGGTCGCCGTGGGTGGCCGCACGGTTCACCTGGCTCTGAACAAGCCCAAGGGCGTCCTGAGCGCTATGAGCGACGACCGGGGTCGTCCGTGCCTGGGTGACTACGTGGCCGACCGGGTCGACCGGCTGTTCCACGTGGGGCGGCTGGACGTGGAAACCGAAGGGTTGATCCTGCTCACGAACGACGGAGAGCTGGCCCACCGGCTTGCACACCCGTCCTACGAGATCCCCAAGACTTACCTGGCCGAGATCCATGCTCCCGTCCCTCGCGAGCTGGGTAAGCAGCTACGGGCGGGCGTGGAGCTGGACGACGGGCTGGCGAAGGTGGACTCGTTCAAGGTCGTGAGCGGCGCAGCCGGCCGCGCGATGGTCGAGATCGTGCTCCACGAAGGCCGTAACCGTATCGTCCGCCGGATGTTCGACGAGCTCGGACATCCGGTGCAGCGGCTCGTCCGGGTCAAGGTGGCGACGGTTTCACTGGGTGACCTGCGGCCGGGGCGCACCCGACAGCTGTCGCACGCCGAGGTCGGCGAGCTGTACCGCTCCGTCGGCCTCTGACGCCCTTCCGGAAACTGTTTGGTGCCAAGCGGGTTTCCCTGTCTATCGACAAGTCGGCCTATCGGTTCGGCCGGGTCTCAGCCGCAGTGTCGACACATCAACTTTGTCGGAATGCCTGTGGCTGTAGTTGTTCGCGACGAGCGTGAATGGCCATAGACAAGTCGACTTTGGTGCCCAGCCTTCGCGCCGGGCTTGCCGTCCCCGCAGATCGTCGTATCGACAAGACGCGAAGAGTTCTTGCCGAGAAGAAGCTTGAGCGCGTCGATGACTGGTCGCTTCGCCGGTAAGCGGACGAACAGGACCCGGGTCGCGCGGCAGGTCGCGGCGGTCGCCAGCGGCGGGCTCGCTAAGGTGACGCCGGAGGGAAGGAGGCCAGTTGATGGCCGTGCGAGGCATCAGAGGAGCCACCAGGCTCCCTGAGGACACAGCGCGGGTGATGACCGAGTGCGTGGTCGAGCTGGTGAACGAGATGCTGAGCCGCAACGGCCTGTCGACGCAAGCGCTGATCAGCATCGTGTTCACGGCGACGCCGGACCTTCGCTCGGCGTTCCCCGCTGCGGCTGCCAGGACCCTCGGCCTCGGCGACGTCCCCCTGCTGTGCGCGGTGGAGATCGACGTGCTGGGCGCGCTGAGTCGGGTGGTCCGAGTCCTTGCCCACGTCGACACCGAAGCTGCCCGGGCGGACGTCACCCACGTCTACCTGCGCGGCGCCGAGGTGCTGCGGCAGGACCTCGCGCAGTGACCACGGCTCGGCAGGTCGACTCGGTGCTGGTGGTGGGGGCTGGGCTGATCGGTACCTCCACCGGATTGGCTCTGCGTCAGGCCGGGGTCACGGTCTACCTGAGCGACCAGGACCCCGCGGCCGCAGCCCTGGCCGCTGATCTAGGCGCTGGCGTGGTGGCAGAACCGCCGACCGAGCCCGAAGTCGCGGTCCTCGCCGTGCCGCCGGCCTCTTTGGCCGTTGTACTGCTGGCGTTGCAGGGTCAATATCTCAGCACCACGTTCATGGATGTTTCGTCAGTAAAGGTCAAGCCTCAACTGGAGGCTGAGTCGATGGGTGCGGATCTGACGCGCTTCGTTGGTGGACATCCGATGGCCGGGCGTGAACGCCCCGGACCTGCCGGCGCCAGAGCCGACCTCTTCGCAGCTCGGCCCTGGGTGCTCACGCCCAGCCCGATCACGGGTGCCGAATCCCTGGTCCGGGCGCGCGAGGTGGTTCGGCTGTGCGGAGCGGATCTCTTCGTGCTGTCCGCCGAGCGGCACGACGAAGCCGTCGCCCTCGTCAGTCATGTTCCACAGGTCGTGGCGACGCTGATGGCGGCCCGCTTACGCGCCGCGGACGCCGAGCTGGTGTCGCTCGCTGGTCAAGGGGTTCGCGACGTGACGCGCATCGCGGCGTCGGACGCCGCGCTCTGGACCGAGATCCTGGAGGCCAACGCGTCTGTCGTGCTCCCGGTGCTGGACGCGCTGGCCGCCGATCTGGAGCGCGTGCGCGTGGCGCTCAAGCGGTTGAGCGACAAGTCGACAAGTCAGTTGGATGAGTTGTCGGCGGCGGCCGGTGGAGCGCGAGCCGAGCTCAGCGCACTGCTGGTCGAGGGCAATCTCGGCCGCGCGCGTATCCCCGGCAAGCACGGAGGTGCCCGGGCCGACTACGTCGCGGTACCGGTCGTGATCCCTGACGAACCTGGGTCCTTGGCCAGCTTGTTCGTCGCCGCAGGTCAGGCCGGCGTCAACGTCGAGGACGTGTCGATCGAACACTCCCCGGGTCAGCGGGTGGGCCTGGTCGAGCTGCTCGTGCAGCCCCAGGTGGCGGGCCGGCTGGCTGCAGCGCTCCGCGATTCCGGCTGGACCGTCCACTACGGCGAGGCCCGCTGAGCTCGCTCGGCGGGTGCTCCGTGACGTCGGTCCGCGCGGCGCCGGGCTCCCGGTACCCTGGGGAGGCGCGCGAGGCCCCACTGCAGCCGGTTCGCGCGCCCCACCGCCTGGAGAACCCTCGTGACCAAACCGACGCACGCCCGACGCCCGGCCCACCGGCCGATCGTCGTCGCCGTCGACGGCCCCTCCGGTTCGGGGAAATCGAGCGTGTCGAGGGGGGCGGCCGGGCGGCTGGGCCTGCGTTACCTGGACACCGGGGCGATGTACCGCGCCGTGACCTGGTGGATGCTGACGCACCGGGTCGATGTCGAAGCGCCCGACCAGGTCGCGTCCCGGGCGGCCGATCCGGTGGTCGAGTCGGGAACCGACCCTTCGGCGCCGACCATCCGGGTCGACGGCGTGGACGTCTCTGGCCCGATCCGGTCGTTCGAGGTGACCGCGGCGGTGTCGTTCGTGGCCGCCGTGCCCGCCGTACGTCAGCGCCTGGTGGAGCTGCAGCGGGCAGCCATTGACGGGGGCGACATCGTTGTCGAGGGGCGTGACATCGGGTCGGCTGTAGCGCCTGACGCCGACGTGAAGATCTTCCTGACTGCCAGTGAGGCCGCTCGGGCCGCTCGTCGCAGCGCGGAGCACTCCGACGAGGCGGACGCCGGGGAGGTCCGAGCCACCCAGCGTGAGCTCGAGCGACGTGACCACCTCGACTCCACTCGTGCGGTCTCCCCGCTGCGCCGCCCCGAGGGCGCGATCGAGATCGACGCCACCGAACGCACGCTCGACGAGGTGATCGACCTCGTGTGCAACCTGGTCGAGGCCGCCCGCACCAGCCGCACAGATGAGGTGACCCCATGAGTGACAGCGATACCCCAGATCAGGCTGGACAGGGAATGGACGAGTTGATGTCTGCCTCCTATCTGGACGAATCGGAGGTTGACCCGGATGACTCTGAAGGTGAGGATGAGACTTCTACGCCGGTGCTCGCCGTCGTCGGCCGTCCGAACGTCGGGAAGTCCACCTTGGTCAACCGGATTCTCGGCCGACGAGAGGCCGTGGTCGAAGACCGTCCCGGCGTCACGCGCGACCGGGTGGCGTACGACGCCTTCTGGGGCGGTCGCCGGTTCACCGTCGTCGACACCGGGGGCTGGGAGCCGGACGCGGAAGGACTCCAGGCGCGCGTCAAGCTGCAGGCCGAGATCGCCGTCGCGGCCGCGGACGCGGTGCTGCTGGTCGTCGATGCGACCGTGGGTGCCACCGATACCGACGAGGCGGTCGTCAAGGTGTTGCGCAAGTCCGGCAAGCCGGTTGTCCTCGCGGCGAACAAGGTGGACGACGCGCGAACGGAAGCTGACGCGGCGGGCCTCTGGTCGCTCGGGCTGGGCGAGCCGCATGCAGTCTCGGCACTGCATGGCCGGGGCAGCGGCGACCTGCTCGACGCAGTGCTCGCCGCGCTGCCCGAGGCCCCCGTGGACGGGATCCGGGCGACGGGCGGCCCTCGCCGGATCGCGCTGCTGGGCAAGCCCAACGTCGGCAAGTCCAGCCTGCTGAACAAACTGACGGGGACCGAACGTGCCGTCGTGCACCCGACCGCCGGCACGACCGTCGACCCGGTCGACGAGCTGGTCGATCTCGGCGGGACGACTTGGCGCTTTGTCGATACGGCGGGAATCCGAAAGCGGGCGCACGAGGCTTCCGGGCAGGAGTACTACGCCGTGCTGCGCACCGAGGCGGCACTCGAGAAGGCCGAAGTTGCGATCGTTCTGGTCGACGCCGGTCACCCGCTTACCGAGCAGGACCTGAGGATCATCTCGATGGTCGAGGAGTCGGGCCGCGCGCTCGTACTGGCGTTCAACAAGTGGGACACCGTGGACGAGGAACGTCGCTACTACCTCGACCGCGAGATGGAGCGCGATCTGGTACGCGTGCCCTGGGCTCCGACGGTCAACGTCTCGGCGCTCACAGGCTGGCACACCGACCGGATCGTGCGGGCGCTCGAGTCGGCGATCGCAGGATGGGAGACCCGGATCCCAACGGCCCGGCTCAACGCCTTTCTGGGTCAGCTCGTGGCTGCCACGCCGCCGCCGGTGCGCAGTGGGAAACAGCCGAAGATCCTGTTCGCCACGCAGGCGACCACGCGTCCTCCGAAGTTCGTCATCTTCGCGTCCGGCTTCCTCGAGGCGTCGTACCGGCGGTTCATCGAGCGCCGGCTGCGCGAGGAGTTCGGGTTCGTCGGCTCGCCGATTGAGATCAGCGTGCGGGTGCGCGAGAAGCGAGGCCGCAACTAGCCGGACAGCGGGCTGGGGTAAGGTGAGCGCGCTCGGGTGAACGGGCGGCGGGCTGTAGCGCAGCTTGGTAGCGCACTTGACTGGGGGTCAAGGGGTCGCAGGTTCAAATCCTGTCAGCCCGACCGCATCGCCGCAGGTCAGGGGCTTGGAGTTGCAAGTCCCTGACCTGCGCTTTCGTGTTCAAGGAGCCAGGACAGAGAGCCAGGCCTCGGGCCGAACCGGATTGACGATCCGTCAAGGCGTCGACCGCGTCGCTCGGCTCAGGTACCGGGGCATAGTGAAACTGAGGCGGGTGGAGATCGGCGTCGCCGCGGTGCTGGTTGAACCATGACGCGATGAGTTCGGGGACCGGTACTTCCTTGAGGCCCTTGGTGCCCTGGGGGCCGGAAAGGACGCGAGTCATCTCATCCGCTCCCCGCGCCAGCACCTTGCTCGGACCTCCGATGGACTCACCAGTGGGCATCGAAGTGTCGGCGCCGTCGAGGCTATGTGGCTGGTCGCTCTCGTGGTGGTCAGCGTCCTGGGCATCCGGGGGCTCATCGGTGAGATCGCGCCGTGGTTGCTCGTTCATCTGCTTCTGCTGGGCGCGGTCAGCAACGCGATCCTGGTCTGGAGCACGTACTTCTCCGCTGGTCCATTGCGCCTTCCCCCGACCAGCCGGCGAGATGAGGCGCGGCGACTGGGTGTATTCAACTCAGGTGCGCTCACGGTGATGGTCGGCATGACCACGGACTCGTGGATTGTCGCACTCACCGGCGCCGTCCTGGCCGCCACGGCCGCCGGCTGGCATGCCGTGGTGCTGATGCCCCGGATCCGAGGGAGCTTGCCGTCCCGGTTCGGGGCGACCGTCCGCTACTACGTCGCCACCGCAGGACTCCTGCGGGTCGGCATCACCCTGGGCGTGATCCTGGCCCCAAACGATGTCGACGAGTCCCTCCACGCCCGGCTAGTCCTGGCCCACGTCGGATCAACCTGCTCGGGTGGATGGGCTTAACCGTGGTCGGCACCCTGGCAAGAGGTTGTCCCGAGCTCCGTGGAACTTCGGTGGCGGCCTGTTCAGGATCAGGCTGCGTTGACGTCCTCATCATGCATGACGGGTCCGACAGTTTCGGCGAATTGAGCTTCGAGTGCGAAGCGGAGCACGGGTAGGTGTAGG
>JBBQWS010000047.1:0-26270 GCA_038210415.1 Actinomycetes bacterium
CGAGGTCGGGGACACCTGGAAGGTACGGCCGAGCGTCGACGGGCTCGAGGTCGTCGCGCCCCTTGAGCACGTCGCCCACCACGATGCGGGTCTCGGCCAGGTGCGGCGAGCAGGTGACGTACGCGACGAGGCCGCCGGGGCGGACCGCGTCGGCGGCGGCCGCGAGCAACGCGCGCTGGAGCGGCGCTAGCGACGCGATGTCGGACGGCTGTCGCCGCCACCGCGCCTCGGGCCGCCGCCGCAGCGCACCCAGCCCGGTGCAGGGAACGTCGGCCAGCACCCGGTCGAAGCTGCCGGGCCGCCACGGACCAGCGGTGCCGTCTGCGACGACCGCCGCAGCGCCCTGGTCGAGCGACCGGGCGACGAGGGCTGCGCGGTGCGGCTGGCGCTCGCCGGCGAGCAGAAAGCCACCTCGCTGGGCAGCGAGCCCCGCGAGCAACGCCGCCTTGCCGCCGGGGCCGGCCGCCAGGTCGAGCCAGCGGGCGTCGGACCCCTCGATCGGGGCCGCCGCGAGGGCGAGCGCGACGAGCTGGCTGCCCTCGTCCTGCACGCCGGCTCGGCCGTCGCGGATCTGAGCTAGCGCACGGGGTGCCCCCGCCGGCCAGGTCGCGGCGTACGGCGACCAGCGGCCGGGGGTGGCGCCGGCCTCGACGAGCTCGTCGACGGTGCACCGGCTGGGTCGTGCGACCAGGGTCACGAGGGCGGCCTCGTTGTCGGCCGCGAGGACGGCCCGGGTCTGCTCGAGCGAGCCACCGAGCGCGTCGGCCATCGACTGAACCACCCACTTCGGGTGGGAGTACGCGACCGCCAGGTGACCGATCGGGTCACCTTCGGCGTCAGGTGCGACCTGGCTGACCCACGCGTCGAGGTCCTGCCCGCTCACCTTGCGCAGCACTGCGTTGACGAACGACGCCCGGCCGTCGCCCACCACGGCCCGCGCGAGCTCGACGGTCGCAGCCACGGCCGCATGCGGGGGGACCCGCATCGCGAGCAGCTGGTGGGCGCCCAGCCGCAACACGTCAAGGACGGGCGGGTCGACCTGGGCTAGTGGCCGGTCGACGCAGGCCGCGACCACCGCGTCGTACGTTCCCTGGCCGCGCAGGGTGCCATAGGCGAGCTCGGTGGCGAACCCCGCATCGCGTCCCTCGAGATGACGGTCGCGCAGGAGCTCGGGAAAGACCAGGTTGGCGTAGGCGTCACGCTCTGCGACCGCTCGAAGCAGGTCGAAGGCAGCGCGGCGCGGCGCGTCCGGCGCAGGGCGGCGGTAGGCCGGCTTGCCACGGCCGGGCCGAGGCTGGTCGCTCATCGGTCGAACCTCTCGTCGGCGGCGAGCCGCAGCCCGCGAGCCCAGTCGGCCGCCGGCATTGCCCGCCTGCCGGCCGGACGGACCTCACCGAGCAGCACCGGCCGGCCACCCGTGCCGACCCGCACGCCGGCGCGGTCCAGGACCAGCTGACCCGGGTTCAAGGCGTCGTCCTGCGGCAGGACCCGGACCGGGCCAAGCCCGACCCGCGCGCCACGCAGCACCGCCCAGGCACCAGGGGCAGGGGTGACCGCCCGGACCAGCCGGTCGACTCGCAGGGCCGGAGCGGCCCAGTCGACCCTGGCCTGCTCAGTGGTGATCTTGGGCGCCAGGCTGACGCCGTCACCCGGCTGCTCGGCCGCGACGAGGGCGCCGTCGGCGATGCCGTCGACCGTCGCGACCAGCAGTTGTGCCCCCGAGGTCGCCAGCCTCGCCAGGAGGTCACCGGCCGTGTCGGTCGGCCGGATCTGCTCGGTGACCATGCCGTAGACCGGACCGGTGTCGAGACCGGAGTCGAGCCGGAACGTCGACGCCCCCGTGACATCGTCGCCGTGCAGGATCGCCTGCTGCACCGGGGCGGCGCCGCGCCAGGCCGGGAGCAACGAGAAGTGCAGGTTGACCCAGCCGTGGACCGGGACCGCCAGCGCGGACGCTGGGATCAGTCCGCCGTACGCGACGACGGGGCAGCAGTCCGGCGCCAGCTCGCCGAGCCGCCGCAGCAGGTCCTGGTCGGACGGACGGGCCGGGCTGAGCACGTCGATGCCGGCCTCGTCGGCGCGCCGTCCGACCGGCGACCTGACCAGCCCGCGCCCCCGGCCCGCGGGAGCGTCCGGGCGGGTCAGCACCGCGACGACCTCGTGCCGAGATCCGAGCAGCGCATCGAGCGCGGGCACCGCTGCCTCAGGGGTCCCGGCGAAAACCAACCGCAACGAGCGGCTAACGGGACGTGCCGTACATCGGGTGCGGGCTGGTCTTGATGGTGAGGCCCGCCGGCGCGCCGGCGCCGAACCAATCGGACTCGCGGATCTCCTTGAGCGCGGCCTTGCGGGCGGCCTTGTCCAGCCGGTCGATGAACAGCACCCCGTCGAGGTGGTCGGTCTCGTGCTGGACGCAGCGGGACAGCAGGTCGGTGCCTTCGACGACGATCGGGTCGCCGTGCATGTTCAACCCCTTCGCCACGACGCCGAACGCGCGCTTGGTGTCGAACGACAGTCCCGGGAGCGAGAGGCAACCCTCCTCGCCGTCCTGCTCCTCGTCGGTCAGGTCGAGCGTGGGGTTGATCAGGTGACCGACGACGTCGTCGACGCAGTAGGAGAACAACCGCAGCGACACCCCGATCTGCGGCGCGGCCAGCCCGGCGCCAGGCGCATCGAGCATCGTCTCGGTGAGGTCCTTGACCAGGACCCGCAACTCCTTGTCGAACACCGTCACGGGCTCAGCGGGCGTCCGGAGCACCGGGTCGCCGAAGAGGCGGATCGGCTGGACGGACATGGGAGCGACTCCTTCGGGCGACTGCGACAGCTCCAGTCTACCGGGGGAGCGGCAGCAGCCCGAGTCGTCCTAGATCGTCTCGGAGCGCCTGCGGATCGGTGAACACCACGCCCGTCAGGCCGAGCCCGCTCGCCGCCGCGACGTTGTCCGCGCGGTCGTCGACGAACACCGCTCGACCAGGTCGGCTGAGGTGCTGGTCGATCAGCACCTGGAACAACGCCGGGTCGGGTTTGGCCAGGCCGTGCTCACCGGACACCACGATCGCCTCGAACCGGGCCAGGAACTCGAACCGGCGCCGCGCCTCGGGAAACGTCTCGGCCGACCAGTTGGTCAGCGCGAACAGCCGGACGCCGGATTCGCTCAGCTCCTGGAGCACCGCGACCGTACCCTCGATCGACCCGCTGAGCATCTCCGTCCACCGACCCTGCCAGGCCAGGATCTGTCCCTCGTAGTGCGGGTACTCGGCGATGAGCTCGGCCGACGCCTCGGCGAACGGCCGGCCGGCGTCCATGGCATGGTTCCACCCCGGGGTGCACACCTCGTCCAGGAACCGCTCCATCTCGGCGTGGTCGCCGTCGAACATCGAGCGGTACAGGTGCCGGGGATCCCAGTCGACCAGGACCCCGCCGATGTCGAACACGACCGTGTCGAGGGTGCCCGCATCGAGACTCATCGAGCCAGTCTGACAGGGGACGGTCGGTCAGCCGAAGTCGACCGGGTCGACCCGCACCCCGACATGCTCGCGGGCCTTGCGGGCGCTGCGGCCGGCCTGGGTGGCCTTGAGCGCGGCGACCAGCACGTCGGCCTGCGCCAACGGCGAGCGGACGAGGGCCCGGACCGCGGGCGCGTCCGTGCGTCCGGGCTGGGTCCGGCTGTCGGTGGGCTGTGGGCCGAGCACGGTGGCCTCTGGCGGCAGCTTGAGAGCCTGGAGGAACTCGGTCACCGCCGCGGCACTGCCGGTCAGCGCGGCCAGCCGGACGGCCGGCGGGAAGCCGAGCTGTCGGCGGTCAGCGAGCTCACGGCCCGCCGCCCCGGCCGGGTCCCAACGGACCAGCTCCTGCACCTGGGTGAGCGAGGACTCGGCGAGCACCACGACCCGACCCCCGGCCGGCCCCGGGCGGACCAGCGCCGCGGCGGCCAGCCAGCGGCGCAACGCCTCCTCGCCGGCACGCAGGTCGGCCCGACCGAGCAGGGCCCAGCCGTCGAGCAGGAGCGCAGCGCTGTAGCCGCCGTCGGCCGTGGGCTCGGCCCCTGGCGTCGACACCACGACCTGCGGCGTGCCGTCGACGCGGTCGAGCACGCCGTCGCGTCCCGAGGTGCGGACGGCCACCCCGGGAAAGGCCCGGCCCAGCTCCTCGGCCGTACGTCGGGCGCCGACCACCTGCGCCCGCAGCCGGGTGCTCTCGCACGCCGGACAGCGCCAGCTCCCACCGCCCTGGCCACACCATCGGCAGTGCGGAACCGCGTGACCCGAGCGCAGTGCGAGGGGCCCCGAGCACGCGGTGCAGCGGGCCGGGGTGCGACAGTCCTGGCAGGCCAGGGCCGGGAGGTACCCGCGCCGCGGGACCTGGACCAGCACCGGGCCGGTCTCCAGCGCGGCTCGGGCGGTCTCCCACGCCAGCGTGGGCAGCCGGGCGGTGCGGGCAGCCGGGTCGCGGGCCAGGTCGCGCTCGTCGCCGGCCGCGCGGACCTGCGGGGCGGTCGCTCGGACCACAGCCCGCGCCGCTTCGACCGGGTGCGCCGCACCCGACTCGACCATGGCCTGAGCCTCGGCCGTACGCGCGAACCCGCCGACCAGCAGTCCCGCCCCAGCCGTAACCGCGCGAAGCGCGAGCACCTCCCGCACGTGCGGGTACGGGGCGTGCGGCTCGTCGTGCAGGTCGTCGCCGTCGTCCCACACCACTGCGAGCCCGAGTGCGACGACCGGCGCGAACATCGCCGCGCGGGTGCCGACCACGGCTCGGACGGTGCCGCGGCAGACCGCGAGCCACCTGCGGTAGCGCTCGGCCGGACCGAGCTCGGCACTGAGCGCGACGTGCCGCCCGGCGCCGCAAGCCCGCTCGACCGCCGCCGACACCCGGTCGAGATCACGCTGGTCGGGGACGACGACCAGTGCACCGCGGCCCGCGGCCAAGGTGACCTGGACAGCGCCAGCGATCTCGTCCGGCCAGGTGGCACCCGGGAGCGCGGTCCAGACCGCTGCCGGGCCATGGCCGGCGGCGACGGACCGCAGGAACGCACGGCCGGCCGTGTAGCGACCCCAGCCCGCCTCGAGCTCATCCTGGTTCGGCGGTGGGACCGCCCCCTCCGCGGCCGGCGCGGGCTCCGCCGTCTCGACCCGGGCGTGCCGCGCGGGCACTGCGAGGCGGAGGACGTCAGCCATCGACCCGGCATAGCGATCGGCCACCAGCCGGGCCAGCGCCGCGACCTCCGGGCTGAGCACCTGCTCCGGCGAGACCAAGCGGTCGATCCTGGACAGCTGGTGCTCCGAGCCCACGACCCGTTCGAGCACGTATCCCCCGACCAGCTTGCCGGCGAACCGGGCCCGCACCCGAACCCCCGGCTGGGCAGCCTCGGCCATCGAAGCCGGCACGAGATAGTCGAACGGACGGTCGAGATGTGGCAGCGACACGTCCAGGGCCACCCGGGCGACCGGGAGCACGTCAGCCACCCCCTCGGGCGGAACCGGCCGCGCCCGTCGCACCGTGGCGCGGACCAGTGCCAGCTGCTCGGCGCGCGGGGACTCGGTCACGGCACCGGTCTACCAGGAACGGCAGACGCCCCCGGACCGACGACCGGCCTACGCCCCTGCGGCAGAACGCAACAGGTCGACCCGATCGGTGCGCTCCCAGGTGAAGTCGGGCAGCTCGCGACCGAAGTGGCCGTACGCGGCGGTCTGCGCGTAGATCGGGCGCAGCAGGTCGAGATCGAGGATGATCGCGGCCGGCCGCAGGTCGAACACCTCGGACACAGCGGCCTGAATCGCCTCGTCGCTGATCACACCGGTGCCGAACGAGTCGACGAACAGGCCCACCGGGTGCGCCTTGCCGATCGCGTACGCGACCTGGACCTCGCACCGAGACGCGAGCCCCGCGGCGACCACGTGCTTGGCCACCCAGCGCATCGCGTAGGCCGCCGACCGGTCGACCTTGGACGGGTCCTTGCCCGAGAACGCGCCGCCGCCGTGCCGGGCCATCCCGCCGTAGGTGTCGACGATGATCTTCCGGCCGGTGAGGCCGGCGTCGCCCATCGGACCGCCGACCTCGAACCGGCCGGTCGGGTTGACCAGCACCCGGTAGTCGGACGTGTCGATCGACAGCCCCTCCAGCAAGGGTCGGATCACGAACTCTTCGATGTCCGGCTGCAACAACGTCGCGAGGTCGATGTCGGAAGCGTGCTGGCTGGACACCACGACCGTGTCGAGCCGCACCGCCCGGTGCCCGTCGTACTCGATCGTCACCTGGGTCTTGCCGTCCGGACGGAGGTAGGGGATCGTCCCGTCCTTGCGCATCGCGGCCAGCTGCTTCGCCAGCCGGTGCGCAAGCGTGATCGGCAGCGGCATCAGCTCGGCCGTGTCGTCGCAGGCGTACCCGAACATCAGGCCCTGGTCACCGGCACCTTGGCGGTCAAGCGGGTCGGCGGAACCCTCGGCCCGCTCCTCGAAGGCGTCGTCAACGCCCTGGGCGATGTCCGGCGACTGCGAACCGATCGACACCGAGACGCCGCAGGACTGGCCGTCGAAGCCCTTCTTCGAGGAGTCATAACCGATCTCGAGGATCTTCTCGCGGACGATCGTCGGGATGTCGGCGTACGCCTCGGTCGTGACTTCGCCCGCGACGTGCACCTGGCCGGTGGTGACCAGCGTCTCGACAGCAACGCGGCTCCTCGGGTCTTCTTTGAGCAGTGCGTCCAGGATCGTGTCGCTGATCTGGTCCGCGATCTTGTCCGGGTGGCCCTCGGTGACAGACTCCGAGGTGAACAGGCGACGGGACACGGCAATTCCTCGATTCGTCAAGACGTCCGCACAGTGTATCCACGGCCTCGGGTTGTGTTTGCTCACGCGATGGATCCGCGGAGGGTCTGCTCACGTCGCAGGGGCACGCTCAGCGACACGTCGCAGCTGCGACGTCCACACCTGATTGCGTGAGCAAACGCAACCGGTGCGGCTGGCACGCCTCGTCCACAGGCCTCGCCCGTCCACGACGACGACGCCCCGGGGCCCGAACTTCGGTCCAGCCCGGCAGCGTGACCGCATGGACGTCGCTCAGGCCTTCGCCGCCGCAAGTAGGGATGGGCTGGCCACAGCCAGCGAGCTCGTCGCCGCCGGGGTCTCGCTGAGCGCCATCACGAAGGCGGCTCGGCGCGGTCAGCTGGTCCGTACCGCGCACGGACTGTACGCACGCGCAATGCCTGTTGATGAACGGGCTCGGCTCGCCCACCTCGGCACCCTCTCGCACACGACGGCGGCCGAGATCCACGGCTTCCCCTTGCTGCGACCGGCTGGTCAGCACGTCACCAGCGGGCACGTGCGCCGAGCCGTGCCTTCGGGCGTGCGAGTGCACCGTCGCCACCTGACGCTGGACGAGATCGTCGACTTCGGCGGCGCCCGGGTGACCTCCGCGAGCAGGACTGCACTGGACTGCGCGCTCGTCCTTCCCGACCCGGAGGCGGTCGTCCTCCTCGACCACGTACTGCACCAGGCCCCCGTCGATGCCGGCGAGCTGATCCGTCGGGTCGCCGAGCTGAGGGGGCCCGGATCTGCCCGGGCGCGACGCAAGGTGGGTCTGGCGGACGCGCGGGCCGAGTCGCCGCTGGAGTCCCTCGCTCGGCTGGTCTTCCGTCGTGCCGACTTGTTCCCTGAGCTCCAGGCAGTGGTCACGGACGGTGGCCGGTTCGTCGCCCGGGTCGACTTCCTGTTCGCTGACGCACGCCTCGTGGTCGAGGCCGACGGGTTCGAGCACCACGCCGACCGAGACCACTTCCGAAGAGACCGCGAGCGACAGAACGCATTGGTGGCACTCGGGTTTCGGGTGCTGCGGTTCACCTGGGACGACCTCACGAAGCGGCCGGAAGCCGTCATCGCCCTCGTGCGCCGACTGCTCGCAGCGGCTAGCTGAGACGCTCGACGACGAGGTCCCAGACTACGTCGGCGAGAGCTTCCTTGGGGCCGTGCGGCACGTCAGCCTGGGATCCGTCGTCGCCAAGGATCACGGCTGCATTGTCGGCCACCTCGAAGCCGAGTCCGGGGCCGACCTCGTTGACGACCAGCAGGTCGCAGCCCTTTCGGGCCAGCTTGCTGCGGCCGTGCGCCAGCCAGTCACCGTCGGCGTCACCTGTCTCCGCGGCGAACCCGACCAGCATCGGCGTGCGCGCTGTCGCCCGCGCGCCCACCAGCTCGGCCAGGACATCGGGGTTGGGCACCAGCACGATCGGGTCAGGCGTCACGGACTTCTTGAGCTTGTGCGGCCCCGGCCGTTGAGGCCGGAAGTCGGCGACCGCCGCGGCCATGACGACCACATCGACGTCCTTCGCGTGCGTCCGCACGGCCTCACCGAGCTCGACGGCCGTGCCCACGCGAACGACGGTGACGCCGGCCGGGTCAGGCAGCCCCACGTTCGCCGAAACCAGCACCACCTCGGCTCCGCGGGCGACCGCGGTAGCCGCGAGCGCGTACCCCTGCCGGCCGCTGGACCGGTTGCCCAGGAATCGCACGGGGTCGATCGGCTCCCGGGTACCTCCGGCTGAGATGACGACGCGGCGCCCGACCAGGTCGAGTGCGGACACCTGACCACTCAGCAGCCGCTGCGCGACGGCGAGGATCTCCAGGGGTTCGGGCAGGCGGCCCTTCCCGGTGTCGGCGCCGGTCAGCCGACCCGATGCCGGCTCGAGGACGATGGCACCGCGGCTGCGCAAGGTGGCGACGTTCGCGACCGTCGCCGGGTGCTCCCACATCTCGGTGTGCATCGCGGGCACGAAGACGACGGGGCAGCGCGCGGTGAGCAGGGTGCTGGTGAGCAGGTCGTCGGCCAGCCCATGAGCCGCCTTGGCGAGCAGGTCAGCGGTTGCGGGGGCCACGAGGACCAGGTCGGCCTGCTGGCCGAGCCGCACGTGCGGCACGTCGTGGACGTCGTCCCAGACCGAGCTCGAGACCGGCTGCCCGGACAGGGCTGCCCAGGTCGGCGCGCCGACGAACCGAAGTGCCGAATCGGTGGGGATGACTCTGACGCGGTGACCGGCCTCGGTGAGACCCCGGAGCACCTCGCACACCTTGTACGCAGCGATGCCCCCGGCGACGCCGAGCACCACGTGGGCCGAACCCGGCGGGGTGACGGCGGAGTGGTTCTGGGTCATGACGGGGGCACCGGCTGACGGCGGTGGGGTCAGCCCTCGAGGTGCTCGAGCGTGAGGAGGCCCTCGTTGATCTCGCGCATCGCGATCGAGAGCGGCTTCTCCTGGACGTGGGTGTCGACGAGCGGGCCGACGTACTCGAGCAGGCCCTCACCGAGCTGGCTGTAGTAGGCGTTGATCTGCCGGGCCCGCTTCGCGGAGAACAGCACCAGGCTGTACTTGGAATCGACGTTCGTGAGCAACTCGTCGATGGGCGGGTTGGTGATGCCTTCGGGAGCTGCGACGGTACCGGACACGCGGGGGCCTTCCGAGAGGTGTGCGAGGCGGAGCGGGTGCTTAGGCCTGATCGTCCAGACCCATCAACGATACCAGCCGGGCGCTCACGGCCTCGACCTCGTCGTTGATCAGTACCTCGTCGAACTCCGTCTGCGCCGCCAGCTCGACCTGCGCGGTGGCCAGGCGGCGGGCGATGACCTCGGCCGGCTCGGTGCCGCGGCCGACGAGCCGGCGGACCAGCTCGTCCCAGGACGGCGGCGCGAGGAAGACCAGCAACGCCTCGGGCATCACCGCCTTGACCTCGCGGGCGCCGTGCAGCTCGATCTCGAGCAGCACGTGCGCACCTTCGGCCAGCTTGGCCTGGACGGCAGCGCGCGGAGTGCCGTAGTAGTTGCCGGCGAACTCTGCGTACTCGAGCAGCTCGCCTCGTTCGACCAGGCCGGCGAACTCATCGTGGCTGACGAACCAGTAGTTGACGCCCTGGGTCTCACCTGCCCGCGGCCGTCGGGTCGTCGCCGAGACCGACAGCCAGACCTGCGGGTGGTGCTCGCGGACGTACGCGGCGACAGTGCTCTTGCCGACGCCGGACGGGCCGGACAGGACGGTCAACCGGGCCGGCCGCGGAGAAGCCTCGCTCACACCGTGCCGAACTCGCGCTCGAGCGCAGCGATCTGGTTGGCGCCGAGGCCGCGCACCCGGCGGGTCTCGGCGATGCCGAGCCGCTCCATCAGCTGGCGGGCCCGGATCTTGCCGACGCCGGGCATCGACTCGAGCAGCGCGGAGACCTTCATCTTCCCGATCACGTCGTCGGACCGGCCCGCCTGGACCACCGCGACCAGCGACTCGCCTGAATGCTTGAGCCGGTTCTTGACCTCGGCGCGTTCGCGTCGGGCGGCCGCGGCCTTGGCGAGCGCGTCGGTACGCTGCTCGGGGGTCAGGGACGGGAGTGCCAAGGGATTCCTCGCGAGTCGTCGGGAGTCGTCGGACGGGACCGGAACCCTCGGAACCTAGCGGCCGGACGGCTCCGACGGCAACGCCGCCCCCGCGACGAGCGCGCGCAGCCCGTCGGCGACGGCGAGAGCCCCCGCACGCAGCGCCGAAGCGCTGGGGCCGAGCCTGAGGATGTCTCGGCTGCTTGCCGCGAGGACGAGCCCGAGGGCTGGACCGAAGACCGCATGCACGTCGGCGGCGGTCGCCCCCTGTGCGCCGAAGCCGGGAGCCAGGATCGGGCCGCCGAGCGACGCGAGGTCGAAGCCGAGCCCGGCCGGGTCGATCGTGGCCCCGACGACCGCACCGACCGAGCCCAAAACGTCGGTGCCGGCGTTCTCGGCGGCGATCTGCCCGAGGATCTCGGCTGCGACGGTACGCCCGGAGCCGTCGGCGACCAGCGCTCGCTGCACCTGGGCACCCTCGGGGTTCGAGGTCAGCGCCAGGACGAACACCCCGCACCCGTTGGTGGCGGCAAGGTCGAGCATCGGCCGCAGAGAGCCGAAGCCGAGGTACGGACTCACGGTGATCGCGTCGGCGAAGCCGGCAGCGACCGGGTCGAGGTAGGCGTCGGCGTACGCGCCTGCCGTGGAGCCGATGTCGCCGCGCTTGACGTCGAGGACGACGAGGGTGCCGGCCGCCCGTGCCTGCTGCACGGTTCGCTCGAGCACCGCCACTCCGCCGCTGCCGAACCGTTCGAAGAAGGCCGACTGCGGCTTGATCGCGGCGACCCGGCCCCCGACGGCCTCGACGACGGTCAGGGCGAAGCGCTCGAGGCCGCCCACGTCGTCGGGCAGGCCCCAGTCGGCCAGCAGCGACGCGTGCGGGTCGATCCCGACGCAGAGCGGACCGTGGGTGTCCATGGCCCGGCGCAACCGCACGCCGAAGGGCTCCGGTGCCGTCACGCGTCGTCCGCCGCGATCGGATCGCCCTCGGCGTCGGTCGGCTCGAGCTCCGCGACCGGGTCGACCCGGTGGGCGTAACCGATGGCGTCGCTCAGGGTCTCGAAGCCACGGTCGCCGAGCGCGAGCTGCAGCTCGCGCAGGACCCGCAACGGGGCGCTGGGGTCGTTGAAGACGACCGTGCCGACGGACACGGCGCTGGCTCCGGCCAGCACGAACTCGAGCGCGTCGAGGCCGGTGCGGATGCCGCCCATGCCAAGGATCGGGACATCGGGCAGCGCCTGGTGGACCTGCCAGACGCAGCGCACGGCCATCGGCCGGATCGCCGGACCGGACAGGCCGCCGGTGATCCCTCCGAGCGCCGGTCGCATCGTGTCGGTGTCGATGACCATCCCGAGCGTGGTGTTGATCATGGACAGCCCGGCCGCCCCGGCGTCGACGACCGCCCGCGCGATGGCCACGATGTCGGTCACGTCCGGCGACAGCTTGGCCAGGACCGGGACCCCCGGCGCCGTCGCCCGTCGTACCGCGGAGATGACGGCGGCTGCGGCGTCGGCGTTGCAGGCGAAGACCTGCCCGCGGTCCTCGACGTTGGGGCACGAGATGTTGACCTCGACGGCCGTCACGCCGTCGACGCTGCGCAACCGGTGCGCGAGCTTGGTGAACTCGTCCACGCTTCCGCCGGCGATGGAGACGACCGTCCGGGCCCCGCGGTTGCGGAGCCAGGCGAGGTCCTTGTCGATGAACTCGTCGATCCCGGGGCCCTGCAGGCCGATGGAGTTGAGCATGCCGCTGGGCGTCTCGGCCATCCGCGGGGTCGGGCGACCGGACCGCGCCTTGAGCATGATCGACTTGGTGACGACGGCACCGATCGCGGTGATGTCGATGAACTGGTCGAGCTCGCGGCCGGCGGCGGCGCAGCCCGAAGCGGTGAGCACCGGGTTGGGCAGGACGGCCGAAGCGAGCGAGGTGCTCATGTCGACCGGGGGAAGCTCGCGCACGCCCGGCCGCGCCGTGGTCAGTCGCATGCGCGTCATGACCGATCCCCCGCGACCCGGACGGACTCGGGCGGCAGCTCGGCGGAAGGGGCACCGACGGTGTCCGGGGGGACCGTGCCGATGTCGTCCCACCGCACGCGGTCACCGTGGAAGACCGGACCCTCGACGCACGAACGCATCATGCGGGTGAGTCCGTCGTCGCCGATCACGGGGAGCACGCAGGTCATGCACACCCCGATGCCGCAGGCCATGGCTTCCTCGACCGCGCACTGGCTGTGGGCGCCGTACGCGGTGGCGATCTCGTGAACCGCCCTGAGCATCCGCATCGGGCCGCAGGCGTACACGACGTCGGTACCGGCGCGCTCGATCATCTGCGGCAGCACATCGGTGACCCGGCCGCGCTCGCCGAGCGAACCGTCCTCGGTGGTGATCGCCACCTGCGAGGACATCCGCTTGGCCTCCAGGGCGCCGAACAGCCGGCCCTCGGTGGCCGCACCCAGCACCATGTCGACCCGACAGCCCCGGGCCCGGAGCTGCTCGGCGAGGGCGAACAGCGGGGCCGAGCCGTAGCCGCCACCGACAAGGGTCGCCGTCACGGACTCCTTGGGCAGCGCGAACGGCCGACCCAGCGGGCCGACGACGTCGATCGGGTCGTGCGGCCGGACATGGGACAACCACGCCGTGCCCTTGCCGTGAACGGCGAACACGATCTCGACGGTGCCGCCGTAGACGCCCCGCTCCTGCACCCGGTAGATCGAGAACGCGCGCCGCAGCAGCATCGCGGAGTCGTCGCCGCCCACCGCCAGCGCGATGAAGTGCCCCGGGCGGGCACCCTCGGCGATCCCCGGCGCGACGAGGGTCAGCGAGAAGTAGTCGCCGAGTCGGCGCAGCGAGAGCACCTCACCGCGGACCTGGACCGGTGCCATCTACGACTCCCCTCGAGCGGCGCGCACGGCCGCACCGTACTCCTGCAACGAACGCACCCCGAGCTCGCCTCTGATCAGCGCCTCGATCCCCTGCACCGCGGCGGCCAGACCCTGCACCGTGGTGATGCAGGCGACGCCCCGGGAGACCGCGGCGGTGCGGATCTCGTAGCCGTCCAACCGCGAGCCGACCCCGAACGGGGTGTTGACGATGAGGTCGATCTCGCCAGCGAGGATCCGGTCGACGGCGTCGGGGGTGCCGTCGTCCGGAGCGGAGTGCTTGCGAACCACGGTCGAGACGACGCCGCTGCGGTGCAGCACCTCGGCGGTGCCCTCGGTGGCCACGATGTCGAAACCGAGGTCAGCCAGCCGCTTGACGGGGAACACCATCGACCGCTTGTCGCGGTTGGCGACTGACACGAACACCCGGCCCTTGGTCGGCAGCCCGCCGTTGTACGCCGCCATCTGCGACTTCGCGAAGGCCGTGCCGAACACCGCGTCGATACCCATCACCTCGCCGGTCGAACGCATCTCCGGGCCCAGCACCGTGTCGACGCCGTGGAACCTGCCGAAGGGGAGCACCGCCTCCTTGACCGAGATCGGCGAGTCGAGGGGCATCGTGCCGCCGTCGCCGGAGGCCGGCAGCACGCCCTCGGCGCGAAGCTGTCGTACGGTCTCGCCCATCATGATCCGGGCCGCCGCCTTGGCCAGCGGCACCGCTGTCGCCTTGGACACGAACGGCACGGTGCGGGACGCCCGAGGGTTGGCCTCGAGCACGTAGAGCACGTCACCGGCGAGTGCGAACTGGACGTTGAGGAGCCCGCGGACACCGACCCCTCGCGCGATCGCCTCGGTCGACCGTCGGATCCGGTCGATCTCGGCCCGGCCCAGAGTGATCGGCGGCAGCGCGCACGCGGAGTCGCCGGAGTGGATGCCGGCCTCCTCGATGTGCTCCATCACGCCACCGAGGTAGAGCTCGGTGCCGTCGTACAACGCGTCGACATCGATCTCCACCGCGTCGTCGAGGAACCGGTCGACGAGCACCGGGTGCTCCCACACCGGCGTCGGGTCACCACCGCGGATCCGACCGAGCGCCGCCGCGAGGGCGTCGTCGTCGTAGACGATCTCCATGCCCCGGCCGCCCAGGACGTACGACGGCCGCACCAGCACGGGGTACCCGATGTCGTGGGTGATCGCTAGCGCCTGCGTCTGCGAATGGGCCATGCCGTACTTCGGTGCGGGCAGCCCGGCTGCGGCCAGCACGTCACCGAACGCACCTCGCTCCTCGGCGAGATGGATGGCCTCGGGCGAGGTGCCGACGACCGGGACACCTGCGTCCTTGAGCCGCTGGGCAAGCCCCAGCGGCGTCTGCCCGCCGAGCTGGACGATCATCCCCGCAACGGGTCCGGCAGCGGACTCCGCGTGCACGACCTCGAGCACATCCTCGAGGGTGAGCGGCTCGAAGTAGAGCCGGTCGCTGGTGTCGTAGTCAGTGGACACGGTCTCGGGGTTGCAGTTGACCATCACGGTCTCGTACCCGGCCTCGCGCAGCGTCATCGCCGCGTGGACGCACGAGTAGTCGAACTCGATGCCCTGGCCGATCCGGTTGGGGCCGCTGCCGAGGATCAGGACGGCCGGCTTGGTGCGCGCACGCACCTCCGACTCCTCGTCGTAGGACGAGTAGTGGTAGGGCGTCGCGGCCTCGAACTCGGCCGCGCAGGTGTCGACCGTCTTGTAGACCGGCCGGATCCCCAGCGCGTGCCGGATGCCACGCACGACCTCCTCTGGCAGCTGACGCAGCTCGCCGAGCTGGACGTCGGAGAAGCCCGCCCGCTTGGCCCTGCGCAGCATCGTGGCGGTCAGCTCGCGCCCGGCAGCCACCTGTTCAGCCAGGACGTTGATGCCCCTGATCTGCTCGAGGAACCACGGGTCGATGCCGGTGCTCGCGTAGACCTCGTCGACCGACGCGCCCGCGCGCAGCGCCTGCTGGACCACCGTGAGCCGACCGTCCCGGGCCAGGCCGGCCTGCTCGACGAGGGCGTCCCGGTCGAGGTCGGCCTCGGCGCCACGCCAGTGGAAAACGGCCTCGGGCCGCTCCAGCGAGCGCAACGCCTTCTGCAGGGCTTCGCCGAACGAGCGGCCGATCGCCATGGCCTCGCCCACGCTCTTCATGGTCGTGGTCAGGGTCGGGTCGGCCTGCGGGAACTTCTCGAAGGCGAACCGGGGCACCTTGACCACGACGTAGTCGAGGGTCGGCTCGAACGACGCGGGCGTCTGCTCGGTGATGTCGTTCGGGATCTCGTCGAGGGTGTAGCCGATCGCCAGCCGGGCCGCGATCTTCGCGATCGGGAATCCGGTGGCCTTGGACGCGAGGGCCGACGACCGTGACACCCGCGGGTTCATCTCGATCACCACGATGCGACCGGTGTCGGGGTGGACTGCGAACTGGATGTTGCAGCCGCCGGTATCGACGCCGACCGCCCGGATCACCTCGATCGCGATGTCGCGCATGCGCTGGAACTCGCGGTCGGTGAGGGTCAGGGCCGGCGCCACGGTGATGGAGTCGCCGGTGTGCACCCCCAGCGGGTCGACGTTCTCGATCGAGCAGATGACCACGACGTTGTCGGCGCGGTCGCGCATCAGCTCGAGCTCGAACTCCTTCCAGCCGAGGATCGACTCCTCGAGCAGGACCTCGGTCGTCGGGCTGGCCTGCAGCCCCGAACCGCCGATGCGGCGCAGGTCGGCCTCGTCGTACGCCATGCCCGAGCCGGCCCCGCCCATGGTGAACGACGGCCGGACGACCACGGGGTAACCGAGCTCGTCGGCCCCCGCCAGCAAGTCGGCGATCGAGTGGCAGATCACCGAACGGGCCGACTCGGCGCCCAGTCGGGGTGACAGCCCGGCCACGATCCCCTTGAACTTCTGCCGGTCCTCGCCGCGCTGGATCGCGTCGAAGTCGGCCCCGATCAGCTCGACGTCGTACTCGGCCAGCACGCCCATGTCGTGCAGCGCGACCGCGCAGTTCAGCGCGGTCTGCCCGCCGAGGGTGGCGAGCAGAGCGTCCGGGCGCTCGCGCTCGATGATCTTGGCCACGATCTCGGGCGTGATCGGCTCGACGTACGTCGCGTCGGCGAACTCGGGGTCGGTCATGATCGTCGCCGGGTTGCTGTTGACGAGGATCACCCGCATGCCTTCGTCCCGCAGTACCCGGCAGGCCTGGGTGCCGGAGTAGTCGAACTCGCAGGCCTGGCCGATGACGATCGGGCCGGACCCGATCACCAGGATGCTGCGGATGTCGGTGCGCTTAGGCACTGGCCCGCCCTTCCATCAGGTCCACGAACCGGTCGAACAGGTACGCGGAGTCGTGCGGGCCGGCGGCTGCCTCCGGGTGGTACTGCACCGAGAACGCGGGCACGTCCCGGCAGACCAACCCCTCGACGACGTCGTCGTTCAGGCAGACGTGGCTGACCTCGACAGTGCCGTAGGGCGTCTGGGACGGGCGGTCGATCGGCGCGTCGACGGCGAACCCGTGGTTGTGCGCGCTGATCTCGACCCTGCCGGTCGCACGATCCTGCACGGGCTGGTTGATCCCGCGGTGACCGAACGCCAGCTTGTACGTCGAGAACCCGAGCGCCCGCCCCAAGATCTGGTTACCGAAGCAGATCCCGAACAGCGGGATGCGGTGGTCGAGGGCGGCTCGGGTCAGCGCGACCGCGTGGTCGGCGGTGGCCGGGTCACCGGGGCCGTTGGAGAGGAACAGTCCGTCGGCATCGAGCTCGGTGAGGTCGGCCACCGTGGTGGTCGCGGGCAGCACGTGCACCTCGATGCCGCGCTCCGCCATCAAGCGCGGCGTCATCGCCTTGATGCCGAGGTCGATCGCCGCGACGGTGAGCCGCTTGGGCCCGACGGCGGGGACGACGTACGGCTCAGTGGTCGTGACCGCGGCGGTCAGGTCGGCGCCGGCCATCGATGGCGCCGCCAGGACCCGGACCAGCAGGGCCGCCGGGTCGGCCTCGACCGACGACACTCCGACCCGCATCGCTCCGTGGTCGCGCAGGTGCCGGGTGAGCGCGCGGGTGTCGATGCCGCTGATGCCGACGACGCCCTGGCGCACCAGCTCGTCGTCGAGGCTGCGGCGCGACCGCCACGACGAAGGAAGCGGCGAGGGATCGCGTACGACGTAGCCGCTCACCCAGATGCGGTCGGACTCGGCGTCCTCGTCGTTCATGCCGGTGTTGCCGATGTGCGGGGCCGTCATGACGACGACCTGCCGGTGGTATGACGGGTCGGTGAGCGTCTCCTGGTAGCCGCTCATCGCGGTGCAGAACACGGCCTCGCCGAAGGTCTCGCCGGAGGCGCCGTACGCCTCGCCGCGGAAGGTGCGGCCGTCCTCGAGGACGAGCAGGGCCGGGCCGGGCTCGGTGCTCACAGGTCTTCTCCTGATGCGTTGGCCGGGACGAGGGCGGTCGCCGCGGCGACGACCTCGGGGTGCCGGTCGGGGTCGGCCAGCCGGATGCCGGTGTCGACCAGGCGGGCGCCAAGCCGCCAGCGCAGGACGACCAGGCCGCCGGCTTCGTAGGCGCCCCCCGCGATGGCGCGGTCGAGGCGGGCTTCGACCATGTCGTTCGCAGGCACGAAGACGTCGGGGGCGCCGGCGCGCTCGAGCAGAACACCGTCGGCCCGGACACTGAGCTCGACCGACGACCGGACGCCGAGCCCGTGCACGGCCATACGGTCGAGCCAGTCGTCGGCGGACGTCGTGGAGAAGTAGCGACCGGACAGCGGGCCGAGAAGTGCGGCAGCACCGTCGGCGGGTACCGGCGGCAGCTCGGCGACGTCGCCCTGCCTGCCCACCCGGGCCAGCCAGCCCCGCCGCATCGCCCACACTGCGATCCCGACGACGACGACGACGAACGCGGTGAGCGCCAACCGCAGCGGCCAGTGCGTGACCTGGGCCGGAGCGGTCAGGGCGGAACCCAGCGTCACGCGAGCGCCCCCGCCAGCACCGTGGGCCGCCCGCGCAGGAACGTCGCCACGACCCGGGCCGGCAGCTCGCGACCACCGAACGGGGTGTTGCGGCTCTTCGAGGTCAGCTCGGCCGCGACGACGGTCCAGCGCGCGGACGGGTCGACCAGCACGAGGTTGGCCGGCTCACCGACCTCGAGCGGGCGACCGTGCCCGGCCAGGCGACCGATCGCGGCCGGCCGAACCGACATGCGGTCGGCGACCCCGGCCCAGTCGAGCAGCCCGGTCGCGATCATCGCCTCGGCCACGACGGCCAGCGCCGTCTCGAGCCCGACCATGCCCATCGCCGCCGCCGACCACTCGCAGTCCTTGTCCTCGACCGGGTGCGGGGCGTGGTCGGTCGCGACGGCGTCGATGGTGCCGTCGGCCAGCCCCTGACGGACGGCCTCGACGTCGGCCTTGCTGCGCAACGGTGGGTTGACCTTGTACGCCGGGTCGTAGGTCGCGACGAGGTCGTCGGTCAGCAGCAGGTGGTGCGGGGTGACCTCGGCCGTCACCTGCACCCCGCGCGACTTCGCCCAGCGGATCAGCTCGACCGACCCGGCGGTCGACACGTGGCACACGTGCAGCCGCGACCCCACGTGCTCGGCCAGGAGTACGTCACGGGCGATGATCGCCTCCTCGGCGACGGCTGGCCAGCCGCGCAGCCCCAGCACCCCTGACAGCGCGCCTTCGTTCATCTGGGCGTCCTCGGTGAGCCGGGGCTCCTGGGCGTGCTGGGCGACCACGCCGTCGAATGCCTTGACGTACTCCAGCGCCCGGCGCATCAGCACGGCGTCGCTGACGCACTTGCCGTCGTCTGAGAACACGCGGACCTGTGCAGCCGACGTGGCCATCGCCCCGAGCTCGGCGAGCTGGTGACCGTCGAGCCCCACGGTGACTGCGCCGACCGGCTGGACGTCGCAGAAGCCTGCCTCGCGGCCGAGCCGCCAGACCTGCTCGACCACGCCGGCCGTGTCGGCGACGGGGTCGGTGTTGGCCATCGCGTGCACGGCGGTGAACCCCCCGAGCGCCGCCGCCCGGGTGCCGGAGACGACCGTCTCGGCGTCCTCGCGGCCCGGTTCGCGCAGGTGGGTGTGCAGGTCGACCAGACCCGGCAGAGCGATCAGACCGGCGGCGTCGAGCTCGGTCGCACCGGCCGCACCGTCCTCGCCGGCGAGCGAGCCGGGAGCGCCGGTCGCCGCGATCACTCCGTCGCGCACCAGCAGGTCAGCCGGCTCGTTGCCGAGAATCCGCGCGCCCTTGATCAACCACGTGCCGCTCATGCCCCGACCTCCGCCGGCTCGGTCCCGATCGCGGACTGGCTGCCCCCGAGCAGGAGGTACAGCACGGCCATCCGCACGCTGACGCCGTTGGCAACCTGCTCGACGATCGTCGAGCGCACCCCATCAGCCACCTCGGCGGCGATCTCCATGCCGCGGTTCATCGGACCCGGGTGCATCACGATCGCGTGGTCCGGCAACGTCGCCGCGCGCTCGGTGTCGAGGCCGTACCGGCGGCTGTACTCGTTCGCGCTCGGGAAGTAGGCGTCCTTCATCCGTTCGCGCTGCACCCGAAGCATCATCACCGCGTCGCTCTTCGGCAGCGGGGCATCCAGGTCGTACGACACCGAGCACGGCCAGGTCTCGACGCCGACCGGCAGCAGGGTCGGCGGGGCCACCAGGGTCACCTCTGCGCCGAGCGTCGCGAGCAGCAGCACGTTCGAACGCGCGACCCGGCTGTGCAGGACGTCCCCGACGATCGTGATCCGGCGGCCGGACAGGTCACCCCTGCCGCCGGCCAGGTGACGCCGCATCGTGAACGCGTCGAGCAACGCCTGGGTGGGGTGCTCGTGCGTTCCGTCTCCGGCGTTGACCACCGAGCCGCCCACCCAGCCGGAGTACGCCAGGCGGTGCGGCGCTCCGCTCGAGCCGTGCCGGATGACGACCGCGTCGGCGCCCATGGCCTCGAGGGTCAGCGCGGTGTCCTTCAGGCTCTCGCCCTTGGAGACGCTGGACCCCTTGGCCGAGAAGTTGATGACGTCAGCCGAGAGCCGCTTGGCTGCGGCCTCGAACGAGATCCGGGTGCGGGTGGAGTCTTCGAAGAACAGGTTGACCACCGTGCGCCCGCGAAGGGTGGGCAGCTTCTTGATCTCGCGGTTGGCCAGGGCCGCCATCTCGGCGGTCGTGTCGAGCACGAGCAGCGCGTCGTCGTACGTCAGGTCGGCGGCGGAAACCAGGTGGCGCTTCATGAGGTCCTCTCTCCGACCTGACCGAGGAGCACGGCGTCGCGCCCGTCGTGCTCCTCCAGCAGGACCCGGACGGTCTCCTGGGTCGAGGTCGGCAGGTTCTTGCCCACGAAGTCGGCTCGGATCGGGAGCTCGCGGTGGCCCCGGTCGACCAGGACGGCGAGCTGCACGGACCGCGGGCGTCCGATGTCATTCAGCGCGTCCAGGGCGGCCCGCACGGTGCGGCCGGAGAACAGCACGTCGTCGACCAGCACCACGACCGTGCCGTCGATACCGCCCACCGGCACCTCGGTGCGCTCGAGGGCCCTGGCCGGGTGCAGCCGCAGGTCGTCGCGGTACATCGTGATGTCGAGCGAGCCGACCGGCACCTCGACGCCTTCGACGGCCGCGATCCGGGCCGCGAGCCGACGGGCCAGCGGGACCCCGCGGGTGGGTATGCCGAGCAGGACGACGCCCGCAGCACCCTTGTTGCGTTCGATGATCTCGTGCGCGATGCGGGTCAGGGCACGGCTGACATCAGCCGGTTCCAAGACCTCGCGCGCCTTCGCCGGGTCGAGCCCAGCGGTACCGGTCGGGGGCGTCATGATCCCTCAGGACCTCCTTCCCCGCCTCGCAGGACGGGTCGTTAAAGGATGTCGGACGACGGTCACGCTAGCAGGGCCGAAGCGATGACCCCTCATCCTCCGAACGGTCTGACTGTGGGTGCATTCCTTGACGCTCGGTGGTCACGCTCCGTAACGTCACAGTCCGCTGCTCGTGCGACCACGGACCGTGGTCGGGTAGCGGTCAAGTGGGGGTTGTGCACCATGCCATCCGACTACGCCCGCGCGCTGGGATCTCGTCTGCGCGCCATCCGCACCCAACAGGGTCTGTCGCTGCACGGAGTCGAGGAGAAGTCGCTGGGCCGCTGGAAGGCCGTCGTCGTCGGCTCGTACGAGCGCGGCGACCGCTCGGTCACCGTCCAGAAGCTCGCCGAGC
The DNA here is from genome assembly GCA_038210415.1 of Actinomycetes bacterium. Lineage (GTDB taxonomy): Bacteria > Actinomycetota > Actinomycetes > Prado026 > Prado026 > JBBQWS01. Next base: position 21,459 of record JBBQWS010000047.1, read on the forward strand.
TGGCCGACTTCTACGGCGTACCCGTCGGCGAGCTCCTGCCCGGAGCCGGCCCCGCCGGCGCCAACGAGCCGCCGCCCCGCATGGTCCTCGACCTCGAGCGGTTGTCCGTCGTCCCGGCCGAGAAGGCCGGCCCGCTGGCGCGTTACGTGTCGACGATCCAGAGCCAGCGCGGCGACTACAACGGCAAGGTGCTCTCGGTCCGCCAGGACGACCTGCGCACCCTTGCCGTCATCTACGACACCTCGCCCGGAGTGATCGTCGAGCAGTTCATCGGCTGGGGCGTGCTGAACCCCGAGGCCCGCCGCGCCCTCCCCCTCGACTAGCCGCCGCGCCCGCAGCCGGCCCCGCCGACCCCTCGCGCGCTCCCCTTTCCCCCACAAGGGACCCCTGATGCCACTAGACCGAGTTCTGGTGACACTCACGGTTCCAGACGGTCGCGGGAGCTCGCGACGTGGTCGATGCGTATCGGAGGCGGACCGGCGCGCCCAGACCCCGACCATGACTGCCGCGGAACCTTGATCTAGTGGCATCAGGGGTCCCCTGTGGCGCGAGGGGGGCGGGGAGGGCTGGGGCTAGCGGCGGGCTAGGGGGTGTGGTACGCGGCGGCGACGCCGCTGATCGCGTCGCCGATCACGTGCACCCGCAGCGCGTTCGTCGAACCGGGGATGCCCGGAGGCGCACCCGCGACGATGACCACGTGGTCACCCGGGGTACACCGGTCGAGCCCGGACAACGCGGAGTCGACCTGACGGACCATGTCGTCGGTGTGGGTGACCGTCGGAACGAGGAACGTCTCGACGCCCCAGCACAGCGCGAGCTGGCTGCGGACCGACGGCGTCGGGGTGAACGCCAGCAACGGGATCGGCGATCGGTGCCGGGCCAGCCGCTGCGCCGACGAGCCGGTCTGCGTGAAGGCAACGAGAAACTTCGCGTCGACGATCTCACCGACATTGGCCGCCGCGCGGCAGATCGCCCCGGCCTTCGACGTCGGCTTGCCGCCCAGCGCGGGCAGGTCGACCAGCGATTGCTGCTCGACCGCCTCGACGATGCGGGCCATCGTCAGCACGGCCTCGATCGGGTATCGGCCGACCGACGTCTCACCGGAGAGCATCACCGCGTCGGCGCCGTCGAGGACCGCATTGGCGACGTCGGAGGCCTCGGCCCGGGTCGGGCGGGAGGCACCGATCATCGACTCGAGCATCTGGGTCGCCACGATCACCGGCTTCGCGGCCGCCCGGGCGAGCTTGACGGCCCGCTTCTGGACGATCGGGACCTCTTCGAGCGGGAGCTCCACGCCGAGGTCACCGCGCGCGACCATGATGCCGTCGAACGCCGCGATGATGGCGGGGAGGTTCTCGACCGCCTGCGGCTTCTCGATCTTCGCGATGACGGGGAGCCGCACGCCCTCCTCGTCCATGATCTTGTGGACGTCGTCGATGTCGGAAGCGTTGCGCACGAACGACAACGCGATGAGGTCGGCCCCGATGCGCAGCGCCCAGCGGAGGTCGTCGATGTCCTTCTCGGACATCGCGGGCACACTGACGGCCACCCCCGGCAGGTTGATCCCCTTGTGGTCGGAGACCATGCCGCCCTCGATGACGCGGGTGATCACCCGCGAGCCGACGACCTCGGTGGCCTCGAGGCAGACCTTGCCGTCGTCGATCAGGATCCGGTCGCCCGGCCGGACGTCGCCCGGGAGCCCCTTGTACGTGGTACCGACCATGTCCTCGTCGCCCTCGACTTCGTCGGTGGTGATCGTGAACGTGTCGCCGGCGGTGAGCAGCACCGGACCGGCCGCGAAGTTGCCGGTGCGGATCTTGGGGCCCTGCAGGTCCACGAGGATCCCGACGCCCCGCCCGCTCTCGTCGGAGGCCTGCCGGACGTTGCGGTAGACCTCCTCGTGGTCGGAGTAGGCCCCGTGCGAGAGGTTGAGTCGGGCGACGTCCATGCCGGCCGCGACGAGGTCACGGACGCCCGTGATGCTGGATGTGGCCGGACCGAGGGTGCAGACGATCTTGGCGCGACGCATGTCGTGAACCCTATCGAGTAGCCGGGACCTAGACGGTGAGCGGTCGATCGGTCGGCCGGATCGGGGCCGGCAGGTTCGTCTCCCCCATCAGGAAGCGGTCGACGGCAGATGCCGCGGCCCGACCCTCCGCGATGGCCCAGACGATCAGGGACTGGCCGCGACCGGCGTCGCCGGCCACGAACACACCCTCGACCCCGGACTGGTACGACGCGTCGCGGCTGATGGCCCCGCGCGGGTCGAGCTCGACCCCGAGCTGGTCGAGCAGCCCCCCTTGCTCCGGACCGGTGAAGCCCATCGCCAGCAGCACGAGGTCGGCCGCCAGCTCGTGGACGCTGCCGGCGACCTCCTCGAACCGCCCGTCGACCATGGCGACCTCGACCAGCTCCAGCGCCCGGACCCGGCCACCGTCGCCGAGGAACCCGCGCGTGTTGACGGCGAACACACGTTCGCCGCCCTCCTCGTGCGCGCTGCTCGTCCGGTACACCATCGGGTACGTCGGCCAGGGTGCGGAAGCCGGCCGCTGCTGCGGCGGACGCGGCATGATCTCCAGCTGCGTGACCGAGGCCGCGCCCTGCCGCAGCGACGTGCCGAGACAGTCCGCGCCGGTGTCGCCGCCGCCGAGGATGACGACGTGGCGGCCGCGTGCGCTGATGGGCGCCGCGGCCAGATCGCCCTCCTGCACCCGGTTGGCGTACGGCAGGAACTCCATCGCCTGGTGGATTCCGGCGAGCTCACGGCCGCGTACGTCGAGGTCGCGCCACTGCGTCGCACCGACGGCGAGGACGACCGCGTCGTACCGCTGACGCAGCTCGTGCGCGGTGATGTCGACACCGACGGCGACGCTCGGACGGAACTTCGTCCCTTCGGCGGCCATCTGCTCAAGCCTCCGGTCGAGGTGCGACTTCTCCATCTTGAACTCGGGGATGCCGTAGCGGAGCAGGCCGCCGATGCGGTCGGCCCGCTCGTACACGGCGACGGTGTGCCCGGCGCGCGTGAGCTGCTGCGCGACCGCGAGGCCCGCCGGCCCGGACCCGACAACGGCGACGGTCTTGCCCGACAGCCGGGACGGCGGCTGAGGGGTGACCCATCCGTTGGCCCAGGCTTGGTCGATGATCGACACCTCGACCTGCTTGATCGTCACCGGGTCCGCGTTGATGCCCAGGACGCAGGCGGTCTCGCACGGCGCGGGACACAGCCGGCCGGTGAACTCCGGGAAGTTGTTGGTGGCGTGCAGCCGTTCGATGGCGCCCGCGCCGTCGCCGCGCCAAGTCAGGTCGTTCCACTCGGGGATCAGGTTCCCGAGCGGACAACCGTTGTGGCAGAACGGGATCCCGCAGTCCATGCAACGCCCGGCCTGCGCCTTGAGTGCTCCGCCCGGCATGGGCTCGTAGACCTCGCGCCAGTCGGAGATGCGGATGTCGACGGGCCGCCGGGGCGGCAGCTCGCGCGGGGTCGTGAGGAACCCCTTCGGGTCAGCCACGGGTGACCTCCATGATCGTGTCGAGCAGGTCGATGCCGTCGCGCTCGGCGCGGAGCGAGGCCTCGAGAACCCGCTTGTAGTCGCGGGGCATGATCTTGACGAAGCGCGTGAGCGCACGGTCCCAGCGGGCCAGCAAGTCGGCGGCTACGGCTGACTCGGTCTCCTCGTGGTGGCGTTGCACGATGGCGGCAAGGAAGTCCTCGTCGTCGCTGTCCAGTGCCTCGAGGTCGACCAGCTCACGGTTCACATGGCCCGCGTCGAGGTCCAGGACGTATGCGATGCCACCCGACATGCCGGCGGCGACGTTTCGCCCGGTACTCCCCAGGATGACAGCCCGGCCGCCGGTCATGTACTCGCAGGCGTGGTCGCCCACCCCTTCTACGACGGCCGTCGCGCCGGAGTTGCGGACGCAGAACCGTTCGCCGACGACACCGCGCAGGAACACCTCGCCGGCGGTCGCGCCGTACAGGATCACGTTGCCGGCGATGACGTTCTGCTCCGCGAGGAACCTCGCCGCGCGGTCCGGGCGGACGACGACGCGCCCCCCGGACAGCCCCTTGCCGACGTAGTCGTTGGCGTCGCCCTCGAGCCGCAGCGTGATGCCGGACGGGAGGAACGCGCCGAAGGACTGCCCGGCCGAGCCGGTGAACGTGACGTCGATGGTGCCGTCGGCCAGGCCGGCGCCGCCATACCGACGGGTGAGCTCGGAGCCGAGCATCGTGCCGACGGTGCGGTTGACGTTGCGGATCGGCAGGCTCGCCCGCACCGGCTCGCCACGTTCGAGTGCGTCGGCGCAGACCGCGATCAGCTCGTGGTCGAGCGCTTTGTCGAGGCCGTGGTCCTGCACGGTCGTCCGTCGTCGGGGCGCCCCCGCGACCTCCGCAGGCATGAACAGGATGGGCGAGAGGTCAAGGCCGCGAGCCTTCCAGTGGTCGACGGCCGCCGTCGAGTCGAGCAGCTCGACCTGGCCGATGGCCTCGTCGAGGGTGCGCAGGCCGAGCGCCGCGAGGTGCTCGCGAACCTCCTCCGCGATGTACTCGAAGAACGTCTCGACGAACGCGGGCGACCCGGTGAACTTGGCCCGCAGCTCGGGGTTCTGCGTGGCCACCCCCACCGGGCAGGTGTCGAGGTGGCAGACCCGCATCATCACGCAGCCCATCACGACGAGCGGCGCGGTGGCGAAGCCGTACTCCTCGGCGCCCAGCAGAGCCGCGATGACGACGTCGCGTCCGGTCTTGAGCTGGCCGTCGGTCTGCACGGTGATGCGGTCGCGCAACCCGTTGAGCAGCAACGTCTGCTGGGT